>NZ_JBQDCO010000092.1:0-3155 GCF_052091845.1 Marinobacter sp. | reverse complement strand
CTAGTGTTTGTTTGAGTAAGAAGGTGGTGAGCGGGTTAGGCATGAACAGACTCCTGAATGGTTAATGGCACAAGAGGATATAGATTGTGAGCGAGCTAAACAATTAATGATAATTGTTCGTATTATCGTTTTGAAGATGATAAGTTGGCACAAATAGTTGCTAATTATGGAACGAAAAAAAGATGTATGATCTGAAAGAGCTGGAAGTGTTTGTTTCAGTTGTGAAAACCGGGAGCCTTACCGCCAGCACTCGAGAACTTAACCTGCCAAAATCTACCCTGAGCCGAAAAATTCGTAATCTCGAAGACGTGGTAGGCCAGCCGCTTTTGCGGCGTGAATCCCGGCGCGTTATGCCAAATGAAGCAGGTCGCCTGTTTTATCGCTACAGTACAGACATTTTGGAATTAGCCTTTCAGGGTCGGGAAGCCTTGGATGAGTTGAAGGAAGAGGTGAGTGGAAAACTTGTGCTGTGCTGCCACGAATCCTTGGTGCGCGGTTGGTTTTCACAGGTGGTTGAGTCTTTCATGGCTCGCTATGACGGCCTGAGCGTGTCCGTTCAAACCCAGAGGACTATTCCCGAAACCATGAATGATGGCGTGTGTGTTTGGGTGGGTAGTCCAGGTGATACGGCGCTTCGGCAAAAGCCTCTAGGCCATTTATCGCAAGGTGTCTACGCAAGCCCGGCGTACTTTGCGCGCTATGGCTACCCGAACACGCCAGGCGATCTGAAAGCCCATGTATGGGTGGATATGCTCGGCACCAATAGTGCGGGCTTAACGCTTCAGCGCTCCTGCGGGGATGCCTACCCACTCAGCCCGCCACAGCGCGCCTTTACTGTAGATCAGTTCAGTGTGCAGGGCGATGCAATTGCCGATGGCCGCGGCTTGGGGCTAATGCCGCACTGGCTGGTGGAGCGCCGGCTCAGTGCTCACCCTGGCACTTTAGAGTCATGCTTGCCCGACTGGCAGGGGCCGGTTCTGCCGGTGTCGCTACTTTATCCCCATGGCGCGCTGCCAAGGCGCGTTAGGGCTTTTATCAATCATGTGACAAGTGCTACTCCTTCGAACTGGCAAGAGCCAGGAAAAGTAAGCATCCCTGCACCCGTTCCAGAATATGGAACACATCATTCCAGCATTTAAAGACTTAACTTGTGGTAACGTCCGCTGCCAATGAGTGTCATTTGCATTTGTAATTGGTTGTAAATAACTCAGGCCAATTTATAGGTGCGGTGGTTTTTAGCGTAACGGAATAAACAAGGAGTCTTTTATGCGCCGCATTTCTCTGCTGGCATCTTCCATCGCCCTGGCGGGTACCGGCAGTGTTGCCACAGCTCAACCCCAGCCGGTTGAGCTGGGTGAGATAGTCGTGACGGCTGCCGGGTTTGAGCAGAACATCTCTGATGCACCCGCAAGTATCTCGGCTATCTCCGGGGAAGAGTTGAGCAAGCGCTCTTTTGATGACATCAGCGATGCGGTGAAAAATATACCGGGCGCGTATGTCAGTGGTGGCGGTAAATCCAAGGATATTACGATTCGCGGGATGAGCGGTGACTACACGCTTTATTTGATTGATGGCCGCCCGGTTTCATCCGGTCGTAACGTCAACACCAATGGCACGGGCGGTGGTAAGCAGATTGCGCTTCCGCCTGCTTCTATGATCGAACGGGTTGAGGTGATTCGTGGCCCCATGTCGTCGCTTTATGGCTCGGAAGCCATGGGTGGTGTGATCAACATAATCACCAAAAAGTCTGCGGATACCTGGTCTGGTACGGTTTCTACGGAATACACCAAATCGTTCACGGATGTTAATGAAGATGAGCAGCAGGTCAGTCTTTTTACCAGTGGCCCTCTGATTCCGGGATTGCTTTCAGCGCAGGTTAACGGTTCCTGGCAGGGCTCGGAAGAATCCACGTTTATTGCAGGCATTAAAAGCGCAGAAAGCATACCGGATAGAACCGACAAGCAGGCTGGCGCCAAGCTGATTCTGACGCCAGATGAAGCCAACGAATTTGGCTTGAGCTACAGTGCGTCCGAGCTCGACTTCCGCCATACCCCAGGCGTCAGCATTGCTGCTGATGCTGATCCCAACAGTACCAACTACAAAAAAGATGTTTATGCACTGACCCATCAGGGTAACTACGGCAATCTGATGCTGAATTCCTATCTGCAGCATGATGCTTCCGAGGTGGTTCAACTCGACAAGAAGAAAGAGGAAGTCTCTACCTTTAACACTCAGGGCACTCTGTTTATGGGTAACCACATGCTGACTTTTGGTGGTCAGTATAAGTATGAGGACTTGGTGGATGAGTCTAATGGTTTGCTGGGAACCGTGGATTCAGCCTCCTCGAAGGTGGATCGCTGGATTGCGGCCGTGTTCGCCGAGGTGGAGTGGTCGGTAACCAGCGATCTGAACGTGACCACTGGCGTGCGTTACAACGACGATGAACTGTTTGGTGGCCACCTGAGCCCGCGCCTCTATGCTAACTATCATCTGACACCTGAATGGACGTTTAAAGGCGGGGTTTCCACAGGCTACAGGCAACCCAGCCTGCCGGACGCCACCGAAGGCTTTGGCCGTCGGACCGGTGGGCCGAACTCACCGGCGCCGCACTCCCGGGCACTGATTATTGGTAATGAAGATCTGGACCCGGAAACCAGCACCAGTTACGAGCTTGGTTTTGTGTTTGACGACCGCCTGATGGATATGAATGCCAGTGTTATGCTGTTCCATACTGACTTCAAGGATAAAATCGCTGAAGATCGTTTTTGTGATTCGGGCGGTGATTCGGATGATCCCTCAACCTGGAATTGCACTTACGAGGGCAACGATTACCTGTTCCTGAGCAAGCGCGAAAATATTGATAAAGCCATGATGCGAGGCGTGGAACTCACCTTTGATTACGGCATCACTGAAACGGTGGGCTTCAGTTCCAGTTATACTTTTACCCACTCCGAGCAGAAATCCGGTGACTACAAGGGCGAGCCGTTAAACAAGATCCCCAAGCATATGCTGAATGCGGGACTGGATTGGCAAACGACAGCCCTGCTTAACCTTTGGCTGGATGGCAATGTTCGTGGTGAGACCAGTGATTCTCTCGGTCGCAAGAGCATGGACGAAGGCACACCAGGCTACGGTTTTGTGGATGCAGGCCTGAC
>NZ_JBQDCO010000091.1:0-3208 GCF_052091845.1 Marinobacter sp. | reverse complement strand
TCTCCGGGTCCTTAGCGATCTCGCGGACTGGCTCGGCAACCCCGGGGCTGTACGCCAAAGCCAGGTCGCGTGCGGTCGCTGTCGGCTTAGAGATTTCTACACTGATTTTCCCAGGCCGCGGCTTGGCGTGATATTCAAGGGCTGCTTCTTTCAGATCTTGAGACATTGCCACTGTTCCGTTTGTCACGTTAAAAGGTAATAAGCCCTCAAAAGGCAAGAGCCTACTCAAGGGAGCGCGTCATTATGGCGCGCCCGTCCCAAAACGACAAGGGCTTACCGAGCAAATCATGACCAGTCAATACGGCTAATTGCGTATAATCAAAAACTAAGCATTTATTTCGGCCATTCACAAAAAAAGCGCCCTCAGGCGCTTTTTTTGACTCTGCTGCAAGAATTAATCTTTCTTGCCGCCGGCGATACGACCACCAAAACGCTTCTGGAAGCGATCGATACGACCACCGGTATCCATAACTTTCTGCTTGCCAGTGTAGAATGGGTGGCACTGTGAGCAAACATCAAGCTGCAGATCTTTACCGTATGTGGAACGAGTATTCATCACGCTACCGCAAGAACACGTGGCAGTGATGTCGTTGTACTTAGGGTGAATACCTTCTTTCATGGGGAACCTCTGTAGGTTATGCCGCTACTCGATCACGGGGCGATCATGACCACCCTGGTGCCAAGCACCGCATATTTGAATCAATGAAGAAGACGGGGCACAATCCATGCCCTGCCAGAAACAGACCGCGAATCTTACTTGCAATTACCCTGGCAGGCAAGCCTTACTACAAGGAGCACTCAGTGCCATCCACAGCTCGCATTGCACTGAACCGGCCACTCAGAAGGCTCTTCGACTATATTGTGCCGGCCGGCCTTATTCTGCAGCCCGGCCAACGGGTAAAAATCCCTTTCGGGCGCCAACAAGCCATTGGCCTGGTGGTGGAAACCAACATCACGCCACCGGAAGGCATCACCCTTAAGCCTATTCATAGCGCACTGGAAACATGGCCCGCACTACCCAAAGAAACCTTTCAGCTACTAAGCTGGGCCAGTGATTATTACCAACACCCCCTGGGTGAATGCTTATTCACCGCCCTACCCCCCGCATTACGCCGGGGCCGGCCAGCCATCGAAAAAAGCGAAGACTGGTGGCAAGCCAGCGGCAGTAGCGCAATATTGCCTAAAAATGCCCACAAACAAAAACATCTGCTGGACTGGATTGCGCAGCACAAAACCGGCGCAAAAGGCAGCGACATAATCCGGGCGGGGTTCACCCGTGCGCAGCTAAAAACGCTAAGCAACAAAGACCTGATTCGGGCAATAACACCAGCCGAGGAACACACCCAGGGCCAAAAGCACAATGAAACCGTAGCCGCCCCGGAACTTTCGGCCGCACAACACGAAGCAGCCTGCCAACTGCCACCCCCCGAAGACGGCTTTAACGCATCCCTTCTATACGGCATAACAGGCAGCGGTAAAACAGAGATTTATCTGCACTATCTAAAACAGAACCTCACACCTCAAGACCAGGCACTGGTACTGGTGCCGGAAATAAACCTGACACCGCAAACCGTTGCCCGGTTCCAACGCTATTTCGGCGAGCGCATTGTGGTATGGCACTCCGCCCTGAACGACAGCGAGCGACTGAACGCCTGGCTGAGAATCCGTAATGGCGAGCCGGTTATCCTTATTGGTACGCGCTCTGCCGTACTGCTGCCATTCACCAACCTGAAAACCCTGATCGTAGACGAAGAGCACGACAGCTCGTACAAACAGGGCGAAGGCTTTCGCTACTCCGGCCGAGACGTGGCCGTTTATCGCGCCCACCTGAACCGCTGCCCGGTGATCCTGGGCTCGGCTACGCCTTCGCTGGAGTCTTACCACAACGCCCTTGGCGGCAAATACCGCCTGATTCGGCTTGAAGAACGTGCGGGCAGCGCTGTACCACCATCGATCAGCCTGCTGGACATACGCAGCCGGCCACTTGAAGGTGGCTTGTCGCGCCCCGCCCTGCAAGCCCTGCGGCAAACTCTGGATAGCGGCAATCAGGCACTGGTGTTTGTAAACCGCCGCGGCTTTGCACCGGTAATGATGTGTTTTGATTGCGGCCACATGGTTGAGTGCCCCCGCTGCGACACACGGCTTACCTATCACCGCCGCGACAGGGCAATGCGATGCCACCACTGCGACTATCAGGCACCGGCTACCGAAACCTGCCCCAAATGCAAAAGCCAAGCTTTCAAACCCGTTGGCCAAGGCACTGAGCAAACCGAAGACATCCTGGCCGCTCACTTTCCGGACACCCCCATCGTTCGTGTGGACAGGGACAGCACCCAACGCAAGGGCAGCATTCAAAACATTTTGAAGCAGGTAAACACCGGCAAGCCCTGCATACTGGTTGGCACGCAAATGCTGGCCAAAGGCCATGACTTCCCGAATGTGACCCTGGTAGTGGCGATCAACGCCGACGGAGGCCTTTTCAGCGTCGATTTCAGAGCACCAGAGCAACTGCTTCAACTATTACTGCAAGTAAGCGGGCGGGCCGGGCGCGGCACCAAAGCAGGCAACGTGGTTGTGCAAACCTGCCACAGCGACCACCCACTGCTAAGAACACTCTGCAATGGCCGCTACCTGGACATGGCCGACCAGCTTCTTGAGGAACGCGAAGCCGGGCAGTTTCCGCCGTTTCGCGCCATGGCGATTTTTCGGGCCGAAGCGGACACCATGGAGCAAAGCCTGCAACTACTGGATCGCATAAAACCACTCACCAACGCGCCCGGCATTGAAACCTGGGGCCCGCTACCCGCGCTGATCGCTCGCCGGGCCGACAGACACCGGGCGCAACTGGTACTGAACACAGACAACCGGCTAAGACTGAACAAACTGCTCACCAGTATTTGCCAAACCCTGGAGCAAGAAAGAACCACCAAAAGCGCTAAATGGATGATTGATGTAGATCCTCAGGAAACTGGCTAACCCACCCTGATTCAACAGACAAAATTGAGTTACAAACAATTGCAGAAATGAATACTAATCAGCATTTTATGGCCAAAACCTATGCTATTATTTCGGAAAATTAATAATCTGAACCTGTAAATGTACCTAGCTTGCAACGATCGCGCGGGAAATAAGCATTCAGGGGCTCTTGCTGTAACGGAAACTGGAGAAAAGTAATGTCAGGGAAATTTCTTGCTCGTGCGTCGGCGTT
>NZ_JBQDCO010000090.1:0-4209 GCF_052091845.1 Marinobacter sp. | reverse complement strand
ACCTCATAGCCATCCATTTCCGGCATCATGATATCAAGCAGGACAACTTCAGGCTGATGGCGACGAGCAAGATCCAGCGCCTTCTCGCCTTCATTGGCAATCAGCAGTCGGTAGCCTTGGTCTTTCAGTGTCTCATAGAGAACTTTCAGGTTCTGTGGATTGTCATCCACGAGCAGAACCGTAACCTCTGAATTTTCGCTGACAACTTCAGTCATATAGTAAAAGGCCGGTCAAAAAGATAACCGCATAATGCCGACAGGATTACCGCGCGTCGATAAGGTTCTTTACGGACAGCACCATGCGAACCAGGTGTGCCAATGAATGGGTACCCATCTTATGCATTACTCGGGAACGGTGAATCTCTACGGTGCGCTGACTAATCTCCAGCTCGATAGCGATTACCTTGTTGGCCTGGCCTTCTATCATGCGATCCATGATCTCGTGTTCACGAGGGGTCAGGCTTTTGATCCGGCGAATAATCTCCTGTTTTTCATCAAGGGTTTTGCGCTGTTCCAGATCCTGCTCCAGCGCAGCTTCGATTTTCTCAAGCAGCGCCTCCTCGCGGTATGGCTTCTGAATAAAGTCCACAGCGCCTTCTTTCATGGCGTCTACGGCCATGGGCACATCGCCATGCCCGGTCACAAAAATGATCGGCAGAATAGAGTGCTTCTCGTTCAGCTTTTTCTGCAACTCCATGCCGTCCATGCCCGGCATGCGAATATCCAGCACAATGCACCCGGCCATAGTTTCGGAGTAATCCTTGAGAAATACCGCTGCGCTCTCATAGGTTTTGACCGTTTTTTCGTCAGACCTCAATAACAGCTCCAGTGAGTCACGAACTGCCTCGTCGTCCTCTACCACGTACACAGTTTGCTGGATATCAGTCATGGGTGTGCTCTCTCCTGTCTGTTTTATTTTGGCCGCTATTCAGTGAATTGACGGATCTTTCTGATCGTCCTTGGCGTGTTCTTGGCGCTCGTGCTCACGCATTTTCTCAAGCCGCTGCTGGATAATGCCAAAAACGCTCTGTTTCGGATAGTTGCCTTTGCTGTCTGCCTTACCGGCTGACTTGCCCAAAAGCAAAGTTACGGCCTCCTCAACACTCGAAACCGCGTACACGGAAAACCGGCTTTCCCGTACAGCTTGAACCACTTCGCTGTCGAGCATGAGGTTCTGCACATTATTGGCCGGCACAATCGCGCCTTGGGTACCCGTTAGCCCACCCTTAAGCTGACAGGTGGCAAAGAAGCCTTCAACTTTTTCGTTAACCCCGCCAATAGGCTGCACCTCGCCAAACTGGTTAACAGAACCCGTAATGGCCAGTTCCTGCCGCACAGGAATACCCGAAATCGAGGATATCAGCGCGCAGAGCTCTGCCAACGAGGCACTATCACCGTCCACCTCACCATAGTTCTGCTCAAATGTTAGGCTCGCAGACAAGTGCATCGGATCGTTCACAGCAAAGTGAGACGCAAGCCAAGAGCTAAGAATCATCACGCCCTTGGAGTGAATGTTGCCTCCCAGTTTCACATCCCGCTCAATATCCATAATCCCGCCGTCTCCATAATAGCAGGTGGCGGTTACTCGGTTGGATAAACCAAACTCAAACCCGCCGGTGGACAGCACAGACAGCGCATTAACCTGACCAACAACCGAGCCTTGCGTCGACACCAACGTGGAGCCATCGCGGATTGAATCATAAAATTGATCGCGAATCCGGCTGCTTCGGTATTTGGCACTTTCCAACGCCCTCTCCACATGAATATCCTGAATCAATTTAGCGCCGGCCTGCCGTGCCCAGTAGTCCGATTCCCGGAGCAAATTGGCAATATTAGCCGCGTGCAACGAGAGTCTGTCCTGGTGCTCTGCCATACGGGCACTGTACTCAATGACTCTTGCCACCGCTTTGTTTGAGCAATGCAGCAGGCTCTTTTCTTTAACCACGCTGGCAATAAACTTAGCGTACATCACCTGGCTGTCTTCCGAACGGTACATCTCATTCTCGAAGTCCGCCGTAACGCGAAACAGCTCGGCAAACTCAGGATCGTAATCCTGTAGCAACATCCAGGTTTCACGATCACCGAACAGCACGAGCTTCACATCCAGCGGCACACCCTGGGGCTCAATCGAGATAGTCCCTGACAGGGTCAGTTCCCGCTCAAGGGAATTGATCTGAATGGATCTGGCGCGCAGGGCCCGCTTCAACCCATCCCAAACAAAAGGCTGCTCCAGCATCTTGATGGCATCCATCAACAAATAGCCACCGTTGGCACGGTGCAGGCTGCCCGCACGAATCAGAGAAAAATCAGTGAATACTGTGCCCTTGTAGGTGACATTCTCCACGTATCCAAACAGATTGTGATAAGTCGGGTTGTCTTCCACCACCATGGGAACTTCGTTGGTCTTCTGGTGTACCAGCACGTTGACGAGATAACGACGCGGCATTTTCTTATCCAACGACGCATAGGCAATGGCTGCCTGCTCTTCGTTGTCATCAAGAAAAATCTCTAAATTCTCAACCAAATCCGCCCGCACAGCTTCAAAGTAGCCAACCACATCTGGAAGATTCTTGTAGCTTTCAATCAGCGCATCAATCTGGTGGCCAGATATACCTTCCAGAGTTTCCTTATTCAGCGCTTGTTGCTTGTCGGCATACTCCTGCTCCCAGTCCGCCAATTTGCGTAGCGCTTGACGAAGCTTTTTCTCAAGCTTGTTGATCGAATCTTCATATTTGTCACGCTGAGCGTCCGTTAGTGCCTTGAACGTCTCTGCGGTATGAGGCTTATCACCCTTCATCGCCACCAGTCGGTAACCGCCGGGAGTCGTAATATTCAGGCTGACTTTCTTTCGGCGCGCCTGTGCGGCCACTTTTTCAAGCTCATCTTCCTGCTTCTTCCCATACTCTTCTTTCAACTGCTCGGAGCGCTCCAAAAAGCTGTCACTGTCGAAGGTCTGAGGAATAACTTTCACCAGCCGGCTCATGAGCTTTTCCATATCCTGCTTCAGCCGCACTCCCTTACCCGCTGGCAATTGAAGCAACTTGGGAACCCGTGGTTCCTCAAAGTCAGCCACATAACACCAGTCATGGCTTTGCTGCTTAGTATCCAGGTGATGCTCCAAGTAACGCAGCATCATCGTGCGTTTGCCCAGACCGTTACGCCCTACGGCATACACGTTATAGCCACCATGGGGCATAGCCAGCGCAAAGCGTACCGCTTCCTGGGCGCGATTCTGGCCTACAATTTCAGCCAGAGGCTCCAGTTGTCTGGTGGATTTGAACGGCAGTTCTTTCAGAACACAGGCTTTGTACAGCTGGGGCAGAGACAGTGGCTTCAAGGTTGGGTCCTGTAACAGTTGACTCATTGGCCGGTCATTGTAGGTTCTGCGAACCCGTCTGTCGCGCTCACAGGAAAGAATTGTAGCAAACGCTCCGGGAAGGCCTTCTTTGTGATCAACCTCACACTTTTTCGCCCCCTCGTTGTTCTCATCCATACCCGAACACTACACTTAACCTTCCGACAATGTCTTTTTGACTTTATAGTCGGCAATAACAATTACAAAATACGCAATGGATGCCTGCCTATGATGAGTGATTCCGCAGATCGCAGGATCAAGGATCGCTATCCGGCCTCCTGCCTGAGAGTGCAGATACGCGAGCGCAGGTTGCTCCGCTGCGGCAAGAACCCAGCGCAAGTTACCTGTCTTGATCTGAACCGTTACGGCATGGCTGTACTAAGTCCTCGGCCCATAGAGCCAGGCACGCGCCTGCTTATGGATTTTGAAGGCAAGTACATCAATGAGTCGAAGGTTTGCGCCCGAGTGGTGGAGTGCCTTCCCTTTCAGGCTGGCTACCGGATAAGCGTGCAGTTCAGTTACTGCCTCAATAAAAAGGGATATTCCAGAACGGTAGATAACGCCCTGTCGCGCATCGAAGGTTTTTATAATCGTTTCGCCAGCTAGCTCGCCTCAGAACAGCCCTGCATCCAGGCTGGCTGCAACATACATCCCCAGCTCACGGCATTGCCCTTCAAACTCATCTCGATATTCGCCCCGACATACCAGTGGCTCCTGAACAGCTTTCCAGCGCAACCCGGTGGTAATGCTTTCGATAGCGCGTTGGGTGCCAGTGCCGTCGTGACCCGCTCGAATGTAAAAAGCAAATGGAAGGCCTTGGGTTTTCTCCAGGCAGGGATAATAACTGCGATCGAA
>NZ_JBQDCO010000089.1:0-4216 GCF_052091845.1 Marinobacter sp. | reverse complement strand
GTGGAGCAGGGCAGTACCACCACCATCCACGCCGCCATGAACGACCAGCCGGTAATCGACGCTTATCACCACCAGGACTTGCGCTTAACCCGCAGTGCACTCCACAACATAGTGCCTGTGGACACCGGGTTGGCGCGGGGTGTTGAGCGGTTGCTTCCGCACATGGAAGGCCGTTTCAGTTCTGTTGCTCTGCGCGTACCCACCATGAACGTGTCCGCTATCGACATGGTGTTCAACGTGGGCCAGGCCACCGATGTGGCATCTGTGAACCAAGTGCTGAAGTCTGCCGCAAACGGCCCTCTGAAAGGCATACTCGGTTACACCGACGAACTGCTGGCCAGCTCCGATTTCAACCACGACGCCCATTCTGGCGTAGTAGATGGCGGCCAAACCCGAGTAACCCGGGGCACCATGGTGAAATTGCTGTGCTGGTTTGATAACGAATGGGGCTTTGCCAGCAGAATGCTGGACGTGAGCCAGAGCTGGTTGGAAGGAGCGGGGTAGGCAGCCCCCTCTCCCCAACCCCTCTCCCGCGAGGGGAGAGGGGCTAAAGCTGCGTCTACGATTGTTTACTCCCTCTCCCCTTGCGGGAGAGGGCCGGGGAGAGGGGGGCAAGTCCCCTCCCCAACACCCATAGCCAACAACCTGAAAACGGAACTCAGATCATGGCCATCAAGAAAATGACCGACCTGAACCTCGCCGGCAAGCGGGTTCTCATCCGCGAAGACCTGAACGTACCGGTCAAAAACGGCGAAGTGACCAGCGATGCCCGCATCCGCGCGTCCCTGCCCACCATCAAGGCCGCCCGCGATGCCGGCGCCAAAGTGATGTTGATGTCCCACCTGGGTCGCCCGGAAGAAGGCGTTTACGACGAAGCATCGTCCATGAAGCCAGTGGCCGAACACCTCACCAAAGTGCTGGGCCAGGAAGTGCGGCTGATTAAAGACTACCTCAACGGCGTTGAAGTAGCCGACGGCGAAGTCGTGCTGTTTGAGAACGTGCGCTTCAATAAAGGCGAGAAGAAAGACGACGAAGCATTGGCCAGACAATACGCTGCCCTGTGCGATGTTTACGTAATGGATGCATTCGGCACAGCCCATCGTGCCCAGGCTTCAACCCACGGCGTAGCGCGTTTTGCTTCGGAAGCCTGCGCCGGCCCATTGCTGGCGGCAGAGTTGGACGCCCTTGGCAAAGCTCTGGATAACCCGGCCAAGCCGGTTGTTGCCATTGTTGGTGGCGCCAAAGTCTCCACCAAACTCGACGTGCTGAATGCCCTGGAGAAAGTGTGTGACCAGATCATCGTCGGGGGTGGCATTGCCAACACCTTCCTGGCCGCCGCAGGCCACCCGGTAGGTAAGTCCCTATGCGAGCACGAGTTGCTGGATACCGCCAAAGACATCGCCTCCCGCGTGAATATCCCGCTGCCCGTCGACGTGGTGGTTGCCAGCGAATTCGCGGAAGATGCGACAGCCACCATCCGGAACATCTCCGACGTCACCGAAAACGATATGATCCTGGACGCCGGCCCTGAAACCGCTGGCCAGTTCGCCGAACTGCTCAAGAGCGCAAAAACCATCCTCTGGAATGGCCCTGTAGGCGTATTCGAATTTGAGCAGTTTGGCAACGGCACCAAAACCCTGGCCGAAGCCATCGCCGAAAGCGACGCCTTCTCCCTTGCCGGTGGTGGCGACACAGTGGCTGCCGTTGACAAATACGGCATAGCTGACAAGATCTCGTATATTTCCACCGGCGGTGGTGCCTTTCTGGAGTTTGTGGAAGGCAAGGTGCTACCGGCTGTAGCCGTACTGGAAGAACGCGGAAAATAAGCCGTTCAACCCAAAGCAAGAATCGCAAGGCAGGGGCGGTGGCGCTTTCCGGGACTGTCGGCAGCAAGGATGCTGCCGTCAAGCGTACAGGGATGTATTTACAGCGTGTCCCGGAAAGCGCCACCGCCCCTGCCGCAGCAGACTCCAAGTCCAAAGGTCTGCGCTGAAACAAATTAACTACGATTGCCCAAACTGTTATTTAAACAAGGAGACAACCAAATGGCCCTGATTTCGATGCGGCAAATGCTGGACCACGCCGCCGAGCATGGTTACGGTGTGCCAGCCTTCAACGTAAACAACCTGGAACAAATGCGCGCTATTATGGAAGCCGCCAACAAAACCGATTCCCCGGTGATTGTTCAGGCCTCCGCCGGAGCCCGCAAATACGCCGGTGCCCCTTTCTTGCGCCACCTGATTCTTGCAGCCATTGAAGAGTGGCCGCACATTCCTGTTGTTATGCACCAGGACCACGGCACCAGCCCGGCCATTTGCCAGCGCTCCATTCAGCTGGGCTTCAGCTCCGTGATGATGGACGGTTCTCTGGGTGAAGACGGCAAAACCCCAACAGAGTACGACTACAACGTAGACGTAACCCGCCGCACCGTAGACATGGCACACGCGTGTGGCGTGTCTGTAGAGGGCGAGCTGGGCTGCCTGGGCTCACTGGAAACCGGCCAGGCGGGTGAAGAAGACGGCGTTGGCGCCGAAGGCACCCTCGATATGAGCCAAATGCTGACCGACCCGGAAGAAGCCGCCGACTTCGTGAAAAAAACCCACGTAGACGCACTGGCCATCGCCATCGGCACCAGCCACGGTGCCTACAAGTTCACTCGCCCACCCACGGGTGACACCCTGGCTATCGAACAGATCAAAGCCATCCACAAGCGCATACCAGACACCCACCTGGTTATGCACGGCTCCAGCTCCGTACCTCAGGAGTGGCTGGAAATTATCAACCAGTACGGCGGTGAGATTCCCGAAACCTACGGTGTACCGGTTGAGGAAATTGTAGAAGGCATCAAGCACGGCGTGCGTAAAGTAAACATAGATACCGACTTGCGCCTGGCCAGTACCGGTGCTGTGCGTCGCTTCCTGGCTGAGAACCCGGCCGAGTTCGACCCACGCAAATTCCAGAAGGCCACTATGGCGGCAATGACTGATATCTGTGTTGCACGTTATGAAGCCTTTGGTTGTGCCGGCCAAGCCAGCAAGATCAAACCAATCAACCTTGAGCGCATGTTCGAGCGTTACGAAGCAGGAGAGCTGGACCCCAAAGTTCAGTAAGACTGCTGTTCACAACCCCGGGCATGTTGCCCGGGGTTGTGGTTTTCCCTCCGAATGCCCCCGTTCTTATTTAAGGCCCTTCTTGTGCCGTTACCGGTAACAATGGCCCCGCGCGCAGTTTTTTCAGAATTAACAAAGTATTGCAAAGGTTCAAGGAAAGCTGACTGCGGATGGGCTAGGGTGAGTGCTGGCCTTTTGGCTAAATTCTGCTGAGTATTGGCCCTGAAGGTGCCGTGCGGTGTTATTGCAATAATGATGACGTCGCGATATTACGGGATTTTTGGCCGTTATTTCTGTTAGGTTGTTGATATTTAAATAAAATGGCGTTCAGGTATATTGCGAAAATGTGGAGGTCACTTTTTTGCAATAATGAAGAGGGCGGTCTAATACGCTGTTAAAGCATAAAAACCGAGTCGTGGCACCTGATAGCCATCCGTGTCAAAATTGGACAATACGTGAATGAGAGGTTTTTTTATGAATCTCCAGAAAATTGAAGACGCGGCGCTCCACCTTCCTCAAGAAGAGCGAGCCCAGTTGATCCAGCGACTGGTATTGAGTCTGGAGTCTCCGTCAGAAGACGAACTCAAATCCGATTGGTTGCTTGAGGCTCGACGCAGAGGCGAAGAGCTCGACAATGGCACAGTCCAGGCTGTGTCTGGTGAGGATGTCATGAGGAAGGCTAGAGCACTGATCAAATGAACTATTCTTTTCACCCGGCAGCGGAAGCCGAGTTCCTGGAGTCAGTTGGCTATTACGAATCAAAAGTTCCAGGATTGGGTGGTGCCTTCATAGAGGAATTTGAGGCCTTGGCCACTTTAGTTGGCGAGTCACCAAAAGCCTGGCAAGTTGAACTGCAGCCAGATATTCGTAGAGCACCCCTTCACAGATTTCCCCTGTCTATCGTTTACCGAGAAAGGCCTGATGGCTTTCAGATTCTGGCTGTTTCACATGACCGGCGGCGTCCACAGTATTGGCTGGGCAGGCTTTAACAATCGGCTGCACAGCGACCGGTTTTCCGCTGCTTCGCTGCTCCAAACCGGCGCGTGAGCCGGGCGTTAGCACCTCAAGCCCGACGGTTGTCGTTCACCTCGTCCGCAAGCCAAGCC
>NZ_JBQDCO010000088.1:0-4638 GCF_052091845.1 Marinobacter sp. | reverse complement strand
CACAAGATGGGCATCACGGCAACGGATACTGTATATTGAGTTGCTATAAGGAAAAAAAACCCATGAGATGGTCATATCCAGCACAATAAAATCCAGGAGTCGACCATCAAACTGCTCAAATCAAAAAGCTCACGACCAGAGCAATCGCGGCGATAAGCCAAAGTGCATCCCCTGCACTGGAAGCTATAGCGCCATTGCAGAATCGTCTGCCAGGATCACCGTAGAACCAAAAACCATACGCACACATCTTTTAATTTCCTTGGCTACACAACTGGTGAAAGTGCGACCGAACAGGAACGTCGTGCGATTCGTGCTGAATTGGCGGAGCGTTACAAAGCGCTTGAAGCTGCGAAGTCATAATAGATTGCCAGTTCAGTCCCAGTAGGGCGGATCGCCAAAGTAACCCTTTATAAAATCAACAAAACTCCTTACCTTGCTGGCGAGCAACTGACGGTGTGCGTACACCGCATAAAGTCCCATTGGCTCGGGTTCGTACTCCTGCAGGATAGCCTGCAGCTTTCCTTCCTTGATGGCCGGGCCTGAAATAAACGTGGGCTGCAAGGTAATTCCTGCACCGGCGATCGCGGCTTCTACCAGTACATCACCGTTGTTGCTGGTCATACCATTGCTGTCATTCTGGCCGTTGTTTTGCAGCCACCGATGCAGAGGTTGGCTGAAATCCAGCTCAATGTAGCTGTAGCGCAGATAACGGTGCCCCTGAAGGTCTTCCAGGTGTTTTGGGGTACCATTTTGTTTCAGGTAATCTGGTGAAGCGCACACTGCCATTCGGATCGGAGCAATGCGCTTGGCGATAAGAGAGGAGCTTTTCAGATGGCCGATCCGCAGTACCACGTCAAACCCCTCTTCAACCACGTCCACTTTGCGGTCGTTCAGCTGCAAGTCGATACCTACGCCTGGGTGGGCTTTCTGGAATTCACTTAGCAAGGGTGCCATGTGGCGGATCGCAAAGGAAACCGGCGCACTGACTCTCAGCAGGCCGCGAGCTTCGGTGTGCAGATCGCCAATCTGGCACTCCATGTCTTCAATATCATGCAACACCTGTTGTGCCCGTTGGTGGTAGCTGGCTCCCGCCTCCGTAAGGTGAAGGCGCCGGGTGGTGCGGTTGAGCAGGCGTACACCCAAGTGTTCTTCAAGTTGAAAGACATACTTGCTGACCAGCTGTGGGGACATATCAAGGCGATCGGCGGCGCGGGTGAAAGCACCTTCACTCACTACTGTAACGAAAGCGCGCATAGCATCGAGACGATCCATAGCTCCATCCTGATTCTGTGGTTTTATGGATTATCAACGCCGTGTTGATAGTAATGCAATGATGACCCACTTATTCATTTGAACAAGCATTAGTAAAGTAGTCCCATCACATGGAACGAGGCTTCAGTAGGAAGCTAACAGATTACTATGGGAGGGAACATCATGAACCCCAAAGTTACGCAAATACTGTTCAATACCAACGGCGGAAAGCTTGCACTGGATAAAGTGCTTCAGAAGCGTTTAGGCGAAGCGAAACTTTAAGTTCATTTAGCGAGGTTGACCATGCAAGCCATACAGTTTTCTGCAGCAGGCTCACTCGAATCATTGCAATTAAACGATGTGCCCACTCCTGTGGCCGGTGCCGACGAGGTTCTCGTGGAGGTGCGGGCTGCCGGCCTGAACCCCAGCGATCTGAAGAATGTTCTCGGGCGCTTTCCTTACACCACAACACCGCGCATTCCTGGCAGGGATTTCTCCGGTGTGATTGTGGAGGGGCCCGAAGAGCTTTTAGGCAAAGCGGTCTGGGGCGGTACGGGTAAGGGCTTCAGTTTCACGCAGGATGGCTGCCACGCTCAGTATGTGGTTGTGCCAGCGAATGCGATTGCACTCAAGCCGGGATCGCTAACCTTTGTACAGGCCGCCACCTTCGGCGTTCCTTACATCACCGCATGGGATGCTCTGGAGCGAAGCAAGGTTAAAGCAGGTACCCGGTTCCTGGTCATCGGAGCTGGAGCTGTAGCCAGAGCAGCACAGGCACTGGCCAGGGCAAGGGGCGCCAATGTTGTCCTGGGCGTGCGCCGTGCCGAGGTTGTTCAGGAGCTACAAACGCAAGGCATCAGCGCGTTTCAGTTATCCGATGCGGATCAGTTGGCAGAGCAGGCGCAGGATAGTTTTGCGCAGCAATCGCCTGAGGTGATTTTCGATACCACTGGTTTCTGGTTGCCGGCGGCGGTTAACACGGTAGCAGCGTTTGGCCGCGTTGCGGTTATTGCAGCGCCGATGGATGGGATGATCAATATGTCCGCTCTTAACCTGTACCGTCGCGGCGGCTCGGTGATCGGCGTTAACTCCCTGCTCTACAGTCTGGAAGACTGCGCAAAAATGTTAGAGCAATTAAGCGAGGCCTTTGAGGGCAAGTTACCTATACCAGAGAGCTTTACTGAGCTGCCGCTTTCGGAGGCTGTTGCAGCCTATCGTCGAGTGGATGAAGGTGGGGCTGAAAAAATCGTCCTGATTCCTTGAGGCAACAGGTTTTACCGTCACGATTATGCGAAACAGGAGAGTTTGAAATGATTGAACGTCGACCCTACAGTGAACTTGGCGGTGCCCACCATGGCTGGCTGGATACCCGTCACCACTTCTCATTTGCAGAATATTACGACCCCAACCGTATGCACTGGGGCAATCTCCGGGTGTGGAATGACGACACCATCGCACCACATTCGGGCTTTCCCCGTCACCCACACCGGGACATGGAGATCATCACCTATGTGCGCAAGGGTGCTATTACGCATCAGGACAGTCTGGGTAACCGGGGCCGCACTGAAGCTGGTGATGTGCAAGTAATGAGTGCCGGAACAGGTATTGCTCACAGTGAGGTGAACGAAGAGGACGAGCCCGCCCAGGTCTTCCAGATCTGGATTATGCCCGGTGAAGCGGGCATGCCACCTACCTGGGGAACCAAGCCGTTTCCGAAGGGCGACCGCAGTGGTTCCTTTGTGACCCTCGCCAGCGGTATTCCTGGCGATGATGGGGCTTTGCCAATACGCACGGATGCTCGCCTGGCGGCGGCAACGCTGGAAGCCGGTAAGAGTGCCGAATATCAGATCGCCCCCGGGCGCAGGGTCTATCTGGTGCCGGCAGCCGGCAGGATTGATATTAATGATGTGGTTGTCTCTGCCGGCGACGGTGTTGCAGTTAGCGACGAGCAGTTGCTGAAAGTGAGTGCTCTGAAAGACAGCGAAATCGTGCTGGTCGATGTGGCATAAGCCGCTAAGCTGGCTGGATGGAGGTAGGTTGCATATTTACAGTTTCTTAGTGTGTTTTACCTGCCTTCCCAGACTGAAAGAAGTGTACATAAACACAAAACCAAACCCAAAGAGGACATCGAAATGACGAAGATTCTGGTTCTTTACTATTCCATGTACGGCCATATTGAAACCATGGCGAACAAAGTTGCTGAGGGCGCCCGTGGCGTCGATGGCGTAGAGGTCACCGTGAAACGTATACCGGAAACCATGGATGCCGAAGCCTTCCAAGGTGCAGGAGGCAAAGTTGACCAGGCTGCGCTAGTGGCCACGCCAACAGAGCTGGCAGATTACGATGCCATCATCGTTGGCACGCCCACCCGCTTTGGCAACATGGCCGGGCAGGTGCGCACCTTTTTCGATCAGACCGGCGGGCTCTGGGCCAAGGGCGCTCTGGCTGGCAAGGTGGCCAGTGTATTCACGTCGACCGCCACCGGCGGTGGGCAAGAAATGACCATCACCTCCACCTGGACGACTCTGGCGCACCACGGCATGGTTATTGTGCCAATCGGCTACACCACGCCGGAGCTGTTTGATATCTCTCAGGTAGGTGGAGGCACGCCTTATGGTGCGTCGACCATTGCCGCTGGTGATGGCTCACGCCAGCCGGACGAGCGTGAACTGGGCATTGCCCGCCACCAAGGCGAATATGTCGCCAAAATTGCGGCTAAACTCAGAGGCTAGGAGTCTGCGCGGCAGACGTGTTTTGAGCAAGCACCTCTGTCGTGGCCGGGATGCCGGAATAGATAAAAGACTATAATCGCAACCAGCCGCAAAAAGCGGCTTAAAATGAAATCCCCCTGGGAGCACCGGGCACAACTGACATCAAACGAATGAGGTGGTGTCCGGCTTATCGGGGGAAACTACACCCAACCATTTGAAATACATATCTTTAAGTTGATTGCTCGCTACCTGCAATCATCTAAGGCAAGTACCTTACGGAAACGAAGGCCTCAAGTTCGAATCCTTACAATCTAAAAAGCACCCGGACCAGGTGCCAGAAAGTAAGGACCGAAGCTATTCTCCGCGACAACACTAATGCTCTTTTTCAGTGAGGTAAGTGCTCAGCTTCTGTAGTTCCCTGTCGCTAATCTCCGTTTTACGAAAAAACGGCATCACAGAAATACCATTGCGCACAAAGTATTCAATAGTCGACGCAGTCAGATCAGTACGATCCTCCAGAGCAGCCGGAACCTCCCCCTTGTAGCGTGCGCCTAACGCAATGGTACCCGGATAGTCATCTCCCCTGTCATGGCAGGATGAACACCACTTCTCAAATATCTCTATCCCCGCCGAAATCGCCCGGCGTGAAGCCCGATTGGAAGCGCTGGCAGACGCC
>NZ_JBQDCO010000087.1:0-4900 GCF_052091845.1 Marinobacter sp. | reverse complement strand
CTAGGCAATGACAAAGTCAGATGCCTTTAACACCACGCCAACCAGCAACTACATGTAACCGGCAAGCTGATTGACATCATCGTCATTTCTGACGATACTCAAGGCATGAGATATCCTGGCGGAAAAGGCAAGTGCTATCAGCGCTTGATCAATCTGATGCCTCCGCATCACACCTATATCGAATCCCATCTAGGCGGTGGTGCCGTTATGCGCCATAAAAAACCTGCGACTCGAAACATCGGTCTAGACCTGGATCCTAAAGTAATAGAACGGTGGCGCGCCGAGTATCCAGATGTTTGTGCTTTACACGAAACAGACGCTTTGGAGTTCTTGCAGAAATACGACTTTCGGGGCGATGAGCTGCTTTATGTTGATCCTCCTTACGTTCCAGAAACACGCCGTCGCAAAAAAGTTTACCGCTACGACTATTCTTGTGACGATCATCTGCGCCTCCTGCGCCTTCTCACCACACTGCCCTGCAACATCATGATCTCAGGATATGCCAGTGAGCTTTATGAGACTGAGCTGGCCGGGTGGAAAAAGGCGAGCTTCCCGGCCAAAACACACGTTGACGTCCGCGAAGAGACTGTTTGGATGAACTTCCAGCCTAAAGGCCGGCTGCATGACACGCGCTATCTCGGTGACAACTATCGTGATCGCCAGACCATTCAGCGTCGACAAGCTCGACTCCGTTCTCGCATTGACCGCATGGCTCCGGCGGAGCGCTACGATTTACTGCAATGGATGCAAGAAAATTACGAAACTACACAGAGGGCTCCCTAATGCAGTGCGGCGCTATTTTTCTCGAAAGGGCAGTGTTTAATATCGAGTTCCCGGCGCCAGACACTGAGGTGCTTCCGGGTGTGCCATGGGGCCCAATTGAGGCGTTTCCAACGCCTGCCTACTGGGCATATCAAGTCTACGCTCGACGACTGCAAAGCAATCGTATCGACTACAAGCTTGGAGCGACCCTGAAAGAAGAGGTAGGCGCCTGCCTGCTAGGTGGCCACGGAATTCCAGCGAGCGTCGGATTGGCTGCATTTCATCATGTGAAGCGAAAAGGTGCATTCTCCGACGCACCACCTTCAGAAGAGGTTCTCTTGGAGTGGCTATATGAACCATTGTCGGTGGATGGCCGATCTATCCGGTACCGGTTCGCCAAACAGAAAGCGCGCTATCTTGCAGCCGCGCTTCAAAAGCTGCATTCGGAAGACCCTCCACTGGATTCTGGCAAAGCGCTGCGCAACTGGTTGCTAGCCATCTCTGGAATCGGCTACAAAACAGCTTCCTGGGTAGCGCGAAACTGGTTAGACGCGGATGATGTTGCCATTCTTGATATCCATATTTTACGAGCTGGACTGCTGGGCAAATTTTTTCAGGAAAACCTAACCGTTGAGCGCCACTATCTCGAACTGGAGGAACAGTTTTTACGCTTCAGCGAAGCCCTCGGTGTACGAGCGTCAGAACTTGACGCACTGATTTGGCTAGAGATGATGTCCTCTCAGAGAACGATACACAGCATCTTGGGGATGGGACAGACTTCACCCAAGCGCGGAACACCTAGCAGACCCAAGAAGCGCCAGGCCCACACCAACCAACTCACGCTGATTGGCTAGAGAGCTTGCCCAGGGCTCGCCCGTAATACCAAGTGGGCAGAAGTTAAGACCCAAACCCTGTGCTGTCAGTGACATGATTCCAAGCAATGCCCCTGCATCGCGCCAGATCAAACTACTACCCTCTGAGTATTTAGCGAAAGTCTTTCCTGGTTCCGCTAACAGGAGGAATCGTACTGCACCGGGAGCATCCAAGACTTCATTGCTGTGGTCACGAAGCTCCTTCAAGGTCTCAGATGCCGCGGGCAATTCAATGAGCATGTGTCCGCGAGGCTCATACAGCCACCAGCGCGCATCTCCAGGACGATTGATTACCAAATGAATAGGATGGATAGCGCCAGCAGATGGCGCAGCTCGATGCTCTAACTCAAACCCCATTCCGGATGCCCAGGTATAGCGACTGCGACATGCATGCCAAAGAAATTCTGCAAACTCACCCTCGTCAAGCTCCCCAAAATACCTCCCGGTACGTCGTTGCTGAAGAACCTCAAGCAGCTCTGGTGTGGGGCGCTGCCCTCCTGCTGGTAGCCGTTGAACGTCGCCCGTTTTCCATTTAAACAGGGTGTACGGCTCGCTTGCGTTCTTGGGGGCGGGATTACCTAAGTCGATCCAACTCATAGCCGACTTCCTCGAACACTTCGAAATACTTATTACAGCCACGGCAGTTACCACAGGGCACATCGGCCTTATGGCAACTATGCGCCCACGCCAAGCTGTCTGATGGTATGTCCGATATACGGATCAGTTCGGCCGTCGTAAAACCTATAGCAGGTGCCTCAACAAGCAAGCCCCCTTCCTGTAGTGACATAAGTTGACTGATAGCGCTCATAAACTCAGGCGTTCCATCTCGATGGAACCCATCAGATTTGACGGTTCCCAACCATAAATGCGTGACACCAAACGATATCGCCTTCATAGCCGCAAGGGTAACCAACATCTGATTCCGATACGGCCACCAATCCGATGCCGGTGCCAAGCCATCAGCGGAACTGCCAGCCATATCCCCAGACCCCAGAGAGCGGCAATCAATTTTGAGTACGTGATGTGGGATTCTCAGTCGATCACAGATAGCTTGAGACGCTGCAATCTCTGCCTTCGCCGCAAGCTGTCCGTAATTCAACGTGATGGCCAGATCAGGGCGCTTCCACCAGGCAAGCGAGAGTGAGTCCATTCCGCCAGAGAGCAACAAAGCGACTTTCATAGCGCTGCCGCCTCCCAGACGGCTTGATAGATCGCAGAAACATAATCGTCGGAAATCCGGCAAGCAGACCCTGCCATCATTTTTTTGTCTTCGGTGGACTCATTCTCTGAATACAGAACCACAGGCTTGCCCAGTGCTCTAGCAAAACCTATTTCATAAATCGTGCCGGCATCCAAACCGTCACCGATCGCGAAGATCAGGTCACAATCACGGATACCCTGAAGATCCTTCTCGACAACATCGTCAGCCGAACCACAACCGACATCGTGGTAAGGGGAAAACACACTCAGCCCCATATCACTTAGATCTTTCCGGGCCTCGTGAATCATCCATAGCTGGGCCAGCGTGAAGAACGGGCCTGCCAAGTAAACCCTAGGCTGGTAGCCACTCCGATAGCACTCAGAGGCACACAATGGTTTAGGGTCGAACCTATCCAAGAGCTTTCGGCTTGGATACCCCCGAGATTCGCAGTAAAAAGCAGTGGCACGCGAAGCGATACTTGCGGCCTCCTGAGGCGAGCGCCCTTCTTCCATCCACGCATACGCAAAATGAGCTGCAAACGTATCGCCCGATCCGATCTTCCACACATGTGTAGTCCGGTAGGCAGGCACGGTCGAACATGCCCCCTTGTCATATACCAGGGCGCCTTGAGGCCCCATTTTTATAATCACGACGTCAGCGCCACTTTGATCGGCAAGTTGCCGAGCAAGCTCTTCTGGCTCTTCGCAAGGGCTGGCACAGATACCGTGTGCTTCATGACGATTGAGCACCAAAGCCAAGTGCTTAGCCGTCGAGCCATTGGCGATGAAAGCTTCGGGATTATGCGCATTTTGCGGATCATAAACTGCGTAATCGCAGTTAACGACTGCCGTACCTTCGATCATGCCGAAGCGAAGCACATGCTCTTTCGATATGTTGAGCGGTTCGTACTGGCTCGCAGGCTGGTGAATAATAGGGGTGGATAATCCATGTATATAGTCGAACGTTACACCTTGCCCGACTTCGGTTGCTGCCAACTGAAAGCCTTCAAGCGCAGCCCTATCTTGCATCACGTAAAGGGCCGTGCTTTCAAAATAACTGTGTAACTCGACAGCCCCGCCCATCCTGGCGATTGCAGTCGCTGCGCGCCCTGCAGATCCATAGATCTCATCCCAACCTGGGTGAATACACTTCTCTCGATAGACTCCGCCAACAACAGCGATCATAGTCACAGCCCTACTTAATTGTTATCCGTGGAGGAGATACGTATCCGAACCTGGCCATTGTCGACGCTAAGCACCAAAGCCTCGTATGTGAACCCTTCTGTTAAACAATGACGGAGCTGTTGCAATCGTTGATCAGCAACCCCTCCTGCTACCTGCCCTCTCCAAACCGCCTGCACGACAGATTGGCCATTTTGCTGGCCAGAAATAATATCGAGAAGGTCACCAACTTCTAACTGCTCGACAACCTCTTCTTTCGGAGATGCGAGTTGGGTTGTGAAGTTTAGTTTTTCGCATGTGTCTGCAGAGCCATCGCCACTGTATTGACTGTAGTGACTGCTACCGCCGGAACCTGACATAGGCATGATCCTCTATTACTTTTATTTAGTCGTTTAGACACAGCACTTACGCTGATCCCCTTGTTATTCAAAGCCAAAAAAACCACCACTTCGCAAGGTGCTTTTCCATTCGGCGCTTAAGCGATACAGCACCGCCACGCAAGCTTGCAGGTTCGCGTTTCAACTCAGTTGGTAAGAAATTTTATGACAAAATGGTTCCTCCTAATTCCGTGGTAGATTACATGACTAAATCAAAATATTCGTCGACTCGCGAACGATTTCATGGCAATAATTTCCCTCTCTGTCTCACACCATCTTTGCTAGTACCCTGTCTGCCCAACGTTGTAATGAACCAGTTTCTAAAAGTCCTTTGTTGCCTGAAGGCGTTCTGGGATGTGAAATGCGCTCATGATGACCAGAAAATACCGAATTGAGGTGCGGGGATGGCCAATTCAATGATTTTTCTAGTAAACGTTGCTCTATGGTAGCTATCTCACCCTGCCAATCGAAATACGGAGTAGGTTGCTTCAAAAGTAACGTCGACAG
>NZ_JBQDCO010000086.1:0-5157 GCF_052091845.1 Marinobacter sp. | reverse complement strand
TCTCGGAGTGATCATACACTCAAAACCAGCTGGCCAAATTAACTATGCCACTACAAAATACTCCTCAGCCGAGGGGTGGGCAGAATTACCTTGATGTTTACTGTGGTCCATTTCAAAGCTCCGGATGTTGCCTCACTCTTGTGTTACCGGTGAGTCCAGCAATTACCGCGCCAGCAAAAAAAGCATCAAAGTCGTGCAACCTGCACCGCCAAAGTGCAAAAAAAGCCGTACACCTAAGCAGCACGCGCGCCATCAACAACAAATATCTGATTTTAAAAAGATTTTAGAATTGGCACGAACATAGCTTTATACAATTCAAGACTAACCTTCCCAGCCACGAATTCGGCTGGGTACCAGATCACTGATATTGGCATTGGCGCCGGACCATCAACTCCTTTAACGGACGAGATGCTCCGGCTTTTTTGGTTCTAAACGGGGTGGAGGTGCAAAGATGATCCAAAGAACGAAAGACACATTGATCGTCTGTGGCCACGGAATGGTAGCGCAGCGATTCCTTGAAGAGTTGGTGAACAAAGCATCAATACCCTACCGGAACATCATTGTGTTTAACGGTGAAACAGCTGCGGCATACAACCGAGTTCAGCTTTCAGCTCTGCTCAGTGGAGAAACCGATGAAGAAAGCCTGCCCCTGAAGCCGGACGCTTGGTTTGCCCGCCACGGTATTCAGGTTCATCAAAGTGAAGCGGTTCGTGCAATAGCACCCCACAACAGTACGGTGACCACAAGCACTGGCAAAGTGTACAGCTATAGCACGCTGGTTATCGCAACCGGTGCTAGCCCAGCCCGCTTAGGGATTCCCGGGGAAGAGCTAAACGGCGTTATGAACTTTCGGGATCTCAACGACACCCGCGCCCTAATTGAGTTGAGCCAAAGTCAGCAGCGGGCAGTCGTAGTCGGCGGCGGTTTTCTGGGGCTTGAAGCGGCGGAAGGGCTTCTGCGCCGTGGCATGGATGTCACCCTACTGCATCGAAGCGGCCACCTCTTGAATCGGCAGCTAGACCCAGAAAGTGGCAAGCTTCTATCTGACGCACTGACCGGTCGCGGTCTCAAAATTCTGACATCAACGTCACCAATCCAAGTGCTGGGGCAAGAGAGCGTCCGCGCCATTCAACTGAATGACCAGACGCTGATTACTACGGATCTAATTGTCATCGCCACCGGCATTACACCCAACCGTGAACTGGCGCAAAACGCCGGACTGGCGTGTGGGCGGGGCATTCAAGTCAACTCGCAATTGCAAACCAGCAATCCACACATATTCGCCCTGGGCGAGTGCTGTGAGTTCAATGGCGAAACTTTTGGGCTTGTGGAGCCGGGTTATCAGCAGGCGAAAACTCTGGCGTGCGTGCTTGCAGGAACAACCAAGGGCGCGGCCTACCAGCCATCTGAAACCGCCACCCGGCTCAAAATTGGCGGCATACCTGTTTTTTCCTGTGGGCTTCAGGCACCCGATGAGCATACCGAATCCCTGATCTCGCAAGACATTACAACCGGCGGCTACAACCACCTTCTGGTTCGCGACAACCGGCTGGTCGGCGCCATTCTAATGGGGAATACCAGCCAGGGTCCTTGGTACCAGGCGTTGATTAACGACAACGTCGACATTCAATCGTTTCGAGCCCAATTGCCCTTTGGCAAACCGTATTGCGAAGCAGCAGCTTGAACCGCTGCCCATGAAAGAGGACATCACCATGAGCAATAAAACCCTAATCGTGATTGGCAACGGCATGGTAGGCCATCACTTTCTAGAGCAGTTCGTTGCCAGCCCGGCTGCGTCGGGCTATGACATTCTGGTCTTCGGTGAAGAAAAGCAGCGAGCCTACGATCGCGTTCATTTGTCGGAATACTTCACCGGCTCAACGCACTCAGATCTCGCGATGGGCACCGCAGACTGGTACTCAGAACACGGTATTCAGCTACGGTTGCATGAACAGGTAACGGCCTTGAACCCTGATCAGCGTAATGTCACCACGCCGAAGGGCGACTATGGCTATGACGAACTGGTGCTGGCAACCGGCTCCTTCCCTTTCGTACCGCCGATTGAGGGCCGGGAGCATCCTCACTGTTTCGTATACCGGACGCTGGAAGACCTTGACGCCATTCGCCACAGCGCCCAGAAAGGCAAGTCTGGGGTAGTTGTGGGTGGCGGTCTACTTGGCTTGGAAGCCGCCAATGCCCTCAAGAGTCTTGGCCTGCAGGCCCACGTAGTAGAGTTCGCACCTCGCCTAATGCCAGTGCAATTGGATACCGATGGCGGAGCGCTGCTGCGTCACAAAATTGAAGAACTGGGCGTTCAAGTGCATACCGAAAAAGCCACCACCTCTATCGTGGAAGGCGAAAATGCTCGCATTCGCATGAACTTCGGCGATGACAGTCACCTGGAAACCGACCTGATCGTCTTTTCAGCCGGTATTCGCCCGCAGGATACACTCGCGCGAGCAAGTGGGCTGAGTGTCGGTGAACGTGGCGGCATCGTCGTCAATGATCAGTGCACCACGTCGGACCCACACATTCATGCCATTGGCGAGTGTGCGCTCTGGAACCAGAAGATCTTCGGCTTGGTCGCTCCCGGCTATACCATGGCCCGCACCTTGGCGGCGGTTCTGAACGGCGATCGTGATGCCGCCTTTACCGGCGCCGACATGAGCACCAAGCTAAAGCTGCTGGGAGTGGATGTAGGCTCCATTGGCGACGCCCACGGCCAGACACCCGGTGCCCGCAACATACGCTTTAACGATGAGCAGGCCGGCCACTATCGCCGCATGGTGGTCAGCGAAGATGGCAAAACGCTGCTAGGTGCCATTCTTGTGGGCGATAACAGCCACTACGATAGTCTTCTGCAGTACGCCCTGAACGGCATAACACTGCCACACAATCCCGAGACCCTGATACTGCCGGAGAATCAAGGCGGAGCCCCGGCACTGGGCCCCGATGCGCTTCCTGAAACCGCATCCATTTGTTCTTGCCACAATGTCACTAAGGGCGATATTTGCTGCGCGATTGATGCTGGCTGCGTTGACCTCCCCAGCGTCAAAGCCGAAACCAAAGCCAGCACCGGTTGCGGCGGCTGTACCTCGCTACTCAAAAACCTGGTTGATAACGAGTTGGAAAAACGCGGTGTGGCGGTCAACAAAGACTTGTGCGAGCACTTCCCGTACAGCCGTCAGGAATTGTTTCACTTGGTCAAAGTCAACGGCATCCGCACCTTCCGCACCCTGATTAGCCAGCACGGTAAGGGGCAGGGCTGTGATATCTGCAAGCCGGCCGTCGGCTCAATTCTGGCGACCTGCTGGAACGAACACATTCTGGCCACCGATCACGTGCCACTTCAGGACACCAACGACACCTTCATGGCCAATATGCAGAAGAACGGCACCTATTCCATTGTGCCGCGCATTCCCGGCGGTGAGATTACGCCCGACAAGCTGATTGTGCTGGGCGAAGTAGCCAAAGAGTACGACCTCTACACCAAGATCACGGGCGGTCAGAGGGTTGATCTGTTTGGCGCTACGCTGAGCGAACTGCCAGAGATCTGGGAGAAGCTCATTGCCGCCGGTTTCGAGACCGGTCATGCCTACGGAAAGTCCCTGCGCACGGTTAAGTCCTGCGTTGGCAATACCTGGTGCCGCTATGGCGTGCAGGACAGTGTGGGCATGGCGATCGTTCTGGAGAATCGCTACAAGGGTCTGCGGGCGCCGCATAAGGTAAAAATGGCTGTGTCTGGCTGCACGCGAGAGTGCGCCGAGGCTCAGAGTAAGGATTTTGGCGTGATCGCCACTGAGAATGGGTGGAACCTGTATGTCTGCGGTAATGGCGGCATGCGCCCACGCCACGCCGATTTGTTTGCAACCGATCTATCTGACGAGGAGCTGATCCGAACCATTGATCGGGTGGTGATGTTCTATGTGCGCACGGCCGACCGGCTGCAGCGCACGAGTGTCTGGATGGAGAATCTAGAGGGCGGTCTGGATTATCTGAAACAGGTGGTGCTTGAGGATAGCCTGAGTATTTGTGCCGAGCTTGAGGAGCACATGAACAGCATTGCAGATACGTACCAGTGTGAGTGGAAAACGGCTGTAGAAGATCCTGAGAAGCGCAAGCGGTTCCGTGAGTTTGTGAACCTGCCAGAGCAGAAAGATCCTGTGCAGCAGTGGACGACTGAGCGGGGACAGAGACGGCCTGTTTTGGAGTCTGTGTAGCCTTCCGGATTCTGGGATGGCGCAAGGGGCACGGGGTACTTTTCCTCTGGGAAAAATAACTCGCTGCGCTCAGACATCTTTTTCCCGGCGGAAAAGTACCCCGCACCCCTCGCTCACCGAACTCGCGAATATCGAAAAACTGAAGACGGAAAGCTAAGGAGAATACAGATGAAAACTCGTACCTTTTGGAACACCATTTGTACCGTTGATGATCTGGTGCCGGAGTCGGGAATTGCGGTCTGGACGGAAGAGGGTCCGGTGGCCGTGTTTTACCTGCCGCACCGGCTACCAGCACTCGTTGCCATCAGCCATAAAGATCCGTTCAGCGGCGCGAATGTTCTGGCTCGCGGCATCACTGGGGATTTAGGGGGAGAACCAATCGTCGCCTCTCCGTTATACAAACAACACTTCAACCTGAAAACCGGTGTCTGTTTGGAAGATGAATCGGTTAGGGTCAAAACCTACTCTGTGCTTCTCGATGGAAATCGGATCCTTTTGGGAACAAGAGAAACACAGCAAGAGGCTGTGGCAGCCTAACCCTGAGGGAGGTTCAATCAACCGATATTGACGGGGCGGAAGCTACCAAAGGCCAATCACTCGCGGGCGACCTGATGTAAGATCAGTTAAACAATCATAAAAAGGAGCCCGCCCGTGAAGCCTCTGAGCCCTACCGACCAGCTTTTTCTCTGGCTTGAGAAGCGCCAGCAACCCATGCACGTAGGCGGGCTGCAGATTTTTTCATTTCCAGAAGATGCACCTGACGACTACGTGTCCAAGCTCGCCGAGCAGCTTCGAAACGATACGGAAGTAACCGCGCCGTTCAATCAGCGGTTGGACAGCCGCTTGGCGCAACCTGTGTGGGTTCATGATGATCATCTCGACCTAGCCTGAATTTCTCATAGTGTCCCAACAAGCGTCGCAGGCCAAGGCAGAAAGC
>NZ_JBQDCO010000085.1:0-5298 GCF_052091845.1 Marinobacter sp. | reverse complement strand
ACAAAGTGCTGATTGAAGACACCGCCGTACGTGATGCCCGTGTAAGCCTTTACCTGGCTGTACGCCAGGTAATCGACAACGGGCTTGATTTATTAAGCGTTAGCGCACCAGAAGAGATGTAAATAGCAACAATGGCCCAGGATTATGCCCGCAAAAAGCGGTCGGCCTCGCCGTCTGCTACCTCCAAGAGAAAACCCGCCAAGGCAACACGTGCGCCTAAAAAACGCACCAAGCCTGCGGCACCGGCTCGTTCCCAGCGTGGAGGCCTGTCCTTGAAGTGGATTTTATCTTTGGCCACGGTCGGTGGGTTTATCGGATTTATTGTATACCTGAACTCTGTACCACCCAGCGCCGGGCCACAACCAAAACCGGCGGCCGAAAAATCGGCGCCACAACCGGCAGAAAAAACAGCAAAGCAGCAAGAGAAAAAACCCGGCTTTCGTTTTTACGACATGCTACCGGAATCGGAAGTTGTGCCGCCGAAGGTAGATGAGTACACCCCCGGCCCATCAAAGCAGAACTACGATTATATCGTGCAGTCTGGTTCTTTTCGCAGTAAAGAGGATGCGGAGCGCCAAAGGGCTCAGATTGCTTTCCAGGGCCTGCGGGCCTCTGTACAGCACATCGAACTCGATAGTGGCACTGTTTGGTACCGCGTAAATGTAGGGCCGTTTACTTCACGGAGCAAAATGAGCTCGGCCGTGGACAAGCTTGTGTCTATTAACATTCAGCCGCTTGCCCGGAAAATTCCAAAGAAAGAATAGCTACCCCGCGCACAACCGGAGTCTGCCGGGTGGGGCTTTCCAAAACACGCTGTAAATACATCCCTGTACGCTCGGCTCCGCCATCCATGGCTCCGCACGGTTTTGGAAAGCCCCACCCGGCAGCCTCCTCTCCGTAGGCACTTGAATTCTTTTATCCTGCCTCCATAAATGGCCAATACCGATTTTTATCAGGCAATTGGAGCCCTAATGACTACCATACTTTCCGTCAGACGCGATGACGAAGTTGCCATGGGAGGCGACGGCCAGGTTTCTCTGGGCAATACTGTTATGAAGGGCAATGCCCGCAAGGTTCGCCGCCTTTACAATGGCAAAGTGGTTGCCGGCTTTGCCGGCGGCACCGCTGATGCTTTTACGCTATTTGAGCGCTTTGAAGCCCAGCTTGAAAAATACGAAGGCAATCTTACGAGGGCGGCCGTTGAACTTGCCAAAGACTGGCGAACGGACAGAGCCTTGCGACGGCTGGAAGCGCTTCTTGCGGTGGCGGATGAAACCGCGTCTTTAATTATTACCGGTAATGGCGACGTAATCGAACCCGAAGAGGGCTTGATTGCCATTGGCTCTGGTGGTCCGTTCGCCCAGTCATCTGCCCGGGCGCTGCTTGAGAACACAGAACTTTCGGCCCATGAAATTGTGGAAAAAGGCCTGGATATAGCGGCCGACATCTGCATTTACACGAACCACAACCGCACCCTTGAAACGCTTTCCATCGGTGCAAGCGCCAACGAGCCATCCTCCAAAAACGATTGATCCGGAGCACACATGTCTGCAATGACTCCCCGAGAGATTGTCCACGAACTCGACAAACACATCGTGGGCCAGCAAGAGGCCAAGCGTGCAGTAGCAATCGCGTTAAGAAACCGCTGGCGCCGCATGCAACTGGACAGCACGCTTCGTGATGAGATTACGCCGAAGAACATTCTGATGATCGGCCCCACCGGTGTGGGTAAAACAGAAATTGCCCGTCGCCTGGCCAAACTGGCCGATGCGCCTTTTCTCAAGGTAGAAGCCACCAAGTTCACCGAGGTGGGCTATGTAGGCCGCGATGTGGAATCCATTATTCGCGATCTTGCAGATATGGCCGTCAAAATGCTGCGCGTTCAGGAAATGAAGCGCCATGAAGAAAGCGCCATGGATGCCGCGGAAGAGCGCATTCTGGATGCCTTGATTCCGCCAGCCAGAAGCTTTAACGAAGACAGCCAGAAGCCGACCGAGGATTCGTCCACACGACAGATGTTTCGCAAAAAGCTGCGTGAAGGTGAGCTGGACGACAAGGAAATCGAGATTGATCTGAGCAATTCCGGTGCCGGCGTTGAGATCATGGCGCCGCCAGGCATGGAGGAAATGACCAACCAGCTGCAAAGCATGTTCTCGAACATGGCCTCGGAAAAATCCAAACCCCGCAAGATGAAGGTTTCTGATGCCCTCAAGCGGGCAAAGGAAGAGGAAGCGGCCAAGTTGGTCAACGAGGAATCGATCAAGCAAAAGGCGATTCTTGCCGTGGAACAGAATGGCATTGTGTTTCTCGATGAAATTGACAAGGTAGCCAAGCGTTCGGAAAACACCTCATCGGACGTATCCCGGGAAGGGGTCCAGCGAGATCTTCTGCCGCTCATTGAAGGCAGCACGGTGAGCACAAAATACGGCTCGGTGCGCACGGATCACATTCTGTTTATTGCCTCCGGGGCGTTCCACCTGTCGAAGCCATCGGATCTTATTCCCGAGCTTCAGGGCCGTTTGCCCATCCGTGTAGAGCTACAGGCGCTCACACCGGATGATTTCAAGCGTATTCTGACCGAGCCAGACGCTTCGTTAGTTCAACAATATGAGGCGCTGATGGCTACCGAGGGCGTTAAGCTAACGTTTAACGACGAAGCCATCACCCGCATTGCTGAAATCTCCTGGAAGGTGAACTCCACCACCGAAAACATCGGTGCCCGGCGCCTGCATACGGTTCTGGAACGCTTGCTGGAAAGCTTGACGTTTGATGCCGGAGATAACGTAACGGAAGCGTTTGAAGTAACGGCCGATTACGTGAATGAGAAGCTTGGCGAATTGTCGGAAGACGAAGACCTGAGCCGCTACATTCTCTGATCTTCAGAGAGGTAATGAAAACCCAACGGCCAGGCGTTGACTATGCGCCTGGCCTTTTGTTTACTCTGCTTTTGAAAACAGCTGGGTGACGTTTCCCAGCCCCGTGGCAAGCTTGCCCTTCCCTGTTTTTTTCTGCCGGCTCTTGGCCACATACAGTGGCAGCATTTCGCCATACAGGCTGGTGCTGATGGTGCGCTGCTCATCCTCCAGGCGGTCTCGGCGCAGCTTTATTCCGTACTTCAACAGTTTGGGCTCTAACTCATCAGCCCGATTCAGCAGGTCCCGGCGGGTCATTTGATAAGCGTGCTCACACACCATTCTGCGCGACTGGAAGCTGAATACGTTGGAGAAAAACAGCATGGCGTCGTCTCTTGTGGGTTCAAACAAGAGAAGGTCCTTATCAGGGTAATCTGTCGCGTAATGGGCGACCCCCGACTGCATGCGTGAATACACCATTGTGCGGAACATCTGTGACAGCAGGTTGGGCATACCCGAGCGAGTTAACTCGCCCGGGGCCATGGTGCCAGCCCTAACGGCGGCGCTGGCATCAATTGGCACCTGGGGGTTTACCGCAAAAACCAGATCGGCGCCGTCTTCAAATGCCACCGAAGCGTGCAGGCCTTTGCGCAGTGTTCCGTCTACATAATAGCGGCCGTCGATATCAACCGGCACGTACAGACCAGGCGATGCCGTACTTGCCTGTATGGCCTTGGATATAGGCACGTGATCAAAGCCAGGCGCGCCAAAACACACAGCTTCGGTGCTTTCGACGTCTGCAGCCACAATGTAAAGGCTGCGTTTCAACTGTCGGAAATCGTTTGAGCGCCCAAGCATGGAAAATGCACGTTTCAGGTACTCATGCAGCCCTTCGTTATCAAAAAGCCCCGCCGGCGCGGCCTGCGCCAATATGGTCATAGCCTCCAGCAGGCTCTGATCGTAAGGGTTGCTCACAAAGCGGCGAACGGCGGTAGAAAGTAGCCCGGGTACGGCTAGCAGCCGACTACCCATTTCTTTCAACGCTGGGCGAAAAAATACATCTGGGTGAAAAGGATGGACCTCGGCTTCATTGCGAACAAAAATCCGACACAGTTGTGCTGTCGTCATCTGGTTGGCAAGATTGGCCGCCACAAATGAGCCGGTATTAACGCCCACATACACATCAAGACTGTTGAAATCCAGGCCATCCAGGGCTTCATCCAGCGCCCGAAGTGCGCCAATCTCATAGATGCCACCCAAAGGGCCGCCCCCACCGAGCGCGAGCCCAATGCGTGGAGTAGGTTTCAGATCGGTTGGCGTTGTCATAGCCTTTCCTTTTCCGGATAAATAGCCAGAGCTAACACTCTGAACTGTCTGGCTAACAAGGTAACAACCCGGTTTAGAGTACGCACCCTAGATTTGCAAGCCTGCCTGACATGACATTCTCAGGAAGCAGCCTTTCCCACAAGTGCTGTTGTGGTGGTTTTGCTGGGCCGCAGGTAACGCCCAAAGCCTGCGTTACGTAGCGCGAGGTCCACACAGCTTTTGATCACGTGGGGCGAATCCAACAGCAGTACATCTTTCAGAAGCTGTACGGCCCACTCTTTACTGACACTGCGAATAACAGATTTAACTTTTGGCAGGCTGGCTGCGTTCATGGATAAAGAATCGTAGCCCATAGCCATCAGCAATAGCGCGCCGCCCGGGTCCCCGGCTAATTCACCGCATATACCCAAGGGTTTACCCACGGCATGGGCGTCTTGAGCAATACGCACCAAAGCCTGCAGCACGGCTGGGTGGTATGAGTGGTAAAGCTGAGCAACACGGGGATTATTACGATCTACCGCCAGCAAATACTGGGTTAAATCGTTTGAGCCAACGGAAAGGAAATCCACGCGATCCGCCAGCTCACGAATCTGGTACACCGCGGCGGGTATCTCAATCATCACGCCTACCTTGGGCATGTGGATATCAAAACCTTCTTCCCTCACCTCGTGGTACACCCGGTATACCAGGTGCAGGGATTCTTCCACTTCGGAGATATTGCTGATCATGGGCAGCATGATTTGCAGGTTGTTCAAACCTTCGCTGGCTTTCAACATGGCCCGTACTTGTACCAGAAAAATTTCAGGGTGATCCAACGTAACCCGAATACCGCGCCAACCCAAAAACGGGTTTTCTTCTTCAATGGGGAAGTAGGCCAGAGATTTGTCACCGCCGATATCCAGGGTGCGCATGGTGACCGGGTTGGGCGCAAACGCCTCCAATTGCTCTCGGTAGTACTGACGTTGCTCTTGCTCCGACGGAAAGCGATCTTTGATCATGAATGGCACTTCGGTGCGGTACAGACCTATGCCTTCGGCCCCGTGGGTCAATGAGCGTACTACATCCGTCATCAGCCCGGTATTTACCAGCAGCGGTACCCGGTGACCATCGGTTGTTTCGC
>NZ_JBQDCO010000084.1:0-6205 GCF_052091845.1 Marinobacter sp. | reverse complement strand
CTAATGAAAACCCGGGGGTGGGGGCTATTTCCATCTGGATATTTGATAGTGTTTTACTATAGTTAATTCACATCGACACGGTGAAGCCACCCATATAATTATTACCAGTCAAGCCGGGAAGAAAGGCGGTGTGCACGCGCCGTACTTGTGCAGAGTACTTTTGCGAGGATAAGCTACCCGCATTATATAGAAAGCTAGCTAACTATGGAGCTTATGGATGATCGTATTCTCAGTTATTTTTCTACTACTCGGTGTGGTTCTATTTGGCGGCGGCCTTTGGCTTTTGTCACTGGGCGGGAGCCTTTATTACACGATTGCAGGCATAGCGCTGATCGTGGCCGGCGTTACGGCTAATGGACGCAGGCCGATTGCCCGCTGGGTTTATGGGATATTTTTGGCGGGCACTGCGGCATGGGCATTGTGGGAATCCAGCCTGGACTGGTGGCCATTGGCCACGCGGCTAGGCTTGTTTTTACTGCTGGCCATACCGCTTTTATTTCCCGGGCCGCCGGCTCAGCGGGGTGGTGTGATGGCTCTTTTCCCGGTCTGGGTCGTGGTTGGTGTTATTACGTTATCAAGCCTTGCCTTTGATCAGCATCGAGTTGATGGCCTGCTTAATCCGGACACCGTGTCTGCCGATCCCAATATGGGAAATATTGCCGATGAAAGCTGGCACGCATACGGCCGAAGCAATCTGGGGCAGCGTTATTCGCCGTTGGACCAGATTACTCCGGAGAATGCCGGCAAACTCGAAAAAGCCTGGGAGTATCAAACCGGCGATTTGCAGGGGCCTGACGACGTGGGAGAGATTACCTATGAAGCAACCCCTTTAAAGGTAGGTAACACCCTGTTTTTGTGTACACCGCATAATTGGTTAGTGGCGTTGGATGCAGATACTGGCAAGAAGCAGTGGGTTTATGATGCAAAGGTTCCGATGGAAAGCCAGCGCCAACATCAGACGTGTCGCGGTGTGTCATATCTGCCGCCATCGGAAGGCGATGCAAATGCGATAGAGGTTCAATCAGTTAGCGAGCCTGCAGAAAATCTTGCCAGCGTTCAGTGCGACGCCCAAATATTCATGCCTACATCTGATGCGCGTTTATTAGCGGTAGACCCGAAAACAGGTGCCCGCTGCAGTGGGTTTGCCGAAGATGGCTCGCTCGATCTGCTGCATAACATGCCGTTCAAGCAGGACGGTTTTTATTATTCAACGTCGCCGCCGGTGATCGCTAACGGTTTGATCGTAGTAGCAGGGGCCGTTAACGATAACTACGATATTGACTCGCCCTCAGGCGTGATTCGCGCGTACGACGTCAAAACCGGTGAGCTGGAATGGAACTGGGATCCGGGTCATCCTGAGAATACAGACCCCATAGAAGACAATGAAACCTACAGTAAAAGCTCCCCCAACAGTTGGGCAGTGGCCAGTGCAGATGAGGAGCTTGGGTTAATTTACTTTCCCATGGGCAACCGGGTGCCGGATCAGCTCGGTATGTACCGCTCTGAAAATGATGAAAAATTTGCCTCATCCGTTGTAGCGCTGAGTCTCGAAACAGGTGAGGTTGCATGGGTTCAGCAGTTTGTGCACCACGACTTGTGGGACATGGATACACCGGCACAGCCAAGCCTTGTGGATCTGGACACTGAAAACGGCAAAGAGCCAGCACTCGTGGTTCCAACAAAGCAGGGTGATGTTTATGTTCTGAACCGGGAAACCGGTGAACCAATCATTCCTGTGACTGAGCAAAAGGCACCCCAAGGCACCATCGAGGGCGACTACGCTTCAGACATGCAGCCCATTTCGGGCCTTAACTTCCGACCTCCCGAATTGACCGAAGCGGATATGTGGGGTGCAAGTGCAGTGGATCAGATGATTTGCCGTATCAAGTTCCGGTCTCTGCGTTATGAAGGTCAGTACACGCCACCTTCAGAGCAAGGCACTATTGTGTACCCGGGCAACTTTGGTGTTTTCAATTGGGGCGGCATTGCCGTAGATCCTGAAAGGCAGGTGATGTTTGGTATGCCACTGTACCTTGCATTTACGTCCAAACTGGTCCCCAAAGAAGGCGCAGAGCTTGGCGAGACTAACCAGGGTGAGCAGGGTGTTAACGAAAACGCCGGGGCGCCTTATGCTGTTGAAATGAAGCCCTTCCTTTCGCCTCTGGGCATTCCTTGTCAACAGCCACCCTGGGGTTACGTGGCGGGTGCCGACTTGCGCACGGGTGAAGTGGCCTGGAAACAAAAAAATGGCACGATTTACGACATGACCCCACTGCCACTGCCCATAGAAATGGGTGTGCCGGGTATCGGTGGGCCGATCATCACAGGCGGCGGTGTTGCGTTTCTTGCTGCATCGGTTGACAACTATTTGAGGGCTTATGACCTGACGACAGGTGAGCAACTATGGGAGGAGCGCCTGCCGGCAGGTGGTCAGGCAACCCCTATGACTTACCTGAACAGTAAAGGAGAACAAATGGTGGTACTTGTCGCCGGTGGCCATGGTTCGATTGGAACCACCTTCGGCGACTATGTGATTGCCTATAAGCTGCCTTGAGCAGCCCGCACATTGTAGCCCTGCAAGGCAGGGCTCGGGCTTCAGAAAGTGAACTCGAGCCCTGCGTACCAGGTGCGCCCGGAAGCAGGTTCAAAGTACCGATCATTGCTGGCATTAATACGCACATTGGCAAAATAGTCTTTATCGCCCAGATTGCGAACACCCAAAAACCCTTTCAAAAGAAGATTTCGGCCGGCGTACAAAGCGTCTCCAGCCCGCAGGTTTACCAACCAGTAGTCATCAACTTTTACTTCATTGGCATCGTCGGCGACCATATCGCCGATATAGCGAGCCTCCAGAGTAGCAAACGTGCCGCCAAGACCGTGCCATTGCAGGCGATTGCTCCATGTCTGCTCCGGTAGCCCCGGCAGGCGATTGCCATCGTAACGATTGCCCGCTGAGCGGTAGTTATCAAATTTGTAGCGCGCCAGCGTCAGCGCGCTATCTATGCGCCAGCTTGGGGTGAGCAGCCACCCAGCGGACGCCTCAAGACCCTTACGGGTTGTATCTCCGGCATTGCGATAGAACGTCCGATCATCTGATCCGGTCAGCTCATAGGGGATCAGTTCATCACGAACATCGACCCAGAATAGAGAGAGATCATAATCAATGCCGCTGTTTAGCTGGCCACGCAAACCAAGCTCTTGGTTGAGCGATTTTTGCGGTTCGGTTTCCGGGTTTAACCCACCAACCCCGGTTGGATTAGCAAACTCCGAGAACGTCGGTGTTTCAAAGGCAGTGCTGATATTGGCATATGCCTGGTGGGAATCGAGATAACGATAACTCAAACCTGCAGAACCGCTCCACTCACGAAAGGTGCGATTGCCGCTCTGGTTGCCGTCGGAGGCAAAGTCGTCATTGACCTTCAGGCGAATCCGATCGAGACGTCCTCCAACAGATAGCATCAATTGATTTGTAAGGTTCAGATCGCCTTGCGCAAACGCTCCCAAAGCAGTTGCTGTTTGCAGCTCATCTGCGGTCAGGTCTTGCAGGTTGCCGCCGAAGCTCATTTCTCTGCGAATGCGATCATCTCTCTGTTGTCGTGCCTCCACGCCTGCAACGTAACGAAAAGGGAATCCAGCTAGCTCAAGAGACTGTCGATAATCGGTTCTGGCCCCAAAATAGTCCCGGTCATAATCAATGCGGCTGTCACCAGGGTAGGGCAATTGTTGTTCGAAATTCCGTCGCATGTAGAAGGCCTTCACGCGGAGTTCGCCCGGCCCTGCAGAAAGATCCCGATACTGCAAACCAAGCACCTGCTGATCAACGGTTTGCCCGGTATCAAATTTTTCGGTGAATTTACCAGCCTGGGATCGATCAGCTTTCACTTGCTCTGCTGTAAGCGCCCCCGGATCTTCCGAGCGTGGATTCTGTAGCAGGTTGATGATAGCGGTCACTGAGCGATCATTTCCCAGTTCCCGGCGCAGCTTGGTGTTGAACAGATATTTTTCGACTTTAGCCTGATCACGGTAACCTTCATAGCTCAGTGCCGAGGCGCTGATGTTGTGCGACCAGGGCCCGTTACTGCCGTTGTTGTTTATCGAAAATTTGCCGAAATCATTACTGCCACCGGTAACACGAATGGATGTCTGATCGGCCTGTCGACGCCCATCTGCTGTCGTTACACTGATGACCCCGCCCGCAGCGTTGCCATACAGAACCGACGCAGGGCCGCGAATCACTTCAATACGTTCAGCAGTATCCAGGTCGATTGCATCCAGTTGCGCTTGACCATCCGGCAGGGTGTAGGGGATGCCATCAACCATAACGGTAATGCCGCGAACCCCAAAAGGCGCCCGCGCGCCAAATCCTCTTATGGCAATGCGCTCACCCTGGGCAAAATTCTCCTGGTTCTGCAAGAAGATGCCCGGAACCTGGCTGAGGCTTTCATCCAGTTTTAATCGCGGCTGTCCTTCATGGATAGCCGGTTGCTGAATGACTGACATGGCAGCGGGAGTTTCATATAGAGCACGCTCTATAACCGGTGACGTAACGACTATATCGGCGGGCGTTTGGCCATGCGCTGTCGTTGTGATGGATGGGGCTATCAGCCCACTTAAAAACAGAGAGATATATTTTGGAGTTTGCATTGACCCAGTCTAGACGGATATAAACCAAAGTCCCATACCTGTGATTTCCGTGCCGAGCGCTCTATGTTTATTCCAAATGGCATTGGGCGGATCTGGCGGCCTTAAGCACTGGAGTGCCATTTACACCGAAAAAGACAACCGGGATGTTTTGGTCAACCAGATGCTGTGCCATCAAAGAAAATGCATTAGAGATGGGGTTAGGCTTTTTGTATCCAGCTCAAGGAACGTGATGTCGTGTTTTTCCCCCAATATAATGCGGCAGCTTCCAAGCTTGGTAACCATGAGTTTGCCGCCCACTGGGCGGGCCAGGGTGCACCTATGACGCGGGAATTACCCGCGGCAGATTTGGTTGCGCTAATTGTGGAAGAGAGTCGTGCCCAGAATCGAGGCTAGAGCCTGCTGGTCAGGCCAGCCATTTCAGTATCTGCTCGTGCACCACCTTGTTGTCGAGCAGATCCAGGTGATTCAACTTTTCAAACACGCGACAGTTTTCCGGGCGTATGGATAGCTTTTTCAACTCATCACAATGATGTCCTTTGGCGCTATCCAGCCTAACCAGGAGATCGCCCACCATCGTGCTGGGAAAATCCGACACCTGATTGCCGATAGCCGCAGCTATGAAATAGTGTTTAGTTCCTTCTCGTAGTGGAACCGGCTTGCGGTTGTCTGGGTGAAAATCATCCTGATCGATGCCCTCCCAGTCTTCGTCCAGTATGTTGCCATGTCGCAAGTCCTTAATGCCTGCGCTGGTGTGCTGGCCGAAGGCAAACGGACTGGCGTAGCGGAACTTCTTCATAACGAAGGTCAACAGATTCCCGGCTTTCGCCAAGGCCGCGCCATGGTGAGGTGAGCCAAGGTAAATGGCACTTTTTAACAGCTTCACCCAGCCCATGTTGAGTTCGCTGCCGTACGAGGTGGCGCTGCGGATAACGAGCCCGCCCATGCTGTGGCCAATCAGGGTCAGCTCTTCGACCTCAACCGGCCAAGCCTCAACCAGTTTTTGAAGTTGTTTGCTCAACTCCTTGCCATTGATGGAAATATGTTTTCCCGTGTTGTAGTTGAGGTACAGTGGAGTGTAACCAGATGCACGCCGCAGTTCAGTACCCAGATTTCCTTCACTATGTTCCTTCCAGTACTCATGAGAAAGGCATAAGCCGTGAACCAAAACCACGATCCGTGGCCCGGCGTTCGGAATCATGGCTCCGACGTTTTCTGAGTCAAACAGCACCTTCTCGCCGTGACTATCTCGGAAATGCATGGTAATCGCCAGAGGGTTGTTGCTGGCTTCCAGATGATCCCCGCACACTCCGTTCAATGCAGCTGCGACCTTCACACTTTTTGAAAAATGTTGCGGCTCTTCTTCCACTGAGAACCCATCAAACGACCGATGCAATCCCCGCTGAAGCAAAAACGTGGACGACTGAATGAACTGGTAAGTTCGGCCTTGCCGCTCATCAGGAGGCACTCCTGCGATGTCGCGCAACCGATTAAAAGGATTCACTTCTCTCGCAATCGTGCGGTGTGTTCTTTCCACAATCTGAGTAACGCCACCGGCAACATC
>NZ_JBQDCO010000083.1:0-6326 GCF_052091845.1 Marinobacter sp. | reverse complement strand
GGTGCCCCTCGGCACACATGCGCGAGTTGATCAGGATTTGCGCCATGGCATCCTTCGCCGCCTGGGATTCTTCCTTCTGGTAAGCCTTGTACACCCCGTCTATAAAATCTTTCGGGTGATAGTAGGAAATAAACTGCAGCGCGTCTGCCACGCTTTCAATCAGGTCATCCTGGCGAATTACAGTGGTCATGGGTGCCTCATCAGGTTGAAATCGTTATAAAGGTATCTTTAAAAACAGGACGAACAGTTTACCAGATATTCGAAAGAACAAGGCACCCGACACAAGACGAAGCTTTACCTTAACAAATGCCTGAAAAACGGTATTATCCTAACCAAATGATAAAAAAACACTCAGAAAGAACACCAGGAGAAACCGTGACAGACTTTGTTCATACCGAAATCAACAACCAGATTCTAACCGTTCGAATTAACCGCCCGGAACGCAAAAACGCTCTCACTCACGCCATGTACACGGCCCTGGGCGATGCCATCGAACAAGCGGAAGCGGATGCCAACATTCGCTGCACACTGTTTACAGGCAGCGATGAGTGCTTTACCGCCGGCAACGACCTGAGTGACTTTGCCAGCGGCCTGCCCGGAGACTTCAAAGAAACACCCGTAGGCCGGTTTTTGCTGCTCTTGGCCAATGCCAACAAACCCATTGTGGCTTCTGTGAATGGCCCAGCCGTTGGCATTGGCACCACCATGCTGCTGCACTGCGACATGGTGTTTGCCGGCAGCAACGCTGGTTTCAAAATGCCGTTTGCCAGCCTGGGCCTTTGCCCCGAAGGCGGCTCCAGCCTGCTGCTACCCTCCTGGCTTGGGCGAGTGAGGGCCGCCGAACTGTTAATGCTAGGCGAAACCTTCAACGCAGACGATGCGCATCGCCTTGGGCTGATTAACCGCGTGTGTGAACCCGCAACCACAGAAGCGGCAGCGCTTGAAGCCTGCCAGAAGCTTGCCAGCCAGCCACCGGCAGCTATTCGGGCCACCAAACAGTTACTGAGCAGCCCTACTCACGAAGAGCTTACTGCCACCATGCTGGCCGAAGGCAAGCTGTTTTCAGAACGCTTGAAATCACCAGAAGCCGCTGAAGCCTTCGGGGCATTTCTACAGAAACGAAAGCCGGATTTTTCAAGCTTTAAATAACGCCCTCGCCCGCCAAGAATCCTGTTTTGGCGGGCAATTGATACAGATTGTAAAAACCCCGGTATATCCCCTTGCCAAGGCTCGACAAACGGCCCGGCGCCATCTATTTTGCAATAAGGCCGAACTCCCCTCGTGCGTGGACGTTCTAAACAGCAAGAATCACACTTTTGGCTGATCAACACTGGCGCCAGTGGCGCTATAGTCATAAATACAGAAATTGGCTTGAAGCGCTGGCTATACTTTCAGGCAACAGCTAAAGCACAACATAACGATACAACAACAGGAAAAGGTTCCACCCATGTTCAAGAAAACTCTAATAAGTCTTGCCGTGGCGTCTTCCCTTGGGCTAACAGGTTGCCTTAGTGGTTCTGATGACGGGGGTAATGCTGATCCGGATTATCAAATCAGCAATCCTGATATTGATGGGAAAACTTGGCCGATCTTTAACCCCGTAACAAGCAAACTGCCCATTCCCAACGATTTAATTTTCGATTCGGAGCTAGGCGATGGAACCTTTGGCGTCGACGACACCTCTCCGCCAGTCACTACTGCGCTAAATGAACTGAGTGGCGCCTCAACCGTCGCCCCGGCAGTTATCCAGTTTAATGGACAAATTGCTAAAGACAGCGCTGTATATGGTAAGTCCGTTTTTTTACTTGAACTTGAATACGCCAGCGGTGACCCGGTACAAGGCCTGAGCAATCAGGAACCTCCAACTGTAGCCGGGCTCGCAGCAGCTCGCGCTGACGTCGAAACTCTCGATGGCCTGTCCGCAATTCGCATTCTGCCTCTGGAGCCCCTTAACCCGCAGAAGCGCTATATTGCAGTGGTCACTAAAGGCGTTAGCGACATAAATGGCGATGCGATTATCGCGTCTCCAACTTATGGCAGCCTTACGGATGAAAACCAGCCACTGGGAACGGCAACCCTTGCGCCAGTCAGAGCGCTAATCAATAATCTTTGGGAAGCGTCTGCTCAGGGCTTTTTCTCGAAAGCAGGGCTTCCGCTCACGGACGACGACATTGCGATCAGTTACAGCTTCACCACTTCTAATGATGAAAAGGTTCTGCAGTACATCGCCGAACCGGGTGCCTGGTTTGAGGATCAGTTAACCACGTTTGTAAAAGTATCAGCTGCAGAAGCTGCAATGGTGGGTGGCGCAAAGGATTACGCGTCGGTAAAAACTGTTGTCGACAAAGCTGTGACTGACTTCCCCAGTGATGCCATTAAAACGGCGCTCAGCCCTACTTTTGATGCTGTACCACCAACAGGCTGTGGCGGCACGACTGGCGAGGCCGCCATTCAATGTGTTTCCGTGGGCCTTGCTAAAAAAATCGCGGCAGCATTACCAACTCCCAATAATGATAACCGCAGCGCTGCAGATTTTACCCTTAGCGACCCAACTCCTGTAGGCCTGGTTTCAGCCGCTGCGGGTTCTGTATACGATTCCTTTAACACAAAGCTAGGCGGCGGTGCACCAGAGGTTCTTGCTGTTCAGGGAACAGTTTCACTCCCTTACTATTTGGGCACCCCAAAAAGTAAAGGCGGCGCCGCGGCAATACTTTCCAGCTCCTGGACCGCAGACAACGCAATTGCCGCCGGCTTGAATACGCAGTTTGAGGCTATTAACCTCGAAATCCCCCATGGAGCTGAAAATGACAGCGGTGAATTTAAGTCCAACACCGTAAACTACATATTCCCCTTCCCCAAAAAGCAGGCGGATGTTGACGTTCCAGCATTAGTTCTCTATCCCAAAGTAGCCACTACTAAGGGTGTAGTGATATTCCAGCATGGCATCACTACCGACCGGAGTACGGCACTGACATTCGGTACAGCTCTGGCTACGCTCGGGTATACCGTTGTGGCTATTGACCAGCCTTTGCACGGGATTGCGGCGTTTACTGCAGAGGAGCAAGAGGCACTGGTACAGAAGCTGTTATTAGGCGCCAACCCTGACTTTACAGAACCGCAACTCGCAGCATTAACAGGGTTGATTCTTGCCGAAAAGACCGATGTGCTTGCAGCAGAACTCGGCGGTGGCATTGCAACACCCGAATCTATCGGCCAAGCGATGTCCCTGATTAATACTGCAAAAAATGCAGGCAGTACTGTTCCTGGCTTGGCCCCCATGGAAGGTGAGCGCCACTTCGGCATATACTCGCCGACTCCTGGTGATCTGAAGCCTATTGACTACGCGACCGGTGAAGGCGACTCAGGCAGCATGTTCATCAACCTGCTGAACTTCACCAATACCCGCGATAACATTCGTCAGAGTGCGGTTGATCAGATGAACCTGCGAGTAAGCCTGAACGATCTTGACCTTACGCCTCAAGGAGGCGCCGACCTTAGTAATGCAAAAGTGTTCTTTGCTGGGCATTCTCTGGGCACCATCACCGGCGCGCCATTTATCGCCAGTGTGAACGCAAACCAGCTCCAGGCCCCCTTTGCAGATCCATCCTATAACGACATTGAAGCTGCAAGCATGCTAACCCCAGGCGGCGGCATTGTTCGCATGCTGGAGAACTCTCCATCCTTTGCGCCGCGCATTCTGTATGGCCTGCAACAATCAGCTGGCTTGGATCAAGGTGATGCAGATCTCGAAAGCTTCTTGAACATATTCCAGGCAACTATAGATTCTGCCGATCCGATCAACTTCGCAGATAACCTGAAAGCTTCCACACCAGCCTACCTGCAATCTGTGGTTCAAGGCGACGCGGTCATTCCAAATGCTGCCGACGAAGCACTTTGGGGCATTGCTCCTTTAGATGCAACAATCCCAGCCGCAGCTACAGATCTGCCGGTTGCCGTTACTGTGAATAGCTTCAATGCGCCACTGGCAGGCTCTTTCCCGCTGAGTCTGATGTACGAAGACGGTCGCGATAATGCACTGTTTGCGTTGTATGACCAGGCTACTTATGGAGGCACCACTGATAGTGAGGGCAAACCGATCCCGCTGGATCACGGCACACCAGTATCGGGATCACCAACTGGCGCATTTGGGCAAATGGTTCTTGAAACTCACGCAACCTTTACACCTACACCTTAGGATTTAAACAGACTGTAATTAGTCAGGTGTAACTTAAGAACTCCCCTTCGGCTTTTGCCAGAGGGGATTTTTTTATGGTGCAATAATAAACTTTTCAATCCGACCGTGAACTTCCCCGTCATTAATTGAAATGGCCGGCAACAAACCCGCCTCGATAAGTCAGAGCATTTACATTAGGGGGTTAGCGATATTGATCCACATCTATACTATTGTTGCGTATCCGGATTACAGCGACTCTGAATTCTGCTCCTGCGGCAAGCGTCCGACGTCCTCAACACCTGATCGACTCCATCGAGGGTAAAGTGGGATCTACCCGGCTCCCGCAGACAGTTATAACAACCCACAAAAAAGCCCCGACGGCCTATCAATCGAGGCCAGCAGGGCTTTCAAGGTCATGCTTTAGTAATTACATCTCCGCTTTAACCACTTTTTCCCCGTTCGTCAGCAGGTTTTGCTTAATCTCCTGTTCACTGAACAACAACTTACGATACTGTTTCTGGCTGTATTTCTCGCTTTGTGTAGCAAAATACGCATCCTTGGCTGGATCCGCAGTTTGACCATAACTCACAAGCCCATAAGCCTCCGGCCCATTGTCAGTAAACTCAAGGCCAAAGTGCCAGCTTGTTCCTCGAGCAATCAGCCAGCCTTCTCCATCTTTCGAAGACAGTCCGGCAGCAACCCTGGTTTCGTCAGGCTCGTCAGGGTTACGTTTGTACGCAGGAGTAGATATGCGCGGGAATCGCGTGTCCTCTGCATATACGCTGTCGGCTACACCAACAGCGTTAAATGCACCATCCACATTGCCGTCACCACCATGCCAGGGGATTGGTTCTGAAAGAGGCACTGGGCTCGTAAGATTATCGCCCGGCACAACCTCTCCTGAGGGCTGGTAGTACTGAACATCACCTAACTTACTATCCAGCGCTATATCCGCATCCGTAAGCACAATGACTGCAGCACCAAGGGATTGCAACATAGGATCATCGCCTCCAGCAGCCACAACCGATGGATCTGCCGGGGTGTTCACCGGATCCGCTGGGTTAAACGCTGTTGTAAGATCATCCGGAAAACTGGTCCGATAGATATCAATAAACGTTCTGAACACATGCGCACCGGTGCTTTCAAGATCATAAGTGCCGTTCCAGCTGGCCAGTGCAGTACATGCTGCGGTCACATCCTGAGTACCAGGGTTCGTTATCACCGGCTCATCCGGAAGCAGGCCCTGAGGCACATCTACCGAAGTAGCACCGGAACAGCGATTTTTTAGCTCGGGAAGGAACTGTTCCGCGTACCAGGCCCGGTTATTCCAGATCACGTTGATGAGCTCTTTCGCACTGAACTTATCATTATCACCCGCTGGCGGCGTTACTCCTGCCATTCCAGGCTCAGTCGGGTTCTGGAGCATTTTCAAGCCCAAACGTGTTCGGGGATTAATCTCTGCATTCTCCTCGCCATAAATAGGCGAGTAGCCAGTCAGGAACTCGTTCGGGTTTGTAGCCCAGTAACTGCTATTGGAGTTTTGCACATAATCAGACCGGACTAGCTTAGGCTTCTGATCATAGGTTGTTAAGCCACCACATTCACCCTCAACCCAATCATCAAAACCTTTCGAACCATCCAGCAACGTAACGCCCGCATCAAACAGTTTGGCATAGTCTTCGCTGACTGATCGTTTGAAGTTAATCAGAGCAATTGTCTTCTCTGACAAGTTAGGAGCAGAGCTGCTATCGATATAAAATGCATTACCGTCGGCATCTGCATAGGTAGAGTTTACCCATAGCGTAGTACCACAGTTGCGAAACACATCCTGGAACTCTTGCAGATTACTGGCCCTGCTCATTCCCAGCCAGGAGTCCAGCAAGTCACCAGTGTTAGCGTTAGCATCACGATACGTATAAGCGGTGCCATTTTCGCCCCATTTTGGCAGGCCACCGTCTGTGACTGCGTTAGCGGACAACATTGGGCCGTATTCGGAGAAGTAGAAAGTCCGCTCAACAACCGCCGGATTGGGGCCACTTGTGGCCACCTCGATCTGGAAGGACTCTTGAGTGATCGGCTTTTCTTCACCATCTTTAATCGTGAATTCAGATAATAACTGCAGCACTTTGGTGTAACCAGGTAGAGGTGGGAG
>NZ_JBQDCO010000082.1:0-6719 GCF_052091845.1 Marinobacter sp. | reverse complement strand
TTGGCAAGGTGCGGCTTGCCAGAAAAACGCGCATGCGCATGAATAAAACTGTTATACACAAGGAGTAGTGGCTCAAAATGGCAAGGAATCGTAGCGAAGGTGGCTTTCTCGAATCACGGCTGATTAGCCTCTTTGCATCTCTGTTTTTCTCTGTTCCTACCGCCGCGTTGATCTGGCTTGGCGTCAACAAACAACTGACGTACTTTGATGCAGGATTCTTCAGCAGTACATATCTTATTGCCTGTATTGTCGCATTTGCTGTGTTGGCGTTGCTGCTCCCGAAACTTTTTCCGTCTATTCTCGGAGGTCTTTGGCGCGGCATACTCAAGGTTGAGCGTTGGTGGGGCTGGTAGCCTTATGTATAACCAATCATTCAAGTTCGTTCCCGGCCTGCGGCCGTCCACCGGACGCCCCTGTCGGGCCGCCGCTTTATTTAGGCGTTAAAACGAGGAGAACTGAATGAACCTGAATACTTCGCCCACCAAGTCGCAACTTGAGGCACTTATTTCAGCATGTGACGACAGTGCTGGGCATCACGTCGTCTGGGTCGATAAAAACGGTGACGTCAGTATAGATGTTGTTCCCCAAGGGCTCACTCCTATCGGTTTTGAGCAGTCCAAGCCGAGCATGCTCATGCGATATGAAACATTTTCCTGCGGCAACGACTATGTTGGCCCATCAGCAGCCAAGGATACTGCGCACATCGCGGAAATTTTCGAAAGTCTGGTGAAGGAGTGGCTGAAGGTGAGAACTGATGGGTAACGTAGTCAATAGATAGTGATGCGCCCATGTCTTTACTCCGGTTCATACGAATATGGGTATGGTTCGAAGCAGCATGTGTGCCACCAATGTGAAGTATTTATTAATCAATGAGTTGAGTGAATTTAGGCGAAAATCTGAGCGGTTTTCGTGGGTTGCCAATGTCGGACAATGGCAACTGTCACTTGCCATTGCCCGGCTCTGGGGCAGGGAGCCTCCAATTGTTTAGGATAAAAGGTCAGAGCGCAGCGCTGAGCGTCAGCCAGAGCTTGTTTGTGTCCACTTTGCCTGCCGCGCTGTCTCCGGCAGAGTACATTGCGTACTTGATACCTGCCGTATAATGCTTGGCGAAACTGCGGGTGTAGCTCACACCGAATTCGTCGCCGAGATCGTTTACGCCGGGGGTGGATTCGTCAGCGCTGAAGTCGTGATACTCGATGGCCCATTTACCCCCTGCCAGGCCGCCTGCAACCGTCAGTGAGATGTCTTCCAGGCCATTCGCGGGCGTCGCCAGAAACTGGTCAGACCAACCGTTGAATACATGCAGTGTGGCCAGAGGCGTGGCGAAGCCATAGTTACCATCATCAGATCCGAGTACTTCATAGGCCATGGCGATGGTGATGCCGCTAACGCCAAGGCCTGCCTTGAGGCTGTAATAGTCGGTATCAAACTTACTGGAGCCCGTCTCCGCTTCCTGAGTGGCGTATTCGGCTGCGTAGACAAACTTCATTGATTCCATTTTGTAATCGCCCGCGTAGCGCAAGCCCATGGTATCCAGACCGTTGTCCGTGCCGTCATCAACTTCTAAAAGATACGCGTAGGCCGAAAGTTTGCCGAAGCCGGTCTGATAGCCCAGATTCAGCAAATGATCGTTTGAAGGCAGGTCGCCGGCTTCGGCGAAGATGCGGTTGCGTTGGTTAATGAAGGCATAGTCCAGGCTCAGTGCGGTGCTTGGTGTATAGGTCAGGCGCACAGCATCGAACGTCTGTCGATCCTGGCGCCAGCCGACATGACCGACGTGGCGTTGGTTGTCATAGGTGATGACCTGCCGCCCGCCGCGCGCCCTGAGGTTGTAGCCGCTGTACTGTAGGTAAGCCTGGTCGACTTCCGTGGTTTCCGGGTCGGGGATGACCGAATAATTCGGATTCTTACCCAGGGTATTGTTGTAATCGTCCACCCCCAATACATTTCGGGAATCTTCAAATTCCAGAACACCGGTAATGCCCTTGTAGTTACCGGTGGTATAGCCCAAACGGGTGCGGACGGTCAGAGCGTCAGCGTCTTCAAGCGTGTTGTCCTGATCCACCGACTCGTACCGCAGGCGTACGTTCCCTGATACTTCACCCTGGGACAGTGCGGCGTAGAGTGTTTGATCTTCTGCCAGGGCAGGTGTAGCAATAATCAGTGCGCCGAGCATACCGGCTGAGATCCATATCGATCGTTCTTTCATGGTTAACTCCGTAGTTTTGACGAGGTTTTTCTGGGCAGGGCTATCGATATGGTTCAGAGCAGTATGTGTGCCATCAGAAATTAATGGATATAAAACAATCAGCTGGGGGGTTGTGGCGAGGTTTGTGGCAGCATCCAGATGTGGTCAATGTCGTACAATGTCAGCTGTGAGTCTGCCATTAGCTAACTCAGGCGAGGGTATGAGGTTGCGTGCGGGTGGAGTATCGGGTTTTGCGTGCTGGCTTTCGGGTATCAGGAAAGCCAATCAAGACCCAATACAAGGCGGGGGTGGGCACCTGGTTCCGGGGAGCGATGGACAAGGCCCTGGCCTTCATTGCCTATCCAGGACTCCCCCTTGAGAAGGGATACTGCACCGGTTGGCATAACCTGGATATCCTCAGCGCTGACTGCCTGATCGGGGAGGGGGCCAGACGGATTTCCCCGTTTTACCTGATTCTCGGGCAACCACTCAGTTCCCCTGCCGGCATAGGTCACCAATAAACGTACCGGCACCTTGTCGGTGTGGAAACGGGGGCACATGGTATCCGGGAGCACGTGCAACCGGACGCCAATAGCGGCAGGCTCGAACAGGCAGCCGAACATCTCCACCATCTCATTTACATCTGCCAACCAGGCTTTGGCGCCCGCCAATTCCTGGGCCCAGGCAGGCAGGATCTGCTCCAGGTAGTCGCCTGCGTTAATACCGACAAAACGCTCGAAAGTGCCGGCTTCTCTTGAAAAGTGATGAGCAAAGCTGATGCTTTCACCGGAGAGCGGGCGCTCCCAAACAGCGAGATTAACCTCGTCTCTGAATATTTCAGTCAGGCACTCGGGCTTACCGCCGTGTACCGCTATCGGTAGGGAAAGGCCCTTGTTTTCTCCAGACATCGTTGAGTGCTCCTGAGGCTCACGTCTCGCAAAATGCGTATCACTTTTCACCAGCAAATGTTATGTTATAACATATCTACTGTAAAGCAATGTGCAGACACCGAACCTAACTACCAGGGAGATTGTGCATGGATCATCTGGATACCCGCCTTCCCGTGACCGTACTGTCCGGATTTTTAGGCGCGGGCAAAACCACGGTGCTGAACCATATCCTTAATAATCGGGAGGGAACGCGGGTTGCTGTGATCGTCAACGACATGAGCGAAGTCAACATCGATGCCGCTCAGGTTCAACAGGAAGTCACCTTGAACCGGTCAGAAGAAAAACTCGTTGAGATGAGTAATGGCTGTATCTGCTGCACCCTGAGAGAAGACTTGTTGATCGAAGTGCGCAAACTCGCTGCAGAGGGTCGTTTCGACTGCCTGGTCATCGAATCTACCGGTATCTCGGAGCCGTTACCGGTAGCAGAAACCTTTACTTTCGCTGATGAAGACGGCGTGAGCCTGTCCGATATTGCGAGGCTCGACACCATGGTTACCGTGGTGGACGCAGTTAATTTCCTGAAGGATTTTGACGAAGCACAATCTTTACAGGAAACCGGAGAAAGCCTGGGCGAAGAAGATGAGCGCAGCGTGGCGGACCTGCTTGTTGATCAGATTGAATTCAGCGATATTCTTCTGGTCAGCAAAACAGACCTGGTTTCTCCAGGCGACCTCGATCGGCTCAAGGGCGTGCTCCGCAGCCTCAATTCAGAAGCAGAAATACTTCCCATAGAAAAAGGCGCCGTACCACTTGATAAGGTGCTGAATACCAATAGATTCAGTTTTGAACGCGCTCAGCAGGCGCCAGGATGGCTAAAAGAAATGCGCGGCGAACACATTCCGGAAACCGAGGAGTACGGCATTTCCAGCTTTGTGTACCGCGCCCGCCGCCCATTCCATCCTGCAAAGTTCTATGAGTTCCTGCATCAGCCGGTTTCCGGTGGCAAGCTCATTCGATCCAAAGGCTATTTCTGGCTTGCCACGCGTCCGGAGTTTGCGGGCCATTGGAGCCAGGCCGGTGGCATTGCCCGGCACGGGTTCGCCGGGATGTTCTGGAAAGCCGTGCCAGAGAAGTCCTGGCCCGAGGATCCAGAGTATCGCGAGTCAATCATGGAAACCTGGGTAGAGCCGTTCGGCGATATGCGTCAGGAGTTAGTCTTCATTGGCCAGAATCTGGATCAGGCCACGATCACCGGTCAGTTGGATGACTGCCTTCTGAATGAAGAGCAGCTTTTGGCCGGCAAATCATTTTGGCAAACACTGAATGATCCTTTCCCGGCCTGGCAGTAGCCAGTTTGACATGCAGCAGAGAGCTGACCCCTGCCGCACATAGCCGGATTGAGAGAAAATTCGTGCCTTATTGCCCTCGGATCTTCTGAGCTTCATGATGAGCCGTCAGTTCGGCGGCTTCCGTTTCCCCAAGCAGGTATAGATCCTTGCTAACGCTGGTGTAGGTTGACACCAGATAGGGCACGCAATAGGTCAGCAATACTTTTAACCAGTCCATGGGCGCTGGACCTGTGACCGCTCCCCATTGATTGATCAGCACCAGAAGCGTACCCACCACGGCTGCCAACTTTGCAGCGCGCCAGGGCGTGCCGTGGCTCATTGCCAGCTCGCAGGCTTTCCGGTAACGGCGAGTAAAAATGACTTCCGTGGACACTGCACACTCCTGTCGTGGCGATCTGAATAAGTTATTGCCTCAAAACACCTGCATCACTCCGTTTGTTACAGCGCTCTGTAGTGTTCATTCCGGAACTATTATGAAGACTTTGTGTCATTTGAGCGATCGTTCAAAAACCAAAGAAGGAAAAACGAATGCCCAAACAGTTACCCCTTGCTCTACTGTTGCTAAGACTCGGTATATTTACCGTGTTCCTGTTCTGGACTCTAGAAAAACTCATTCATCCTGAAAATGCTGCCAAGGTCTTTGGGGCGTTCTATGGTCTCGAAGGCCTTGGTGAGATTGTCTTTTACATTATCGGAGTGGCCCAGCTCATACTGATCCTTGCGTTTTTGGCGGGCCTACTGAAAACCTGGACTTATGGCATTATTCTGGCCTTCCATTCGGTCTCCACTTTGTCAGCCTTCGGTAAGTACCTCCAGCCTTTTGATAACCTTCTGTTCTTTGCGGCCTGGCCGATGCTGGCGGCCTGCATCGCCCTGTTTCTGTTGCGGGATTACGATACGCTGACGCTCTCCAGATCCGCGCGTTGATCGATATTGAGATTTGTTGATAAAAGCCTCCTGCAACGCCCAATAAAGCAGGAGGCTTTTTCGTATCAGCTTCTGAAATATCCTTTTTCTCAGACGTGAAATGCGGCCAGAACCTGTGCCCAAGGCCCAGGTTGGAGAATGCACTTGGCGTGTGTCTCTGGTTTACAATTAAAATGTTATAACATAACATTTATTGAAATTCGTCAGGCCTGACTACTGGATTGTATTTTTCAGAGCTTGAAGTGAAATGTTATAACATCAACTGGAGAGCCTCATAGTGCACGTTAAAAAACTTGCCCCTTTCTCAATAACGCCCCTTAAAACGTCGGTTTTGTTAGCCTCAGCCATGTTTTTGTCGGCCTGCGGAGGCAGCAGTAGCAGCTCGGATGACGCACACACCGATACGGATATCGATACCGCTGGCCGGTTGGCGCTGTTCGACACGGGCGAGCCGTCGGCACTGAAGATATTGGACCTTGATAGCGGCGACGTGTTGTCGTCCTTTGAGATGACCGGTGAGGTTCCTGCGTTGTACGCCTCTCCCGGAAATCGCTACGTGGTGGCCACCCAGAGAGGCGATGACCTGGTGTCCTTCGTTGACAGTGGGCTTTATACCGAAGATCACGGCGATCACATGCACGACTATGCAGAGACCCCGAGCCTGTTGTCGCTAACGCTGAATGATCACAAACCCACGCACTATACGGTTGGTGATTCTTACGGTGTTGTTTTCTTCGACGGCGGTGAAGCCTCCAGCTCCAAAGTGACGGTTTTTTCTGACGAAACTCTGGGAAGCAACAGTACCCTCACCAGCCTGGACCTGGAAACCAACATGCACGGCGTTGCCATGATGGCCGACGGCCATTTGTTTGTGACCTACCGGGACAGTTCTATTACGGGCACCACGCTGCCGACCATGGTTGAGCGCTACCACCTGGATGACGGCAGCTTCGAGTTCGAAGAGCGTTACAGCGAGACATGCCCCGCTCTCCATGGCGCTGCAGTAGGCGCACACAGCCTCGGGTTTGGGTGCAGTGATGGTGTGCTGGTAATCGACCTGCATGAGGCGGGCTACCCGACATCCAAACTGGCGAACCCTGAAAGCCTTGCTGAGGGTGCGCGTATCGGAACCCTGCTGGGCAACCACGATGTTGAAGAACTGGTTGGCCTTGCCGGTGATCAGATGTTCGTGATCGACCCGGAATCGGAATCACAGGTGTACCTGGAGCTGGAACTTGGTGACGGAGTTGGGCCGCTGGTTCAAGGCTTCACTACGCATGGGGAAGTGTTCTACGTGCTGGGTGATGACTGTGGCTTGCAATTGTTTGCCCCATCCAATGATTGGGCGTTGATCGGCACGGTTCA
>NZ_JBQDCO010000081.1:0-6727 GCF_052091845.1 Marinobacter sp. | reverse complement strand
CACTGCGTGCGGGCTTCCCGATGCAGGACATGGAAATGTGGCAGTTCCACCCGACCGGCATTTACGGTGCCGGTACGCTGGTAACAGAAGGTTGCCGGGGCGAAGGTGGATACCTGATCAACTCGGAAGGCGAGCGCTTCATGGAGCGGTATGCTCCGAACGCGAAAGACCTGGCTGGCCGCGACGTAGTTGCGCGCTCGATGGTTATCGAGATTCTGGAAGGTCGCGGTTGTGGGCCGGAGAAGGACCACGTTTTACTGAAGCTGGACCACCTGGGCGAAGAAACCCTGAACCTGCGTTTGCCAGGTATTTGCGAGCTTTCTCGTACCTTTGCTCACGTTGATCCGGTAAAAGAGCCGGTGCCTGTTGTGCCAACCTGTCACTATATGATGGGCGGCATCCCTACAAACGTGGGCGGTCAAGCGTTGACTCAAGACGAAAATGGCAATGATCAGCCAATCCCGGGCTTGTTTGCCTGTGGTGAGGCAGCCTGTGTGTCGGTTCACGGTGCTAACCGTTTGGGCGGCAACTCTTTGCTCGATCTTGTTGTATTTGGTCGCGCTGCGGGTCTGCATATCGAAGAGCAGTTGCGCGGTGGTGCTGAGCCGGATGGCGCCAGCGATGAAGATATCAAGCGTGCTATGGCTCGCCTGGACCGCCTGAATAGCGCATCAGAAGGCGAGAGTGTTGCAGAGGTTCGTAAAGACCTGCAGGGCTGTATGCAGCTTTACTTTGGCGTGTTCCGTGATGGCAAGAGCATGGAAGAAGGGTTGAAAAAACTGGAAGCCATTGGCGAGCGTGTTCGCAATACCAGGCTTGCAGATACCAGTAGTGCGTTCAATACCGCGCGCATTGAAGCACTGGAGCTGGATAACCTGTTTGAGGTAGCGCAAGCTACAGCGATTGCGGCCCATGAACGTAAAGAGAGCCGCGGTGCCCATGCCCGTAACGACTTCACCGACCGTGATGACGAAAACTGGCTAAAACACTCTCTGTACTTCCCGCTGGATAAGCGTATTGGCAAGCGCGATGTGAACTTTGCGCCTAAAACTGTCGATACTTTCCAACCAAAAGTCCGGACTTATTAAGGGGAGCTTATACTATGTTGGTAAGCCTTTACCGTTACAACCCGGAGACTGATAGCGCCCCCTACATGCAGGACGTTGATCTGGATCTCCCGGCTGGCAAGGATCTTATGGTTCTTGACGTACTCAATCTTATTAAAGAAAAAGATGAGTCAATGGCCTATCGTCGCTCATGCCGTGAAGGCGTTTGCGGTTCAGACGGCATGAATATGAACGGCAAAAACGGGCTGGCGTGTATTACGCCCATGTCCCAGGTTGTCAAAAACGGCAAGTTGGTGTTGCGCCCGCTGCCGGGCTTGCCGGTTATCCGCGATCTGGTCGTGGATATGAGCCTGTTCTACAAGCAGTACGAAAAAGTCATGCCATACCTGGTGAATGATCAGCCAGTACCGGCTATGGAGCGCCTTCAGTCACCGGAAGACCGTGAAAAGCTGGATGGTTTGTACGAATGTATCCTTTGTGCATGCTGTTCTACGGCCTGCCCATCGTTCTGGTGGAACCCGGAGAAATTTATCGGTCCAGCCGGCCTGTTGCAGGCTTATCGCTTTTTGGCTGACAGTCGGGATACAGCGCAAGCCGAGCGTTTGGCCAACCTGGACGATCCGTTCAGTGTCTTCCGCTGCCGGGGTATCATGAATTGCGTTAGCGTTTGTCCAAAAGGCCTTAATCCTACCAAGGCGATTGGCCATATACGTAACCTCCTGTTGCACCGGTCTACGTAGGTAGCACTGTTGCAAACAGACGCTATACTGGTCTGAACAGGTTGAAACCCCGGAAGGCCTCGCATGAATGTGGGGCCTTCAACCAAAGGCTTATAGTCAAAGGTCTTAGCCGGGTGCACACTACGCAGGCCGTCGCGGAACTTACCTTGTTTTCTTACGGCGCTGCTGAATATAAAAATCATTGGGGAACGGAAAGCATCCGTATTGGGTGTGGTGGCCACAGTCGATCCCGTAAAAACCCGTATTGACTGACAGTTACCCGTGGCCGACCATGCTGGCTCCCCCGCACCAGCCCAAGGTGAGCTATTCAAAATGCAAGAAAGCATCATGGAGCAGTTATGGCAGACGTCCCACTTGCAGGGTGGAAATCTGGCCTATGTTGAACAGCTTTTTGAAACCTACCTAACAGACCCTAATGCTGTTTCTGAAGAGTGGCGCAGTTATTTTGACAAGCTGCCCAGCGTTGACGGATACCAGGGTCGTGACGTTATTCATTCTACGATTCGGGAGCAATTTGAGCACATTTCCCAGAATCAGCGTTTTCTCGCGCAAAGCGGTGTGCCTGTTGGCGCAACGTCTGATGCCGATAAAAAGCAAACCCGTGTTCTTCAGCTTATAAATGCGTATCGCTTCCGTGGTCATCAAGAAGCCAAGCTTGATCCCCTCGGAGTTTGGCAACGTCCGAAAGTTGAGGATCTTGACCCGTCGTTTCATGGATTATCAGAGTCAGATCGTGATTTGGAGTTCCAGACAGGTTCTCTGAGCTTTGGTTCTGAAGTCATGAAACTTGGCGATATCGTCGATGGCTTGCAGCAAACATACTGCGGCAGCATCGGTGCTGAATATATGCACGTGGTCGACACCCGCATTAAACGCTGGTTTCAGCAGCGCATGGAGCCCGTACGTTCCGACCCTGGTTACGGATCCGAGACCCGCAAACACATTCTTGAGCGCCTCATCGCAGCGGAAGGTCTGGAGAAATATCTTGGCTCCCGCTACCCGGGCGTCAAACGTTTTGGCCTGGAAGGCGGCGAAAGCCTGATTCCTTGCATGGATGAACTGATCCAGCGTGCCGGCCATTATGGCGCCAAGGAAATCGTTTTGGGCATGGCCCACCGCGGTCGACTGAATATACTGGTCAATACTTTGGGCAAGAACCCCAAAGAGTTGTTTGATGAATTTGAAGGTAAAAAACTCGCTGACTCTGGTTCAGGTGATGTTAAGTATCATCAGGGCTTCTCATCCAACGTGATGACCGAGGGTGGAGAAGTTCACCTTGCCATGGCGTTCAATCCATCCCATCTCGAGATTGTTTCTCCGGTGGCGGAGGGTTCTGTGCGTGCGCGACAGACTCGCCGTGCCGACACAGTTGGCAATCAGGTCGTACCAATCATCATGCATGGTGATGCGGCGTTTGCAGGCCAGGGCGTGGTAATGGAAACATTTCAAATGTCCCAGACCCGGGGCTTTGGCGTGGGTGGTACCATTCACATCGTTATCAACAACCAGGTTGGCTTTACCACCAGTAAGCAGGACGACGCGCGTTCCACAGAGTATTGCACCGACATTGCCAAGATGGTTCAGGCGCCGATACTGCATGTAAACGCAGATGATCCGGATGCCGTTATATTTGTGACTCAAATGGCGATGGATTACCGCAATGAGTTCAAGCGGGATGTGGTTATCGATCTGGTTTGCTACCGCCGCCGGGGGCACAACGAGGCCGATGAGCCTGCTGCAACCCAGCCAATGATGTATGAAAAGATTCGCAAGCTGAAAACGACCCGCAATATCTATGCGGAAACCCTGATCGCTGCGGGTGTCGTGACCGAAGACGACGTTAAGCACATGGAAGACGAGTATCGCGATGCGCTAGACAATGGCGAGCACGTGGTTAAGTCTTTGGTGAAAGAGCCTAACAAAGACCTCTATGTTGACTGGGCGCCGTATCTTGGTCATGAGTGGACGGCTAAATGCAAGTCTAGCGTGCCATTAAAAACCGTTCAGAAGCTTGGCAAGCAACTAACCCACGTACCGGAAGGGTTCAGTATTCAGCGCCAGGTTTCCAAAATTGTAACGGATCGCGAGAAAATGACGGCCGGAGCGCTTCCCATTAACTGGGGTTATGGCGAAATTATGGCTTATGCGACTCTGCTCAACGAAGGGCATCCGATTCGGATAACCGGTCAAGACGTAGGGCGAGGCACTTTCTCCCACCGTCACGCTGTGTTGCACAACCAGAAAGACGGGGCCAGGCATATCGCCCTTGCGCAGATCTCCGATACGCAACCGAAGTTTGAAATTTATGACTCGTTGCTTTCGGAAGAAGCAGTGATGGCATTTGAGTATGGTTACGCAACCACTACGCCTGATACGTTGGTTGTGTGGGAAGCCCAGTTTGGCGATTTTGCCAATGGTGCCCAGGTTGTTATAGACCAGTTTCTCACCAGTGGAGAGCTTAAGTGGGGACGCCTGTGTGGGCTTACCTTACTGTTGCCCCATGGCTATGAAGGACAAGGGCCGGAGCATAGTTCCGCGCGCCTTGAGCGGTTCCTTCAGCTATCCGCTCAGCACAATATCCAGGTTTGCGTGCCCACAACGCCGTCTCAGGTCTTCCACATGCTTCGCCGTCAGGTGAAACGTCCTCTGCGTAAGCCTTTGATCGCTATTACGCCCAAGAGCCTGCTGCGTCACAAAGAAGCCACGTCAAATCTGGATGATCTGACCTCGGGCACTTTCAAAACAGTACTTCCCGAGAAGGAAACGCCAGATACGAAGAAGGTCACCCGAGTTGTTCTTTGCAGCGGTAAGGTTTTTTACGATCTTTTGGAAAAGAAAAAGACCGATGAGCGTGATGACGTTGCCCTGGTACGTATCGAGCAGCTTTATCCGTTCCCAAATGAAAGTCTGGATGAAACCCTGGCTCAGTATCCTAAACTGAAGCACGTTGTATGGTGCCAGGAAGAGCCAATGAACCAAGGGGCCTGGTATTGTAGTCAACATCATATGCGCAATGCTCTGCAGCGCCTGAATCCAAAACTGAACCTTCAATACTCTGGCCGTGAGGCCTCTGCTGCTCCGGCTGCAGGCCATATGTCTGTGCATATTGAAGAACAGAAAAAACTTGTTAACGACGCGTTTGAAATCTGACGAGCTACCGAATAAGGAACTGTAATGACTACTGAGATTAAAGCCCCCGTTTTCCCGGAGTCGGTCGCAGAGGGTACCGTCGCAACTTGGCATAAACAGCCTGGCGAAGCCTGTTCACGTGACGACCTGATTGTTGATATTGAAACTGATAAAGTTGTTCTTGAAGTGGTCGCGCCGGCTGACGGTGTGATTGAAGACATTGTTAAAGGTGAAGGCGACACCGTAGAAAGCGGTGAAGTGATTGGTAAATTTAAAGAAGGCGCCGAGGGTAAGTCTGGCGCTTCTGAGAGCAAGGCAGGGACCGAAAAAGCAGAAGCAGAGAATGCCGGCGCTGACAAGGGCGAAGCGAAAGCTCAGCAAAGCCAGGATTCTGCCGATGCGATTCTCAGCCCGGCAGCGCGCAAACTTGCTGATGAAAACAACGTGGATCCAGGTGCCGTTAAAGGTACAGGTAAAGATGGCCGTGTCACTAAAGAAGATGTTCAGAACCATGTAGATAGTGCCAAGTCCTCAGGTGGAACCACAAAGGCTGAAACATCTGGCGCTATGCCAGAAGTAAACGTTGCTGCGGGTGAACGCCCGGAAAAACGCGTACCCATGACTCGCCTGCGGGCCAGTATTGCCAAGCGCCTGGTTAACGCGCAGCAAACCGCAGCCATGCTGACCACCTTTAACGAGGTCGACATGGGTCCGATCATGGATCTGCGCAAGCAATACCAGGACAGCTTTGTAAAGCGCCACGACATCAAGCTGGGCTTTATGTCTTTCTTTGCCAAGGCCGCAACCGAGGCACTCAAGCGTTTCCCTGCCGTTAACGCATCGATCGACGGCAACGATATGGTTTACCACGGCTACCAGGATATCGGCGTAGCTGTCTCCACCGATCGTGGATTGGTGGTTCCGGTGATTCGCGATGTCGATGCACTGGGGTTGGCCGACATTGAGAAGACAATTGTTGACTACGGTACCAAGGCAAAAGGTGGCAAGCTTTCAATTGACGATATGACCGGTGGTACGTTTACCATTACCAACGGTGGTATTTTTGGCTCGCTTATCTCTACACCGATCCTTAACCCGCCGCAGACGGCTATTCTGGGTATGCACAAAATCCAGGAACGCCCGATGGCGGTAAATGGCAAGGTCGAAATCCGTCCAATGATGTACCTTGCACTGTCCTATGACCACCGTATGGTCGATGGCAAGGAGGCGGTGCAGTTCCTTGTGGCCATCAAGGAAATGCTCGAGGACCCGGCCCGTATATTGCTGGACGTCTGAGCTGACACTTAACGAATCAGAAAACAGGATTAACTATGTCTGATAAGTATGACGTAATCGTTATTGGCGCTGGCCCAGGAGGCTATGTTGCTGCCATTAAAGCTGCTCAGCTCGGCCTTAAAACCGCATGCGTTGAGTCGTGGAGTTCTGCCGATGGCAAAAGTCAGGTTCTTGGTGGTACTTGCCTGAATGTGGGTTGCATTCCATCCAAAGCGCTGCTGGAAATTTCTCATAAGTTTGAGGAAGCGAACCACGACTATGAGATGCAGGGCATCATTGCCAAGGATGTCAAAATCGACATCGCCAAAATGATGGAGCGCAAGGACGGCATTGTTAAGCAGCTAACGGGTGGTATCGCCGGGCTGTTCAAAGCTAATGGTGTCACCTCTATCTATGGCCACGGTAAGCTGTTAGCGAATCGTCAGGTTGAAGTCACCGACAAAGACGGTAAGACAAAAACCTACGAAGCCGATAACGTGATCATTGCAACCGGCT
>NZ_JBQDCO010000080.1:0-7894 GCF_052091845.1 Marinobacter sp. | reverse complement strand
CTCACTTCAGGTTCTTCCAGAAGATCGGCAAGCTCAAGATCCACATCGCTTTCTTCACCGTGCTCCGGTAGGGGCTCAAACAGTGTACTGAGCCAGGATGCAATCGAAGGTTCTTCGTCACGCTTATAGTCGGTAGACAACGCTTTAATACGGCGAAAGCCAATAATGCGCTGATGCTTAGGGTCCCGAATCTGCTCAAACCCACGCCAGTACACATGATCCCGTGTATGGAGCTGTACAAACAGGGTGTCTATCGGGTCGTTTGCTTCTTCCTCGACGTCTTCGTCTGCCGAGGCCTCAACGGTGCTCTCTTTTGTAATGGCCCCCTCTTCTTTTGCGCTACTTTCTTCAGAGCTACGGTCTTCTGTCGGTTCCGTGTTTTTCTGACGGATGGTTGTCCAGGCGGGGTAAAGAACCGCCACGGCATCCGCTTCAACATGCTCGCGGGCAGCGCGGAGAATTAATCCCCAGCGTGCCTTGTCGGCATCGGTTTCAAGTGAGTTGATGGGCAAGTCATAGCTTTGTTCGCTGGCCAGAACAATCGCCATCATCGGAGCATCGAGCTCTCCCATGGCTTCTGCCTGTGCTACTGATACCAGTTCGTCGATTGCCATCGGTTGGTTCATAATACGCTCGCCTCCACGATGCCATCAGGGTGAATCAGGAAGGTGATCTCCCTGACACACAGCATAGCTTGTTACACATAGAAAGATAAACGTGGGGCCTCAATCAACGGATCACAAGGCCGCAGGTAAAAAAGCATCCTCAAGCCGCTCATAATAGCCAAACCAGGGAGCCGCCTCTTCAAGCTGGGCCGCAAGTTGCAACAATACCCCTTCACCGCCATGGGGCGCGCCCAGCTGCACGCCAACCGGCAATCCCCCGGCTGTCCAGTGTATGGGCACCGACATGGCAGGGGTTCCGGTCAGGTTGGCAAGCTGGGTGAAAGGCGTTCGAGCCAAACTTTCCAAGGCCATCTGATCCACTTGGCCACTGCGGTGCACCACTTTCCCCGCTTTGAGCGCCAGCATTAATTTTGCCGCCAGTTTCAGGTGCGCCGGGGTTTCCAGTTCACCAATGCGGGCCGGCAATTGCCCGGTGGTGGGGCAGAGGTAAAGATCGTACCCGCCAAAAAATACACCGAGCGCCCGCGCAAACTCATTCCACTGCTGGCGACGAAGAACGTAATCTGACAGTGGCATGGTGTTTCCCAACATGCCCATCAATCGGGTATCCAGCTCAAAATCACTATCAGCCGCCCCAAGCTGATCTTTCGCTTTCGCTATCATGGCAGACACTTCGCCAAAATAGAGACCCAGATAACACCGTGCCAGCGCCATGCCATCAAATTCCGGCCGAGCGTATTCGACCGTATGGCCCAGGTTTTCCAAAATTCGTGCGGTTTCCTCAGCGGCAACAATACACTCGGGGGCTACGGCTGTGTCGTAAGGAGACGCGGTGAATAAGCCAATTTTCAGGTTGCCCGGCGACTGTTGCATCAGATCAGCGTATGGCGCATCGGGAGCAGGAATAACAAATGGGTCGCCGGGCGCCGCACCACCAAGCACATCCAGCATGGTCGCACTATCGCGCACTGTGCGGGTAACCACATGATCTGTAGAGGCGCCTGTCCAGGATTCGCCCATCAGAGGCCCACTGGAAATACGCCCGCGAGACGGCTTAAGCCCGAACAAGCCATTATAGGCGGCAGGTATGCGAATAGAGCCACCGCCGTCGTTTGCGCCCGCCATGGGTACAATGCCCGCTGCCGCTGCCGCGCCTGAACCACCACTTGAACCACCGGGTGTAAGTTTGGTGTTCCAGGGGTTGCGGGACGCTCCCCACAACTCAGATTCGGTAACAGCCTTTAAACCGAACTCAGGCGTAGCGGTTCGACCCAGAAACACCAGCCCACCTTCCCGGGCCCGGCGGACAAATTCTGAATCCTGTGGCGCAATGTTGTTTTTGAAGCCACGGCTGCCATAGGTGCAAGGCCTGCCCGCCTGCTCTTGCGCCAAATCTTTAAGCAACAAAGGAACACCGGCAAACGCCCCTTGCTCCGGAAATGTCTGCGCCAGAGCTTCGGAAAACTGAGGGAAGCAGATCGCATTGAGAGAACCGTTCACAGAGCTTGCCCGTTCTACCGCAGCCTCGCATACTTCTTGCGAGGTCACTTCGCCACGGCGGATTAAATCTGCCAGCGCGGTGGCGTCGTAACGAAGATACTCAGATTGCTTCATAATGGCGTCCAATTGTTATTGTGGTGCCCGGATTACCACGGACACATCGTTTATGAACTCAAGATTCGCAAGCTTACGTCAGCTTGCCCTGACTTTCATCCTGGTCCTGCTTGTGCAAGCGCCTGCAGGTGCTGAACAAAACCAGGAGGATAGCGAAAACACTGAAACTGGCTGGACCAGCATTGTCAGAGCTTCGCCATACTGGGTCAGCCAGGGTGTTTACCAGAACATTCTCACCATCCGCAGCTGGGTGCTGAAAGAATCCGGCTATTGCTCAAGCCCTGACCGTCATATTCTATTCGACATGCGGGGGCAGTTTTTGGGCTGGATCAGCAACGGCGACGACAGCGCAACCACCCAAAAGCGCTTGAACGACACTCGACGGTCATTGCACGAAAAGGGGCTCACTGACGAGTGGCTTGCCGGGGATGCAAACACCAAAGGCTATCCGTTCGCTCTGGCCTGCGACCAGCCCCATGTGAACCTGAACCTTGCCGTTGGCCGTTATCTGGGCTCTGAAGCCAAAGACCGCGTATGGGGCAACTGGGACGACCTTTCTTTCGCTACCCGGGAACAACCTGGCTCTTTGCACAACGCACTGATGTATACGGTTCAACACCGCAGCGAGCAAAACCGTTTTACATTGCCGCCGGTTTTGCTCAACTATTTGGCGGGGCAAATCCTGATTGAAAGCGGCGGCCAGGCAAGAGCTCACTCACAGGCAGATGCCAAAGGCATTCTCCAGCTTTCACCCGCTGCCCTGAAAGACTGCCGGATCAAGCCAAGAAACTATTGGCATCGGCTGGCACAGATCGATTGCGCCCTGCGCCTGATGCAACAAAATGCTCGCAATTTGCACCCCGTCTTTGAAGCCCGCTTTGGCCACCTGCCAGAAAACAAACGCAACGCGCTGTTCGTGCTCATGCTGATTCAGTCATACCACGGCGGTGCCGGTCGTGTTCAGGCGCTTCTTGATGATGAAACACTCGCTAAGCCCGCAAAGTATTTTGCCGCCAATCACGAACGGTTTACCGCCGGCGATATCGCCTTTGGCATGGTGTTTCACAACTTGGGCCGCGACAGGCTTGGGCTGGCATCCCTGTATTATGTGGCCGATGTGCAACTGGCAACCGAGGCGCTGTGCCGAACGGCCAAGCTGAAATCCACAGAGTTTTGTGCACAAAAATAGCCCAACCACCTTATTACCCCGGCATACGCCCGCTTTCGGTGGTTATGGTGCCGGGGTTATCACAACCCGGTTACGGCCTTTGGATTTCGCAGTATAGGTGCCTTCATCTGCCCGGGCGACCACCTCTTTGGGCTCATGGTCTGTAGGAATCAGCTCGGTCATGCCAATGCTCGCCGTAACGCCAAACATTCGGCCATCCTGCTCTAGCTCGAGAGCCTCAACACCCGCACGGATTCGTTCCGCAAGCGTTGTTGCCCGCTCCATACCGCACGCAGGGAGAATAACGCCAAACTCATCGCCCCCTAGCCGGGCTACGGTGTCAGACTGACGCACCGAATCTTTGAATAAGACCGCAAGGCCTCGAAGCATTTCATCACCGAGCAGGTGCCCGCCCTCATCATTCACTGGTTTGAAGTGGTCGAGATCGATCAACATAAGTACAGAGCCGGCGTTCGGGCGCGACGGCTCATTCAGGCATTTGTTCAACGAGGCGTTAAACGCTCGGCGGTTCAACAGCTGTGTCAAGCTATCGTGGGTTGCTTCCCAAGACAGCCGCTGTTCCTCGCGACGGCGCTCGGCGTCATCCCGAAACACAAATACCAGCCGCTCATTCTGCCGCCCCTGGCGTATATGAATCATGCTGAGATCTACATCCAGCGTATCGCCGCTGCTGTTTTTGAGGGTAACATAAAGGCTGTCTAGATCTTCCCGGGCCAGAAACCATTCGTGGGTAAGCGCCTGATCTTCGTGATCGATATCAACCAGCTCAAACACATTTTTATCGACAGCCTCTTCTTCATCGCCTAAAAAGTGGGCGGCAGCGTGATTCGCGTAACGGATAACACCGCCTGTATCTACCATCAGCACACCATCTTGCATAACCCCAAGGATATTCTCGGCCCGCTGCTGCTCGTCCCTTAGCGCCTCTTCAACCTCCAACTCGTGGGAAATATCCCGCACCACCGTAATGGTACCCATCACTTTTTCCGGGGTTTCAAGTGCCGCCGTCATTACTTGGCACCACACCGGGCGATCGGCGCTCGGCCCCTGCAGCCGGAAGCGATCGCGGAATATTTCCTGCTGCTCAAGAGTCTGTCGCCAGCGCCCGATAACAGCGCTACGATCTTCATCCGAGACAACATCAAATAAATGCTTGCCGCCAAGCTCCGCCAGCTTCAAGCCAATAATGCTTTCAAAAACCGGGTTTACAAACTCGATACGGCCAAGAACATCGGCTTGCACAATACCAATCGGCGCACCACGGGTTAGCGATCGGAAAAATGCTTCCCGCTCCGCCAGGGAGCTCATCACATCGTCGCGTTCATCCATCACCATGTTGAATATGTCTGCCACTTGGCGGATTTCCGAGCCGCCAGAGCCCCCCACAGGGTTGCTTCGCACACCCAGGTGGCGCTCGTGCACCTGGTGGCCCAACTCCTGCAACGGTGCCATCAAGCGGCGGAAGCGCCAAAGAACCAAAGGCACAACCAACAAAAGCACTGCCAGCAGAATCCACAAAAACGCATCTGTCATACGCGTAACGGGCGCGTAGGCTTCACGGGCAGGCCACACCGCTGCCACAAACCAGGGCACCTCAGACATCTGCTGCACCGACAAAATAATACTCTCGCCCGCGCTGTTACGACTCTGGGCTGTGCCCTCGTATCCATCCATTGCGTTCCGCAGCATTGGAGTGACACCCTCTAGTGGCCGCATGACATCTCCAGAGCGGCCATGGGCAAGCATGGTGCCGTTTCGGGCTACGATAGCCAGATACCCGCTTTTACCAATACGGATACCAGAAAACTCCTCAATAAGGTGCTTGCCTGCCAGCAAAATTGAGCCGCCAAGCATACCGATAAAGCGCTGCTGGTGATCAAACACAGGTGTCGCTACCATCAAAGCGGGCTTGCCCTTGTAGTTTGAACGGTAAGGTTCACTGATAAGCGGAGTCAGTTGCCCGGAAGCCTGCTGAAAGTATGACCGGCTACTGACGTCCATTCCGGTCAGATTCAACACCTCGGGGTACTCAGCAATAATCTTACCTTTTGCATCAATCAGATAAAGGCCATCAAACAAGTGCTGCAGTGCGGCCTGTCGGCGCATCAGTACCTTTGCCCGCATCGCAAAAGCCGACTCGCTCATGGTAAACCCCTGCGCCACATGGTTAAGTGCGTCCAGGCGCTTGGACAGCTTTTCATCCAGGTCTGAAGCAACCAGTTGGGCAATGGTTGTTACCTGATTTTCTGCCTGCTGCTCAAGCTCTGAGCGACTAAGAGCCGAGCCTATAAGCGCAACCAGCAGTGCTGTCAGAACAACAACACCCACGACGAGAAGCACTGCCCGGTTAACAAGGCTGCCTAACCAGCGACTCATCAGCACAGCACAGTGGCTCCGTTTGGCCGGAATTGCATGTAAATGGCTTTTCCTCCGTTTTTATACCCGGTCGTTTGTAAAGAATGCGTTTAACAGCGACACGAATTCTAACAGAGGCTTACGGCATGAAGAATTACACACTTGCAAACTCAATGATAATCGTTATGATTTGTACCAAAATTCAGCAAGAGCGATAACTCACATGAGTGATTTTTTTGCGTCCTTCAGCTCTACGCTAACAGAAGGCCCCCTGCATCAGCTGCTGGCCATGGGTGGCCCAGTGATGATTGTACTACTTGTGCTGGCGGTTCTGGGCCTCATCACGTTTATCTACCTGATACTTGTAGGCGCATTCTTTGCGCCCAGGCTGTCCAAAAAACTTAAAGGCATTATTACGCTTTGGCAACAGGACCCCGCCAGCGTGAACCCGCAAACTGTTCGCCAACAGGCCAGCCGCTGGCAAAAACTAAACCCTCTGCAACATGTGGTTATCAATACCATTGAGGCGCTGCAAAGCCATCAAAGCAATCAACAAGTTCGCGAGACCGCAGCGCGGGACGCTCAACAAGGGCTTGAACCCTTTGAGGCCCCGCTAAAAATCATTGAAGTGATCGCGGCTCTTGCACCTCTACTTGGGTTGCTAGGCACTGTTCTTGGCATGATGGAGGCCTTCAGCGCTATGGCTGCAACAGAAGGCCGCGCCAATGCATCGCAGTTAAGTGGCGGTATTTACGAGGCATTGACTACCACCGCGGCCGGCCTTGTGGTTGCCATCCCGTTTGCTGCCCTGGCGGCGTGGATCGAATTCCGCTTACGGCGCATTCACAAGGTTGTTAACAGCTCATTGGTGTCTGTGCTGAGCGCAACGCCAGAAGCTTTTTCCAGCCCAATGGAGCTCGCCGACGAGTCCGCCATGGCGGCTCCGGCACAGCCAGCAGCCAGCCAACCGACTGCGCAGGCTAAAAGCGAGGAGGAATTTGAGACTCACGGCAGGCAGCGCTTCGCACATGCAACTGGTTGAACCAAGGCCCAACCGGCCTATTCCTATCCGCATTACTCCGCTGATTGATGTGGTCTTTATTCTGCTTGTGTTTTTTATGCTCACCAGCCGACTAATGCCGGTAGATCATCTGGAACTGGCCAACAGCACAGAAAGCCGCAGCACGGTAACGGGTGATCCGCTGCCAATGCTGACGGTGACGCAGGGAGGCGACGTAACCTGGCAAGATGTCACTCTGCCAGTGGATGAGTTGCTACCAGAACTTCGCAGTGCAGGCATCTCCGAGGTTAACCTTACTACTGCGCCAGCGGCGCAATTAAGCCTGTTCACAGCCACCCTGGGCGAGCTGTCCCGCAACGGTATCCAAGCCCACTGGAAACGTGCCACCGAAGAAGCGCCATGACAGAACTGATTCCACCCCCCGCCACCTCGGGCAAGTCTTTGATGGAGCGGGTAGAGGATGCACTCCTGCCTCTCATTAATCTGGTTTTCCTGCTACTGATGTTCTTCATTGTAGCCGGCCAACTTGCTGACGACCCATTGCCAGACCTGCCTGCTACACCGCCAAGCGCAGAGCAACAATCGCCCCATGCCGACTTGCTGGTTGACGCTGAAGGTAATTGGCGAATAAGCGGCAAAACACTGGATGCGCAAACTCTGCTAAAAGAGCTACCAGAGCCAGACGCACAGAACCCGCTGAAAATTGCCGCAGCCAGCAGCATTTCCATGGCCGATCTTGAAAGCCTTTTACGCACTCTGGAAAAGGGCGGTTACGAAGAAATCCTGCTGCTTACGGAGCCGGAAACGTGAAGGACACCGGAAAACTTATCCGCCTGGGCCTACTGGCAATTGCCGTTGTTTTGGGCGTGGGCACTCTTATGGCTGCTATGCCCGAAAAAACCATAGAGATCAACCAGCTTGGTAATGCGGCGGTTAATACGGCGCCAGCTATCAAAATCTCACTTGCGGGCAAAGCAGCGCCAGCAGAAGAGACAAAGCCCGAACCTGTGAAAAAAACCAAGCCAAAGCCCAAAGCAAAACCAAAACCGGAACCAGAGCCAGAGCCAGAACCAGAACCAGAACCAGAAC
>NZ_JBQDCO010000079.1:0-8424 GCF_052091845.1 Marinobacter sp. | reverse complement strand
CATGGCACAGGCAACCGCACGCCACATTCTGGTAGACAGCGAAGCAAAGTGTGAAGAACTGAAGCAAGCGATCGAAGGTGGGCAGGATTTCGCAGAAGCTGCCAAGCAGCATTCGTCTTGCCCCTCTGGCCGCAGCGGCGGCGATCTGGGCACCTTTGGCCCGGGCCAGATGGTTCCCGAGTTCGACCATGCCGCATTCAACAGCGAACTGAACACTGTAATCGGCCCGATCAAAACCCAGTTTGGCTACCACCTGCTGGAAGTAACCGACCGCAGCTAAGAGCTTTCAAGGCCCGGTTTGCTGAGCGGCTCCAGATTATTTCAGGAGCCGCTCAACAGCAGCAAAGACGCCTGCAACTGTTACTTTAATTTTCAGGGGTTAAAAAACGCGCCATTTGATTTCCAATAGACTCTATCGGGTCCGTAATGGCCTGCTGAATACTCTGGGTAACCGTTTTAGAAAACGCAGCCCCTGCACTGCTCTCCAAAAAGTCGATATAAAGCCCCATTTCCTGAGCGCTCATTTTCTCATAGGTATGCAGGTAACTGTCATAAACCTGCTTCTCCACAACGCCCCGAAGAATACCCCGCTGGCTTTCTATTTTCTGCTTAACGGCCTCGTAGTTATCCGAGTCATTGCTAAATGCCGCCATGGCGGTCGCCAGCCCAAGCTGCACGGCTATGGAGGTATCCACTGCGCTTTCCGTTGCGCGGGCGGCGCGATCAAACCGCTCAAACATGTTTGCCCGGTCCGTGCCCTCGTACTTTTCGGCCAGTTCCGGCGCTCTGGCCCGGATTTGTTTCCAGGCGGCGGGGTCTGAAGCCGCAATTTCTGCCCCGGATATTTTCTTGGCCACGGGGGTTTCGTACCAACTCTGCACAGCTTCAAGCTGCTTCCCGGACAGGTTCTGCTCCAGATCTTTTACAATTTGCTGTTCTATGTCGGCAGCACTGAAACTGTTGGTCACCACGTACCCGATGGTCTCGGCAACCATAGGTGGAAGCTGCTGGTTGCGCTTAAGACCCTCGCGGATGCCTTCGGCCATCATGGCGGGGTAGCGTTCAACAATCTCGTCGATGGGCGATGCCGTCAGAACCTGCTGAGCACCAGGCGCAGCCATAACCGGGCCGGCAACAAGCAAGCCGGCGACTAAAAGAGGTTTAACTAGGGTACCAAGCTTCATTTAACTATCATCCTGTTTGATGGATGTTGTGTTTATGACACGCACACCCTCCCCTGAGCAAGCAATCCATGGGTTCCGGAGATGACAGTTTGGTAGGAAAATTCTGGCAACCAGCGCGCCCACGCCGGAAACGGCGCCAGACACGCCGTAACCGGTGGCTGTCCCGCGCTAAATGGTACGGCCTGCCAATACTTGGTGTACTTATCGGCATCTGGGCAACGCTTCGCTTCAGCCTGCTGGCCCCCAATCCGCCTGTTAACCCGGAGGACGTGTGTGACATTTTCCGGGAACACACGGTTTGGTATGACTACGCCAGTAATTCCCAGGACCGCTGGGGCACGCCCATAGCGACCCAGATGGCCTTCGTTTATTACGAGTCCTCATTTCGCAGCCACGCTCAGCCACCCAGGACAAGGCTATGGGGGATTATACCCTGGAGCCGGCCTACCACCGCGTACGGATACGCTCAGGCGCTCGACCCGGCCTGGGGGGAATACCTTGCCGCCAATGGCAGTGGTTTATTCACAGTGCGCACCGATATGGAATACGCACTGGATTTTGTAGGCTGGTATAACCATCTTACCAACCGGCAACTCGACATCCCCTTTCATAGCCCGCGCCAACTTTACCTGGCCTACCATGAAGGTCGTGGTGGCTACGCCCGCAAAACCTATGCCCGCAAACCAAAGGTAACAGCTCTGGCAGACAGGGTTCAGAACCGCGCTTTTCGTTACGACAACCAACTCAAATCCTGTGAATCCGAATTCAAGTGCTGGCACTGGTACCAGTTTTGGCCGTTCTGTAGCTGAGTTCAACCCGGCAGGGACATCACCCTGCCGGGTTGAACTCAATGACCGGCGCCTGGGCCTGCAGTCGTTCAACCAGAAATTCCATCACAATGCGCACCCTGGCCATTTGCAATGTGTCGTGGTGTACGTGCAACCAAAGATCGACACTTTCACCTTCGATCGGGTCTGACAGGCGGCGCAGTTCTTTGGCACTCTCCCCCAGATAACATGGCAAAACAGCCAAACCGGCCCCGGCTCGCGCCAATGTGTGCATTGCGTGCAAGCTATTGCAGCGAATCACCGAGCTCACACTTTTCAGTTGTTTGCGATACCACCGGCCAGTTGCCAGATGGCTGAAGGTGTCATCCGGGATAATCCAGGTGCACTCGTCTGCATGGTTCTCAATATCCATTTCGCGGTTGCGTCGGCAATACGCGGCAGAACCGTAAACCGCCGATTCAATCGACGCAATGCGCTCACCCTCCAGGGTTGCCTGGGGTTTGTTTTCCGGGCGCAAGGTCAGGTCGGCCTCTCGGTGGCTAAGGTTTGCGACGTCGTTATCCGTTAATACCTCCAGCTCAATGTCCGGGAACTCTTGCACCAGCTCTGCCAGAACCGGCCCAAGTAGCTCGCTCATCATTGTGTCTTCTACCGCCAGGCGCACCCTGCCTACAGGCGCCGAATCCTGCCCCACCAGCTTGCGCTCAAGGTTTTCCATCTCAACCGACAGCTTTGCGGCGTTGCGAAAAGCGGTTTCCCCGACGGGCGTCAGTTGCAAGCCATCGCGGTTTCGTTCGAAAAACTGCACACCCAACGACTCTTCCATCTGATCCAGCCGCCGTAAAACCGTCGTTTGGTGCACACCCAGTAATTCTCCGGCTTTAGCGAGGGTTCCACCTATTGCCAGAGCGTGTATATAACGAAGATAATCCCAGTCCATAAGCTACTGCGTATTTGCAACGTGGATAGGGATTTTAACGTATTTAAACTGCATAAAAACACCTTTAAGATTAACTTAAATTCGGATAGGTCCCGTAATTAACTCACCAGATAAGGAGGAAGTCGCTATGACTCATACACATATCGCAACCGTACAACCGCTACCATCCAGCATCCTCCATAACAGTACTGCGGTGAGAAGCCAGCATACTCGTGCGGCGGCCAGGATGGCAGTTCAGTTCATGAGCCGTAAGTTGCGTTCCTTTAACCGCAAGGCCGTAGCTGTAACAGATCTCGCCCAAATGCAGGGTGGTCACTGATTCCAGTCGAGCAAACGTAAAGAGCTGCACTTACATAGCGCAACTCTGAACCATTAGCCTGACTGAAAACGCCGGCGCTTCTTCAAAAGAGGCACCGGCGTTTTGCATTATACAAGCAAAATACCCAGTTCATTTTTGCCCATGCTCAACCCCATCTCACGCAACCCCTGACAGGCCGGCCTTTATCGCTGGAGTCGGGTCTCTAACACCACCGACGAGTTGGTGCGCTCCACGCCATCAAGGTTGCCAATGTCATCCAGTACGGCGCTCAGCTCTTCCAGGGATTGTGCCTGCACAATCGCAATCAGGTCGTATTCTCCGCTTACGGAAAAAAGCTGGGATACATTGCTGATACCCTCAAGAGCGGAATTTGTTCTTGCTGTCAGCTTCTGGATCACTTTTATCAGGACATGGGCCTCCACCTGGCTGGCAGAGTAAGCGCCGCCGAACTGTACCGAATACCCCGCAATCACGCCACTGGCCTCCAGCCGGGCAATACGATTTTGCACGGTTGAACGTGATACATGCAGTGTTTTGGCCAGCTCCGTGATGCTGGTTCTGGCATTTTCCCTTAGCAACAAAAGCAACTTCTGATCCTGCTTTCCTATCATATTGTAAACCTGAGCAATCAATATGCTAAAAATAGTAGCACATTTTGCTCATATTGCAGCTGCATTACGACATCTGAAGGCTTCATACTGAATCCAAACAGCGCCAGGTTGCAGCCTATGATCATTCGACCCATTACCCACAAGGATCTGGACATTCTGTTCCGAATTGCCATGGAATCCGGTCCGGGCTTCACATCATTAATGCCAGACAAAGATGCCCTGGCGCGGAAAATTGCACATTCCATGGCAAGCTTTGAACGTCAGGTAACAAGCCCCGGCGACGAGCATTACCTGTTTGTACTGGAAGATGAGCAAACCGGTGATATTCTGGGAACCACTGCCATAGAAGCAAATGTCGGGCACACACGGCCGCTTAATCACTTTCGGCGCAATACGGTTACCCATCACCCCCGGGACCCTGATCGGCGCCGAAGTGTAGAAACACTTACCCGCTGCAACCACTACAGCGGTTATTCTGAAATCTGCTCATTGTACCTGCGGCCAGAGTTTCGCCAGGCTAATGCGGGCAAACTGCTTTCCCGAGTGCGTTTTTTGTTTATGGCGCTTCATCCGGAGCGCTTTTCCGACAAGGTAATTGCCGAAATGCGCGGTGTATCCGATGCCGCTGGCCAATCCCCTTTTTGGAACTGGCTTAAAACCCATTTTATTGATTTGGAATTTAGCCGGGCGACTCATCTGGTTGGCACCGGCTACACAGATTTTATTGATGAGCTAATGCCTTCTCACCCTCTTTATACCTGCCTGATGAGCCCCGAGGCCCGTGCGGCTCTTAGCCAGGTGCACAGCCACACCCGGCCAGCTTTGCGAATACTGGAAGCCGAGGGGTTTCAACACAAAGGGTTTGTCGACCTGCTGGATGGGGGGCCAACCGTTGAATGCGCCCTGGCGGATATTTACAGCGTGAAAGCCTCGCTTGCCTGTAAAGTCAGAATTGACGAACTCCCGGTTGGAGCAAATAATGACTATAAATCTGCTGACTACCCGCAAAATGAACTCGTTTTGATTGCTAACACAGCGACCACAGATTTCCGGGCGACTGTCACATCCAGGGTATCTGGCGCACCAAACCCCGAAAACCCAGGCTGCCAGGCGACAGATACGCTAAGTGTCTCCGCTGCCCTTGCAGCAAAGCTTCGTCTTGGCAATGACAAACTCGCCCGTATCCTGCCTTTAAATCAGACTGTGTCTACACAAACGCAAAACATAGCCACGGAGTTACGTTATGCACACTGACCGTACCGCCCTGTTCGAAAACCTTTGGCAGAATTACCGAGACGTTACGCCCTCGGCTGCGAAAATTCACCAGCTTCTCGGTGCCAAAGAAAACCACAGGATCATCAACGATCATATTGCACTGCGCACCTTCAATCTGGCGCCAGTGGGCCTGGATGCGCTTGCAGAGCACTTTCTTGCCTTAGGCTACCGCGAAGGTGGCGAGTACCACTTTAACAACAAAAAACTGTACGCCCGGCATTACGAACATGACGCCCCGGAAGCCCCGAGAGTGTTTATTTCAGAATTGCTCACAGAACAATGCTCACCGGAACTTCAGGCAGAGGTATCCAAACTGGTTGGTGGCATCACAAACGAACAGGTCAAGGCCGACGACTTTTTATACTCCGGCAGGCACTGGGAACTGGATTACAGCACGTACCAAAAGCTATTAGAAGAAAGCGAATATGCCGCCTGGCTTGCGGCCTGGGGCTATCGAGCAAACCATTTCACTGTAAGTGTGAACCACTTGCAGACGTTTGAGACAGTTGCAGACATAAACCAGCTTCTGAAAGATAACGGCTTTACCGTGAACGCATCCGGCGGCGAGGTAAAAGGCTCACCGGACGACCTGCTCGAACAATCATCCACCATGGCCGACCAGGTTCCGCTGCAGTTCCGCGACAAGGAAATGACTATCCCCAGCTGTTATTATGAATTTGCACAGCGCTACCCCACATCCGACGGTACTCTTTACAACGGCTTTGTTGCCGCCTCTGCCGATAAAATTTTCGAGAGCACGAATGCCAATATGTAAATGTTTTCCGGCGCATAAAATAATTCCGGAGGTTCTTCGAACAGATGTTTGGGCGGGCAAGCTGAGCTAAACTATCGCCTTGTTCACGGACAATTCCGTTTTGTTCACTGCAACAAGGAGTTTTGATGAAGCTTATCGTTACGCTTCTGCTAACTTGTCTGCTTACATTAGCGGGCTGTCAGTCGCTATCAGATAACCATTCTGCTATCGGGTCGGGCAATGAAAACCTGCCCTCCCAAGCAGAAGGAAAAAACCATCACTCTGTTTTCCTCAGTGCCCAGCATTGCCTGAGTGAATATTTGAGCGAACAGGGTCGCGTTCATTTTGGCCCCTGCCTCAAAATCGTCAGTGTCGATGGCAACAGCCCCCAGGTTCGGGATGATGGTTTCATAGAGCTGCCTGCAGCCACACCTGTCGTTCTCGGTACAAGCTGCGTCTACCGCCATGCCGATGGCTCGCCTATCCCTGCAACCATGGAAACAACGGAATTTCTTGTGACACCGCAAACGTTTACCAGGCCGGGCGCACGCTGGTATCTGCATGCGCACAGAAAGGCCAGGCAAGTAATTGGTTGCGAACCAACGTTGTCCCGCTCGAAAAACCCAACCGAGAAAACAGATTGAAAAATCTGGCTTTACACGATGGCCGTATACTGGCCTATACCGATGTGGGCGATCCGTTAGGCTATCCTTTGATTTTTGGTCACGGCATGCCGGGCAGCCGGCTGCAGGGTGAGTTTTTTCATAGACAGGCTTTGCAACATAACTTCCGGGTGCTTACCCCGGACCGCCCTGGCATTGGTCACTCGGATTACAAGCCCGACCGCCGACTGCTGGATTACCCTGACGACATTCAGCAGTTAGCAGATACCCTTAAGCTGGAAACCTTCAGCCATTTTGGCTGGTCCAGCGGCGGTTCGCGCACACTGGCCTGCTGTTACAAGTTGAGTAGCAGAGTCGACCTGGGCGTGTGCCTGTCCGGTTATACAAACTTTGCAGAGTATGGTGGTCATCATGCATTACTTGAGAGCACCCGTTGGCCAGGGCCAAAGCTTGCCAGTTATAGCCCCGGGCTGGTTAAGCTTGTGGTGCGTTTGGTAGCCGGTCTGTCGCGCCGACGCCCGGGGCTGTACATGCAAGAGGCCGAAAAACTGGTTAACCCGGCCGACCGAAACCTGTTGCACAAATTACTTCTTGAAGATACTTTTCGGCGTGATCAAATGCTTTGCCTGGAAAGCGGCGGAAAAGCCATCGCCACAGACCTGTTAGCCGAGCTTGAAAACTGGGGGTTCAGCCTGAAAGAAGTGCACACTCCGATTCTGATTTTTCAAGGCGAAGAAGACGCATTTGTGCGTGCAGACTACTCCAGGCATTTGGCCGGGCGGCTTCCAAATGCAGAATTAACATTGATGCCCGGCATCGGCCACCTTTACCCTTTGGCTGAACACTTTCAAAGCCAACTGTTCGACCGTATTCAGCGAGAGCTAGAAAATATGGCATTAAAAAGCAACACCCAGCTGTCATGACGACCGACATCAGCATCGTCTGGCTTGGTGCCCTGGCAAGCCTGTTGGCGGGTCTCGCAACCGGCATAGGCGCTTTGGCTATATTCTTCGTCAAATCCCTGACTGAACGGCTTCAGGACAGCATGCTGGCAGGTGCCGCAGGTGTGATGCTGGCGGCTTCTTTCTTTTCGCTGCTGCTTCCGGGGCTGGAGCATGGCGAAGCACTGCTGGGCTCAACCTGGGCAGCGGCACTGCTGGTTATATTTGGTATTTTGTCTGGTGCAGCGGCGCTTTACTGCATTCATCAGAAACTGCCTCACGAACATTTCAACCTGGGACCAGAAGGCCCTGATGCCTTGCACATACGTCGCATCTGGCTTTTTGTCATTGCCATAACACTGCATAACTTCCCGGAAGGTATGGCTGTGGGTGTTGGGTTTGCAGGGGGAGATGTGCGCAATGGCTACGTGCTTGCAACGGGCATTGGTATTCAGAACATTCCTGAGGGCCTTGCCGTCGCACTCTCGTTATTGGCGATTCAGTATTCCCGGGCCCGGGCCTTCACGATTGCTCTGCTGACCGGGCTAGCCGAGCCTATCGGCGGTGTATTCGGTGCCACGCTGGTATGGCTGGCAGAACCAATAATGCCCTGGACTCTCGGGTTTGCCGCCGGGGCCATGCTGTTCATTATAAGTAATGAAATCATTCCGGAAACCCACCGGGCCAGTTATAAAACCCTGGCAACCTTCTCCCTGTTGGTGGGCTTTGTTGTGATGATGTTCCTGGATGCAACGCTGGGCTGAATACAATATCAGCGTGGCTCTGGACGGCATTCAACTTGCCATGCCTGCCAGTTTGACAATATCTTCGTATTGGCGAAGTTGCACAACCCGCTCCGCGAGGGGCTTGGAAGACAAGCTGCAAACCTCATTAACCATGGCAACGGCGACCGTTTTCGCCTCAATGGCCCGGTATTTTTCAAGCGGCCCCAAAAGAACACGGTTGATCAGCGGCATGGCCCTGGCACC
>NZ_JBQDCO010000078.1:0-8773 GCF_052091845.1 Marinobacter sp. | reverse complement strand
CAGGGCGGCATTTTGTTCAGCGAGGTTAAGCTGGGCGCGAAGGTGTCCGAGGGACAAATTCTTGGCTATATTGCCGACCCCATCACCAATGCCCAGCATCCCATCCACTCCAGCAGCGATGGCCGAATTATCGGCATGGCGGTAGACCAGGTAGTTATGGCGGGTTTTGCTGCCTACCACATAGGTACGGAGGCAAAAGTGCCTGGAGAATAGTATCCTACCGGTTTTACAGCCACGAACGGTTCTGACAACCGCCCAAGGAGCCCATTATGTTCAAAAAACCATCGTTTAAATTCCACCCGCGCACGTTGGTTTCAACATTGCTGGCGCTGATTGTTATGGCATTCGGTTCTACGGCGAATGCCCAGAATAACGAAGCCACGCAGGTGGAGGTTCCCAGTGAGATTGTGGATGTAGATATCTCTCCAAACACAACATCAAGCATGAACAGTACGCCGAATGAAGGCACCACAGGGCTCTGCGAGCGGCCCGAACAGTGGCTTTACGCCAAGACCTACGAAGAAAGTGACATGGCCAGCCACGGTGGCAAGGTGTGGAAAGCCGTCAAGCAAACCAATGGCGACATGCCTGGCAAGAACACACCGCCATTCTGGGAGCGCGTAGAAGGTCACTGCTCCGAGTCAACTTATTGATTTAGCGGTTGGTGGGCAACACGGATTCGATGCGTGTCAGCACTTCGGCCAGCACCGCTTTGGGGCAGCCAATGTTGAGGCGCATAAATCCACTGCCCTGCTCACCGAATGAGATACCCGGGTTCATACCCACGCGTGCGTCCTCTACAAAAAACCGTTTCAAGGCAGCATCGCTTAGCCCCAGATTTCGGCAGTCGAGCCACATCAGGTAAGTGCCTTCCGGCGCCTGGGTTTGAATGCCGGGCAGGCGAGCATTGACGGCCTCTACCACAAAATCTCGGTTCTTCTGTACATACCTCATCAAATCATCCAGCCAGGGCGCACCAGACCGGTAGCCGGCCTCAAACCCTGCAATGCTGAATGGATTGCATTGCGGCAGATGCATGGAATCAAACACCTCTTTGATCGCATCGCGCCGTTCTTTATCCGGAATCACCAGTGCCGATAACCCAAGACCCGGAATATTAAAGCTCTTGCTCGGCGCAATGGCTGTTACCAGCGCATCGCTTGGCCTGGCCAGTGTGGCCAGCATTCTGTGCCGGGGCTTGTCGGCAAAGGTGAGATCGCAGTGAATTTCGTCGGAAATGATCACCAGGTCGTGGCGACGTGCGATATCCAGAACCGCTTCCAGTTCCTGCTCCGACCATATGCGCCCTACCGGGTTGTGGGGTGAGCACAGCATCAGTAGCCGGGCATCCGGGCGCGCAGCGCAGGCTTCCAGGTGTTCCAGGTCCATCCGGTATTGCCCGGCTTGGTCACACACAAGCGGGTTTTCAATCACTGCACGGCCACTGAGCTGAACCGAACTGAAGAACGGCGGATAGACCGGTGGTTGAATAATCACACCCTCACCGGGCGCAGCGTAGGCCATGCAAGCGGCGTGTAGCGAAGGCACCACGCCAGGGGCCATCAAAATCCAGTCTCTCTGAATGTCCCAGTTATGGCGCTCACGAAACCAGTTAATGATTGACTGGTACAAGCTGTCAGGAAACAGGGTGTAGCCGTATGCCGGGTGAGCAGCACGCTCTGACAGGGCTTGGGTTACCGCCTCTGGCGCAGCAAAATCCATATCTGCAATCCAGACCGGAATAACATCATCACGACCAAATACCGCCTGGCAGGCATCAAACTTTATCGATTGGGTATTGTCACGGTTAAGATGCTGATCAAAAGGGTCTGTCACAGGGGGAACTCCACAATCGGTTAGTAATGGGCAAACTCGGGTGATTGTGGGTGGGTATTGCCGTTACCGCAACAGGCGAGGCGCATTCTGAGCACACGGCTTTGGTCGCACAGAACGCGATAATAGTTGCCGAATCGCCCTCATACTTGCGAACCTGATGGTTTTTCAGCGCAAAACCTCCCTCGCGCCCTCTGGAGTATTCAATGACTGGTCAGATCCTGTCGACCTTGCTACCGGTGTTTCTCATTGCCGGCTGCGGCGCCCTTTATGGGCGGTTTCGCACGCCTGATATCCGGGGCCTGAACATTCTGAACATGGAGCTGTTTGTGCCCATGCTGGTGTTTGCGGTGTTGGCCGATCAGAAAGCGCCGCTGCAGGAGTATGCCTGGCTTGCACTGGCAGCAACCGTGATTATTCTGGGCTCGGGGATTGTTCTGTACCCGCTGGCGAAAGCGCTCAATCTGAACCTTAAAACCTTTCTGCCACCCATGATGTTCAACAACTCGGGCAACATGGGCCTTCCCTTGCTGGTGCTTGCCTTTGGTGAGGCGGCCCTGCCGGCGGCTATTGTGCTGTTTATTGTGGAAATGCTGCTGCATTTTTCAGTGGGCCTGTACATACTTGATCCGCACACCTCGATTTTACAGCGCCTGAGGCTTCCCATTGTGTTTGCCAGTATTGCCGGGCTGGCGGTTAACATTGGCGGCATCCCACTGCCAGAGTCTCTGTTGCAAACCATGAACATGCTTGGCGAAGTCTGCATACCGTTGATGCTGTTTGCGCTGGGTGTGCGCATGCTGGATATCGATTTCAGCGATTGGAAACTGGGCATGCTCGGTGCCATCGCCTGCCCGGTCAGCGGGTTATTGCTAGCCTGGCCGATAATTGCAGTGCTGGATCTGCCCGGTATACAGGTCGCCTCACTTTGGGTGTTCGCAGCGCTGCCACCGGCAGTGCTCAACTACATGGTTGCCGAGCAATATCAGCAAGAACCTCACAAGGTCGCATCTCTCGTATTATTAAGTAATCTTGGCAGCCTGGTTGTGATGCCCATTGTGCTCGGGCTGGTCTTTGCTGCCGGTTACATCTGAGGAATTAATGCATGTCTGAAACAGTCGCGGTCGCAAGCACCTCCCGCTCAAACTTTCTGATTCTCGCACCTCTATGTGTGGGCCGGAGCGTGGCGGTGGCATGGCAACAGGACCAACTGCCAGCGCTGCCCTTGCATGTGTGGAAACTTTGGCCGAAAGTTAAAGCTGAAATTGTTTAATTTCACCCACGATATGGAGGTCTGCCCATGAGTGTGCTTCTTCTGCTCATCAGTGCTCTGGTTTTGATTTATCTGGCTGTTGGCGGTACCACCGCTGCTCTGGTCATGTCCGTCGCCACAATAGTCGGGCTGTTCCTTGATGAATGGCACATTGCCAGCATTCTGTTTGGCGGTCTTTTTCTGGCCCTGGCTCTGATTTTGGTTATCCCCAGCGACCTGCGCCTCGACAAGTTCAGCCGCCCGCTTCTGAGCTGGGTTCGTGGCCGTCTCCCTAAACTTTCAGACACCGAAGAAGAAGCCTTGAAGTCGGGCTCCGTAGACTGGGATGGCGAGTTGTTCTCCGGCCAACCGCAATGGTCAAAGCTTTTGGATGCACGGCCTGCGCACCTTTCCAGCGAAGAGCAGGCATTTCTGGATGGTCCGGTAGAAAAACTCTGTGCCATGCTGGACGACTGGAAAATCACTCACGAGCATTACGACCTGCCCAACAAAGCCTGGAAGTTCATCCGTGAGAAGGGTTTTTTCGGCCTGGTAATCCCCAAAGAAGATGGCGGTATGGGTTTCTCGAACACCGCCCATTCAGAAATCGTGATGAAGATTTCCACCCGCAGCGTGTCTGCAGCTGTCACTGTGATGGTGCCCAACTCCCTCGGCCCCGGCGAGTTGTTGATGCACTACGGCACAGACGAGCAAAAGCAGCATTACTTACCCCGTCTGGCCGGTGGCGAAGACATTCCCTGCTTTGCCCTGACCTCTCCCATTGCTGGCTCGGATGCCGGCGCTATTCCCGACAAAGGCATTGTGTGTAAAGGCCAGTGGAACGGCGAAGAAGTGCTGGGCCTGAAAGTGACCTGGAACAAACGCTACATCACCCTGGCGCCGGTCGCTACGCTAATTGGCTTGGCTATCAAGGTTTACGACCCGGATAGCCTGCTGGGTGACAACGCCGAAATTGGCGTAACCTGCGTTCTGGTTCCCCGCGACACTGAAGGTGTAAACGCCGGTGCGCGACACTTGCCCATGAATACCGTATTCATGAACGGGCCCACCTGGGGTACCGAAGTGTTCATCCCCATGGAACAAGTCATTGGTGGCCAGGATATGCTTGGCAAGGGCTGGACCATGCTGCTGGAATGTCTCTCCATCGGCCGCTCTATTTCCTTGCCTGGACTGGCAACCGGCGCAGGCAAAGTTGCCAGCCTGGCCACTGGCTCCTATGCCTACACCCGCGAACAGTTTGGTCGCTCTATCAGTCAGTTCGAAGGCGTGCAGGAGGCACTGGAACCCATCGCAGGCTATACCTACATGATGGACGCCGCGCGCCTGCTAACCTCCGGCATGCTGGACCGGGGGGTTCGGCCCGCCGTGCCCTCGGCGTTGCTGAAGTACCGCAATACCGAACTGATGCGAAACGTCATTAACCACGCTATGGATGTGGTCGCTGGCCGTGGCGTCATTACCGGCCCCCGCAACTTTATGGCCCGTGCCTACAACGCGGTGCCCATTGGCATTACGGTGGAAGGCGCAAATATACTGACCCGAAGCCTGATGGTCTTTGGCCAGGGCGCTATTCGCTGCCACCCGTTTATTGTTGACGAAATTGCCGCCGCTGGCATGGAAGACGAAGATCAGGCCACGAAAAAATTCGATGGCATTTTCTACAAGCACATTGCACACACCACACGAAACGCCCTGCGCTCACTGGTTCTGGGCCTGACGGGCGGTTTGCTGGAACCCGTCCCAAGGCAGGGCAACATTCAGTCTGCTTATCGTCAGCTTGCCCGCTTCTCGGCCGGGTTTGCTCTGATGACCGACGTAACCCTGCTCTCTGTTGGCGGTGGGCTTAAAGCCAGGCAACGGCTATCCGGCCGCATGGCAGACAGTCTGGTGCAGCTGTATTACGCCTCAGCCGTGATCAAACAATGGCACGAAGAAGGCTACCCGGACGACCAGCGCCCGCTGGTCGATTGGTGCCTGCAATCCTGTTTGCGGGATTTGCAGCATTCCATGCGCGAAGCCATCATCAACTTCCCCGTACCCGCCCTTCGCTGGCCTTTACGCCTGCTGGTCTTCCCGATGGGGGCAACCGGTCTCAACGGCCCGGATGACAAGCTGGGCACCCGCGTGGCTGCCAGCATTGTTGACGACACGCCACTACGTCAGCGCATTAGCCGGGGAGCCTACGCCACCACGGATACGGACGACCCCCTGGGCCGGGTGTTGAATGCCTATCAACTGGCAAACGAAACCGCCGACATGCGCGGCCGCCTGCACGATGCCATTCGTAATCGTGATGAAGACGACCTGGACGGCATTGCGTTACTGATGGGCCATGAGCGCAAAAAGCTGGTGGATTGGGCCTGCACCGAGGGTATTGTCAAGGCCGATGAATGCGACAAGCTTGAGGAGGCACTGACCGCCCTGTACGACGTTATCCGGGTGGACGCGTTTGACGAGGAAGGCCTGAAAGCCTTGTCCCGATGTGCCAAGGGCAAGCGCAAAGTCGTTGAAAGACCCGCCCCTGAATAAATCACATGGCCAGTCTGCGCCTGTCGTTAAGATCCGTCTTGATAGACAGGCCAGATTTGAATGGCTCCGACCTCTGCCCGGATATTTCTTTATCTTGTGGCCTACCTTGACAAAATCCCGGTTCACCATCTTTACTAAGACCAGTACTCAGAATATCGAGATTGAGCTCCAACGGCCATTTCCCCATTGGACGACAATAACAACAAACAGTGATCGCCAGTACCTTAGCAACTGGCCAGACAGGGGTGCTTGCTGTGACAGGTCACGCTCAGGAACACGACGCTATTTTGAAAACCCGGGGCCTCACCAAAGACTTCAAGGGTTTTACCGCCGTAAAGGACATCAACTTGAGTGTCCAAACCGGTTCAATTCACGCCCTGATTGGCCCAAACGGTGCAGGAAAAACCACATTTTTCAATCTGTTGACCAAATTCCTGAAGCCATCATCCGGCAGGATCATCTATGACGGCGCGGACATAACCAATGGCAGACCCGCAGATATAGCCCAGCGCGGGCTCATTCGCTCATTTCAGATTTCCGCCGTATTCCCCCACCTGACAGCCAGAGAAAACGTTCGCATTGCGCTACAGAGGGAGCTGAAGGTGTCCTATCAATTCTGGCGCCCGCTGGGAATTCTCAACCAACTCAATGAAGAGGCCCAGGCAACACTGGAGCAGGTTGGCCTTGGCAAGTTTGCAGATGTAAAAGCTATTGAGCTGCCCTACGGTCAAAAACGGGCGCTGGAAATAGCCACGACCATTGCTCTGAAGCCAAGGCTGATGCTGCTGGATGAACCTACCCAGGGCATGAGTGCGGAGGATGTAGGCACGGTAACCGACCTGATCAAGCGGGTGGTTGAAGGCAGAACCATTGTCATGGTTGAGCACAATCTCAATGTGGTGTCGACGCTAGCCGATCAGATCACCGTACTGAACCGGGGCGAAATCCTCGCAGAAGGAAACTACGACGAGGTTTCCAGCAACCCCGACGTGATGGAAGCTTATATGGGAACCACAGATGCAGCGTGAGCAGAACCCCGAATTACTGCGAATTGAAAACCTGCACGCCTGGTACGGTGAGTCCCACATACTCCACGGCGTAAACCTCACTCTGCAGGAAGGGGAAGTTATTACCTTGCTTGGCAGAAACGGCTCCGGCAGAACGACTACCCTGAAGGCCATTCTCGGGTTAGTCAGCAAGCGAACCGGTTCCATCAAAATCCATGGCATCGAAGTCATCAACCTGCCCACCCATAAAATTGCCCATGTGGGCAAGCTTGGCTATTGCCCGGAGGAGCGGGGCATTTTTGCGTCTTTAAACGTGGATGAAAACCTCGAGTTACCTCCGGTCGTGGCTAAAGGTGGGCTGTCGGTGGAGGAAATCTACACCATGTTTCCCAACCTGAAAGAACGTCGTAAAAGCCAGGGCTCCAAGCTTTCTGGCGGGGAGCAACAAATGCTGGCCATTGCCCGAATCCTGCGCACGGGGGCCACCCTGCTATTACTGGATGAGATAACCGAGGGGCTTGCCCCGGTTATCCTGAAATCCTTGGGGGAGGTTATTCGCAAGCTCCGGGAGCGGGGTTTCACGATCATTCTGGTGGAACAGAATTTCCGCTTTGCCGCGCCTTTGGCCGACCGACACTACGTAATCGAGCACGGCAAGGTGGTCCAACAAATTGATGCGGCCGACCTTGAGGCCGAAAAAGAGCAGTTGAACAGGCACCTGAGTGTCTGAGCCAGTGGGCCAGGGCACCTTCATGGACCCGACCCTGAACCTGAGAACAAAAAAAGGAAACTCACTATGTTCAAGCACTGGAAAAAAGGATTGGTTGGCGCCGTGGCGACAGCGTCTCTCACTTTGCCTCTATTAGCCACTGCCGAGGGTTTGTCTGACGACAAGGTGAAAATTGGCGTGCTCAGTGACATGTCCGGGGTCTACAAATCCCTGGAAGGCCCGGGCGCGGTTGTCGCGGCCAAAATGGCCATCGAGGACTTTGGCGGCAAAGTTATGGGTAAGACCATTGAGGTGATTTCTGCAGATCACCAGAACAAACCGGATATTGGCGCCAGCACCGCGCGGGAATGGATCGATACCGAAGGTGTGGACATGATCACCGCCCTGGATAACTCCTCCGTTGCGCTTTCGGTGCAGGGCCTGGCCAACGACAAGAAGATTATTACCATGAATACAGGCGCCGGCTCCACTGCGCTGACAGAAGAACAGTGCACGCCCTATGGCATTCACTATGTTTACGACACCCATGCCCTGCCGGTTGGCACAGCCACCGCAATGGTGAAAAACGGCGGCAAGAAGTGGTTCTTTATCACCGCCGATTACGCCTTTGGCCACTCGCTGCGGGATAACACAGGTGCGGTTGTAGAAGACATGGGTGGCGAAGTGGTAGGCAATGTGAACGCTCCGCTCTCCACCAACGACTTCTCGTCCTACCTGCTACAGGCCCAGTCCTCCGGTGCCGATGTCATCGGGTTAGCCAACGCTGGTCAGGATACGGTGAACGCCATCAAACAGGCGAACCAGTTCCGCATTGTTCAGGGTGGTCAAAAGCTGGCAGGCATGCTGGTGTTCATCACCGATGTGCACAGTATGGGGCTGGACATTGCGCAGGGTCTGCAATTTACTACAGCCTTTGTGTGGAACCAGAATGACGAAGCCAAGGAATGGTCTGAGCGGTTCAGCGAACGCCAGGGTGCCATGCCAACCATGGTGCAGGCCGGCGTTTATTCCGCTGTGACCAACTACCTGAAAGCGGTGAAAGAAGCTGGAACCGACGAAACCGAAGCTGTTCGCGCCACGCTGGGCGAAATGACCCTGAATGATGTGTTCGTAAAGGACGGGAAAATTGCAGCCAACGGATCCATGCTACACGACATGTACCTGGTGGAAGCGAAAAAGCCTTCGGAATCGGAAAGCGAGTGGGATCTGCTGAAGGTAATCTCCAGGATTCCCGCAGACCAGGCCTACATCCCGATAGATGAATCCAAGTGTTCACTGGTTAATTAATACACGATTTAACCACCACTTGAAGGGAGATAGCCAACGTGTCGATGCAGGTCATTCTGGCCCAGGCGCTGCTTGGGCTTAATGTCGGTGTGTTTTACGCCATGTTGAGCCTTG
>NZ_JBQDCO010000077.1:0-9190 GCF_052091845.1 Marinobacter sp. | reverse complement strand
GACTACTGCTGGAGCATACGCTCTATGCGCTGGTCTTTGGCTTGCCACTGCTCTGCCAGCCAGGTTTTGACATTGCGCCTGTGCTCTGCGTCCGTTGAGTAATCCCGCCCTTTTAAGTGCTCGGGAATCGTGACAGTGTGAACTTCCATTTTCACTTCACTTACCCGGCCGCAGAGAAAATCCCAGAACGAAGGCGCGCCGCCGGGATAAGCAATGGTGACGTCGACAAGTGTCTGTATCGCATCGCCCATCGTATCCAGCACAAACGCAGCGCCGCCCGCTTTCGGCGTCAGAAGGTGAGTATAACGGGACTTCTGTTTATCGTGCTTGGCCTGGGTAAAACGGGTGCCTTCAACAAAATTCATCACGCTCACTGGCGTGAAGCGAAATTTATCGCAGGCTCTGCGGGTCGCTTTTAAATCCTCCCCACGCTTCTCGGGATGCTTAACCAGGTACTCCCGCGTGTAACGCTTCATAAAAGGGAAGTCCAACCCCCACCAGGCAAGCCCAATGATCGGCACCCAAATAAGTTGCTGCTTCAGAAAGAATTTAAGGAACGGAGCCCGGCGGTTAAATACCCGTTGCATGGCAAAAATATCCACCCAGCTCTGATGGTTACTAAGAACCAGATACCAACTTTCCCGGCGGAGGTTTTCGGCGCCATTAATATGCCATTGAGTGCCATGGGTAAGCTTCATCCAGCCTGTATTACAGGCCACCCAGGATTCCGAGATCCAGATAATCAACCGGGTACACAGCACCCTAAAGCTCTTGAGGGGAATAATTAGTTTCAGTAGTGCCGGAATATAAAGCAACAGGCACCAGAAAAGTGTGTTTACGCCAAGTAAAACAGAGCTGAGTACGCCGATAACGGGAGCAGGTAGGAAGCTGAGCATGCGATTCCTGTTGTGATTATTTGGTCAGTGGCCGGCAATCATACCAATCAGCACCAACGATGGGCAGTGGCCTTTTTGTACCTCAACGCCAACAGAAAATAACGGTTTGCCACAGTCCAGGCAAGCACCGCAAAATAACACCGGTTCCGGGAACTCCCATTCTCGATTACACTGCTATCCATGAACCTTATTGATACATTCAATCTTGATATTCGCGCACTCCACACCTTCATAACCGTGCTCGATGAAGGCAGCGTTTCACGCGCCGCCATCAAGCTCGGGGTCAGCCAGTCGGCGGTCAGTCACACGCTTGAGCGTTTGCGCAATGCTCTGGGTGACCCACTGTTCGTGAAATCCGGGCGGGGCATTGCGCCCACCCGTTACGCCCTTCAGGCCGGGCCACACATACGCCAAATCCTGGACGACATGCACTCATTGGCATCTGGCCCGCCCTTCGTGCCGGAAACCACGGAACTCACCTTCACCGTCGCCGCCAACGATTATGAGCGAGATCTTCTGTTACCGCCGCTCATGCAGCGCTTGCGACAACAAGCCCCTGGCGTGCTATTACAGGTGATTCCATCGGGCATTCCCACCGCCGACATGCTGCGTAAAAATGTATGTGACTTGGTTATTTCCCCCCACGCGCCAGAAGCCACCGATGTGATGCAACGGGGCCTGATGGCGGATCGCATGGTGGTTTTCTACGATTCTGGCCAACGCAAGGCACCAGAAAGCGTACCCGATTATCTGGAGGCAGATCACATCGCCTTAGTGTTTGCCCGTGGTGAAGAACCTGCCCTTGAAGCCAGTCTTTCCGCCAGCGGACTCACCCGCCGAAACGTTATCACGGTTTCTAACTTCTCCGGTCTACCGGAATTCCTCCGGAGTACAGACATGCTGGTTACGGCGCCTGAGCGCATGAGCGAACACTTACTTCGAGATTTTTCCTGGGTGCCCTTACCTTTCACTTTCAAGCCGTTTACCCTGCTGATGATATGGCACCGCCGCAACCAAAACGACTCCGCCCACCGTTGGTTGCGTAACCAGGTAAATGCCGTTGCAGCCACGATGAATGGCCTGAACGAGTAACCTATCAATTTTGCTCATATATACTATGAGCAGCACCGCCGTTATTTTTTAACCAAACAATCCTTAGAATCCCTCCAAAGTCGATCGCACCTGACCCCCAAGGTATGGAAAATAAATGCTCGCACTCACCAGTATATGGACAACAATACTGCTCGCCGCCGCTGTTGCACTGGGGCCGCTGGCCACAGATATGTACCTGCCAGCCCTGCCACAGATAGGCAATGATTTCGGCACCGGCACCAGCCAGGTTCAGCTAACCCTGAGCCTGTACATGGTTGGTTTTGCCTTCGCCCAACTGGTGTGCGGCCCCCTTGCCGATCGGTTTGGCCGCAAGCCAATCATGATCGGTGGTTTTGTTGTGTTTGCTGTTGCCAGCATTGGTTGCGCGCTTGCAAGCAATATTGAAACCCTGATTCTGTGTCGCTTCTTGCAGGCGTTGGGTGGCTCCGCAGGGCCTGTACTGGGCAGGGCCGCCATACGGGATATCTACACCCCTCGCGATGCGGCAAAAATCATGGCTATTCTCGCCAGCATCATGGCTTTGGCGCCGGCCGTCGCACCCACGCTCGGTGGTTTAATGGTTGCTGGCCTGGGCTGGCACTCTATTTTCCTCGTGCTGACCGGCTATGCCCTGATTATGGTGGTAGTGGTCACCTTCGGTATTCCCGAGCCCATGCGCCCGGAGTACCGCCAACCCCTGGAGCTTTGTAGCTTATTGCGTAACTATCGCGTTATAGGCACTGACAAAAGTTTTCTCGGTTACACCCTGACCAACGCACTGATATTTTCCGGCCTGTTCACGTTTCTGTCCGGCTCGTCGTTCGTGCTAATTGATTTTCTCGGCGTACCACCGGAAAAATTCGGTCTGTATTTCGCCGGTATCGTGGTCGGTTATGTCACCGGTAATCTCTCGGCCATTCGCCTTGGCAGCCGCCTGGTGCCAGATCAAATCCTCGTTCGCGGATTGACCATCTCCGTGGCTGCCGGTAGCCTGATGGTGACACTGGCATTGGCTAAGGTGTTTAACGTATGGGCCGTTATCCTGCCCCAGGCACTGTTTATGGTCGGCATCGGCATGGTTATGCCCCAAACCATGGCAGGCGCCATGGCTAACTTCCCCCGCATGGCCGGTTCTGCTTCGGCACTGTTCGGCTTTGCGCAAATGGCCATCGCAGCCTCTGCCGGCATGCTCGTGGGCCACCTGCACGACGGCACTTCCCTGGTTATGGCCACCATCATAGCTATCTGCGCGGCTTGCGCCCTCGCCAGCTACCTGTTATTTGTGCAACGTCATCCTGCCCCGGGGTTTGAACCACAGGCAGGATGAAAAGTCGTCCAAGATATACTAGACAGAGTAAGCTGTTTCTGAACATTTATGGATAACAAGGAGCAAACCATGAGCACAGTCACTTTAGACGGCAATCCGGTTGACGTGAGCGGCCAATTTCCACAAAACGGCGATACCGCACCAGCCTTTACACTGACCAGCAGCGGCCTGGAAGAAGTCACCCTCGACAACTGGGCAGGGCAGCGCAAAATCCTGAACATTATCCCCAGCATTGACACCGGCGTGTGCGCGGCCTCTACCCGTAAATTCAACGAAAAAGCCAGCGCTCTGGATAACACAGCGGTGCTCGTTGTGTCTGCCGACTTGCCTTTCGCAGCGGCAAGATTCTGCGGCGCTGAGGGTCTGGATAACGTCAGCACACTCTCTACCTTTCGCAACCACAGCTTCCAGCAGAACTATGGCGTAGCCATGCAGGATGGGCCGCTGGCAAGCCTCTGTGCACGTGCCGTTGTGGTCCTGGATGAAAACAACAAGGTTATACATAGCCAACTCGTTAACGAGATCAAAGACGAGCCAGACTACGACGCAGCCTTGAAGGTCCTCTAAGGAAACCAGTAACCGGTTCCGAAGCCTTACGGGCGGATCAGCCCGTAAGGCAATCTCCCGAATCCAGAACACAAACCTGTTAAACTCCAGCCCTAATTCAAGACCAAGGCGTACCCCCGAACTGTGAGCAATACCTCCCGAAACGCCAGCCTTTCCCGCCAGCTTTACACCATGACATGGCCGATGCTGTTTGGCGTGCTCTCGCTGATGACGTTCCAGCTTGTAGATAGCGCCTTTATCGGCCAACTCGGCCGTGATCCGCTGGCAGCACTCGGTTTCACCCTGCCCATGCAACAGCTCATTATTGGCTTGCAGGTGGGCCTGGGAATTGCAACCACCGCCATTATTTCGCGAACGCTGGGCACCGGTGACGAACTTCGGGCCTTTCGCCTGGGCGGATTGGTTATTACCGTGGGCAGCACACTGGTGTTCGTACTGTGCGTCGGCCTGTGGCTACTGCAAAGCCTCATTATGAGTGCACTGCGGGCTGACGACAGCGTGCTCCCGCTTGTGCGTAGCTATTGGTTGCCCTGGCTGCTCTCTGCCTGGATTGGTGCGCTGCTATATTTCGGCTACAGCATTTGCCGCTCCCATGGCGACACCAAATTGCCCGGATACATGATGGTGGTCACCAGCCTTTCCAACATTGCGCTGGACCCGCTCTACATTTTTGTTTTTGATTGGGGATTGCCCGGCGCGGCGCTGGCTACCACCACCTCATTCGGCATTGGCTGCCTGTTTATCTACCAAAAGCTACTCAAGCGCGGCTGGGCCCGTTTCGATCTTCGTGAGCTGGCGCTGGGCCGCGCCCTGAAACAACTCAACAGCATTATGGCGCCCGCCATGGTCAGCCAACTCATGCCGCCAGCCTCCGCCATGCTGGCAACAGCTATGGTTGCAGGCTTCGGCTCGGCTGCCGTCGCAGCCTGGGGGCTGGGTACTCGCCTGGAATTTTTCTCCATTGTGGTGGTGCTTGCATTAACCATGTCCATGCCACCAATGATCGGCCGCATGCTCGGCGCCGGCGACATCGAACAGATCCGTAAACTGGTGCGGCTGGCCGTGCGGTTTATAGTGGCCTGGCAACTGGCTATTGGCCTGCTCTGGCTGGTCGGGTCAGGCCTGGTCTCCGATCTGTTCAGTAGCGACCGGCAGGTGCAGGATCTCCTTGGCGCCTACCTGGTGCGGGTGCCACTCAGCTACAGCGGCCTGGGGGTGTGCATGTTGATGGTGTCTATCTGCAACGCCCTTGGCCTGGCCATGCGGGCATTACTGGTTTCAACCCTGCGGCTGTTTTTGTGCTTTTTACCCATGCTGTGGCTGGGCAGCCAGCTCAACGGCATTCATGGCCTGATGAGTGGCGCCCTGGTGGGCAATTTGTTTGCCGGCATTATGGCTTACAGCTTTTATCGAACCGGCATGAAGCAACTCCGACAGGACATCAGCGGATCAGGCAAAGCGTGACCGGAAGCTTTCCGGCATGGGGACCACTGTCTTTTGCTGATAATCAAAAAATACAAACCCGTATTTTGCCCGCGCGACAGTTTGGCCGCTTTCCGCCTTGGTTACCTGGAACACAAAATCGCCGCCGTACTTGTTGAAATCCATCATCCCGACTTCAAAGCGCAGCATTTCCGGAAAGAACGATTCTGACTGATACATGGTCGCCAGGTCCCCGTCACGATAATACCTTGGCCGCTGCTGGCACCCTCGGATACACCGTAACTCAAAAGAAACTGGGCACGCGCCTCAGAGAGCATCGAAATCAGGGCATCATTACCCAGGTGGTTGCCGCTGTTTATATCGGTTATTCGAACCTGCATGCGGGTTTCAAAGCAAAACACATCGTCGGGGAAAGAGAGTTCAATTCGGGCCACGTTAAAATACCTGTCTTTCTATACGTTAGTTTTTTCAAAGAGTGTCTGGTTGCAGAAGCGGATGATACGCTGTTGGGTTGAGGCGTTCACCTCGAGATCTTGTGACAAAAATCAGTTATCTTCACTAAGCGTCATTGTGCGCTGGGTTCAGAGGTAACCGGAGGTTAAAAGCTTGAATACTGAAAACCGGAAGGATATTCGCCCTGCAGCCACCCTGGCCCTGGTGCGGGATTCTCCAAATGGTCTTGAAATACTGCTTTTGCAGCGTACCTGGGAGGCGGTTTTTTTGCCTGGCTATGACGTGTTCCCCGGCGGGGCCGTCGATCAACATGACAGCCTCGGGCGTGACCATACCGCCGGCCCTGCCGACACTGAAATCAGCCACACCATGAGTTTGAGCGAAGGCGGCGCAGATTACATGCTGGCCGCCGTGCGAGAATGCTTCGAAGAAGCGGGGGTTCTGGTGGCTGTGGATTCGGCTAAGCGCACCATAGGCGCAGACCACGCCGCTCACAATGATCGCGACGCTGTGTTCCGTGGCGAGTTATCTCTCGCTGAACTGTGCCAGCGCCACCAGCTGACCATACCTCTGGACCGGCTCGCTTACCTGAGCCACTGGGTAACCCCCCCCGGGCCTCCCCGCCGTTTTGATACCCGTTTTTTTGTCACCAAGGTGCCGGAAAGCCAGTCAGTGAAACATGATGGCGACGAAACCATCGCTCACGTTTGGATCAACCCCGCAAAAGCGCTGGAAGAGCACCGTTCCGGCCAACGGCTGATGACCTTGCCCACCATCAGAACCCTGCGGGTATTAAGGGATTTTGACAACGCAGACAACCTGATGCGTTACGCTTGGGCAAATCCTCCAGAGCCCTTCCCAACCCGGCCATGGCCGGCCAACCGAGGCGGTAAGCCGGTTATTCTGGAGCCGGGCTCACCTGCCTACGATGAGGCTGGCAAGCTGGATCCTGAGGGCGAAGGCAGCACACAGGCTGAGATTACCCCCGGGGAGCCAGTTGAGGTTGCAGCCGGTGTAGTCCGCCTGACCGCGCCCAACCCCGGCATGATGACAGGCCCGGGAACCAACACTTATATCCTGGGGCATGATCGATTTACGGTATTGGACCCCGGCCCCGACCATGCTGGGCATATTGAGCAGATCCTGGAGATCACGAGGGGGCGAATTGATTCCGTGGTGGTTACCCATACCCACCTGGATCACTCCCCGGGCACCCGCGCCCTGAAGGCGAAAACCGGATGTCGGGTTTACGGTCGGTTGGCGCCAGAGGGCGCATCACAAGATCAGACCTTTGCGCCAGACGAGCAGCCAGGCCATGGTGATTTGATTAAAACCGACGCCGGTATACTTAAGGCACTGCATACCCCAGGGCACGCCTCCAACCATCTTTGCTTCTTGCTGACAGATCAGGATTTGTTGTTTTCGGGGGATCACATCATGCAAGGCTCAACGGTGGTTATTAATCCGCCGGATGGCGATATGAAGGCCTACATTGAGTCGATGTACGATTTGCTGGCAGAGTCGATCCGCTTTATAGCACCAGCCCACGGATTCTTGATGGGGCACCCGGAAGCGATCATCGATTACTTGATCACCCACCGCCTGACCCGGGAAGAAAAAGTGGCCAGAGCCCTGGCGAAACTGTCACCAGTAAATCTGAAAGACCTCACCAGCAAAGCTTACGGTGATGTGCCAACCGCCATTCATGGCGTCGCAGCCAGATCGGCGCTGGCCCACCTGCTAAAGCTGAAGGCCGATGGCCGGGCAACCCGGGAGGGTGACATCTGGCTGGCCACCCCAAGGATTTAAGAACCCTGCCACCTGAACACCAGGGCTGGCAGGTGTATACAGCACCTGTCGGCTTTTACTTTTTGGCGATAATGTATACGGCGTGAACAATGCCGGGTATATACCCGAGAATCGTCAGCAATATGTTGATCCAGAAGTGCTTTCCTATACCCACCTGCAAAAAAACGCCCAGTGGCGGTAACAAGATCGCAATAATTATTCGCAAAAAGTCCATATTGTTCCTTCCCCTTCTTCAGATATAACGAGTGTCTCGCTTGCACCATTAACCCTTGCAAGCTGATCACACCATTCATCTTAACCACATTTGCTCAAAGTTTATGGCAACACTATGAACATGGCATTAAATCTTTGTTATTGCCATGTCCATGATGGCTAATCGACCTTTATCCTTGGGCTCTTGATAATGCCCCGAGAGGAATCATGCTGTTTTCCAAACTGCAAACGCTAACCAGCACCGTCGCTGCTCTGAGCCTGCTAATGTTGGCGCGGCCCACCATAGTGCAGGCAGCGCCTCCTGCCGAAAAGGAGAAAGCAACACTCGCTCGGGAGCTTTTGCTGGCTGAGCTGGCAGAGGACGAAAGCGTTGAAGTTGTCGAACGCTCAGAGCCAAGACGGCAAACTGACAAGGCGCCGGCACCCAGCGTAGATTCCGGCCCCGAAGAGTCAGCCCCCGAAAAAAACGCAGAAAAGCCAAAGCCGGCTCTGAAACCTATAAAGGTCGCGCCCAACATTGATTTGAAAGAGGTTGCGCCAGCACCCACTCCCGAACCGGCGAAAAAACCGGACAGCAAAGAGCAAAAGGTGCCTGAACCTGAGCCAACTCCGGAACCAGACAGCAAAGAACCACAGCCAGCCAATAATCTGGTGTTACTTGGTAGCGAAGTCTTGCCCGGCACATCAACCCGCCTGGCCTGGTCACCCGGCATTCAAATTGCCGGTTTGGCACAACCCACACCGGTGCTAGTGGTTAACGGCGTTAACGCCGGTCCAAACCTTTGCCTGACGGGCACGATTCATGGCGACGAGTTAAACGGCATCGAGATTATCCGGCAAACCATGTACGACCTGGATCCGGAAAAGCTGAGCGGCAGCGTGGTAGGTATTCCTATCGTGAACCTGCCCGGTTTTCAACAGGGTAGCCGCTACCTGCCAGATCGACGCGACCTGAACCGGCACTTCCCTGGCAGCGAAACTGGCAGCCTGGCCGATCGCATCGCTTATTCACTGTTTGAAAATGTCATCCGGCACTGCGACATGCTGGTGGACATCCACACCGGTTCACTTAAGCGCACGAACCTGCCGCAGCTGCGGGCAGACATGAACAACCCCACGGTTGCAGAATTCACCCGTGGTTTTGATCGCATGGCGGTGGTACACAGTAGCGGATCATCAGGCATGCTCCGTACAGCAGCCGTCAATGCCGGCATTCGCACGGTTACAATGGAAGCTGGCGAATCCCACCGCATCCAGGAGCATCAGATAGATGCCGGCGTAAACAGCCTGACCAGCCTGATGGAAAAGCAGGGCATGATTTCCCGAATGTTTGTCTGGGGCGACCCCCAGCCGGTGTATTACAACTCAGCCTGGGTAAGAGCAAACCAGG
>NZ_JBQDCO010000076.1:0-9295 GCF_052091845.1 Marinobacter sp. | reverse complement strand
TTTTTTGAGCTAATAAAGTTATTCGGCAAGAAATCAGGCATTAATCAGACCCTCCTTAGAGATTCATTTTTTTCCAGTAGGGCGACGATGGTGTCGACGGCTTCGCCGGAAGTGGTATCAGAACTTGGAAAAATTGTATTAAAGTTGCCGTTCAGCACTTGATAAAATTCGCTGCGGTCTTCGGCTTCAATCTCAAGTGCTGCTGCCATGGCTTCAAGATTTTCTCCCTGGCCACGGGACATATCCGCAGCAATCGCTGCTCCTCGTGATTCCATAATCATTGCCATGGATTGGACGTTTTCGTTGGTATGACAGCCCGTAATACCTAAGGTCATACTCACCGTTTGTGAGGCTATACCATTGGTTGTTGCAGCCAATACATGTGGAGCAATACCGGATTGCCCTTTCCAGATCATAGCACCTACGCCACAGCCTGGTTGTGCAAAAGCCATGGATGAGGCACCTAGCAAAATTGTACCGGCGATCAGTTTTTTCATCATGCTCTCCTTAACGATTTTTAGCCGTCGTTTCATCCCGCGCTGGCCATCGCGTTGGGCAGAGCCCTTGCGGTTTATATGAAGTAAGGATGACCATTAGACAGAGTATAGTTCAATATTAAAACCTGCCAGGTTTGTTGCCTATTTTTCATGGGTCTACCGAAAAGTCTCGCAAGTGATGCAGCGCTCATATACACTGAAGAAATAAGGCTCGCCAGTTAATGATTTTCTTGTTATGCGGCGAGCGCTTACGTATTATGTCCGCGGCCACGAAGGCCTAGAAACAAAACACGGAGACACGATTTTGAAAAAAATTCTAATTGCATCATCTTTGGTATTGGCAGGCGCGCTGTCAGGCTGTAGTTCAATGAACGTCAGTTCCAACTCTATGCCTATTACTGCACCGCTGCAGACCGACATCAAAGCTGACGTTGAAGTTGGTGAGAAAATCACTGGCAAGGCTTCCGTAACGAAGGTCCTGTTCTTTACTATTGGCAGTGACAAGCAGTTTGCTGACGGCGTTTCTTACGGTGGCTCTAGCGGTGGCGGCGGCCTGCCTTTTGGGAATCCGGTTTCTAAAGCGAAATCTGCAGCAGCATACAAGGCTGTTACCGCTTCTGGCGCAGATATTATCGTAGCTCCACGTTATACTGTTGAGACCGAGGACTTCTTGGTTTTTGGGACCATCAACGTAACGGTTGAAGGTTACAAAGGCACGATCAAAAGCATCAAATAACTCGCTTTTGGTATGCTGTATGTAAAAACCGGGGAGCTTTATAAGGCTCCCCGGTTTTTTCTCTTCTTATTGGTCGTTAACCACCCAAATAGGCATTCTGAACATCCGGGTTGGCCAACAAGTTCTTGCCGGTATCATGCAAGCGGATTTTGCCCGTTTCCAGCACATACCCCCGGTCGGCCAGGTGCAGCGCCTGGTGGGCGTTCTGCTCTACCAGAAACACCGTAATTCCCTCATCCCGCAGGTGGCCAATGATCTCGAAAATCTGCTTGATGACGAGCGGCGCCAGCCCCAGTGACGGCTCATCCAGAATGATCATCGTCGGCCGGCTCATCAATGCCCGCCCAATGGCTAGCATCTGTTGTTCGCCACCAGACATGGTGCCCGCGCGCTGCAGGGCCCGTTCTTTCAGGCGTGGAAAAAGCTCGTATACATGGGCCTGGGTATCCCGGATTTCGGCTTTGGTGTTGAAAAAACCGCCCATGTGCAGGTTTTCTTCAACCGTCAGGCCGGAAAATATTCTGCGCCCCTCTGGCACTATCGCTAGCCCCGAACGCATAATCTGTGCTGTGGGATCGTTTGTAATATCACGGCCTTGCAGGGTTATACGCCCGGAAGTGGCTTGTGGGGTGCCGCACACAGTCATTAGCAGTGTGGTTTTTCCTGCACCGTTGGCGCCAATCAGCGAGACGATTTCGCCCCGGTTCACTTCAACAGACACCCCGTGCAGGGCCTCTATCTTCCCGTAATGGGTATGGACATCTTCTAGTAAAAGCATGCTCATGTTCAGGCCTCGCCCAGGTAGGCTTTGATCACGTCGTCGTTCTGGCGGATTTCTTCTGGTGTGCCACTGGCCAGGGGGCGGCCCTGGTTAATAACGTTGATCCGATCGGAAATATCCATTACCAGGCTCATATCGTGTTCAATCAACACCACGGAAACGTTGTAGTCCGCTTTCAGGCTAATAATAAGCTGGTTGAGTTCTTTGGTCTCAGCCGGGTTGAGGCCGGCTGCCGGTTCGTCCAGCATCAGCAGTTTTGGTTCGGTCACCATGCAGCGCGCTATCTCCAGGCGCCGTTGCTGGCCGTATGCCAGGTTGCCTGCATCCCGGTTGGCGAGTTCCAGTAGCCCAACGCGTTCCAGCCAGTAGGCTGCACGATCAAGAGCCTTCTGTTCACGCTCCTTATAGTTAGGGGTGCCCAGAAGTCCAGCGAGCATGTTGGTGTTGAGGTGGCGGTGCTGGGCCACAAGCAGGTTTTCCACAACAGACATCTGGGTGAACAGACGAACGTGCTGGAAGGTCCTTACCATGCCCAACCTGGAAATTTTGTGGTCCGGTTTTCCCTGTACTTCCTTGCCTTCAAAAAGGATTTTGCCACCGCTGGGCCTGTAAAAACCGCTCATGCAGTTGAATACGGTGGTTTTACCGGCACCGTTGGGGCCGATGATGGAAACGATTTCCCGTTCCTGAACATCCAGTGTCACTTGGTCTACTGCCAGCAGGCCGCCAAAGCGCATGGACAGATTTTGTACTTCAAGCATTGTCTGTCACTCCTGCTTTTTCAGTTTGATGTGAATGCGACGCATGGGCAGCATGCCCTGGGGTCTCCAAACCATCATTAACACCATGGCGGCGCCGAAAATCAGCATTCGGTATTCGGAAAATTCCCGCGCCAGTTCCGGCAATATGGTTACGGCTATGGCTGCCAGTATTACGCCAAGCTGCGACCCCATGCCGCCCAGAACCACAATGGCCAGAATGATGGCAGATTCCAGGAATACGAAGGATTCGGGGCTGATAAAACCTTGCTTGGAAGCAAATACGGTGCCTGCAAAGCCGGCAAAAAACGCGCCAATGGTAAATGCAGAGAGCTTTACTGCGGTGCGGCTGAGCCCGAGCGAGCGAGCTGCTATTTCGTCTTCCCGCAGCGCCTCCCAGGCCCGGCCTACCGGCATGCGCATAAAACGCCGAATGATCAATGCCGTTATTACGGCCAGCACCAGGGCGATTAGATACAGGAAGATCACCTTGTGCTCGCCACTGTAGGCAATGCCAAAGGTTTCATGGAACGAGGTGTTGCCCTCTTCTTTTACACGCCGGCCAAACTCCATGCCGAACAACGTCGGGTCGGGGATGCCGCCAATGCCGTTTGGGCCGCCTGTCAGGTTGGTCCAGTTGTTAAGCAGAATGCGGATAATCTCGCCAAAACCCAGGGTAACAATAGCCAGATAATCGCCTCGCAAACGCAGGACTGGAAAGCCCAGTACCAGCCCAAAAAGAGCGGCTAGCAGTGCACCTGCGGGCAGTGCAACCCAGAATGAGGCGCCCAGATATTGGGACAGTAAAGCGAAGGTATAGGCGCCCACCGCGTAGAAAGCTACATAGCCAAGATCGAGCAAGCCCGCAAGGCCAACCACTACGTTAAGGCCCAGCGCCAGCATAATGTAAATCAGCACCAAAGTGGCCAGATCGACAGAGCCCCGCGACACAAAAAATGGCCAGAATAGCGCAAGAACCACAAGCCCGGTTATTACCCAGAATTCAAGCTTCACCCGCTTGGATTGCTCCATGGGCTCTTTGTTCACCAGGGGGTTGAGCCTAGGCAATTTACCCAGCACCGCCATGAACGAGCCACGAAATGCCTGGAACACAAAAACCGCAACAGCAGCCAGAAAAATCGCTATATGCGTTGAGGTTTCGGCACCAGTGACCGTGATTTTTACACCCTCGGCTTCCAGGTTAAGCCCAAGAATCGGGAAAGCTATAATGAGCGTGACAATTGCGCAAAACAGTGCGTGTCTATAGTTGTTAGCAGCCATCAGATCTTCTCAACCTCCGGTTTGCCAAGCAGGCCGGTGGGTTTGAATAACAGAATGAGGATCAGCAAGCCGAAGGAAACGACGTCTTTATACTCACCGCTGAGGTAGCCCGAAGTCATGCTTTCAGACACGCCAAGGATAAGCCCGCCGAGCATGGCACCGGGAATGCTGCCGATGCCGCCGAGCACGGCCGCTGTAAAGGCCTTGAGGCCAGCGATAAAACCAAATAAGGGGTCAACCGAACCGTAGTACATACCCAGGAGCAGGCCTGCAACGGCTGCGAGTGCGGCACCAATAATGAAAGTGGCCGATATGATTCGGTTGGTGTCTATGCCCAGCAGGCTGGCCATGCCCAAATCCTGCGAGACAGCCCGGCAGGCGCGCCCCGTGCGAGAGCGGGAAATGAACAGCGAGAGCACGGTCATGCATATCAGTGTGGTGATGAAAATCGTGATCTGCATGTAAGATAAAGACATCTGAAACGCATCGTCCGAACCAAACTGAAAGCCCCCCTCAATGAGCGCAGGAAAGCCGATGTTGCGAGAGCCCTGGGCAAGGTGAACATAGTTCTGCAGGAAAATGGACATGCCGATGGCAGAAATCAGCGGAATCAAGCGGTGGCGACCCCGCACGGGCCGGTAGGCAACCCTTTCAACCGCCCAGCCCATGGAGCTGGAAACGATCATGGCGCACACCAGGGCAACAATCAGAATCAAAGGGAGCCAGGCCACACCAAGGGCGGTCAGGCCGGTTATGGTGATAAGCGCCGTGTAGGCGCCGATCATATAAATCTCACCATGGGCAAAGTTGATCATGCCAATGATACCGTAAACCATCGTATAACCAATGGCGATCAGGGCGTAGGCGCTCCCAATCGTCAGCCCGTTAATGAGCTGTTGAGAGAAGTAGAGGAGGTCTTGCATTGTTATTTGACTCCGGGGGCCTGCTCCCTCGGCTGCATCGCCCCGGGCACAGAATAGCCGCGCTGGGTGTGAAACAGAGTTAACAGGGGCCTAGAAAAACACCTTCTCCCGGGTCGCGGTGAGAAGGTGTTCTCATGATTACCGTTTATTAACGATTAGGCTTAGTTTACCGGAGTTTTGCTGCCATCTGAATGCCATTCGTACACAATAAACTCGAACGACTTCATATCACCAGCCTCGTCGTATTCAACCGTGCCGATTGGCGTCTCGAAGGTACCGTTGCGTAGCGCCTCGGCAACATCAAACGGGTCTTTGGAATCTGCGGCTTCGATGCCGTCTGCAATTAGCTGAACGGCGGCGTAAGAAGTCAGAACGAATGGGCCGGATGGGTCTTCGTCGTTGGCTTCGAACGACTCAACCAGTTCCTTGTTTTCTTCTTTCTCATCAAAGCTCGGGGGCAGGGTGACCAGAAGCCCTTCGGAGGCTTCGCCGGCAATGGTGTTGATGTCGTTGTTGCCAACGCCCTCAGGGCCCATAAACTTGGTCTCCAGGTTGGCTTGCTGTGCCTGGCGCAGAATCAGCCCCAGTTCCGGGTGATAGCCGCCAAAGTACACGTAATCCACATCTGCCTGCTTAAGCTTGGTAATCAGGGATGAAAAGTCCTTGGCGCCAGCGGTGACACCTTCAAACATGGCAACCTCGACACCTTTGTCTTTCAGGGTGTCACGAACGGCGGTGGCAATACCTTCGCCGTACTGTTGCTTATCGTGAATCACCGCCACCCGCTCCGGGTCCTGGCTGGCAATATAGTTGCCGGCAACCGGCCCCTGCATGCTGTCGAGCCCGATGGTGCGGAAAACCAGCTCATAGCCACGCTCGGTAACTTCCGGGCTGGTTGAAGCCGGAGTAATCATGAGTATGCCTTCATCCTCATAGATGTCTGAGGCAGGCTGGGTTGAGCTAGAGCACAGGTGGCCAACAACATAGCGAACGCCATCGTTAACCAGTCGGTTCGCAACCGTGACTGCCTGCTTGGGGTCGCAAACATCATCGTATTCTACCGCGACCAGCTTTTCGCCCATCACGCCACCGGCCTCGTTAATACGCTTGATGGCCATGCGTGTGCCGGAGAATTGCATGTCGCCATACTGTGCAACCGGGCCGGTAATAGGCCCTGCGACGCCAATTTTGATCTCTGCAGCAGCGTGGCCTGCAGTCATAAGGGCCACAGAAGCGCTCACTGCGGTAACGAGTTTTTTTACTGAAATTGTCATTGGGGTTGTCCTGTGTTTTCAGGGTTATTCTTATAGTCTCAGTAGTTAAACAAACACCACCCATGCAACCTTGTCAAGTTGGCTGGTGGCCTGGTTTGTTATTTAACATTCTGCACGTAAAAACCGCTACTTGCATTCGTGAGTGTGAAGATCTCTAATACTTAGTGGTGTAAACAAAAGGCAAGCGCCCCCATTTGGAGCAGTAACACATTGAGCAACCACGAGCATGTTCTGGTCGCACTTCGGCGAGTTATCCGGGCAACAGATCTTCATTCCAAACGTCTTAGCAAGAACGCCGGACTCACCGGGCCGCAGCTGCTAATCATGCGGACCATTCGGGAGTTGGGAGAAGTCACCATCGGCACCATCGCCGATAAGGTCAGTCTGAGCCAGGCCACGGTGACCACTATTCTGGATCGTCTGGAGCACAGGCAACTGGTTTACAGAGTGCGTAGCACCCGGGATAAGCGCAAGGTGCATGCACACCTGACTGAAAGTGGCGCAGATATACTTTCCCGCGCCCCTAATCCTTTGCAGGAGCAGTTCATTAAAAAGTTCCAAAACCTTCACGAGTGGGAGCAGAACATGATTCTGGCGTCGCTTCAGCGTGTCGCGAACATGATGGATGCCGATGATATTGATGCCTCACCCGTATTGGATGTGGGCCCTGTGCTGAAAGACGACGGCTGGAAGGAAAGGGCGTAAGCCTTTTCCTTCCAACGGCTTAGTGCACCGACGAGTCTGCGCGGGATTTGTTGCCAAAACACACCTGAAACACATCGTTGTAATGTTTGGCGAAGTTCACCGTCAGGCCTTCCCGAAGGTAATCCGGCAGTTCCTCATAATCTCCGCGGTTCGCCTCTGGCAGAATCAAATTGCTGATTTTTTGTCTGCGTGCCGCAATAACTTTCTCGCGAATGCCACCCACAGGAAGTACCTGGCCGGTGAGTGTTAGCTCGCCGGTCATCGCTGTGTATGGCTGTGGAGCTTCTTTGCGAGCAATTGAGAGCAGGGCGGTTGCCATGGTGACCCCAGCGCTGGGGCCGTCTTTTGGAGTGGCGCCTTCTGGCACATGAAGGTGTACGAAAGACTTGTCAAAAAATCCCGGGTCGCCTTTGAACCGCTTCAGGTTTGAGCAAACGTAGCTATATGCTATTTCTGCCGATTCCGTCATTACCTCCCCAAGCTGGCCGGTCAATTTGAAATTACGCTGGCTGCTGTGAATCCGTGACGTTTCGATGCTCAGGGTTGCACCGCCCATGGCTGTCCAGGCCAGCCCGGTTACCACACCAATGCCTTTAAGTGATTTCTCTTTCCGGAATGCGGGCTGGCCGAGATACTCCTGCAAATCGGATACACCTACCCTTACTGGCTTATCCGGGGATTTCAGCAGTTTTACAATGCCCTTGCGCATAACCTTGTGCAGGAGCTTCTCCAGATTCCGAACACCGGCCTCGCGGGCATAGCCCTCGATTATCTGACGGATGGCGGCATCGGTGATATTGAATTGCTTTTTAAGTAGCCCGGCACGCTTCAGCAATCGCGGCAGCAAATGATGCTTGGCAATAGCCAGCTTTTCTTCGCCTATATAGCCAGACAGGCGGATGACATCCATCCTGTCCAGCAGCGGCCGGGGAATGGTATCGAGCTGGTTTGCCGTGCAAATGAACAGCACCTTGGACAGGTCCATGCGGACATCCAGGTAATGATCCAGAAAATCCTTGTTCTGCTCCGGGTCCAGAGTCTCCAGTAGGGCAGAGGCTGGATCGCCTTGGAACGAGGCACCGATTTTGTCGACTTCATCCAGCATGATCACAGGGTTGGCCACGGCAGTATCTTTAAGTGCTTGCACAAACTTGCCTGGCATAGCGCCGATATAGGTGCGCCTATGGCCTTTGATTTCCGCCTCGTCGCGCATGCCGCCAACGCTAAATCGATAAAATTCGCGTCCAAGCGCATCGGCTACCGAGTGGCCAATGGAGGTTTTGCCAACCCCAGGCGGGCCAACAAGTAGCAAGATTGATCCGCTGACTTCGTTTTTGAAGGTGCCCTCTGCAAGGAACTCGATAATCCGGTCTTTTACATCATCAAGGCCATCGTGATCCCGATCCAGAATGCGGCGGCCTTCTGTCAGGTCAAATTGATCTTCAGAGTATTGCCCCCAGGGCACCTGGGTTAACCAATCCAGATAATTACGGGTAACACCGTATTCCGGCGAGCCCTGCTCCAGAATCTGCAGCTTTTGTAATTCGTCGTTAAAGCGCTCCTGTACGGCTTCGGGTGGGTTCAGCTCCGCCATTCGGGCTTCGAAGCGCTCGGCATCTGCCGTTTTGTCGTCTTTCGACATGCCCAGCTCGCGCTGGATAACCTTCAGTTGTTCTTTCAGGAAAAAATCGCGTTGATGTTTCTGTACCTTTTCGTTCACCTCTTCGCTGATTTCAGACTGCAGGCGGGCTACCTCCAGCTCTTTGTGCATCAGCAGAAGTACTTTTTCCATGCGCCGGAGCAAAGGCACCGTGTTCAAAATAGCCTGCAGTTCGTGGCCGGGAGCGCTTGTCATCGATGCGCCAAAATCGGTCAGTGGCGAGCTGTCCTCCGGTCCGAAGCGCGACAGATATTGCTTTACCTCCTCGCCATACAGCGGGTTGGTGCGCAACAACTCTTTTATAGCGCTGATGATGGCCAGTGTGTAAGCCTTGGTTTCATCCGTATCCTCTTGTGGTTCTTGCGGGTATTCCACTTCTGCCAGATAAGGCGCTTTACGGCGCAGCCATCGCACAATACGAAAGCGCTGCAGGCCCTGGGCAATAAACTGAACGTTGCCGTCCTTGTTTTGAGCGTGATGAACGCGCACAGCGCAGCCAACCTCCGCTAACTCATCGCTTTGCGGAACACTCTGGTCTGATTGAAGGTCATCAACAAAACAAATGCCCATCAGCTTGTGGTCGGTTTCGCTAACGCGCTTAAGTGTCTCTTGCCAGTGGTTCTGGCGTGAATTCAGATAATAACTGCAGCACTTTGGTGTAACCAGGTAGAGGTGGGAGG
>NZ_JBQDCO010000075.1:0-9467 GCF_052091845.1 Marinobacter sp. | reverse complement strand
ATCAGTGTGGGCAATCTTAAGAACCGAATGTAGGTGCTGGTTTATTGGCGCTTACTATGCGGTTGCCAATATTAGCCGTATCCATTTCATCGGGGTGTTTGATACCGTGGGGGCGTTGGGCATTCCAGCCCCCTTTTTGGGCACCCTGGGTACAGACCGGTATTTGTTTCACGATACCGAGCCCAGTCGCATTATTAATCATGCCCGCCATGCGGTGGCCATTGATGAAAAGCGGCAGGATTTTGAGCCTACGCTTTGGTGTGCCAGGGCCGGTATAGACCTGCAGCAGGTGTGGTTTGCCGGGGTGCATACGGATATCGGCGGTGGCTACCCGGACCACGCCCTGGGTGATCTGGCCGGGGAGTGGATGGCCGGTGAGGCCGCTTTGTATGGCCTGGCGTTTAAGCCGTATTTGTTGCAGCGCTTTAATTCGCATTATGCCGGGCGTATGCATAATGAGTACAAGGGCTTTTACCGTGCCATGGGGCGCAAGCATGTGCGCCAGGTAGAGCCGGTGGTGCATGAGAGTGTGAAGCGCCGCTGGGAAGATAAGGCGGTGAAGTACCCCAGCCCGGCGTTGCGGGCGTTGTTGGAGGATGTGGGGTGGAGTGGGGTTGAATTGGTTGAGTAGTCTGCCCTCTGCTCCGGCCGCTCTCCCGCCAGGGGGAGGGGAGAAAATAATTTTGAGGGATTAAATTATGTTCAAGCGGTTTCTGGGCTTGCCACGCCTGTACAAGCGCCTGATATCTTTGGTTGTTGACACTGCCGCGCTTTCTTTTGCCTTGTGGGCAGCGTTCGCCTTGCGGCTTGAACAGACTTTTTGGATGCCCAGCACGGGGCAGGCGCTGGTCTCTGGGCTTACGGTTATTTTCACCTTGGGGGTTTTTGTTCGCCTCGGGCTTTATCGCGCTGTTGTGCGATATATGAGCGATCGGGCGTTTTTGACGATCATTACCGGTGTGGGTATTTCTGCTCTTTTGTTGATCGTTTTGGGTTACAGCCTTCACGTTCTTGTTCCTCGCTCCGTGCCGATGATTTATGCCGCTTTGGCATTTATATTCGTAGGCGGCAGCCGAATGAGTGTGCGCATGCTGGTGCATCACACATCTAACCGGGGTAAAGAGTGGGTGGCCATTGTGGGGGCGGGTGAAACCGGCGCCCAGCTTGTGAAGGCGTTGCAAGAGGGCACGGAGTACCATCCTGTGGTGCTTATAGGTTTGCTGCCAGCCAATCACAAAGCCCTTATTGCGGGAGTGCCGGTACTTGCTTTGGATCATCTTGAAGAAGCCGTGCGTGTTCATGGTGTAAAGCGTTTGTTGTTGGCACTGGATACGGATAAGCAGATTGATCGCCGCCAGTTGCTTAACCGACTGGAGTCTTTGAAGCTGCCGGTTCAGACCGTGCCTTCGATGAGTGAGTTAGTGGCCGGCCAGGCACGGATTAACGATATTCGTGATCTGGAGATTGAAGATTTGCTGGGCCGGGAGCCGGTGCGGCCGGATAACGCCCAGGTGGCGGTAAGCTTGTATCATAAAGCGGTGATGGTAACCGGCGCGGGCGGCTCTATTGGCTCTGAACTTTGCCGTCAGATTATTCATCACCGGCCCCGGGTTCTGGTTTTGTTTGAGCAGTCCGAGTACTCGCTGTATGCCATTGAGCGGGAATTACAGGCGATTAACCGGGTTGATGGGCTTAATGTTGAGATTCATCCGCTTCTGGGCAGCGTGGTTCACCGTCGCCGGTGCGAGATGGTCATGCGTAGCTTTGGTATTCAAACGGTTTATCACGCAGCCGCGTATAAACATGTGCCCCTTGTTGAGCACAATGTTATTGAGGGTGTTCAGAACAATACGTTTGGCACGCTGCACGCGGCAGAGGCGGCTGTTGCGGCGGGCGTTGAGCGGTTCGTTCTGATCTCTACTGACAAGGCGGTTCGCCCCACTAATGTAATGGGTGCCAGCAAGCGTATGGCAGAGCTGGTGCTGCAGGGCTTGGCCAAGCGGCAGAGCAAAACAATTTTCTCGATGGTTCGGTTTGGCAATGTACTGGGCTCGTCCGGCTCGGTGGTGCCTTTGTTCCGTGATCAAATCCGTGATGGTGGGCCGGTTACGGTCACTCACCAGGACATTATCCGCTACTTCATGACCATTCCAGAGGCCAGCCAGTTGGTGCTGCAGGCGGGCAGTATGGGCGGTGATGGCGAGGTGTTTGTACTGGATATGGGCGAGCCGGTGAAGATTGCGGATTTGGCACGCAAGATGATTCACCTGATGGGGCTGGTGGAGAAAACGCCAGAGCAGCCGGAGGGTGACATTGAGGTTGTCTACACGGGGCTGCGGCCGGGGGAAAAGCTGTTTGAGGAGTTGTTGATTGGTGACGACCCCCAAGGCACCTCCCACCCTCGCATTATGATGGCGCGAGAAGTGTCTATGCAGTCTGAAGATCTGGAAATTGTATTAGACAAACTTAGGCGGGCGAGCCAGGAATTTGACTGTAAGCAGATTATTGAAACGTTGAAAAGTGCGCCAACCGGGTTTACGCCGAATGGTAATGTGGCCGATCTTGTTTGGTGTAATAGGGGGCCTGATATTACAGTTGCCCTTGAACATACCGGCAAGGTGCATCGGCTACCGGTTTAATGGCACCGGCTTTCGGTTTAATAAAAATATTGTAGGACTTGGCCCTCTCCCCCGGCCTTTATTCTGCAAGTTGTGAGGAGGGGGTGTTAAATCTGCAACAAGGACTGTTGGATATGATAAACATTGCCCACCACGGCGCCGTGTGCGACGTTACCGGCTCCTGCCACGAACTCACTCTCAGCGCTGGCTCAAACGATACCGCAGGCATTCTGGTTGATTGTGGCCTGTTCCAGGGCCAGGAAAAAGGCAAGGGCGCCAGCGCTTCCGATCTCTCCATTGATTTCCCCATTGAGCCTATCCGGGCTTTGGTTGTAACCCATGTGCACATTGATCATGTGGGCCGCATTCCGTATTTATTGGCTGCGGGGTTTGAGGGGCCGATTATTTGCTCGGAACCTTCTGCCATTATGCTGCCGGAAATTCTGGAAGACGCGTTAAAAATCGGCTTTACCCGCGACAGGCGCCTGATTGAGCGAGTGCTTGGGGTTATTCGTTCCCGGCTTGTGCCTGTGCCTTATGGGCAGTGGCACGAGGTGTTTGCAGAGCCCGCCGGTTCGCTCTCGGTTCGGTTGCAGCGTGCGGGGCACATTCTGGGTTCGGCCTATGTGGAGTGTGATGCGGTTTCCGGGGATGAGCGTGAGCGCGTGGTGTTCAGTGGCGATTTAGGAGCGCCCCATGCGCCTTTGCTGCAGGAACCGGCCTCGCCTGAGCGGGCGGATCGCTTGGTGATTGAAAGCACTTACGGCGATAAGGATCACGAGAGCCGGGAAGCGCGACGCTATCGGTTAAAGGCTATTCTGGAGCGGGCGCTGGAAGACGGTGGCACGGTGCTGATTCCGGCGTTCAGCATTGGTCGCACCCAGGAGTTGTTGTATGAAATTGAAGGCCTGATACATGAGTTTCAAAACGAGGCGGTTACTGACGGTGTGGCCTGGAGTGATTTGGACATTGTGGTGGATTCGCCTCTGGCAGCAGGGTTTACGAGCATCTATCGCCAGCTGAAGCCCTTCTGGAATGGGGAGGCGGCAGATTTGGTTCGGCAAGGCCGGCACCCGCTTTCGTTTGAGCAGTTAACGGTGATTAACTCTCATGCAGATCACCTTAACGCTGTAGAATACCTCGCCGAATCCCACCGCCCCTGCGTGGTTCTGGCCGGTTCCGGCATGTGCGCCGGGGGCAGGGTGGTGAATTATCTGAAGGCCATGCTGGGCGATGCCCGTAACGATGTACTGTTTGTTGGCTATCAGGCGGCGGGCACGCCGGGTCGCGACATTCTCAGTTATGGCCCACGGGGTGGCTGGGTTGAGTTGGATGACGAGCGTTACGATATCCGGGCCCGTGTGCATCAGGTGGGCGGTTATTCGGCGCATGCCGGGCAAAGTGATCTGCTGCGGTTTGTGGAGGGGGTTCCCGAGGCGCCGCAAGAAATTCGAGTAGTGCATGGCGATGCAAGCGCCAAGGCTGCGTTTAAACAGATTTTGAAAGGACGGTTTCCGGGGTCGGAAATTGTTATTCCTGAGGGGTGAGCCCCGTTTCAAGTTCCGGAGGATAAATGAAAAAAATTGCTGTAGTCGGTTTGGGCTATGTGGGGTTACCCCTGGCCGTGGCATTTGGTGAAAAGCGCGAAGTGGTGGGTTTTGATATTAATGCCACGCGTATTGCGGAGCTTAAAAGTGGCGAGGATGTTACCCGTGAGGTGTCGCCCCAGGAACTGGCCGCCGCTGGACAGTTGTCGTTTACAGGCGCTGTGGAGGGCATTGCAGAGTGTCAGGTTTATATTGTAACCGTGCCTACCCCCATTGATGAGTACAAAACGCCAGACCTTACCCCGTTGGTTAAGGCCAGTGAAAGTGTGGGCAAGGTGCTGAAGCAGGGCGATATCGTGATTTACGAATCCACGGTGTTCCCCGGCGCGACGGAAGAGGTGTGTGTGCCGGTGCTGGAGAAGGTTTCCGGCCTGGTGTTTAACCGGGATTTCTTCGCCGGCTACAGCCCGGAGCGGATCAACCCCGGGGATAAGGAGCATCGGGTAACCACCATTATGAAGGTGACGGCTGGCTCCACACCGGAGATTGCGGAAGAGGTGGATGCACTGTATGCGGGTGTTATCACCGCTGGCACCCATAAGGCCAGTTCCATCAAGGTGGCAGAAGCGGCCAAGGTGATCGAGAACACTCAACGAGACCTGAATATTGCCCTGATGAACGAGCTTTCCATGATTTTTACCCGGTTAGGGATTGATACGCACGAAGTACTGGCGGCGGCGGGTACCAAGTGGAACTTCCTGCCGTTCAAGCCGGGCCTGGTGGGTGGCCATTGCATTGGTGTGGATCCTTATTATTTGACGCATAAGGCTCAGGCCATCGGTTATCACCCGGACATTATCCTGGCGGGCCGCCGGGTAAATGACAACATGGGCCCTTATGCAGCGGCTGAATTGATAAAAGCGATGATTAAGAGAGGCCATACCATTGCAAAGTCACGGGTATTGGTTATGGGCCTGACATTTAAAGAAAACTGCCCGGATTTGCGTAACACCCGGGTAATTGATGTGATTGAAGAGTTGCGTGATTTTGGTTGCGACGTAGACGTAACCGATTGCTGGGCAGATACTGCCGAAGCGGAGCATGAGTATGGTATATCACTTGTGGAACATCCGGAGAAAAGTAAGTACGACGCTGTGTTTTTGGCTGTTCCTCATAATGATTATGCTGCCATGACGGCAGATGAATTGCGCAGTTATACGACTGGCAACGGAGTGTTATTTGATTTGAAAGGTGTGCTTCCTTTAGGTCAGGCAGATCTGCGCCTTTAATACCCTGGCATTCCTGATTGGAAGAAAGTGGTCAGAACCGGCAAGTTCTGACCCGTATCCATATTTATTGACAATATACTTTGCCATTAAATACTTCCTTTATTATGATTCATCTTGATGTTGAGCTATTTGGTTTAGTTAATACCCAAAATAAAGGTTTATTCCATGGCAAAGATTAACGATTACTACCAAAAAAAGCAGCTTATGGAAAAGCTCGCAGACGAAATTAATCAATTGGAGCAGGATCAGTCCCTGAAGCACGAACTGGCCTTTGAGAACAGCATTCGTGAACTGATGGCTGAGTATGATAAAACTCCGAAACACGTGCTTCAGATTTTGACAGCCATTGACCCGTCTATTGCTGGCGCCAAAGCTGAAGCAAGCACGGGCGCCCGTGCCAAACGCCCGATGAAAACCTACAAGAACCCGCACACAGGTGAGCAGGTTCAAACCCGCGGCGGCAATCACAAGACTTTGAATGAGTGGCGTAAAAAGCATGGTAAGGAAGCCGTGCAAAGCTGGCAGCAGGGCTGATCAGTCGAACTTGATAAAAGGGCCAGGTGAGATTCTCATCTGGCCCTTTTTTTTCAGGCAATCACGATTCAAAAACAACTACGCGATTCCTCCCTCCTTTCTTTGCGGTATACAGTGCTTCGTCTGCTTGCTGCATCCACTTCATATGGTTTTTCGGCTTGTCAGTTAATTGGGATACACCCGCGCTTATGGTACAGCGAATGGGTGCTATTGAAGTGTGAACCACGCTTTGTTCAATGCTTTCCCGTATGCGCTCACATATTACCCGAGCGCCTTCGGCATCGGTCTCTGGTAATATAATGCCAAACTCTTCACCACCATAACGACCAATACTGTCTGATTGTCGTAAATTACTTCTGGCGGTTTCAGCGGTAAGTTTGATGACTTCATCGCCGGCTAAATGGCCATGGTTGTCATTCACTTTTTTGAAGAAATCGATATCAAACATCACAAGGCAGGTTGCCTGGCCATAACGGCGAAATCGTTCGAATTCTGCATCCACCAGGTTTTCCCATGTGCCTCGGTTCAGCAGGCCGGTTAACCGGTCGGTCATGCTGAGTTTGGCGAGCTGTTCGTTGGCTCGCTCAAGGGGGCGCTTGCTGGTTGCTATGTCGGTTACGTCGTACACCATCAGGCACACTTTCTCCACCTGCCCGTTACTGCCTGTAAGCGGGCTGATGGTGAGGTTTTGGTACATGTAATCTTCTGTTCCGGTAATCGGGCGGGTGTTGCGGAACTGGAACAGGTAGGGGCGTTGTTCCCAGGAGGTAAAGGCCCGGGTGTTCAGCAGCGCCACGGCATCTACTTTGCGGGTAAGCCAGGCTTCCGGTATGTCGGGGAATAGCTCAAACAACACCCGGTTGCGGATTTTGCTGGCGGTAATACCGCTGTGATTTTCCATAAAGCTGTTCCATGCCTGCACGCGAAAATCCAGATCCAGCACCACCAGGCCCACTTCAACGGATTCCAGCATGCTGATTAGCCAGTGGAACGATTGGCTTTCAAATTCGTTTATCGTCACGTTTTAATCCACCAGGTATTGAAGGCGCTGTTCAAGGAAGGGCACGGAATCTTCTGTGAGCAGCACCAGCATATCGCACTGTATATTCCGTTCTTCGAGGGTGTAGCAGATTTCAATGCACAGTAGTTGCTCATCCCGGGAGTTTTGATGTTCCAACAGCTCGGTAATTTGTAGGTGCTGACCCAGCATGCTGGGGTGGCCCAGGCCAAGTTGCAGATCCAATTGGTCGCCCATCCCTCTGAGGAACGCACCAAACAGTATGCTGGACATATCCATCAACACTTCCACGTTTACGGATTCGCTCTCAAGGGTGTCGTAGTGGAGCAGTTCGGCCATGTCCCGGAAGCTGGCATCGGCGAATAGCAGCAGTGCTTCTCCGGCAATGCCTGCGCCCGTGAAACCCTGGCACACCGCAGAGTAGGTATCACTGTTATGCGCGGCAGAAATAGCCATGTGGAGTTCTGAGTTGGCAATAAAGTCGACTTTTGGAACGGGCTGCTTAACAAATACCCGCAACAACCGTGCAAGCAGGTCAGATGAACGGCCCATGGCTACGTTGGCGATTTCCTGCAGGGAGTCGTTCAGGGAAACGGAAATGGTTTGCGAATGGGGTTCACTGCCCGCACTGAGGTTGTCGTCACTCAGGGCGGCACTTTCAAGGTCGCCGGGGCGGTAAAAGCCGTAATTGGCAAGCAGGCTGAGCACCACGCCGATGTCTGTGGGCTTTTTTATGAAATCCATAGCCCCGAGTTTAAGTACCCGCTCCCGGGCCTCTGGCTGTATGTCGCCAGACACCACAATGGTCATAATGGGCAGGTCCTCGGCGCGTATATGCTGTAAAACCTCATAGCCATCCATCTGCGGCATGTTGAGGTCGAGAAACATCAGGTCAGCCTGCTGTGCGCGTAACACTTCAAGGGCTTCTGCACCGTTATTGGCAAACAGGATTTCATCAGCCAGCCCAGAGGGCAGGGCACGGGCCATCTGTTTTCTGGCAAGTGCGGAGTCGTCGCAGATGAGTATGCGGGTGGTCATAGTGGTGGCCGGGGCGGAGTGAATAGCGATTCTCAAATTATACCAGTGAGTTCGAATATGTATACGTAAGCGACATCAATCTGGATGATCTCAAAACGGCTGTAGTGTAAGCGCCGCTAAATCGACCCTCTTGCACTTAGTCGAACGGAGTCACTTTTTTGGAGCCTCCTGAGTTAACATCGGCCGCCGCTCTGATCATGTGATTAGGCGGCCATTTTGCCCCAGGTGGGTCAATTTTAAGTTGGCGTTAGTGGGTCATTATTACTCTGGCGGTGACATTGTGGCCTGCATATTTTTTTAGGGTATTACCGAGGCTCTGCGTCTTCTGCGATTTACAAATACAGCGATGATACCCGCTGCCAGCAATGATAGAGATGAAGGCTCTGGAACCTCAGTCCAAACAGCCCAGTTTTCACCGCCCGTTCTTAAATTCCAAGCCCCCCAACGGTCGGTATCAGCGTCGAGATAATATTCATCATGAAGATAACTCCTCCACCTAATTAAAGCCGAATGCTCAGACAAATGCTCCGACGATTTATCTGATACCACATAAGGGATATAAATATCGCAATGATTTTCGAGACAACCGTAAATATACTCCGGATTCTGTTCAAAAAAGTGACCTTCCTCGCTGGAGAAGAAGCTAATTAGAGATGCGACAATGGTTGCGTTCGGCTGAAAGTCGAAGTTAGAAAGCCCATCTTGCCGGAATTCATCTTTCGTCATCCCATAGGCATCTTCAAATCGGCCTGTGGCAAACCTAACCTGATACTCTGAGCCATCGCGGTCGTAAATTTCATCAAAGCCAATAAGTTTGTCGTCCCCTAAAACTGCGATTGGAAGGGCATGACTACTAGCAGCGATACAGGTAAAGAAAAGGCCTATCAATTGCTTCATCATTTAGTCCTCTCAAGTTGAACATGGAGTTATGACTTTAATTACTGCAAAAATTGGGCTCAGAAAATATAAATATATGTATTTCAAATAGTTAACTATTTCATAGGGCTTGCAAAAAAGTCACGTGTCAATAAAATCGACGCTTTTTGTTTTCTAACTGTCCCGTCCTGAATAAGGTTTACACCTTCCGACTTAAAGTATTGGAGGGTGTTGTGGACACAAAGAAAAAACGAACTCAGCGAGATTACTCCCTAGCCTTTAAATTCGCGGTGGTCGTCCAAGTCGAAAACGGCGAGATGACTTATACGCAGGCTCAGAATCGATACGGTATCCAGGGGCGTTCGACGGTGCTAACGTGGCTACGTAAGCATGGCAAGCAGGATTGGAGTCCGGCTGCCCTGTCATCCGTTCGCAAGGGGGCTCCTATGACTAACCCCGATCTCCCGCCCACACCTGAACAGCGTATTAAGGGTAAGCGCCGCTAAATCGACCCTCTTGCACTTAGTCGAACGGAGTCACTTTTTTG
>NZ_JBQDCO010000074.1:8548-9699 GCF_052091845.1 Marinobacter sp. | reverse complement strand
TCCAGCACCACAATATCGAACTTTTCCTTCTCGTCCGCCAGCGCTTTCAGTGCTTCGAACGCATCACCCTCCAGAGTCTCAATATTATCCAGGCCGTTGAGTCCCGCGTTGTGGTGTACAGAGTCGATAGCGCCGGGAGAACTGTCTACGCAGGTTACCCGGGTAGCCCCTGCGCATGCCGCCTGAATGCCCCAGCCACCCACGTAGCTGAACACATCCAGCACACGCTTGCCTGGCGCGTAGGCCTGCAAACGCTGGCGATTCATTCGGTGATCGTAAAACCAGCCGGTTTTCTGACCGCCTTCAAGGGGCACCTCAAAACGAACACCGTTTTCTTCCACTTCAAGCAGGGTTGCTTCTGGGCCATGAGCTTGTTCAACATAGGTATCCAGTCCTTCCACTGAACGCATTTTGCCGTCGTTCTTGAGAATGATGGACTTGGGGTGCGCCAGTCGCTGAATCGCCCGCACAATCGACTCTTTCATGTGCTCCATTCCGGCGGTGGAAATCTGCACCACTACGGTATCGCCAAATCGATCGACCACCAGCCCGGAAAGCCCGTCACTATCGCCAAACACCCAGCGATAAAAGGGCTTATCAAACACCCGTTCCCGCAGTGCCAGTGCGGTTTCCATGCGCTGGGTCAGCCGATTGGGTGTCATGCCCTGCGCCGCATCACGGCTGATCAGGCGGCCGCAAATGAGTGCGTGAGGGTTCACGAACACTACGCCCAGGGGTTTGTCGTTTGCCGCACGTAACTCAGCCTGAGTACCGGCTTCAAACTGCGCCAACGGTGACCGCTGGATATCCACTTCGTTGCTGTAAACCCACAGATGGCCAGCCCGAAGCCTGCGCTCCGCGCCTTTGCGTAGATATAAAACCGGGAAATTCATTGCAACCACCTGATCGGAAAACGGGGCGTGGATTATACATTAACTAACGACGACAGCACCCAAGCTAGAGGGAACCGCCGGGCAAGGCTTTCCAAAACTGTGCGGAGCCAGGGATGGCGAAGCCCAAGCGCCACATGGATGTGCCGCAAGGAGCGTGTTTTGGAAAGCCTTGCCCGACGATTCCTACTCGGTTTATTCGGCGGCCGCCACATGCTCTGCGTAAGCAGCAGCATCCATCAAACCTTCAAGCTCGCCTTC
>NZ_JBQDCO010000074.1:0-8448 GCF_052091845.1 Marinobacter sp. | reverse complement strand
ACCCACTGGTGGGTGTCGATGTATTTGAGATCAGAGGGGATGTCGCTCATAAGGGTAATTCCTGACAAATTTTTGCGCAGTGTAACTGAAGACTTTAGCGCCAGCTAACCTCTCGTGCCAACTTCATGAAAGAATCCAGGTATTGCACCCCTACATCCCGCTCCCTGCAACCCAAAAAGATCTGTTTGGAGACGCCTTCTTTCCCTAATTGCACCGGAACCACGCCTAGCCGGTCGCTGTATTCGTGCACCAGCCAGCGCGGTAGCGCCGCTACTCCGCGGCCTGCTGCGACCATTTGCAACATGATATCTGTGGTTTCGATGGTTTTGTGGCGGGCGGGGCGCATGTTTGCGGGCACAAGCAGGTAATTGAATATGTCCAGGCGCTCTATGGCGACTGGATAGGTGATCAGGGTTTCCGGCTCCAGATCCGCCGCCTCTGCCCAGGGCTTTGCTGCCAGGCGGTGGTTCGCCGACACCACTAGCACCTGCTCGTAATCAAACACAGGTTCAAATACCAGGCCTGGTCGGTGTAACGGGTCTGGAGTTACCAGTATGTCGATGTCGTGGCCAAACAGCGCACCAATGCCGCCAAACTGGAATTTTTGTTTTACATCCACATCCACTGACGGCCATTGCTCAAGATACGGCCCCACGACTTTCAGCAGCCATTGATAACAGGGGTGGCATTCCATTCCGATACGTAGCGTACCCGCCTGCCCTCTCGCAAACTGGCCGACTTGCATTTCTGCATGCTCAAACTGTGGCAGTAGCCGGTTGGCTAACGCCAATAGGTGCTCCCCCGCCTGAGTCAGCCTCAATTGTCGCCCTTCCCGCAGCCAGAGCGGGGTTCCAAGCTGTTGTTCCAACTTGCGAACGGAGTGGCTGAGCGCGGATTGAGTTAGGTGGAGGCGGCTGGCAGCGGCCGTTAGCGAGCCTTCCGCTTCCACAGCTCGGAGCACTTCCAGGTGATTACGCTCAATCATTTAACTATCCATGAGTAAAATTAATGGAACCCTGAAAGAATACCATTATATTTCATTAACTCCGAACGCTAATCTGGCCACTCCTAACAAAGACACGTTAAACATAAAATCAGGAGTTTCGGATGACGACCACCCACAACCTTGGCTACCCGCGCATTGGCGCTCGCCGGGAACTGAAATTTGCACTGGAAGCGCTTTGGAATGGCAAATCCAGCGAGAAAGAATTGCAGGCTACCGCCGCCGGGCTGCGTGAGCAAAACTGGGCACACCAGGCAGAGCTTTCTTTGGCACCTGTTGGTGAGTTCTCGCTATACGATCAAGTGCTGGACATGAGTGCCACGCTAGGCAACTTGCCTGAGCGGGCCAGTAATCATGACGGCTCTGCACTGGATGAGTATTTTCGTGTGGCCCGTGGCCGCTCCCCCAGTGACACAGCCTGCTGCAGCGTTCACGCCGGTGAAATGACCAAGTGGTTCGACACTAACTATCACTACATAGTGCCGGAATTCAGCGCCGATACCAGCTTCAGCCTGAATGCCGACCGCATTCTGGAGCAATTGGCAGAAGCCCGGGCCCAAGGCATCACCGCCAAACCAGTGATCATCGGCCCGGTAACCTATCTATGGTTGGGCAAGGCCAAAGACGAATCTGATCGCTTGGCCCTGCTTGATAAGCTCTTGCCGGTATACAGCGAATTGCTGGAAAAACTGGCCGCAGAGGGCGCGGAATGGGTGCAAATTGACGAGCCGGCGCTGGTTACAGAGCTGGATGCGGATTGGAAGCATGCGTTTGTGCTCGCTTACCACGAGCTGAAAACAGCACCGGTGAAGCTGCTTTTGACGACCTATTTCGGGGAGCTGCGGGAAAACCTGCAGCTTGTTTGTGAACTGCCGGTGGCTGGTGTTCACCTTGACGCTATCAGTGCCGAAAAGGAGGTTACGCAACTGGCCGACTGGCTGCCGCCTCACAAGGTGCTGTCTCTTGGTGTGATCAACGGGCGCAATATCTGGAAAACCGACCTGAACACCACTCTGGATTCGCTAGAGCCACTAAAAGAAAAGCTGGGCGAACGCCTTTGGCTGGCGCCGTCTTGCTCTCTTTTGCATGTACCGGTTGACCTGGAAAGTGAAACCACGCTGGATGCTGAAGTGGGCAACTGGCTGGCCTTTGCCCGCCAGAAACTGCAGGAATTGAGCATTCTTGCGAAAGCGCTTGATGAAGGCCGCGACGCAGTTTCTGAAGGTCTGAACACCAACCAGAAAGCGATTGAGAGCCGCCGGGATTCTTCGCGGGTTCACAACTCAGCGGTTGCCAAGGCTTTATCTGCCATTACGCCTGAACATGGCGAGCGCAAGAGCCCATTCAGCACCCGGACCAAGCTGCAGCAGGACCGGTTCCAACTGCCAGCTTACCCCACAACCACCATTGGCTCCTTCCCGCAAACGCCGGAAATCCGCCAGGTACGTAAAGAATACCGCTTGGGCAACCTGAACCAGCAGGACTATACCGCGCGAATTCAGGAGGAAATTGGCTATTGCGTAGAACAGCAAGAAGCCCTTGGCTTGGATGTGCTGGTACACGGCGAAGCCGAGCGTAACGACATGGTTGAGTATTTTGGCGAGCAGCTGGAAGGTTATATATTCAGCCGCTTTGGCTGGGTGCAATCCTACGGCTCACGGTGCGTGAAGCCGCCCATTCTGTTCGGCGATATCACCCGCCCGAACGCCATGACTGTAGACTGGATAAAATACGCGCAGTCGCTGACGGATAAGCCCTTAAAAGGCATGCTGACTGGCCCTGTTACCATTTTGAACTGGTCGTTCGTGCGTGATGACCAGCCGCGTAAGGATACCTGCCTGCAACTGGCACTGGCCGTACGTGAAGAAGTGCAGGATTTGGAAAAAGCCGGCGCGGGCATCATTCAGATTGACGAAGCGGCGCTGCGCGAGGGCCTGCCACTGCGCCAGTCAGACTGGAACACGTACCTGGAGTGGGCAATCGAGGCCTTCCGTATCAGCGCCAACGGCGTAGCGGATGACACCCAGATTCACACCCACATGTGTTATTCGGAGTTCAACGACATTATTGGAGCCATTGCCCGTATGGATGCGGACGTGATTACCATTGAAACATCCCGCTCGGCCATGGAGTTGCTGGATGCGTTCAAGGGCTTTGAGTATCCCAACGATATCGGTCCTGGGGTGTATGACATCCACTCACCGAACATTCCGCAAACCGCCCAGGTTACGGACTTGATGGAAAAGGCAGCAGAGCGGATACCGGCGGAGCGCTTGTGGGTGAACCCCGATTGTGGCCTGAAAACCCGACGCTGGGAGGAGGTGACCCCAGCACTGGAAGCCATGGTTTCTGCCGCTAAAGAGCTACGGGCAAGGCACTCGAGAGGTGAAAGCTCTGACCGGGAGCTTGCAGAAGCGGCTCAATAACCAGCACTGTTCTGATCGAGTTCAAACTGAAAATCCAGGGCCCGGCACACTTCCGTGGTAAAGTTGCCGGAGGCCTGGAGCTCAAACCAGCGATACCCTGGTGCCCGGTCTTCCACTGAAAACTGGCTCGCCCCGGAGGTAAACTGAATACAGGTAGACGGCGTTGCCAGCAGTTGAACGCCCTTCCTGTGTTGCTCAAAATTTTGGTGAATATGGCCCCACAACACCACTTTCACTTGCGGGAAACGATCAATCACCTGCCAGAAATCGTCCCGGTTCCAGAGGCCTATGTCTCTCATCCAGTCTGCACTGATATCAACCGGGTGGTGGTGCAAAGTGACCAGCGCCGGCAAATCCGGATTTTGCTCTAGCACCTCTTTCAGAAACGCGAGTTCCGATTCTGCCAACTCCCCATGAACCTTTCCGGGCACCGAGGAATCCAGAAGAATAAACTGCCAGCCCCCCAGTACAATATGCCGGCGGGCAGCACCATAGCTTTCAGCGACGGTGGCCAGGCTGGCAGCGTGATCGTGATTGCCGGCCATCCATGCGGAGTCGCCCCTAAACACTTTAAGACGGTTGCCCAGCACGCGGTAAGCTTCCTCCGAGCCATCCTGTGCGAGATCGCCCGTCGCCAGAATCAGGTCCGGTTGCCCATGGGATTTAAGCACCTCGGCAATGACGGCATCCAGGCTGTCACGGGTATTTACGCCGAGCAACGCACCATCTGCGCTGGCCATCAGGTGCGGATCCGTCAACTGCAGTACCCGAAGTGGCCGGGCGGTGTGCTTTGAAGTCATGATGCTCTTGGTGTGCTCGCTGCCGTCGTTTGAGGGACTTTAGTGTACGTCCTCAGCTTATGGATTGATCACCCACCACTGGAACCGGTGTCACATTCTGACGAGGCTCTGGGCAACTTATTGCATTATTTAACACCACATCACGCTATTAATGGCACACGACCTAATGCTAACACGGCAAATTTGCTCTCACTCGGTGCTTTCTCCGGCAGTCCAGGCAGCGTGTTCAAGGGGCAGGTGACCAAATCGCAGGCAATACTCCAACCAGTCTGCAAGGAAGCCATTCACCTGCACTTTTTCATCCGGGTGGTGCATAAAACGGTTGGGGTAATCATTAACAGGTGCAATTTGCGTATCGCGGTAGCAGCTGATGACTTCGGCCATACTGGCATCGTGGTACACCCGCACGGTCATCCGCGGGTTGTTGAGCCAACGGCCACTGTTGTGGATCTGTTCGAGCAGCAGGGTTTCAGTAAACCGGGCGGTCTGCAGTATCTGAATCCGAACCCGGCCCAGGTATTCGTTTTCCCGGTGCAGCTCAATATCACTCACGGGGCGCCCATCGATTCTTAACTGGCGCAGCCTGAAAAGGCGCTGATAATTGCCATCACACAGGGCGCCAAACTGTCGCAGATCCGGCACATAGCGCTTGGGTTTCATGGCCCACTCATTCACGGTTACCATCCCGCCCGTAATCCGGGCCGGTTCAGCTGTAACCACTGGATGGCGATGATCGCGGCTGCGTTATTAATGCGGCCGTCGCCAATCATGGCTATGGCTTCCTGCACTGAAACCACGTGAGCGCGTATGTCTTCGCTTTCCTCTTCCAGGCCAAACAGGCCGCCAGCGGATTCGGTGCTTACTTTGCCGCAATACAGGTACACCATTTCGGTGGTGCCGCCGGGAGAAACCAGATAATCGCAAATTTTTTCCAGTTTGCTGAAACTGAGCCCGGCTTCTTCTTCGGCTTCTCTTTGGGCAACGTCTTCACTGTGCTCTCCCTCTTCGTTCATTCCGGCGACCAGTTCAAGCAGCCAGGGGGATTGTTCACGGCCCAGGGCGCCGAGGCGAAATTGTTCGAGTAGTACCACTTCGTCTCGCTCGGGATCGTAGGGCAGTACGCAGGTCGCATCGCCACGGACAAAGAGCTCGCGGGTAAACCGGGGCATGTTCCGGCCATCGAAGCGTGGGTGTGTCAGCCAGAGTTTGTCCATGCGGAAGAACCCCTGGAAGACGGTTTCGCGCTTTTCTATGTTGACGTCGCTGGCTTTAAACTGGAACGGCTCGGTCATGGTTTACCCTGTAGTGAAATCGACCTTGAACGATAGACTCAGGCTGTGGGTTATTGCAAGCCTTCTTGGTGCTTGCTTGGGTGCAAGGCAGGAATCGAGAGGGCTTACCAAAACACGCTCCTTGCGGCACATCCATGTGGCGCTTGGGTTCCGCCATCCATGGCTTCACACAGTTTTGGTAAGCCCTCTCGATCCCTGCCCCAGACTTATGAGCTATGCGCTGGCGAGCGCGAGTTTCTATTGCACCGCGCCGCCAGCTTATTGAAGAATTAAACTTTGTCGTAAAGCTTGCTGCCAGAGTCGATAAACTCTCGGGATTTCTCCTTCATGCCTGCATCCACGGCCGATATTTCATCAATACCGTGTTCCGCTGCGTATTCCCGAACTTCCTGGGAGATTTTCATGGAGCAGAACTTCGGGCCGCACATGGAGCAGAAGTGGGCCACTTTGGCAGACTCTTTAGGCAGGGTTTCGTCGTGGTATGCACGTGCCGTGTCCGGGTCCAGGCCCAGGTTGAACTGGTCCTCCCAACGGAATTCGAACCGGGCCTTGGAGAGGGCGTTGTCGCGTATCTGCGCGCCTGGGTGGCCTTTGGCCAGGTCGGCGGCGTGGGCGGCAATTTTGTAGGTGATGATGCCGGTTTTTACGTCGTCTTTATTGGGCAGACCCAGGTGTTCTTTAGGGGTTACATAACAGAGCATGGCACAGCCGTACCAGCCGATCATGGCAGCGCCAATGCCGGAGGTTATATGGTCGTAGCCCGGGGCTATGTCGGTAACCAATGGGCCGAGGGTGTAGAACGGGGCTTCGCCGCAACATTCCAGCTGTTTGTCCATGTTCTCTTTAATCAGGTGCATGGGTACGTGGCCAGGGCCTTCTATCATGCACTGTACGTCGTGCTTCCAGGCTATTTTGGTGAGCTCGCCCAGAGTTTCCAGTTCGCCAAACTGAGCGGCGTCGTTGGCATCAGCTATGGAGCCGGGGCGCAGGCCATCGCCCAGGCTGAAGGAGACATCGTAGGCTTTCATGATTTCGCAGATGTCTTCAAAGTGCTCGTACAGGAAGCTTTCCCGATGGTGGGCCAGACACCATTTCGCCATGATGGAGCCGCCACGGGAGACAATGCCGGTGGTGCGTTTGGCGGTCATGGGTACGTGGTGCAAGCGCACGCCTGCGTGAATGGTGAAGTAGTCCACGCCCTGCTCTGCTTGTTCGATTAGCGTGTCTCGAAAAATATCCCAGCTCAGGTCTTCGGCAACGCCGCCTACTTTCTCCAGCGCCTGGTAGATAGGCACTGTGCCGATGGGGACCGGTGAATTGCGGATGAGCCATTCGCGGGTTTCGTGAATGTTCTTGCCGGTGGACAAATCCATGATGGTGTCTGAGCCCCAGCGAATGCCCCAGGTGAGCTTTTCTACTTCCTCCTCAATGGATGAGGTAACGGCAGAGTTGCCGATGTTGCCGTTTATTTTCACCAGAAAGTTACGGCCAATGATCATCGGTTCGGATTCCGGGTGGTTAATATTGGCCGGGATGATCGCCCTGCCCCGGGCCACTTCGTCGCGCACAAACTCCGGGGTGATTTCTGCAGGCAAGCTAGCGCCGAAAGACTGGCCTGGATGTTGCTCCTTCATGAGCCCTTTGTCTCGGGCCTCCTGCAACTTCATATTTTCGCGTATGGCGATGTATTCCATCTCGGGCGTGATAATGCCTTGGCGAGCGTAGTGCATCTGAGTCACGTTTTTATCCGCCAGCGCACGCAAAGGCTTGCGCTCATCCATAAATCTGAGTGGATCAAGCTGTGGATCTTTCATGCGGCGGCGGGTGAACTCTGATGTATAGCCAGGCAAAGTGGCGGTGTCTTTGCGCTCAGATATCCAGGCGGCACGAATAGCGGGGAGCCCTTTGCGTAGATCAATAGTGGCATCTGGGTCCATATAAATGCCAGAGGTGTCGTAAACGGCCACGGGTGGGTTCTTCTCACCGCCTAACTCGGTCGGTGTATCCTGCACGGTAATTTCCCGCATAGGCACACGTAGGTCTGAACGGCTACCCTGTACGTATATCTTGCGCGAACCTGGCAATGGTTTTATAGCAGCGGAATCTACGCGGGCGGAATCACTGAGATAGGTTGGTAAATCTGTCATCATTTGCTCCCGGAATTTATATTTGGTATTCGGGTCGCGCATGACGGAGAGAGCAGCTATACCCTGGACATAAAGGCAGCATTGGCTCTTCGATGGTCTGGTCTCAATCCCTACGCCGGTATTATCCGGATCAGGTCGCGGGTTCTGCGTTGCAATCTCAGCCGGCTGTCAAAAATTTAGGCAGCCAGCACCCCGTCAAGACGCGAGTCTATAATGCATAGCACTTAAAGTTAGTGCTATTTGCAAGTGTAGAGCTGGGGACGATAATTGTCCATAATGGCCGGTCTGTTAGGCCGGCTTTGAAGTATTCATGCCATCACGGATGTCGCTCCCGTTTTGTTTTGGGGTCATCTGCGGCAATCCGGCATTCCTTTCAAGCGCCCCGGGTGGGGCGCAGATGCGCACATGTATTCAGGAGTTAGAATGAAGAAACGACTGCTTTCCGGACTTGTTGGCCTCTTGGCGGCCCAACCCGCCCTTTCCCTGGACTTGGTAGAGACCTATGAGAAAGCACTCTCTTACGACTCCGGTATTGCCGCAGCCCAGGCAAGATTTCAAGCCCAGCAGGCCGCCAGCGATGTTAGCCAGAGTGCCTTGCTGCCTCAAATTGGTGCTTATGGCGATGCCCAACATATTGATGTTGATGGGCCTAATCAGGACAACAGCTATCGGGAATTAAACTACGGAGTGCAACTGACACAGCCACTGTTCCGTGCAGATGCCTGGTTTCAGTATGACGCCAGCCAATTCCAAACCGACTCTGCCCGCGCCCAATACAAT
>NZ_JBQDCO010000073.1:0-10866 GCF_052091845.1 Marinobacter sp. | reverse complement strand
ATCATAGCACTTTTAGCCGCTTCTTTTTATCCCTTCATGAGAAATCCGGGCTAGCACCTCTCGATTCCGCACTCACGGACGGCCCTATTAACCAGCTACTCGCCATGGGCGGCCCTGTCATGATGGTATTGCTTGTGATGGCAGTTCTGGGCCTCATTACGTTTATTTACCTGATACTCGTGGGCGCGGTGTACGCTCCGAGATTGTCCAAAAAACTTAAAAATGTGATTACACTTTGGCAACACAGCCCTGCGGACGTAAATCCGCAAGCCATTCGCCAACAAACCAGCCGCTGGGCGAAACTTAACCCTCTCCATGGCTTAATAACCAACACCATTGAAGCTCGACAAAACCAGCAAGACGACGGGCAGATCCGCGAAACCGTAGCACGGGACGCACAGCAAGCTCTTGAGCCCTTTGAAGCCCCCCTTAAAATCATTGAAGTAATCGCTGCTCTGGCGCCATTGCTCGGTTTGCTGGGAACCGTGCTGGGAATGATGGAAGCATTCAGCGCCATGGCGGCTACGGAAGGCCGAGCAAATGCTTCTCAGTTAAGTGGCGGCATTTACGAAGCTTTGACCACCACCGCAGCTGGCCTTCTGGTCGCTATTCCATTTGCGGCACTGGCGGCTTGGATTGAGTTCCGGTTAAGACGTATCCATAAGCTTGTTAACAGCAGTTTGGTTACTGTGCTCACCGCTTCGGCACAAGCCTTTGCCGTGGCAACCGAAGCCGCAAGCGAGGCGACCACTAAAGCGGTCGAGCCTGCCCCCAGCCAACCCCGGCCAAAGGCACAAGACGAACCGGAATCAGCATCCCACAGCAGACAGCGGTTCGCCCATGCAACTGGTTGAACTCAGGCCCAGCCGACCCATTCCAATCCGTATCACGCCACTGATTGATGTGGTCTTTATCCTGCTGGTGTTTTTTATGCTGACCAGCAGGTTACTGCCTGTGGATCATCTGGAACTCGCCAATAATACAGACGGCCGCAGCACCGTGACCGGTGAGCCACTTCCCTTGCTTACGGTTACCAAAGGCGGAGACGTTATGTGGCAAGAGCGCAATCTACCCGTTAGCGACCTCTTGCCCGTACTTCGCAACGCAGGCATTACTGAAGTAAATCTTACAACCGCACCAGATACCCAACTAAGCCTATTCACAGCCACCTTGGGTGAATTATCGCAGAGCGGCATTCAGGCCCACTGGCAACGCGCAACAAAAGAATCCCCATGACCGAACTGTTTCCACCTCCCTCTACCTCCGGCAAGTCTTTGATGGAGCGGGTAGAGGATGCTCTTCTGCCACTCATCAATCTGGTTTTCCTGTTACTGATGTTTTTTATCGTGGCTGGCCAGCTTGCTGATGACCCTTTACCTGATCTGCCCGCTACACCCGCAAGCAGCGAGCAACAATCGCCTCATGCTGACCTTATGGTGGACAATAAAGGGAACTGGCGAATAGATGGTGAAAATCTGGATGCGCAAGCTCTGCTGCAACGGCTACCAGAACCCGATGCACAAACCCCGCTGAAAATTGCCGCAGCCAGCAGTCTTACCATGGCAGATCTGGAAAACCTTTTGCGCACTTTGGAAAATGGCGGTTATAAAGAAATCCTGCTGTTGACGGAGCCTGAAGCGTGAGGGACTCAGGAAAGGCCATCCGCCTTGGCCTACTGGCCGTCGCCATCGTTCTGAGCGCAGGCATTCTAATGGCCGCTGCGCCCGAGAAGACCATAGAGCTAAACCCGCTTGGCAACGCGGCTATGAATACCGCGCCCGCCATCAAGATCTCGCTTGCAGGCAAGTCCGCGCCGGCACCCGTTGAGAAAGCAACACCTAAGCCAACCCAAGAAACCCAACCCGAACCAAAGCCAAAGCCTGAACCAAAACCGACACCGGAGCCAGAGCCAGAGCCCGAGCCAGAGCCAGAGCCAGAAATAGTCGAAAAAATGGATGAGCCAGTTGCAACTCAGGCAGAGCAGTCCTCGCCAGAGAGCACAGCCAGCGATACTGCGGAGCCGGCGCCCGAAAACGGTGACTCTCAGTCGCAATCATCTGTACCGCTGCAGAATGCGGGTAATCCGTCTGCCGTTGATGATTACCTTACAAAGCTCAGCAGGCACCTTTCACGATTTTACGAATACCCCCGCCGCGCCCGCAGGTTGGGACAGGAGGGTGCGCCGGTAATCACCTTCGAGTTCCGCAGAGACGGAACCCTCATAGGCCATAGCCTACGCACAGGATCTGGTCACTCCCTGCTGGACGAAGCAGCCCTTGCCATGCTTGAGCAAGCAGCACCACTGCCGCCAGTGCCGGAGGAGATGACGGGTAGAACCTTCAGCTACGCTCTGCCGGTTCGATTTAGTTTGCGCTGATTTCATCGAACTTAAATGGTGTTTTTTGTTCGATCATGGCATCGTTAAAGAGTAGGTAAGTTTCTACCTACCACCTATATTATTTACGCTCTATTACGCCTCTTACTAGCCAACATGACCATACCCAAAACACAGGCTCAGAATTTAGGCCGATTGATGTGCGAGGTCACGCAAACCATTCTCTGGCAGCCCGCCGCCAGCTCGGTTCAGCAACGGGCATCTGGCAGCACTCTGGCCTGCCGGGTGGGTTCGGGCCAAGCCACCTACCACCGTTTTGATCCACAGCGCAAACAACACCAAATCACCTACGGTCTCCGAATGATTCAGGCCAAGCAGCAACCTGATACGGCCAGTGGATGGCTCTCGGCCCGGGAAATTCACAAACGAGGCTATTTTGAGGGTGAGCTGAGCACGCTTAACTTACTCGCACACACCTGTTGTCACGAGTTCGCACACTTGCTGCAACACAGTGCTGGCCATAGGTATCGTGGCTCGGTGCACAACCGGTACTTCTACAATATCCTTGATGATCTGCATGAGAGTGGCCATTCTGAAGCGGCGCGCGAGGCACTGGCGAAGCAAGCCTGTGAGTATCAGATTCCCTTATCCAATGAGCCCTTCCAACTTACTGAGCCAGCACTTCAACCGTCGCTCTGGCAAATAGACGATGCCGTCGCCTTTAGCTCAGGCACTCGGGAGTTCCGTGGAGAAATTATCCGAGTTAACCGAAAAACCTGCACAGTAAACGGAACTGGTAGATTCCGCGGCCAGCGATATAGAGTCCCCATGTCAATGCTGCGCAAAGCATATTGAAACACGTTTGATAGGCCTTCATTGCTAGGTTTCTAAAAGCTCAGCCTGCAATAGTTCCCGTATTTCGGGAATACAAGAGCCACAGTTGGTGCCACACTTCAGGGCCTGCCCCAACGCTTCTAGCGTCGTCTGCCCACGTGAGATTGCCTTGGCTATCTGGCGGTCGCCCACCTGAAAACAACTACACACCAGCGCCCCCATGTCTTCCGTTTCCACAGACCGGCCAGCAAGCAAGCATTGTCGCTGTTCTGAACTTAGCCGCTCCGAAGCAAAGCATTGATCCAACCAGACCAAATCGGGCAAGAGCTCAACGTTTTTATCCACCAAAAGAACAGCCTCAAGCTGGCCATCAACCACTCGAGCCGCTCTGAAACGGCCTTGCGCCGAATCGACCAAAATTAGCTGTGGTTCCCCCTCTAACCAAAGTGTAGCGTCCTTACCCCAGTCCACCGTTTTGCTTCCAGCCAGCCACCAACTGTCACTGTGGGCTAGTGGCTGTCGGCACCAATAATCACACAATCCTGCTAGGTCACTGAGGTCGTTGCTGGATTTTCGACGCATCAGCCGCGCTTGCCATTGGTTGGCTAGGCTGTGAAGGCTTGCAATACCATGCTTGCTCTCTGGCTGCCCAGAGAGCGGATCGGTTACAGCAGCAATCAGATTTGCTGCTACGCTTTGTGAGGCAAAACGCCCGCTCCAGTGAATCGGTATAAACACCTCTCCCAGTCGCTGGTCTGATGTCAGTCGGGCTCGTCCCAAAAATGGCTCGGGCCCCGGACCGGTGAGTTGGCACAAGGCCCCGTCACTGATGCGAAGACGAAACGCATCGTCGGGATGAATCTCAATAGAAGGTTCCTGGCGATGCGTTAAAAGCCGCGAAACCAATGCAGTGCGTGTCATGGTGTGCCATTGATCGCGAATCCGGCCAGTATTGACCACGAATGGGAAGCGAGGGGTCACACTCTGGCGCGGCCGCCCAACAGGAACGGGTACCAATCGTGCCCGACCGTCATCCGTGGCAAAACACCCATCACTGAACAGCCGCGACGAGCCCTCTATCTCACCAACATCGTCAAGGATAACGGGCCATTGAGTCGGCTCTAGTTGGTTGTATTGAGCGTCTGTCAATTGCGCTAGCGCTCCAATATCAAATATCTGGCGGCCTTCGCTGACGCTGCATGCGAGAGCGGAAAGCGCTGCATGTTCACGGAAAATATCCGCAGGACACTGATACTGAAAGGCACGAGCATACCCAAGTTCGCATGCAACCGAGGCCAATATCTGCCAGTCAGGTCGAGCGGCAGAAGATAAAGGCAGGAAGGATCGCTGCCGCGAAATGCAGCGTTCCGAGTTGGTAACGGTCCCGTCTTTCTCACCCCAGCCAGCCGCTGGTAACAGAATATCGGCCAAAGCTGTGGTGTCCGTATTCGCCATGCAGTCCGACACGACCACTGTCGGGCAGTTGGCCAGTGCCTCACGAACCCGGGCAGAGTCCGGCAGGCTAACTGCCGGGTTAGTGCCCATAATCCAGAGCACCTTGATATCGCCCCGGTGCACGGCTTCAAACAGGTCTACGGCCTTATACCCTGGTGCCTCCGGAAGCTGATCTGTGCCCCAGAATTCGGCCAATTGCTCGCGGGCTCCGGGAGTGTCGTATTCCATGTGCGCAGCCAAAGTATTCGCCAAGCCACCCACCTCTCGACCACCCATAGCGTTGGGCTGGCCGGTCAAAGAGAAGGGGCTGGCGCCAGGCTGGCCAACACGTCCCGTGGCCAGATGGCAGTTGATAATAGCGTTGCAATTGTCGGTGCCGGCTACCGCCTGATTAATCCCTTGGGAGAACACTGTCACAGTGCGAGGGATGTCGGCATACCAGCGATAGAAACGCTCAACGTCGGCTTCAACAAGATCACATTGGGCAGCAACCGACGCAACCGAAGGTGCAACATCTTGTGCCCACGCAAGCGTTTCTTCGAAACCGCTGCAGTGCTGTGCAATGTAGCTAGGGCTTGTCGCCTCGTGCAGCGCCAGCCATGCCAGCAACCCGTTAAACAGAACTGTGTCCGTGCCTGGTTTCAATTTAAGGTGGAGGTCTGCAAGATCTGCTGTAGCAGTTCGGCGGGGATCAATGACCACCACCCGGCGGCCAGTTCGTCGTGCAGCGTGCATACGCTGATAGAGAATAGGGTGAGCCCAGGCAGCATTGCTACCGGTCAGCACCAGAAGGTCAGCAAGTTCCAAATCCTCGTAACAACCGGGAACACAGTCTTCACCAAACGCGCGTTTGTGAGCCGCCACGGCTGCGGACATACACAGGCGAGAATTCGTATCTACATGGGGTGTGCCAATAAAGCCCTTGGCGAGTTTATTGGCTACATAATAGTCCTCTGTCAGCAGTTGGCCCGATAGGTAAAGAGCCACAGACCCCGGACCATGCTGAGCAACCGAATCACGAATGGCGCCGGAGACTGCAGCAAGTGCCTCTGGCCAACTCTTGTCCTCACCAGCAACCCGCGGCCTCAAGAGTCTGCCGTTGGGCACCAGAGTTTCATGCAAGGCAGAGCCTTTCACACACAACCGGCCCTGATTGGCGGGATGGCTCTCGTCGCCGGTCACGCTAGAAGGGGTTGCCACTACACCACAACCCACACCGCAATAGGGGCACGTGGTTAGAGTGCTGTTAGCCAGTTTGATATTGGAATCCACGCTTGCTCCTCTTCGCCTGCTATTAGTGACTGTTCTCTCGATACCCTGATGCGAACTGCAATAAAAAGGCCAGCGCGGCACCAAAGCCGTGGACTTCGCCCAAGACCGCGGCGTACAGCGCCGGTTATCCAATAACTCATCATCAGCAGACAAGCACTAGGCAGGAACCCAAGGTTTCACAATGGTGCAAAGCCGCTCAAACCTGCACTAAAGCAAGCCAACAAAAACTGCACAAAATACCCCTTACCCGTTAAGCGAAATCATTACCCCCTGCTTTTAATAAGTTTTCTATCTCTGGCACAGGCTGTGCAACCTCAAACCTGAACATTCGAGACCACTCAGATCAAACGGGCATAGGTGCCTGCCTTCCGGCAACGGAGGGCGGGCTTTTTTTTGTCTGCAAGAATGTCACGAGGTAAAAAATGTTGAAGACACCGCTGACTATTGTCACCAGACCCATCCATCAACTGGCCAAATTGGCCGCTGCAATCTCTCTTGTAGCTAGCGTAGGCACGGCCCAAGCAGAGATTGGCCCGCCAGAAAAGCCGGACCTGAAACTCGGCTTTATCAAACTGACGGATATGGCACCTTTGGCCATAGCTTGGGAGCAGGGCTTTTTTATGGATGAAGGCCTGTTTGTTGAACTGGAGGCGCAGGCCAACTGGAAAGTTCTATTAAACCGAGTGATTACCGGTGAATTGGACGGTGCGCACATGCTGGCGGGCCAGCCGCTGGGGGCATCCATTGGCTACGGCACACAGGCCGACATCATTACCGCGTTCAGCATGGATTTAAACGGCAACGGCATCACCGTCTCCAACGATGTTTGGGAGACGATGAGGCAACACATCCCAGAGCGTAACGGCAAGCCAGTGCACCCGATCAGCGCCAGCACTCTGAAACCAGCGGTTGAGCAGTCCCGAGCAAAAGGCGAACGCTTTCGCATGGGCATGGTGTTCCCGGTATCCACCCACAACTATGAACTACGCTACTGGTTGGCGGCAGGTGGCTTGAATCCGGGCTACTACGCCCCTCAAAACGGCGATACCAGCGGCACACTGAGTGCGGACGTTCATCTCTCTGTCACTCCACCCCCACAAATGCCCGCCACTCTGGAAGCAGGCACCATTCAAGGCTACTGCGTCGGCGAGCCTTGGAACCAACAAGCGGTGTTCAAGGGCATAGGCGTTCCGGTCATCACCGACTACGAAATTTGGCCCAACAATCCCGAGAAGGTATTCGGTGTCAGTCAGGTCTGGGCCGAAGAAAATCCCAATACCCACTTGCACCTGCTGCGCGCCCTAATTCGTGCTGCTTACTGGCTGGATGAAAACAACAACGCCAACCGGGAAAGCGCTGTCGAAATCCTCGCTCGTCCGAGCTATGTGGGCGCCGATGCCGAAGTAATTGCCAACTCCATGACAGGCACTTTCGAGTACGAAAAAGGGGATGTTCGGGACGTGCCGGATTTCAACGTATTTTTCCGCCATCACGCCACCTACCCGTACCCATCGGACGCCATCTGGTATCTCTCGCAGATGCGTCGCTGGGGCCAAATACCCGAAGCAAAATCCGACGATTGGTACATGAAAACGGCCGCACAGGTATACCGCGGCGACATCTATGCGAAAGCTGCCAAATCCTTAATCGATGATGGACTGATGAAGGCGGAAGATTTTCCCGACTTCAGTCAGGACAACTTTTCCCGTCCATATCAGGGAGAGCTCATTGATGGCGTCGCCTTTACCCCACGTCAGCCCAACGCCTACATCGACAGTTTTGACATTGGGCTCAAAGGCACTGACACACCGTAACCCGCAGTATTCAGGAGAACCACATGAGCACGCTATTGAACCCTAGCTCTGAAACCCGAATCCGCGGCGGGCTGAAAGTACTGACAGATCGATTCAATGTCGCGGAGTTAACTCAAGCTGGCAAGCAACTCTTACTGCCGATGGTCGGCATTCTAATATTTCTCGGCTTCTGGCATTTGGCCGCACCTCAGGTGAACACCTCGCTGGGCACATTTCCGGGGCCGGTGCAGGTCTGGGAGCAAAGCGGCCAGCTCTGGCAGGAGCACCTCAATCAACGGGAGCGTGCGGATAAATTCGTGACCATGCAGGAGGAACGAAATGCTCGTATTTTAGCTGAAGATCCAAACGCTAAAGTTAAGATCCGGGGCTACCCCGGTGCCCCGACGTTTCTGGACCAAATTGCCACCAGCTTGGTTACCGTCATGGCCGGCTTTCTACTTGCGACGGCAATCGCGGTCCCACTTGGCATAGTACTGGGTCTCAACCGACACCTTCAGGCAGCGGTCAATCCACTGATTCAAATCTTCAAGCCCGTTTCGCCTCTGGCTTGGCTGCCGCTGGTTACGATGGTGGTCTCCGCTACTTACGTCAGTGACGATCCGATGTTTGAGAAGTCGTTCCTCACCTCAATGATCACCGTCACCCTTTGCAGCCTTTGGCCCACCCTGATCAACACAGGTGTTGGGGTGGCTGCGGTGAACCCCGACTTGCTGAATGTCTCCCGAGTTCTGCAACTATCATTCTGGACCCATGTGAGAAAAGTCGTTCTACCGTCGTCCATACCCATAATCTTCACCGGGCTCCGGGTTTCGCTGGGTATCGCCTGGATGGTGCTGATCGCAGCCGAAATGCTGGCTCAGAGCCCAGGGCTCGGCAAGTTTGTCTGGGATGAGTTCCAGAACGGCAGCAGCCAGTCCCTGAGCCGGATCATGGCGGCCGTGTTGGCTATCGGCTTTATCGGTTTTGTGCTGGATCGAATCATGTTGGTGATCCAGAAGAAAATTGCCTGGAATGAATAACGGAGATAACCATGACTAAACCTCATTTGGAGCTGACCGGCGTGGAAATGGCCTTTGATACACCTAAAGGCTCCTTCGTCGCGCTGGATAACATCAACCTGAAGATCAAAAAGGGCGAGTTTGTCTCTCTGATTGGTCATTCTGGCTGCGGCAAGTCCACAGTACTGAACATCGTCGCTGGTCTACTTCAGGCCAGCAAAGGTGGATGTATTCTGGATGGCCACGAGATCAACGCACCGGGACCGGAACGGGCGGTCGTATTCCAGAACCATGCCTTAATGCCCTGGTTAACGGTTTATGAGAATGTTGAATTGGCTGTACAGCAGGTGTTTCGCAAAACCCTGACGAAGCAGGAGCGTCGAAGCTGGATTCATCACAATCTGGAACTGGTGAATATGGCCCATGCCGCCAACAAACGACCGGGAGAAATCTCAGGAGGCATGGCACAACGGGTAGGGATTGCCCGGGCGCTGGCAATGAAGCCAAGCGTCTTGCTGATGGACGAACCTTTCGGCGCCTTGGATGCCCTTACCCGGGCTCATCTGCAAGATTCTCTGATGAGCATTCAACAAGACCTTAACAACACCGTGATCATGATTACCCACGACGTAGACGAGGCCGTACTCCTGTCTGATCGTATTATCATGATGACCAACGGACCGGCTGCTGCCGTCGGCGAGGACCTATACATCAACCTAGAACGGCCTCGCAACCGAGTCACTCTAGCGGACGACCCCACTTACGCGCATTACCGGCAGGAGGTTCTGAAATTTCTTTATGAGAAGCAGCGCAAGCTGGAAAACATAGCACCGCACCGGAATAAAAAGGCCACCAGTGCAACCACCAATCCCTCTGCCCAGACAGCGAAAATCTGAGAGCGGGAGCTACGTTAATATATCCGCCATAGACACCAGTGCCCGGGCAACCTCGGGCAGCTTTTTACCCTGATCCATGGCCAGCTTTCGAAGGACCCGGTGGGCTTCGTCGTTATCAACTTTGCGGTGACGCATCAGCAACAAGACCGCTTTTTCCTGAGTTCTCCGATCCTCCAGTGCATCCTCAGCACTCCTTAGATCCTCACTCATTTGCTGCAACCGACGCGACTGTTCCTGCACCAAATCAAAAATTGATCGCCCAGAGTGCTGACCAATACCTTCACTGCTCCACACGTCTCCGGCTTGAACTTCCCCACTAACATCAGACTCGCACAGAACCAAAAGAGGCTGCGCGGGAAATTCCAACTGGCCAAACGAAGCCATCAGTGTTTCACGGTGTGCCAATGCTCGCCGCGCCTCGGCAAACCGCTCCACGCAGCGTCCATGAAAGCTGCTCTCCACTGACTCCTCGACCTCTTTGAGCCCATCCATACGTTCGCTCATCAGTGCAAACCAGTCATCGGCTGCGTCCGGGCCTATCGTTTTGTACCGGCCAACGGAACACGCCAACTGCCGTAAACGCTTAATCTCATTTTCCCGCCCATGTGCCCGTAGATTCAGCAATAGCTCACAGCTTTGCTCATCTGCGAAGCTGAGAAACACCTCAAAACACTGCTCCTGCGTTTCAATAAGGTGCGCTATGCGCTGGGTCAGTGCATTGTCAAAGCGCCCTTGTGAAAACCCCGCCGAGCCTACTGCGCGCTCCTGGCCACAAAGTTCCTTGCCATTCATCAGATGCACCATGGCCACCAACAAGCGCACAAGTGACGGGTCTACAGCTGTATCCGCTGCCCCAAGCACCACGACAATCAGGCTTTGAATAAGGGCGCTGTAGGATTCTGTTGCCTCCGACACCGGCAACGACTGGGCTTTCACCCGCGCACGCAGCGCTGTCAGGCCCTCCAATCCGTGAAGGGCGCTGGCAATATGAGCCAGTAAATGACTACTCACCAAATGCGTTGTCAGTTCCTCATGAATCTCAGCCAGAGCCTGCTCGAAAACACTATATAAGCGCGTCGATTCCGCCACCGTTAGTGTTCGCTCCGAGCCAAACTTCTCGCCCTTCGACCCAAGAAACATAGTGCACGCCCCACGCTCTCGCTGCAGACCGTGCACAAGGTTACCGATACTCTGCACCAGCTTTCCCATCTGCAAGAAGTACTGGAGGTTCCTCAGTTCACAGCGCCTGGATGCGATCAAAT
>NZ_JBQDCO010000072.1:0-11943 GCF_052091845.1 Marinobacter sp. | reverse complement strand
CCACATCCCCTAAAGTAACGGCACAACCTCTAACAAGGATAAACGGTTGCCGTGATGAAACTTCTTATGTTCTTGCCCGTTTCCGTACTTTTTCTCACTATGGCCGGCTGCGGCGAAGAGTCTGATGAGCTGCCTGTGGATGGGCGGGATTTTGATGGCGTGAAGTACAGTGAGCCCACCCCATACACTGGCAAGGTTATAGACGGCTACCTGAAAAATGCCCGGGTGTGGCTGGATATAGACGGCGATAGCCAATACACGCCGGGGCCAATGGAGTTTGAATTGGCCTCGGGCCGAACCGTTACCCTGGATTCGGGGGAGCCCACCACGATGAGTGGCGAAGGTGGGGCTTTCTCTCTGGATACTTCGGAACTTGTGGTAGCGCCAGACGTAGGTCCTGATATCGACCCACGCACCTTTCCCCTTTATGCGCTGGCCCTTCCCGGGAAAACACTGGAGCATACCCACAGTGGAGAGGCGGCGGTTCCTCGTGCCTTTATGCTTTCGGCCGCGCCCGGCGTGCGCAACATTACCCCGCTTACAACCCTGGCGCGCTATCGTCGTCTTACCTCTCCGGACCCACTGGCAAGTGCCACAGATACCGCTTTGCCAGGCCTGGCCGGAATCAACCTGCTTAAGGATTATGTGCTGGATAAAGACAACCGTGCCCATGCGTATGCGCGAGCCATGGCACGTTTTATGGCAAGCCAGTTTCCGGAGGAATATAACAACGAGCTTGCCAAGCCTGAAAGCGACGGCACAGAGCGCCTTCTCAGCCGCCCGGGCGCTTTTCTTCTTGGTATCTCCCTGGTGCAGAACGCCAGCGACGTGATAGCCGCTGTTGATGCGGCCGTGCAGGGAAACTACGCAAACCTTGATATTGATTTGGTCGAACTGCCAGAGGTGCCCATAGAGTTGGGCGACCCTGTGCTGCTGACCAGCCAGAGTGTGTATGCTCAACCGAAGCAGTCGGAGCAGCTTCCAGTCAGAAGCTCCAACCTGCTGGTTTCGGCAGAACTGGCGTTTGATTACAGTGAAGACGGGCGCCTGCAATCTATCAGTGCTGACGGCTGCCTCGCGCCCTCCATACAGGAAATCGCAAGGCTGGTGAGTGTGCGTGGCTATATGGCAAATCTCAGTACCCAGTGGCTGCCTTCAGTGTCTTTATCGCCCCAGAGCAGAATTGCCTATAGCGAACCGGGCATGGATGAACGCCTGGAATTTGATTGGGCAGCCGGTACCGCTACCTTTGAAACCCGCACCACCTGCCATGCGCTTGAGGGTATTCAGCCAGGCTCGACCGAGCTGGGGGGAAGCCCCGAAGTAACCTACAGCTGGAGCTTTAGCGATGGAAAGCTGGCAGAGTTGATCGCTCGGATTTCCCGGCAAAACGGCCCTCTCATCCGAACACTGATTCCGCGGCGAACAAATGCCACTGGCGGCTTTCCGGGATACCAGCTTGAAGAGGCGGGTAAGGAACTTGAATCCCTGATTTATACCGATAAGCGTCAAACCTGCAGGATTGATAAAGACAATGTCGATGCCGTGAATGCGGGGCATGTGGTTACAAGCACTCAAAACTATGAGTTCTCCGGATATGAACCCCAGCCAGAGACTTTCACCGGGCTGTTCATGGAATTTGATACCCGGGGCAAGTCTGAACTTGAACAGGACATACAGTTTAACCGGCCCTTACGCTATGGGTTTCTCGCGCCCGAGATGTCCGGGCTGAGCCATGTGGATAGCGGGCAGGGGTTTGAGTGGGCTTTATACTACCCGGCCATAAACGGAGAACAGCCAGCTGACGGCACTCAAAACCTCATAACGTCAGCATATCTGAAAAACCATGGTGGCAATCGCGCCTGCGGGCGCGAGTTTGAGGACGGGTCGAGTGGCGACACCTACGCACGGGTGAGCTACCGTTACCAAAATCTGTCGGAATACCTTGTGGAGTTGTTACGATAACCAGCGGCTACACACAAAGCGGGCCACAAACATCAAACCAGGGCCTATGCTTCAAGGCGAACACATTTGGTGATGCCTTCCACAACGCTAAAACACCCGCTGCGCTGCATGCTCCCGTAACCATTCCCGACACTGCTGGTACTCGGGCATAACCCGCGCCATTTCCCGCCAGAATTCCGGGGAATGGTCATGCCGTATAAGGTGGCAGAGTTCGTGAATCACCACGTAATCGACCATGCGGTTAGGTGCCGTCATAATCTGCCAGTTAAATTCCAGCTTGCCCCTGGCCGTGCAGCTACCCCAGCGGGACTTGAACGTGCGAATGCCCACGCCGGCAGGTTCTACGCCAACGATGGGTGCGAAGCGTTTAACCTTTTCCTGCAGCTTTTGTTCTGCCTGGCGTTTGTACCAACGCACCAGGGCGTTCCGGATCATGTATGGCCTTTCATCGCCTTTGGGTAGGGTTGCCACCAAACGCCCGTTCAGAAGCTTTACAGGGGCGAAGCTGCCAGTTTCCACTTTCAGGCGATAGTTGCGCCCCAGGTACGGAAACGCCTCACCTGACACATACTGTTTGGTGCTGGCGGGGTTCAGTTCCCGTTGCAGGGCAATCTTTTCTTTAATCCATTGGCGCTTGGCAACCAACAGCTGATCAATCTTCTCCCCACTGGTGTTGGTTGGCACCACAATGGATACGGCACCTTCTTCCACCCGAATATCTGCCGACTTGCGCCGGTTAGTGCGGATGACTTCAGCAATAAAACCATTGCCATCCCGGTATTCAATCGCTGAATCATTCGCCATGGGTGTCATACGCTCACTTGGCACCAAAACGGGTTTGCGCCAGTTCCATAAAACGATCCTGCACCACGGTCACAATGGCTTTGTCACCAAACGAGCAATCCAGAACCGCGCGTTTGATTTCTTTCTTCATTCGCTTCACTTCGTCCAGCTTGCTGAAGAAATCCACAATTTGCGTAGCTTCATCAAACATGCCCACCAAGCCTTGGCTGGTCTGTTTGATTTCATCGTGTACGGCTTCGCTGATCGCATCGTCGCCACTGTGGGCGGTCACTTCCGACATCAGAATGTTGTAAAAGGCGAACTCGGTATCCGTCAGCCCCAGATCGTCAGCGGCTTGGGTGCGGGCTGTTTCAATGCTGTTTCGGAACTCGAACAGCATTTCAGCTTGTTGTTCCCACTTGCCGTTGGTTTTTTCAATGATGTCTCGTAACCGCAAACTCAGTGACCGGTAATATTCCGGGTCTTCGTCCAGATTCACCGTGATGTGGTGCTTGATGGCGCTTTCGATTTCGGAGGCGCGGGATTCCGGTGACTTGATCTGATCCACCGCATCCTTGAAGTTTGCCGCCATGAGGTCAACGGGTGGTATTTTGGGATCGACGCCGGTGCTGACGATGTGTTCTTCCACCAATTGCCGTACCTTTTCACCCACATCCTCGATGTTCAAGCCGGGATCACGGTAAAGGGTGCGGGCGGCGTTTTGCAACTTGCCCCAGAATTTCAGGTCGGGCACGAACGGTTTGGCAGCCACATCAGGAAGCACCACATCCATTTGCTTGGCAAAGCGTTTGAACGCCAGCTCAAATTGCTGGCGGATGTCTTCGTCTTTCAAAAATAAAACGTAGTCGTCAATGTCATCGCCTTTCACCCCACTGAACACATTGGCAACGCGAGTGTGAGTAGCTTTGAGCTTGGGGGTTTCGTCTTTCAGCGAATGATAGGTGCCTTCCACATCCTCACTGCTGAAATCCTTCAGGGCATCCGCCAAGTGGTCTGACAGTCCGTAGTAATCCACCACGAAGCCCGCCTGTTTACCTTTATAGGTGCGGTTCACCCGCGCAATGGCTTGCATCAATGTGTGGTCTTTCAGATTCCGGTCGATGTACATCACCTGCGCAATGGGCGCATCAAAACCGGTTAGCAGCATATCCTTCACAATCAGGAATGCCGTGGGGTCTTCTTTTTCTTTATCGGTGCCCAGTGGCTTGGTGAAGTTTTTGATCACCTGCTTTTGATGGGCGGCGTTGGTGTAGGGCGTGAAAATGGGCTCGTCATTATGCTTACCGGAAATGATCACTTCCGAAGGCGGTGCACCCAGATCATCCAGTGTTGTTTTGAACAGGGTGGCGGCGTAACGACTGCCCACTACGATCATGGCTTTAAAGCCGTTGGGCTGAATGTGTTCACGGTAATGCTTTAGCAGATTGATACAGACCCAGCGGATACGGGCGGGCGCTTCACGAACAGCACGTTCCACCCCGTATTTCTTTTTGATTTCGCGCTTATCGTCGTCACTAAAGTCTTTGAAATATTCTTCAAACAGCGCATCCAGCGAATCGCCCACCACATCACTGCGAACCTGCCGACCTTCGTAGATGATGCGCACGGTGGCACCGTCTTCAACGGCTTCGTTGATTCTGTACTGGTCAATGTACCCGCCAAACGCCTGATCCATTTTCTGGGTTTTCAGCAGGGGTGTACCGGTGAAGCCAATCTTGGGGGCGTTGGGCAATGCTGCGTTGATGGTGGCTGCCAGATTGCCGAACTGGGTGCGGTGGGCTTCGTCCGCCAGCACAATGATTTTGTCACTGGGGTTCAGGTCTTTGAAGTCGTCTTCCGCTTCCGCATCCTGAAACTTCTGCACCATGGCGGTCACAATATCGGACGATTCACGGCTTAACAGGGTTTTCAATTCTGCAACGGAACCGGCGTTGTGCACGGTTTCACTTTGGGCATCGCGAAAGGTATTGGACAGCTGTGAATCCAATTGAGTGCGGTCAGTCACGAACACCAGTTTGTATTGTTGCAACTCCGGGTCTCGGCGTATTTTCACAGCCAGCATGACCATGGTCAGAGACTTGCCAGAGCCCTGGGTATGCCAGACGACCCCTGATTTCTCTTTGCGGTCTGTGCCGGTTCTGAGGCGGTCGATGACCTTATTCACGGCGCGATATTGCTGGTAACGCGCCACCTTCTTGATAAGGCGACCGTCCACCGGCTCAAAGATGGTGAAGTTCTGAATCAGATCAAGGAAGTTTGCACGATCAAACATGCCCGCCAGCAGGCGTTGCTGTGGGGTAATTTCCGTTTGATTGTTTGCGCCACCGGCAATCTGTTGAGCCTGTGCCAAATACGCCGGTGATGGCACGTCAGACAGCATGACGGCATTGCTGCCAACAGGGGTGGAAGACGGCACAGCCATCGCCCGAATATCAGCATCCGTGTACGGGTGGGCATCTTTCCAATCGCTGTAATGTTGGGCACTGGAACTGATGGTGCCAACCTTGGCTTGATCACGGCAGGTGGTGACCATTAACTGGTTGTACCAGAATAGCTTTTGTGCGCCTTCGTCGGATTCTGGGTAACGCAGGTTGGCGTAGCGGCGCAATTGGTTAATGCCTTCACCAACGGCATCCGCCACGTATGGAGATTTGCACTCAATCACCGCCAGTGGCAAGCCATTCACGAAGCAAACAATATCGGGAATGATATTCTGATTTGCGCCTTCAATCTTGAATTGGCTGGTACACAGAAAGTCATTGTTGGCAGGGTTGTCGAAATCGATGATCCTGACCGTTTGCCCTTTGCGCCCCTTGCCCAAATCCTGCTCGACGGACAGGTAATTGACCAGCATTTGGTAAATGCCGTGGTTATATTCCATCAGGGCTGCATGGTTTGGGTGGGTGATCTCACGCATCACCTTGCGCAGATTTTCGTCACTGATCCACGGGTTCAGCTTGCGCAGGGCGGTTTCAAGACGGTTGGTCAACACTACATCGCGGTAGTAATCACGCTCACCCTTTTTTGAGCCAGTGCCGACCAACGCCGGTGCGAGATCAGCGCCTGGCACATACTGCCAGCCCAGCTTGATGAGTTGGTCGATGGCGGGCTGTTCAACTTTTTCGATTTCGTCTTGGTACAACTTTGTCTCCCGCTAGCGTCTAAAAAAGAGCGTTAAGCAATGTGGAATCGGCAAGAGTTGCTCAAATGGAGATAGAGAAAGCCTTGTGTAACGATTTCAGGTTATCCCTTACATAAGGGTTTCTCTATGTAAGGGATGTAGTTTCTGCTTACAAAAGGCTTCCAGTATTAGTCTGAGAACAGTTCCAAATGGCCAGAATAGTAACTTGCTTTTTAATAGCAGGCCATGCAACCATAGGTGCAAATGGACTGCGGATTCGCGGTCGGCAATTAGCCTCGGTGGATTCATCGGGGCTTTTTGCTTTCTTAATCATGGAAATGACTTCAATCCTCGGCCATTTCGACTGGCCCCGCCATAAAACTTTTTCTCCAGCACTTCAAACGCCCGGTTCTCCTGGTTCGGCCGGAGTAGGTGCAAACCGACCGGGCGTGCGACTAAATCTGCGAACTGTAAGCCTGTTGAATTACTTTTCTTGTCTGAGAATATCAGCTCAAAGGGTAGGTCTCTCTTTTCAAAGTTTTCGCCATCACAAATCCTGCGAAATGCCAGTTCCAGTTCGTCGTCCTCGGTTCGACCGCGCTTTTCCACGATGATGTGGGTTTTCTTGTTGCCTGCACCTTTCTGGCGAAGAAAATAGAAAACACGTTCGAGCCCATAGCCGAGTGCTACATGATATGGGTTGTCAGGTTCGCTATATCGTTCACGGTAGGCCTCTTTGCGAATGACCGAACAGACCAGCGTGAAATTCGCCTGCTCCATAATGCATGTTAGCTCACCCAGAAACTTGGATTTTCGCTCCGGACTGTTCAGGAACGAAAAATCGCCACGATCTCGACGGATATCAGTTTCATGGAGGATTACCTGATCGTGACCGAAGTGCCTGAACTTGAAGTCCTGCAGCGCTGGCGTAACCTGATCTATATAGTCCCGTTTGTGAAAGATACAGAAAGCCAGCACAAACACAGGATAGTGTGGGTCAATGCTCTGCAGCCCGTGGTCTCCGCTTTCATCGACGTAAACAACGTAGTCGCTATGGTTCATCCTTGATTGCAGTGGGCGCGTTAAGCAACCACTGACTCCCTTTGGTTTGTGTTGACGCGGACCTTGCCGGTGAGCAGGTCCTGCATTAGGGCTTTTTTCGTATGCAAGGTCGTGCGCAACTTTCGCGCTTTGGATTGTATTACATCGTCAATTGAGTCAAGTGATTGCGCAATTTTCAGCTGTTCTTGTTTAGGCGGAATAGCTATCAAGCACTGAGATAACAGGGTGCCATTCGTAAGCGCCCTTGTTGTATAGGAGCAAGACGAAACGATTTGCTTTCTAACGTACTCTGAGGAAAAGCAGTATTTACAAAACTGGATTTCGAGCATATTGGTCACTGGGCGACCTCTCAGGGTGAACCCGCTAAACGAAACATTTTCAGCCTGATCCAAGAATACAGCCGACATACCTATTTCGTTTGGCACTTCAGACGTACGTGTAAAAAACACGTCTCCTTGCCTAACCTCAAAACGCTCGTGTTCGGACTGAGTTAGCTCAACCTTTCCAGCCAAATCAGAAAGTGTAATTCCATGCCTATGGATCAGGTCAAGGAAGTTGGCACGATCAAACATGCCCGCCAGCAGGCGTTGCTGTGGGGTAATTTCCGTTTGATTGTTTGCGCCACCGGCAATCTGTTGAGCCTGTGCCAAATACGCCGGTGATGGCACGTCAGACAGCATGACGGCATTGCTGCCAACAGGGGTGGAAGACGGCACAGCCATCGCCCGAATATCAGCATCCGTGTACGGGTGGGCATCTTTCCAATCGCTGTAATGTTGGGCGCTGGAGCTTATGGTGCCCACCTTGGCTTGATCACGACAGGTGGTAACCATTAACTGGTTATACCAGAACAGCTTTTGTGCACCCGCGTCTGACTCTGGGTAACGAAGGTTGGCATAACGGCGCAGCTGAACAATGCCTTCGGCGATGGCGTCAGCCACGTATGGGGATTTACACTCGATTATCGCCAACGGCAAGCCGTTCACGAAGCAGACAATATCGGGAACGATGTTCTTGTTAGCGCCTTCAATTTTGAATTGACTGGTGCACAGAAAGTCATTGTTGGCAGGGTTATCGAAATCAATGATCCTGACCGTTTGCCCTTTGCGCCCCTTGCCCAAATCCTGTTCTACGGACAGATAGTTCACCAGCATCTGATAAATGCCGTGGTTATATTCCATCAGGGCTGCATGGTTTGGGTGGGTGATCTCACGCATCACCTTGCGCAGATTTTCGTCACTGATCCACGGGTTCAGCTTGCGCAGGGCGGTTTCAAGACGGTTGGTCAGCACCACATCGCGGTAGTAATCACGCTCGCCACTTTGCGAGTCGTAGGCAGACGCTACCGGCGCGAGACTGGCACCGGGCACATACTGCCAGCCTAATTTGATGAGCTGATCAATGGCGGGCTGTTCTACTTTGGTTTCTTCGTCTTTAAACATGCTGGCTACTACTGAAACCCACTTGTTATGTTTTGGTTGCTGTTAATGTCTGCTTGCCCAAAGGTGTCAGGCGATATTTCTGCAATCTGCTGCGCGGCTTGTCGGGAATAGTCATTTCGATCAGACCCTTGCTTATGCATGCTTGCTGGTAATATACCCTAAAGTGCTTCTCATCCTTTAACCCCAGCACGGCCATGATCTCCGCGCGCGTCATTTCCTCTGTTAGCGCAGCAAGCATGCAAACAATTTCAGGAGTGACTTCGGGGGTGACTTCGGGGGTGACTTCGGGGGTAGCTTGTTCAGTTTTTACAAACCCTTCATGAACCGGCAGCTGAATAAGGAAATAACTGCGCTCCTCATCGGTTTCAAAAACAGGTGTTGGCGAGCCATTTTGCTGCATAACCCGTAAAACTTTAGGCAAGCCCGTGGAGCGCCCTTCGGTTAAATCCAGCTCTTTTAAAAACTCGCCAATACGGCGATTGCGATAGCGGCGGCTCACGCCTTTGCCTTGTTCTAAATCTGCCAAACTGATTGAGCGATCAGGCCCGGGGAAGCTCAGTACCATTAACTCCTGGGCATCAATACGCACCTCTATCGGCTCGCGAATCTCATAAGAGCGATGGTAGACCGCATTCACCACGGCCTCCTCAATCGCCGCATACGGGAAGTTCCAAACGAAGGGCACAGTTGCCGCCAGTGATAGCAGTTCGCGCTCGGTTTCACCGACGGCTTTCACAGTGCTGGATTGCTTACGCACGTAAAATGCCCAATCTGATTTTTTATCATTTGGGCGAGTTTTTGCTTTATAAGGCCGTGTCTCTCCACCTGGTATCCACAACACTAAAATGTGCTTGCCTTGCACTTGATACACAGCCGTTAGCGGGTGATACGGTGGTTGAATGGCCGAGTTGCCCAGATTAAGCAGGGCTTTTTGAATGCTATCAATTTGTTCCGGCAGCAGGCCTCGCGGTGGCAGTATCGGCTGGCCGTGTGCCTCTGTAATGCCCATCACCAAATAGCCGCCGCCCAGGTTCTGAAAATCATTGGCAAACGCGCAGAGCGTATGCAATACGGACTCTGGGTTCCAGCCTTGCTTATACTCCACGCGCTCACTTTCTACCGTGCGCTGCTGGAGCAGGTTGTCGATATTTATTGGGAGCTTGGTTTGGGGCATAGACCTATCCTTGGTTTAGCTGGATTTCAGCCCAGTTTGATAGGCCGAAAAAATAGTACAAGTGGAGATGAAGAAAGCCTTATGTAATGATTTTATCGCTGCTCTTACATAAGGGTTTCTTTGTGTAAGGCAGCGCTTCTTTTCTGCATCAGGCAACCGCTGACTCCCTTTGGTCGGTTTTGACGCGGACTTTCCCGGTGAGTAGGTCTTGCATTATGGCTTTTTTAAGGTCTGTAACTGCTAGCAATTTTCGGTATGTTGCTTGAAGTTTCTCGTCCAGCGACATCAAAATGCCGACGATACTTTCTTGCTCCACCAGAGGCGGAACAACAATAGTTAGCTCCTGAAGCTTTTCAATTGTTAACGCTGCCTGACTTGAGCCCCCGGTAACACGATCAATCTCAACCTGAAAACCTTCGGATGCCATGATCTTGGCAAGATACTGTGATGAAATTGTAGGGCGAATATTTCTCAGCCAAAGCAAGTTTCCATCTTTGAAGTAAAACTCACGATCCTCCACAAGGTAAACTACACCAATGGTGCCTACTGCCGTGATCAATATGTCGCCCTGCTTTGGCGCGCCAAATTTTTCTGATATTTCGGTGAAACGCTGCTTGCTTATGTACAGTGGTTTCTCGATGTCCAGGCTTTTTGATTGTCTGATTACCTCTTTCGATCTAAAGAATGGTACACCGTCGGTAACGTACTCAGATTCACGAATTCGTTTGCTTGAGCCCACTTTCGCCAGCGAGTCAAGCCTCGCGACCTTCCAATTCGCCGGTATCCGCCCCACCGGCGAATCCTTGAATTCAGTGTGCGGAACGCCGCCCGGCCCAATCCCTTTGGTCAACAACTCCTGCATCATGCCGGTTTTCATGTCTTTCAGCTTGTTGGTCTGTGCGCGTGTTGTTTCGATCACGTCATCAACGGATGACAGGATGGTGGCGATTTTTTGTTGTTCGGGGAGTGGGGGGTAAGCCTTTTCTATGCCCCTAATGTCCTTTACCGACAGGTGCTTCACAGTGGTAGCACCAGTTGCCGCGTGTATGGAATCAAGATCATCTACGAGTGAATAAAACAGAAAGTCGCTATTGAACCCACCACTATTCGAAGCTTTAACTTTACAGATTCGTTGATTGAGTAGTGCGCTCTTTGTTTTCCACTTTACTATATTGAAATCGCCATCCATCCCAATCAAAATGTCACCGCTGCGCACTACGTATTCGTCGTCAAAGTCACCGGCGTAAAAAGTTTCCACGCTTTGCTTCACTAGATCACGAATACGGATGACACCCATCTTTGAGGGGTCATCGCAAAATAACGATGACTTAAATGGGTAGCCGGACAGAATATTGATCTTGCCGTTAAGGGGGTGAATAGACCACCCTTCAGGAACTGTATTACTCATATCCCAGCTCCTTCAGATAGCCCTTCATCACGCTTTCAGCTTCATCCACTTGCGCATCCAGTTCACTCAATGACACCCGATACTTGTCCCACCAGTGTTCCAGCTGGCTGATCACCTTGGCATCCACATCACCCACGGTTTCCCGTATGGCTTCTTTATTGTCGATCTCCGACTTGAAGTCGTAATAGTCTGCATCCCGTTTAACAAACACCGTGGACACATCAAAGCCTTCCAGTATTTCCTCACGGATGTACTCGCTTTGTACTTCGCGCACTGGGATACCTCCGTGAAGGATGGCGCGTACATCAAAGATTTCCGGGGGTGGGCTGGTGTCGGCGTAGCGGCGGATGTTCAGGTTGTAATCGTTCTCAGCAATGTCTGCCAGTGCGACCACTTTTGAATAGCGTTTAATTTCCACGTAGTCATCGAAGGTCTGAACAATTTTTTCAATGTCCTGTTGACGCAACTTGTTCTGGTTTTTGCCTTCTTCGTATTCCAGTTCGCTGTTGATGAACAGCACTTTGCCACGGCGCTCTGCCGGTTTGTTCTTGTTGATAATCAACAGGCAGGCTGGGATGCCGGTGCCGTAGAACAGGGCGGCAGGCAGTCCGATCACGGCTTCTAATAGGTCATCATTCAGAATGCCTTGGCGTATGGCTTTTTCACTGGAACCACGGAATAGCACACCGTGTGGCATCACCACGCCCATCATGCCTTCGGCGTTCAAACTGGCGATCATGTGTTGCACGAACGCCAAATCACCGGAATCTTTGGGTGGGGTGCCGTAAGGGAAGCGACCGTATGAATCAGCATCCGCTTCTTCTTTGCCCCACTTTTTCAGACTGAAGGGCGGGTTGGCGATGACCCGGTCAAAGGTCATCAACTCACCACCTTGGGTGTGCTGTGGATTCCCTAGGGAGACTCTGAATAAGTCTCAAAATCGGCGATAATACAGCCATCGTCAACC
>NZ_JBQDCO010000071.1:0-11945 GCF_052091845.1 Marinobacter sp. | reverse complement strand
GTTGATCTCTCTGCTGTAATACCAATGCTTCCGAACTCTTTAGAGAGTTAGACTTCTCTTCATGATTCTTTTTTTCAAAAACATCAATCAGGCAAAAACATGACTCTTGTTTTGGATTGGTTTTTTCTATAGATAGAAGGGAAACGTCTACGACCTCTCCAGTAATGGTCTCAAATGCTCTAGGTCCTAGAAAAGCCAGGGAGCTAAGTACATAATTTTGTAAAACCTCCTTCCTGAGTTCTTTAAAGTAATCTTTATTAGCGAACGCACTAGGAGTAACTACTGCATATAAACCATTATCTTTAACGTTATTCTTAAGGAATTTTTCTAGAAATACAGTTGCAAGATCTCCTTTAGAGATTTTGTAATTATTTTCTAGATGTTTTTTTAAAAAATCATTTTGTTTTCTTATCCCCAAATAAGGAACATTTGTAATAATTAATTCAAACTTTCTTGATAACAAGCTAGATGATTTTGAAACCCCTCTTGCTATAACGCCAATTTCTGACTTCTCTTCATCTTTTTCTTCAGCCAAAGCTTGGCTAAGCAAGGGGCCGACTTCTTCCCATGTCAATTCAAACAATGAGCCTTTGCTTAAGCTTGCTTCCGGATTAATTAAGCTACCCAAAATGGGCGCGTCTCTAAACTGTCTGTAAAGCTCTTCCAGCGCAACGCGCAGATCAGTGTTGTCTCCTGCTAACGCTAACCACTCTTCTTTCTTAGCACTAATCGACAAACCAGAGCAGGCTAGTTGTAGTTCTGGCAATGGCCGGTAGCCCTCTGCGCCAGGGTATTTCCAAGCGGTTAGGGCCAATGCGAATGCGGCAAGTTCCACACAGCGCTGATCCAGCTCCAGTCCATGAATGTTCTCCCGTAACACTGCATCCACGGCGTCCCGAGCGGACAAGCCATCGCGCTCCATTCGCATGGGGACGAGCATCAGGAAGGCGGCCACTAGGAAGTGGCCGGAGCCGCAACAGGGGTCCAGGGTTTTCAGGTCGGCCAGTTGTTCCGGCCAGGCATCAAAGGTGCCGGCAGCCGGTGTCCAGGCCCCATCTTCCTGTTTTACAAAGCGCAGATAGTCCAGGGGAACACCAGGAATGGAGGCCTTCTGGCGCAGCTCTTCTTCGCTTTCGGCGTGTTTCAGGTCGCTTTCACTGAGCTGCCGGGCCGCCCACCAGGCCCCCAATGAATTGTCGAGCAGGAAGCTCACCATGTAGGGCTCAGTGAAGAGCTGGGTGACGGCGGGGAGCTCCCGGGCACCGATCTTGACCTCGGACTGGTTGACCTGTTCCTTCTTCCTGGCCTGCCAGAACTGGTAAACCCAGCCCAGGCTGTCGGAGGCGGTGAACACCTCCAGCGGCAGGCCCGCGACCTGGCGCTCCAGGGCCTGTTGGTGCTCCGGTGGCAGGGTGAGCTGGAAAACCGGGGAGTCCAGCCGGAAAATCTGCGGCAGCATACGGGCCGCATAGCGGGCGGCCAGTTCCCAGCCGTTGGCGGCGCCTTCATCGGCGGCCAGGTCTTCACACTCTTCCAGGGTGATGGCCACCGGTTCGTCCGGGTCCGGGTACATCAGCAAGTCGTTTTCGGCCAGGAAGCGGGCAAAGAGCATGCGGTGCCAGTGCTCGTAGGCAACCTCTTCCACCAAACGGTCCATGCTTTGGACCTTGCCACCGTTCAGAGAGTCGCCCAACTGCCGCCCGTGGGCACGCAATCGACGGCGCAGCTCCCGCTCGGTCTCGCTCAGATGCGCGGCCGGTGTGGGGTCTGCCACACCCAGCTGGTCCAACGCGGCGCGGGCACCGGTTTCGGCGGTGTCGCGGGCGTTTTTAACGGCGCGTTCCAGTTGGTTTCTGAGTGTCTTGTCGAGTGGCTGCATGTTCTTTTACTTCCCCAGTCCTTAAAGTGATGCCACGGCTACGGCTTTGGTGCCGTTAAAGCGCTCTTCCTGGCACATCGGTACGCACCGATATGCGCACTTTATCCATTAAACGCATAGTATGCGCATAGAAGTTTATCTATGCGAATTTCAATACTCACGTGCATTGCTGTATTCATAGCGCGCCCAGCGCCGCTCCCCCACCTTCTGGAGGCCAGCGTTCTCCTGCATCAGCGCCTGCATCAGACGTCGGGCCTGGTTACGGTCAAAGCGAGTGATCTGCCGGATTTCCTTATTACTCAATCCGGGGTCGCCTCGTTTGGCTCGCTCCATCAGAATGCTGAGCACGCGGGTTTTGGCGGCATCCCAACCAATCCGGCGACGGGCTTCACTCTGGCCATCCTCGGCCAACCGATTGTAGAGCTCGGGCTGGATGCACCAATAAGCGCCCCGCCCGGTACCCCCGTGCTCGATGTAACCTGCCGACTCCATTGTGGATAACTTTTCGCGCATCTCTGCTTCGCCACGCTGGCACAGACTGGCTGCGGTGTTGGTGTCTATTTCCGGATGCTGGAGCAGGTATTGCAACAGCATCAGTTCATCCACGCCCAGGTTACGCCCGTGCTCACTTTCCTCCGCCACAAACAGGCGGAAGGTGGCGTTCAGCTCCCGCTTGGGAAAACTGACTTGTACCGAGTCACCAATCTCCCGAATCTGGGGCGGTTCTTTGCCTTCCATCAGCAGGGCGGAGAACATGCGGTTAATGCCCAGATTGCTGCGGTTTACCAGGCGCAGGCGGGTAAGGGCTTCCACCAGTAAGGGGTTTCGGGCAGCGGGCTGGTGATGAAGGATGTTGTTGGGGGTAATGCCGGCAATAAAGCCCCCGTTATTGCTGATTTCCAACCGGTCGGCATACAGCTTGACCATTACCGGCCCCGCTATGCGCAAGTCCGCATGGCAGAAGGCGTTCATCAGGGCTTCGCGCACTGCTATTTCCGGCCAGGTGCGGTACTCGTAATGGAACATGCCCTGTTTGTAGGTGGTGATGGGGTTAAAGGGCACCAGCAGTTCTTCTATGCGCTGAACGGACAAAGGCAAAGCGCTGACCCGATCCTCCCGGATGCCGTAGTCGGTATCCGAGGTCATTTGCAGGAAAGTCCAGTTGTGGCCGGGCAAGTGTTCCCGGATGGCCGCCTCGGTGCCGGCCAGCAGAATAGCGGCCCTGGTGAGTTTGCCCTGTTTGATCAGCCCGAGAGTGGACAGAAGTTCAGTGTTCGATAGCCTCAGCAAGTCTTCCGGCGCACGTTCCTTGCTGGCCTGGTTGCGCAGTGCTTCCAACGCTGTGGCGGACAGCAGTGAGTTATCCACAGGAGCGACGGCTTCTGCGGTGTAGTCGGTTTCGCCGGTTTCGACACTGATCTTCCGGCGCAGTGTGCCGGTCAGCGGAACGCAGTCTTTACTGACGCGGATGGTCCCTCGCCCTGCGGTGTCGGTGTACGGCGGCATACCGGGGTGAATCTGCATCAACAGTAACCGGCCGGTGCCTTCCGGTACGGCCAGCTCTTCGAATACCGGCATGATTTTCGGGTCGGTCTGGTCGTAGACGGCCTTTTTCAGAAGGTTTGCGTCGATTTCCGGTGGCACACCCAGAATGGCGTTACTTCGGCCCTGTATTCGGTCGGCCACGCCAAATACCACGGTACCGCCACCACCATTGGCCATGCACACGGCCATCTGGACCACGGTTTTTACCGCGTTGTCCCGGCTTTTCAGGTCCCACTGTTTGAAGTCGAGGTCCTGGTCTTCCAGTTCGTCGGCTATGCAGTGGTCCAGCTCTGGCAACAGAGCCTCGATGTTGGCGGCGGTTCGCATGATGTCTGTCGCGCTCTTTATTTGACGGAAATCGGACCTTTTTCCAGGGCCGTTTTAAGCTGATCTTTCACTTCTTCCGCCCAGGCATCAACGTCTGCCTCGGTTTTCAGCGTGCGGCGTGGTACCGATACAAACTGGATTTCCGGCTCGCACAACTCCGCTGCCGCGACTGCTACGTTGTCAAAACGGCTGGGTAGCGCGGCTACCCGGTCTGCGAACATGCCCAGTGAGCATTGGTCCAGGGTGTTCAGTACTTCCTCCGTGGACTGAACGGCCACTTTCGGCTGATCAGCCAGGGTCAGCTTCTGCTCGGACAGCAACTGGTTGCGCTGCTCTGGCTCCAGCTGCTTCCAGTTTCCGTCTGCCTCCAGGCGTTTCATGCCCTGTTCGTGCCGGGCCTGGTAGTCCTGATTCAGGGTGTTCAGGGCTTCGCGCAGGCTTTGGGTCAGGCTGGTGATCAACGGGTTGATCGGGTCCGGCTCTTCCAGCAGTTGGCGCTGTTGTTCGATAGTGTCTACCTGGGCGCGGTACACCTCGGCATCGGCCAGAGCGGATGCGTGGTTTACCAGGCGTTTGAGAACCATCCAGCTAGGCCAGCGCTGCTGGAGTTGTTCTGCCAGTTTCTCCCAATGCTCAATGCTTTGAACGAGTTGTTCCCGGCAGTTATAAAGGGCCAGCAGTTGCTCGTTACCCGTTGTCAGGCGGATATCGTCAAGGAAGCGGGTGTCCGGGCGTTCGGGTTTGGGTGCTTCGCCACCGGCTTTATCAGCCAGATCACTGACTTTCTGCAGGAACGATGGCACGTGCGCCAGTTCTTCGCCCTGCTTGGCGGATACACCCACTTTCTGGAGCACTTTGCGGATCTGGATACGCTGCGGTGTGGTGACATTGGCGGACTCCACTTTGAATAGGGTTTTACCAATGCTCTTGCGCTCCAGTGCGGAAGGCTCGATGGGTTGCCCACGGTCGTCCTGGGCCCGGATGATTCCGGCCACCAGCAGTACCTGAAGGCCGCCATCCACCGCATCCCGGGACCAGCCGAAATCTTTCCCTTCAAAGTGAGCGCGTATGTCTCCACCTTTTTTGCCACCGGCAATAAAGCCCAGAATGGCTTTACAGACCGGATTCTTGCCAGGCTCACCATCGTCACCGACGGCTTTGAGAGCATCCGGTGCGCCTGTCTTCGCTTTTTCGTAGGCTTTTTGCCAACCGCTGTGGTCAGCAATATGGAAGTTGGGGTACAGGCGTTGCAGCGAGTTGTTTGCCGCTTCCAGCACCATTTCCTGCAAATTGTTACCGAGGATTTCATTGCCACCACCCTGGAAGACCCGGGCGCCGGAGAAGGCTTCGCTGAGCAATTCCCGAATTTTGCCTTCGGCGGTCTGTTTGGTGGTTTCCATGGCCGCTTTGGCTTCGGTGCCTTCCGGCGTGTTGGGGGAGCCACGCTTGTCCAGAGTAGCGCTGGCCGCTTTGTAATCGATCAGGTGATGGCGCAGGTCATCCGCTGAACGCTTGGGGATAAACACAAAAACGGTAGGCGACTGGTTCCCGGCTTGCCGTGCATCGGCCCGAACGGAGTTTTCATCACTGCTCCAGCCATCTCGTACCCACACGCAGATACGCTCGTTGGCATCCGCCGGTAGCTGGGCATCAAACACCGGGTAGGTATCCCGGGTAACCTTCGCGTCGCCCTGCATCAGCGACAGTTTGCGCGCGACCTCACCGAACATGCGGCGTATGCGGTCGTCCCGTTCTGCGTGAATACGATGGGCTTCATTGGAGAGCGCGGAACGCTGGCTGAGGAATTCGTCAGTCCAGGCGGCACTCTCTTCGGTCTGAATGCGGTATTCCTCACCGACTTTCATCAACAGTTCGCAGTTATCGAGCAAGCCTGGCAGTTTGCTGCGTAGACTGCTGCTACCAGCGGACAAATCTTCTACCAGCAGATCTGCCAGTGAATCGACGTTCGCGCGAATGCCGATCTCATTGTTCTGACCGCCCAGCTTGTTGATCAGAAACACCAGGCCGCAAGCACGGGCCATCAGGCGCTGGTCTTCCGTGCCTTTTATCCAGCTCATGGTTTTTTCATGAACCTTGCGGGGCAGAATTCGGGCTTGCAGCAGTTTGTCTGCGGAATCGAAGTAAAGGTAATCCGCCGGTACCACATGGCCAAGCGGGTCATCCAGGTTGGTCTGGATGACTTTATGAATCATGCTGAGCTGGTTACGCAGCTGACTGTCGGTACCGGTCTGGTCCAGTATTCTCAGGGTGTTCTCCCAGAAGCGACGACGCACCGGCAAGATCGGGTAGTCCTGGGGGAAGTAAGGCAGGTCATCCTGCCGGTGGCCAATGGTTGTGCCCGCCAGGTGCCGGGAAATTTCGCCCAGGTTTGTTTGCAGAACCTGATCAATCGGCCCTTTGGCTTCAGGCTTTTTGGCGAGAATGACTTGCCGGATAACGGCATCGACATCGGCATCAGACAGCTCAACACGGATAGTGAAGCGCCCTTCGAGTTTCTTCAAATTGCTGGTGCCGGTTACCGCTGTCTGGCCGGTGCCAATGAAGAGCAGCTTGCCACCGAAGTTTTTACAGCAGGCCTCGACTGCTTCCTGTACCGCAATGGAGCGTTGGCTGTCTTCACCAATGAATTGCTGAACTTCGTCCAGTACGATCAGGGTAAGCGGGAATTTGCCGTCTGTGGTCAATGCCTGGCGAATGGCCTTGAGCATATCGTCGCTGGAAATGTCCTGAACGAACGGATACAGGTTGTTCAGGGTTTCCACGCAGGATGCCGGTGATGAGAACAGTGCCGGCTTTGCCTGTACCAGGGCTTCGTGCAGGCCTTCGGCCACGTAGAAGTTATCCAGCTCTTCCTGCCAGTCGTAGCCGTTGGATTCGACACTTTGGCGTACCTGGTCGTAAATGCCTTCGTGCTTCAACCACATCACAAAGCGGGCGACCGGGTACTGTTCCGGCAGCCCTGCCGATTTGAACAGAATACGCAGTAGCGCAAGCCGTACACTACCGCTTGCGCCGGAACCCAGGGTTCCGGATGCAGCATGCAAGCCACCGTGACGCTTCGCCTGAACGCTCAGCTCTTTGAGGTGTTCACTCACGCCTTGCGGCAGTTTGGCGATACCCCGGGCAGTAGCGCCATCTTCAAACTCTGCATCTACCCACAGTGCCCTCAGCATCTTCACCAGGTGGGATTTACCAGAACCGTAGAACCCGCTGACCCACACCGCCGGCTGTTGAGCCTGGTCGATGTTCTTCAGGTAGGTTTCCAGAATGTGGGACATTCCTTTCTCGTACTGGCCGTCACACACGAAGGTTTCCAGTTCGTAACGGAGTACCGCGAGCGCATGGCTTGTGGTTTCGTCGTTAACACTGGCCACACCTTCGTTGACCAGTTTGCGGATGGTCGGATCTTTCTGATAAATCTCACGATTCTTCATGAACAACCTCTTTCCTTAATCCTTGTCTGCGGTTATCGGTACTGCGAGATAGTTCCACCCGTCGTAACCGTCCAATAACCGGTAATTGTTGTTTTCATAGCTGCCGGGAAACAGGACCAACAGCCGCCCCTCAACCAGGGGAGCCAACTTATCCACAACGTCTTTGACCTTGAGAAAACCGAAAAGCGCGCCAACACCCTGGACAGCCACTACGGTGTTGTCGTTGGCATTTGTTTCTTTCAGAACCCGCTCGAACTCGCTCACAATATAGTCCAGATATTTTGGCAACACCGTGGCCAGCAGGTGCGGCTTCTGGAAATAGCTCTTTGCGTACCGTTGGGTAGCCAGCCAGCCTGCAAAGGTGTCGGTCAAATCAAACAGAACCCATTCGTGACCCGCCTGCCGGGTAACAATTTCGAATTCGTCTACCCGGGCTCTGAGCCAGCGCTCTTCGTTTTCGTTGTAAACGCAGAAAACCACCCGCTGGGCTGCGGCGGCATCATCCCTCCAGGGGATAGCAATGTGTCGCCCGTACGATTGAATCAGGCGCTTAACCCTGCTCACGCAACCACTCCTGTTCCTGCTGATTGATCAGGTTGGGGAAAAGCACTTCGATCACATCCCCCACCCGCTTGTAGGTTATCCAGCCCCTTCGTGAGGCCTGCTCTGCCAGCTCAATGGTTTGTTCCCGGGAGCAGTCCAGCAGCTTGGCGTATTCGGTACTGAACAGGCCTTGCCCACGCGCACCGGCCAGATAGCCCAGCAACAGAGCGTAGGCCGCACTGCCTGCTGTAGGGGCAGCTCGGTTACGGATTTTCTTGTTTCGCCCTGTAAGGTGGCCGGATTTGGTCCAGCTGGAGTTGATATTCTGGGCTGTGGATTTCAGAGTCGCCTTGCTGAAACGGCCTGGCTCCAGGCTATCGAGCAGTTCCTCTAGCGACTCACGGGTAATGACTGATCCCTCCGGCGTCTTGAGAATCATTGGTGCGCTGGCACGGAAAATGGTGTCTCTGGCGTAGGTAGCCAGCAGCGCCAGCATTGGCCGACCTGCTTCATCTCGCTGCCAGAAGTACAGCAAGGCACGAAAAAGCACATGGGCTGTGTCCAGAGAATAAAGCTCAGCCAAATGCTTATAGGTCAGGCGACGAGTCTTACCTGAACGTTTGCCGAGGCAGTTGTCTTCCTCTATCGCATTCAGATAATCAGCCTTTGTTGCGTCAGCACGGTTTACGTAATCGAGCAGAGCCGTGAGCTCGTCCAGCATCATTGTGCGGGAGCTGTGGGTACCGCCACGCTCAAACCGGAACCCGAAACGGGCAAGTTGTTTCTCCTCAGGCATTGGCGTTATTCCCGTCGCTGGCACCGCCGCTGCGTACCCATTCGTCCACTTCGTTCTTTTTGAACTTCCAGGCTCTGCCGACACGGTGGGCGGGCATTGCGTGCTTCTCGATCCACCTGTAAACCGAGTCGTTACTGGCACCGAGGTATTTGGCGATTTCTGTGACAGACAGCCATCGGTCGTCCAGTTCGGCCATCTTTTAGCTCCCTATGGGCGATGGTGTAGCCACCCCATCTGAGGCAGCGTAGTTTCGAGGGTGAATCAGTCTACACTACATTGACTAATCAATATATCGAGGCACTAAACTGCACACAACCGATCTGACCTGAATAGACCAGCAAAAGACAGCATCTAGAGCCACCGCAAATTTAGGTGCGCCCAGCAATAGCTCCTCAAAACATGCAGCTTTGGCGTGAATAGGCAGGGGCTTTAGCGCCCACAGCCTTCACCTATCCTCATTGGAAGGGCATGCGCTCCCGCCGGCAGCCTCCTTCAGTCCGCTGAGGTGCTCCTCCAGATTTTTCAGGAGGCGCTCACTTTTAAGCACGATTCGACGAAGCTCTGCTTGATTGGCATTGAGCCTTCGCAACATTTCAAAACCGGCCTCAACCTCTGAGATGATCAGTCGTTCCCAGTCCTGAGCCCGCGTGAAGGCTGGCTTGTGATAGCGGAACCGGCCTTCTTTGCGGATGTACGCACTAAACACTGATCGGCCCTCACCACTCTTCTTCGGGACAAAGCGGTTGTAGTACCAGGACAATTCCAGTTTTCTTTTTCTGAGTCGAACGCGGCAGCCGAAGTGCCCGGGATAGCCTGGTGTTTTGTCGCTACGATGAGCCATGTTGTGGGACCAGAAGTAATCACAGAGCCGCTGCGCCAGATAGCGATACCTCGCTTGCTCCACGTCCGCTTGTTGCTGAATCGCAGCCAGAAATTGCCGGCATTGCTTGATGGCGGCTTCGGTGCCGCGACGATGGTTCACGTTTTGGGCTCGGCTGACCGACTCCCACTCTGCGCAGATTTCCTGGTGAGTCATTCGTTTGCTCATTGCCGGCTCCTCTCTATGGATTTGCCAACAATCCTAAACATTCGAGTGCCTTGAGCTGCCATGTGCTTTTGCCCTTTTTGGACACAAAGGCGGGGGCGGAGGCAGATTCATTCCTCCCAGCCATGGGACCTTTCCAACTCCTTTCCACGTAACTATCTGATTTGGGACTTTGCCGTTGTGCTCCCACGTGCCATGAAATAGCCCGCATGGGCTGAGGGATCTGCGTTCCAGTATTAATTTGGGACCCTGGCCTCCCACATCAGTGACAACACCGGTATCCGGTAGCTTGATGGAACCGGGTTGACTGTCGTCGCTACAACAATTCCCGCTACTTCCTCGGGGCACTTAAAAAGGGCGCGGAAGAGGCCTTTTGGAGGCCCGGCGTGATACGTGCATGCTGATAAAATAACAGGGCGTCGAAAAGAGCCTTTAGGAGGCCGTCTTGATCACGCATATTTCTGACTTTCACATGTGAAAGTTAGCAGGCATTACCGCCTCATATAATGATGTCGTGGTGATGGCGGGCAACGGCTATTGTTTAAAACTCCACCAATTTTTGATCAAAAACCGATGAAATTCACATAAAGATCGACCGAACAAAATAAATTAACCATTTAATTCAAATGCTTATAAGTTTTTTCTCTTTGCGCCCAAAATGGCCAATTCCACGGTTCTGGTGTGACTTCAGGACTATTCATAATCACTCCTGTCCGTTAAACAACGAATCAGGAGTGGATTATGCAACGACAGTATTTCAACGAGACGAATGAACGTTTGCTCACCTATGAAGAGGTTTGTGCCGTTACCCAACTTTCCCAGGCCACGCTGCGGCGATACGTGCAATCTGGGCGTTTTCCGGCCCCCATTAAACCAAACCCACACGGGCGAGCCGTGAGGTTCCGGATTCAGGATGTTCGTGACTGGCTAGATCGGCTGTGACGGAGGTGCAAATGAAATTTCAGCTGAGGGATTCCGGCTTGTACAGCTACGGCTCTGAGCAGTGGCACTGGCTTGGCGGCTGGCTAGAGGTTGTCGCCCGGACTCGTCTTACCGGAAAGAAGCACGGTCACGGCGTGCTACTACAATGGAAAAACTTTGATAACGCCATGCTGAGGGAGGTGGTTTACGCCCGCGACCTGCACGGTGAGAATGCTCGTCAGATAAAAGAGCTTTTTGTCGACACGGGTTATCCGCTTAAGCCCGGCAACGCAGCTTGGTCGCAGATATTGCAATATTTGCTTGAGGCGATGGCAAAAGCGCCGCCGGCGACCACCGTCGACCGCACCGGCTGGCATGGCCCCATTTTCGCAACGAGTAGTTGGACGGCAGGTCAGGCGGATGAGCAGCATCACTTCGTTGGGCAGTTATCAACCGACCACATTTTGTCAGAAAAGGGCTCTCTCCAAGATTGGCAGGCCCACGTAGGCCGCCTTTGCGCTGGAAACTCTTTAGCGGTATTCAGCGTCGGCGTGGCATTGGCTGCACCGCTGTTGCAACCCGCTGACCTTGAAAACGGCGCTTATCACTTCGGCGGCCACTCCGGATCTGGAAAAACTACTTTACTGCAAATCGCTACCAGCGTTTGTGGCGCCCAGACGTTCATGCGTAGTTGGATATCGACGTCCAACGGGCTGGCGGCAGTATCTGCAGTGCATAATGACATGCTGCTGGCACTCGATGAGATCGGCTTAGCCAAGCCTGAAGATGTTGATGTAGCCACTTATCAAATCCTTAACGGTACGAGCAAATTACGCGCCCAGAAAACCGGAGACCTTGCCCCTCAAACGCACTGGCGAACGCTGGGCCTCAGCTCGGGAGAAATCTGGCTTTCAGAGATTTTTCAACAACTCGGGAAGCCTGTAAGAGCGGGGCAAAAAACTCGCCTGGTTGAAATACCCGTTTTTGGGAAGTATGGCGCTTTTGATGATTTGCATGGGCTTCCGAGCTCTCAGGAGCTGGTAGACACACTAAAAAGGCACACGAAGAAATACTACGGTGCGCTATTCCGAGAATGGATAGAACGCCTGACCGACGACATTGATGAGCTACCTATATACATCCAGCGGGAAACTAAAAAGCTGCTGGACACCTGGGTCACTCCACATATGGCTTCCCAGGTAATCCGCGTGCTCAAGCGCTTTGCTCTCGTAGCCATAGCATTGTGTCTAGCCTGCAGAAATTATCTGCTGCCTTGGACGGAAACCAGCTCAGTGCAGGCAGTCGAGAGAGTCATAGCTGCATGGCTTCAGCGTCGTGGACATGTTTTTGACGCTGAGGAACATAGTATCCTGATTCGTCTACGTGACGCAGTCGAGCGCTGGAACCACAGATTCTCAAAATTCGAACGCGGGC
>NZ_JBQDCO010000070.1:0-12159 GCF_052091845.1 Marinobacter sp. | reverse complement strand
AGCACGCTGGTGGCATCTGCCAGGCCATGAGGGTCCAGGCAGCAGGATTGCGACTCTTTGCCCAGATTCTGTGCAATGGAGTATTCCTTGCCCGTTTCCAGATCCTGCAACGCCATGGGTGTTCGCCGCAGCCCTTGCGCATTTAGCGCCATGGCCAGCCCTGCCACCCGGTCACCACGGCGGTTCAGCTTTGCGGCCATATCGTGCAGCAACTTATCCACGGGCTGCTCGTCGCTGTCGTAAATAATGGCTGCAAGATTCAAGTCTGTGCTCATACAAACTCCTGGCGGCATAAACCGATCTATATACAACTAAGCAAAAAGGGGTACAGATTGCTCTGCACCCCTTTTGCATTCTCTGTGTTATCTGAACTGCAAGTGTACCTGGCTTCCGCCAGCGCCTATTGCGCCAGATCAGAAAACCGGCCACACCGGCTTACAGCAACAGGGTTCGGATGTCCCCCATAAGCTGACTGAGCCGGGAGGTAAACCTGGCTGCATCGGCGCCATTCACCGCCCGGTGGTCGTAGGACAACGACAGTGGCAGCATCAGCCTGGGCTGGAAGTCACTGCCGTCCCAAACCGGCTTCATCGCCGCCTTGGACACCCCGAGAATGGCCACTTCCGGCGTGTTCACAATCGGCGTAAACGCCGTGCCGCCGATACCACCCAAGCTGGTGATGGTAAAGCAGGCACCCTGCATCTCTGCCGGCTTCAACTGCTTGTCCCTGGCCTTTTGGGCAAGCTCGGCGCTTTCTGCCGCCAACTCCCAAAGGCCCTTCTGATCCACATCGCGAATCACAGGAACCATCAACCCGTTGGGTGTGTCCACGGCAATACCAATGTGAATATACTGCTTGCGAACCACCTCTTTGCGCTCCATGTCCAGGGACACGTTAAACTGCGGCAGCTCCGCCAGAGCCGTAGCACAGGCCTTCAGAATGAAGGGCAGCGGCGTCATCTTCACACCTTTTTTCTCACCGGCGGCTTTCTGGGATTTACGGAAAACCTCCATGTCGGTGATGTCTGCATCTTCAAACTGGGTTACGTGGGGCACGTTCAGCCAACTGCGCTGCATGTTGGTGGCGGTAACCGCCATCATCCGCGACATGGCTTCGCGCTCAACGTTACCAAACTGGCTGAAGTCAGGCAGTTTCACACCTGGAATGCCAGAGCCGGTGCCCACGGAGCCACCCTGCTGCGATTGCTGCAACTGACTCTTCACATAGGTTTGCACATCGTCTTTCAGAATCCGGCTTTTAGGGCCAGACCCTTTGATGCGGGTCATGTCGGCGCCCAGCTCCCGGGCCAGCTTGCGCACAGCCGGGCCGGCGTGAACCTTGGCGCCTGGCGATGGCGGCTCGTAGGTTGAACCCTGTGGTTGTGTCGCCGGCTCTTCCTGTGGCGCAGCATCAGCTTTCGACTCTGGCTTGGCTTGCTCGCCAGAATCAGCAGGCGGTTCACCCTGGTCTTCGTCTTCATCACCACCGTCTTCGACAACGGTGAGCTCAAGAAGCTTGTCGCCTTCAGACAATTTGTCGCCTTCAGACACCAGAATCTTCGCGACCTTACCGCCATAGGGCGATGGAATTTCCATGGTCGCTTTATCAGATTCAACCGTTACCAGGGCATCGTCCGCCTCTATGGTGTCGCCCTCGGACACGTTGATCTCGATGACCGGCACGTTTTCCATGCCATCCAGGGGTGGGACGAGCACCGTTTCCTTGCGAGAGCCGCCAGATTTTTTCTTTGGCGCAGGCTTGCTGTCTTCTGCTTTTGATTCAGCTTTTGGCGCGTCTTCCGCTTTTTCTTCAGGCTCATTTTCTAAGCCGTCAGAATCTCCGGAACTGTCCGATTCGTCGGCTTCGCCACTGGCCTCCATCATGCCTACAACGTCGCCCTCTTTCACCTTGTCGCCCACCTTCACGGTGAGCTTAGTGATCTTACCGGCGCCGGGGGATGGCAACTCTACAGAGGCTTTGTCGGTCTCAATCGTCAAGATCGGATCTTCTTCTTCAACCGAATCACCCGCGCTGACCAGAAGCTCGATAATCTCAACTTCATCCGCCCCGCCAAGATCGGGAACTTTTATTTCCTGTTCACTCATGACGGTCTCCTTAGCAGTGCGCCGGGTTCGTTTTGTTGCGATCGATTCCGTACTTGCGCATGGCTTCCAAGACCGTCTCTTCCTTGATCTCGCCATCTTTGGCCAGAGCAGAAAGAGCCGTTACTGTCACATGGTACCGGTCTATTTCAAAGAAACTGCGCAGCTTCTCCCGGGTATCGCTACGGCCAAAGCCATCGGTTCCCAGTGTCATGAAGGTTTTGGGGATGAACCCTCGCAATTGCTCGGAGTGCAGCTTGATGTAATCAGTGGAAGACACCACCGGGCCGGTCTGCTTTTCCAGGCACTGGGTTACGTAGGCCTTACGAGCCTTGTCGTCCGGGTGCATGAGATTCCAGCGCTCAACATGCTGGCCATCGCGGGCCAGTTCGTTATAGCTGGTTACACTCCACACATCCGAGGCAACACCCCAATCGTCTTTCAGCATTTGGGCCGCGGCACGAACTTCGTTCATGATCGCGCCGGCACTGAGCAGTTGTACCCGCTGCTTTTTCTTGCCGCCCTTCACTTCTACAGACTCAAACTTGTACATACCCTTGATGATCCCGTCTTCACATCCTTTGGGCATCGCAGGCTGTTCGTAGTTCTCATTTTCCATGGTGATGTAGTAGAAAACGTTTTTGTTCTCCTCAAACATCTCCTTCAAACCATGGTGAATAACCACGGCCATTTCATACCCGTAAGACGGGTCATAAGCTTTACAGTTGGGAATGGTGTTAGCCAGAATGTGGCTGTGGCCATCCTGGTGCTGCAAGCCTTCGCCATTTAGCGTTGTGCGGCCCGCAGTACCACCAATCAGAAAGCCTCGCGCCTGCATATCGCCGGATGCCCAGGCCAGATCGCCGACGCGCTGGAAACCGAACATGGAATAGAAGGCATAGAACGGAATCAGCGGAAAGTTGTTGGTGCTGTAAGAGGTTGCAGCCGCCATCCACGCGGCCATGGCACCACCCTCATTAATACCTTCCTGCAGAATCTGGCCTTTTTTGTCCTCCCGGTAATACATGATCTGGTTACGATCCTGAGGCACATACTTCTGGCCCTCAGCGGTATAGATACCGAGCTGGCGGAACATGCCTTCCATACCAAAGGTACGGGCTTCGTCAGGTACGATCGGCACAATACGCTTGCCAATACGCTTGTCTTTAACCAGCGCACTCAGCAGTCGGACAAACGCCATGGTTGTGGAGATTTCCCGACCATTCGACCCTTCCAGAACCTGCTTGAAAATATCCAGTTCGGGGATCTTCAGCGGCTGGCTCTCTTTACGCCGGCGCGGGTAGAAACCGCCCAACTCCTGGCGGCGCTTGTTCATATAAACCAGCTCCGGGCTGTCTGGCGCCGGGCGGTAATAAGGAACTTCCTCCAGATCTTCGTCCTTCAACGGGATCGCAAAACGATCACGGAAGCCCTTCAGAATGTCCATATCCAGTTTTTTCAGGGAGTGCGCCGTATTCTGGGATTCACCCGCTGAGCCAAAACCATAGCCTTTAATAGTATGGGCCAGAATCACTGTGGGCTTACCATTGGCCTCTGTGGCTGCCTTCTTATACGCAGCATAAACCTTGTAAGGGTCGTGCCCGCCACGGTTGAGCTTGTTGATGTCTTCATCGGACCAGTCTTCAACCAGCTTGGCCATCTCGGGGTATTTGCCGAAGAAATGCTTGCGGGTGTGTGCCGGCCCATTATGGGTGTAGTTCTGCAAGTCACCATCGCAGATTTCATCCATGGCTCGCTGCATTACGCTGTTGTTATCCTGATCGAACAGGGTGTCCCACACCCGGCCCCAAACCACTTTGATAACGTTCCAGCCAGCGCCACGGAACGCGCCTTCCAACTCCTGGATAATTTTGCCGTTACCACGCACCGGGCCGTCCAGGCGCTGCAGGTTGCAGTTCACTACAAACACCAGGTTGTCGAGGTTTTCACGCCCGGCTTTAGAGATGCACCCAAGCGTTTCAGGCTCGTCGGTTTCGCCATCGCCTACAAAGCACCAAACTTTGCGATCGCCCATCTCAATAAGTTCGCGGCCATCCAGGTACTTCATTACGTGGGCCTGATAAATAGCCTGGATTGGCCCAAGCCCCATAGACACCGTGGGGAACTGCCAGTAATCCGGCATCAACCACGGGTGCGGATAAGAAGACAGACCATCGCCATCGACTTCTTCACGGTATTTATCTAGCTGCTCTTCGGTAAAGCGGCCCTCCAGAAAGGAGCGTGCATAGTTACCCGGCGCTGCGTGCCCCTGAAAATACACCAGGTCCGACTCGCGCTTATCGTCGCCACCGTGGAAAAAGTAGTTAAAGCCCACATCGTAAAGAGTAGCAGCGGAAGAGAAAGTAGAAATGTGACCACCCAGATCACCCGGGCGCTTACCGGCCCGAACAACCATGGCCATGGCGTTCCAACGAATCAGCGAACGAATCCGGCGCTCCATAAATAAATCACCCGGCATGCGGGCTTCCTGGGCTGCGGGAATCGTGTTCCGGAACGGCGTAGTAATAGAATATGGCAGTTCGGTGCCATCCCGGCTGGCGCGCTCAGAAAGCCGCTCCAGAATGTACTTTACCCGGTCAATACCTTCGTTCTCTATTAATGATTCAAGCGCGTCAAGCCATTCGCTCGTTTCAATGGGATCATCATCGTGGTGCATTAAACCTCCCCCTCACATCAAAAGATCAGCAGGTGCCAGAACTGGCATCTACCTAGCATAGAACAGCTTTTGTATTTTTACCGTTCAGTCGCGCCGAACAATCCAACTCCGGCCAAGCCCGAACATACTGCTCAGCTGAATAAATTTTTGTAGTATTTTTACTACGGATTCCCCAAAAAAAGGGACCGAAACTGATCATCAGTGGAAAACTCTAACAATAATTTATATTGGTTACGTAATAATGCCTTTTTTTTGTGCATCAAACAACCAGGCTCAGACTATCGTCGTAGTCATTAGCGCGCGTTTTTTTCATTATCGTGCTAAACGAAATGAACGCTAAACCCTCAAACCCAGCCTTCAAATTAATCTTTAAATTTCAGTTACTTGAAAAATCATCATCATGAATTTGATATTTTTCTTACGACTTTTTGATTAGTCCTGAAACTAAACAGCTATTTATGTATACTCGCCTGCCCATTTTTTGACCACCGGAGCGGCGCTTATTTTGCCCTTCTGTGGTTCCACACACTTAACCAGCGAGGGCGAATTATGAATTCAATCGTCACCTTTCCTAACCGGATTCCTACCACAGAATTCGAAGAGCGGCGCTTCAAGGTTTATACCGACCGCCAGCTAGACAAGATTGAAATCATTCAGAGCCTCCCCGAAGAGACACTGTTTGAAATGAAGGTAGTAGCCAGCGTGCTGCCCTTCAGGGTAAACGAGTATGTAATCAACGAACTGATCAACTGGGACAAAGTACCCAACGACCCCATCTATCAGCTGGTTTTCCCACAAAAAGGCATGCTGACAGACGAGCACTTTGACCGCATGGCCGAGATGCACCGCAATGGTGCCGAGAAAAAAGAGATTCAGGCGGTCGCCAAGGAGATCCGCGACGACCTGAACCCTCACCCAGCCGGCCAGATGGAAATGAACATGCCGGAGCTGGAAGGCGAGGTGCTGGACGGCGTGCAACACAAGTACCGCGAAACCGTGCTGTTCTTCCCGGCCCAGGGGCAAACCTGCCACTCTTATTGCACCTTCTGTTTCCGCTGGGCGCAGTTTGTCGGCGATAAAGACCTGAAGATGTCGAGCACCGAAGCTGAAAAGCTGCACGGCTACCTTCAGGAGCACACTGAAGTAACCGACCTGCTGGTTACCGGCGGCGACCCCATGGTGATGAAAACCAAAAGCCTGGTTCAGTATCTTGAGCCTTTGTTACAGCCAGAGTTTGATCACCTCCAGACCATCCGCATCGGCACCAAGGCTTTAACCTTCTGGCCATACCGCTTTGTAACCGACAAGGATGCTGATGATCTGATTGACCTGTTCGCCAAGCTGGTAGATGCCGGCAAGCACGTGGCCATCATGGCCCACTATAACCACTGGCAAGAAATTACTACCGACATAGCTGAAGAAGCCATTCGCCGTATTCGCTCGACCGGTGCTGAAATTCGCGCGCAAGGCCCGTTGATCAAGCATGTGAACGATAACGCCGACGACTGGGCCAGGCTGTGGAAGAAAGAGGTGCAACTGGGCATCATCCCCTACTACATGTTTGTAGAGCGGGACACCGGCGCCAAGAACTACTTTGAAGTGCCATTGGCAGACGCCTTCCACATATACCGCGAAGCCATGAAAAAAGTCAGCGGCCTGGCCCGCACCGCCCGCGGCCCCAGCATGAGTGCCGGCCCGGGTAAGGTGGAAATCCAGGGCATTGCCGAGATTCACGGTGAGAAGGTGTTCGTATTGCGCTTCCTGCAAGGCCGCAACCCGGACTGGGTTCAGCGCCCGTTCTTTGCCAAGTACAGCGAAACAGCCACCTGGCTGCATGAGCTGGAGCCGGCGTTTGGTGAGGAGAAGTTCTTCTTTGAGGATGAGTTTGAGGCGATGAAGTTGGGGAATGGCTAACAATTATTGCCCGGCAATTAGCCGACAAGGGCCAGGTGAAGAAATTCACCTGGCTTTTTTATTGGCCGGTTTAACTGCCTGGCTCTCTGACAATCGCCCTTTATTTATATTGACTTTCCGAACCTCATAAAAACTGCAAGATGATATTTAACAATAGTTTGCAGCGCTGAAGTTGTCCCAAAGGCACCAACCGTCTAAGTTGCATAAAGCTCTAATATACATGCAGGAGCTACAGGATTGCTGCTCAGGGACGGCGATTTTTCGTGCTATCCGCTGCTCAACACTTCTTCATTTTTCGGCACTCGTGTAGGCCTTCTCCAGTTCTTGGCCTGGGTACTCAGGCGTTCTGGCTAGCTTGTGCTGCTTCAAATAATTAACGATAACGGAAACAGTGATGCTTAAGAAAAACACCTGGGTGCATGCCCTAATAATTGCCGGCATGGCAACTGGATTGACTGCTTGCGGTGGCAGCGATGATGGCAGCAGTGGCATCCCCTCGCCTGACAGCTACACAGCGGGGACGTTCAAGGATGCCGCCATTGACGGGGTGGCGTACCCGAATCATCTGCCAAGCTATGGATTGGGTTATGCCTCTGGCGAAAACGGCGCTGAATGTTATGGCCAAACACACTACTTTGAGACTGAAGACGGCAGAGTGCGGGTTTACGGCTCCACCGCTTTCAGCGAAACCGACTTCCGTGTTGTGTCGACCATGATTCATTCCCGACTTGACTTGATAATGGGAAAGTTTGGCATGAGCTGGAATGAATTTGTCGATCAGCGGCCCGTTTTCAACCGCAACCACTTGGAAATGATTGTTAACGAGTACAATGGGTCCACCGGGCATGTTGATGCCAGCGTGGCAGTCCAGAATTGGAGTGTGTGGGACGGTGCAACTCTCGAGGAGAAGCTGGCATTTGCAAAGAATTATTACATCCAACACACCACCCACAGCGACCTCGAGCTGCCTCTGATGAATGATATCCTGCTTCCACGGGATGCTCTGGTTGTTTGCCTGAGTCCTGGGATGAGAGGCGCGCAGTTTGGTGAAGGCTCGCAATTTGGCATCCAGGTTCCTCCGGAAGTGTCGACTTACCACAGCAAAGTGGGAGAGATTTTCGCCCACGAGATTGTCCACTTCGTTCAGTCCAATATCGCAGACGTTGGCCAGCGTAATCCATTTGCCGTAATGCCTCGCTGGTTTACCGAGGGACAGGCCGTGTATTTGGCCGGGCAATCGCGGGCATCAGTGAATCATCACCACCAAATCAATGCCGCCGACATAACAAACTGGCATGCAGAGCAAATTTCTAATGAAGATACCGGACTTCTCTACAAACATTACGGCCTAGCCTATCAATACGTTCACGAAAACAATGGCACTGCGGCCATATTAAATATGATGCAGTCGATGAAAACGAATACCGACGCGCCCCAGGTGTGGCAGCGCTACAAGCCCTTCGATAACGAGAATCCTGCAGCAAATGACAAAGACCCGGGGCTTGCATTCGGCCGGGCGTTCGCTGAGCACATCGATGATCACACAGGTGCCGACTTAGAGTTTGAGCGTTATAGAACGGACTACCACACCCTGATGAATGGCTGGGCTTCCCAGCCCTAAAATTCTTTCCCACCCCATACACCAATTGGGTGATGCCGGCTCTGCCAGGTTTTTCTAAATTCTGATTGGAGGAAATTAACAAAAATCAGAAACGAGGAATCACCAAATGATCCGGCAACATTCCCTTCGTCTATGGTTGTTGCTCTGCACCATCACAGCATCGCTCATTATCAGCGGCTGTGGTGGTGGCAGTTCGGGCTCGGCTTCAGGCGAACCTGTTACTCTCTGCACCAACTCACAACCACACCAACTGCACAACCGCCATATTCATCACACTGACAAGCAGCAGGAAGCTCAAATACGTCATCACCAGGTAGCGGAAATAATTACGTGCATTGTGTTTTATCAGCCCTGACTCTTCTTGATGCGCACGGTGAGCCGCCGCTATTTTGGCAAAGAGCGTGAGCTCAAAATGCATCAGCAGCAAGGATATAAGCACCAGAATACACCCCAGCAAAGGCGCAATCAGTATCCAGTTCTGCAGGACCTGGGTCACTTCTGGCTTCAGGTAGGGCACTGAGCCCAGCAACACAATCGCAATGGTAATTTGAAATAGTTTTTTCCAGATATGGTCGTGGCGATATTTGTATTCATCCCACAACAACTCGTACGGATCGCCAGGAGGGTGCATGGTCGTTTTCCTTTGCTGTGCGCAGGCGCGCCCTTGCGCTTTAGTAATTTCAACACACTTTTCACAAAGCCATTCATACTACTAGCCCATCCAAATTGCACCAAACGGCGTAAAGACTATCATTAATAAAAACCGTGCCTAACCCACCCTGCGGGAGCGAAGCATGCAAGCATCTGAAAAATCGTGGTTCACCCGAAAGGCCTGGATCGCGCTGCCTGTGATTCTGATTCTCGTACTTGCCCGCTGTAGCAGCGACAGTGGTGACGCTGACCAAACCACCAACTCGCAAAAACAAGTCGACACCCAAACCAGCGATGAGCCCAAAACCCTGGCTGCATCAGAGACAACAGATAAACCAGCCGGCAATAAAAGCTTTTCGGTCAGCGACATCAAGGCCGCCATGCGCGAGCACATCAGCCGGCGCACGGCACTCGGCAATCCCGGTGTTTTCGAAATCACCGATCCCCGTACCAGCCAGAACCTGGAACTGCGTTTTCAGATCATTCACGACCCGGTTCGCGTGATAGACGGTCAGTTCTACTTTGCCTGCACCAATTTCGCCGCCATCAACGACCCGGATAAAACCTACGATCTCGATTTCTGGTTGCAGGAACTGGACGGTGAGTTGGTGGTTTACGAGGAAAACGTACACAAGCTGCCTATACGCTCCAATAACCAGTGGGCGCAGCAGCCTCGCTATAACTTTGTGAACGACCGGATCAACCTTCTCCGATAGGCAGGCTGACAGCTATGGACGACGCAAAGCTCATTATTTTTCTGCTCGGTTTTGCGCTGCTTTATGGCGTGGAAACGGTTTATTCAAACCGCCCCTGGCAGGAGGCTCGCAGTAAGCGCCTGAAAACTCACGCGTCCATGGCCATCTTCAACACAGTGATTCTGAAGCTGGTCATACTCGCACCGTTCCTGTTCTGGACCGAGTATGTGCTGGAGCAAGGCTGGGGGTTGGCGCCGATGCTTAGTTACAGCGGGCTGGGTGGAATCATAGCCACTATTATTGTGCTGGACATGCTGGATTACTGGTGGCACAGATTTAATCATCGCGTAGGTACGCTCTGGCGCTTCCACAAGGTGCACCATGTGGATACGCACGTTGATATCACCACAGCCTTGAGATTTCATCCGGGCGAGCTATTCATTTCATTCTTCGTGAAACTCAGCTGGATTGCGCTTTGGGGGCCCTCCATTGCGGGTTTTGTGGCCTTCGAAATAGCTGTAAGCCTTGCCAGCCAGTTCCATCACTCCAACATCGATCTGCCAGAGCGCTGGGAGCGCAGATTAAGACGCTTCATTGTAACGCCACGGTTCCATACCAGCCACCATACGGTTTCCCGCCGCACCGGGGATGCAAACTTTGCTACTATTTTTATAGTCTGGGATCGCCTTTTTGGCACCTACGCCGAGCCAGACCAGCAGGAAATGACCCACCTGGGGCTTTCGGAAGGTCGGGATGATTATTTGTCGTTCAGTACCTGGCTAACCGAGCCATTCCGATCACGGAATCAAGCACCAGATAATCCACCCTAGAGTATTGCCCGTATAATCGAACGCAATAACAACAAGTATTACCGACAACCAAAGGAGAAGTTCAATGAAAACGCTCCAATCTTTTATGTATCTGATGTTTCTGCTCGCCTCTCTCTCACTCGGTGGCCTTGCCGTCGCTCAGGACGAGCACGGTGGTGAAGCTGTTGAGGACAGCAGTGGAGATGAGCACGCCGGCGATGAAGTGGATACGGATGAGGAATCAGACGAAGAAGATGAACACGACGAACACGCGGGAGAAGAAGCCTGATACCCACTCATAAATCCGGCAAAGGGGCAGTCTATCCCGGTCGCTTTGCTCTCAATCCGCTGGACTGCCAAATGCAGCCCAGCGGACATTTAGTGGCTTTTTTCAGGACACTACATTCAAAGCCATCATCAATGCATTAACGTATAAAGCCTGCGCCGATAAGCCCGCACATCCGGATTGCTGTTCCCCAGCTTTTCAAACAGCTCCACCAAAGTGGTCTTAGCCACTTCGTCTTTGTATTTGCTATCTACCTGCATCAGTTGAATCAGCAATTCCATAGCTTCCGCGTTTTTATCCTGCAAAACGTTGTGCAGCGCCAGCAGATGCAAGGCGTTTGGGTCTTTTGGATCTTGCTCCAGCGCCATTTCCAGATCCTTCACAGGCGGCAGCTCAGCAGACTGCTTCAAAAACTTGATTCTCGCGGCCAACTGCTTCGCCTGGCGCTGTAGTTTTTCCTCCGGCGGCAAGCTTTCAAAAACCTGTTCGGCGGTTTCCAGGTCACCGGTTTCGGCTTTCAGCTGAGCCAGGTCAATCAGCACGGTCAGGTTTTCCGGGTCTTTCTGGTTCATATCAGAAAGAATGTCCATCGCGCCGTTGATATCGCCCTCGTTCCAGATGCGATGGGCTTTCTCGTAAGGGTCTTCTTCCGGCAGCTCTATATACTTCTCCAGCACCTTGCGGATTTCGCTCTCTGGCAAGGCGGAGTTAAAGCCATCCACTGCCTGGCCATCCTTTACCAGAATAACCGTAGGCAGGCTGCGAACACCCAAGCTACCGGTGAGCTGCTCCTGCTCATCGGCATTCACTTTGGCAAGCCTGAATGCGCCCTGGTATTCATCTACAAGCTTTTCTAACAAGGGCATAAGCTGTTTGCACGGCGCGCACCATTCGGCCCAAACGTCCACAAGTACAGGCACAGTGGAAGAAGCTTCCATCACTTCCTGCTGGAAGTTATCCATGGTGGCTTCAAATATATGGGGAGAGCTGCTCATGTTAGGCACCTGAAAAGTTCATTAATGTTCTTTATTGATTAAGGCCTAGATGGGGGCCCGACACCGGATTTCAAGAGCGCAGAAACTGCGCATAAATACAGTCAAGCTTGAAAATATGACTTTAGGCTCTAGTTAGTAGGAAGACACTCCTCTGATCAGGAAGCAGATACGGTATGAATCACGACGACCACTCGCTGGAAGAATTCGAGGAAGATCCAACTAATTACATTGGCGAGAATAAGCAAAGTAAGGATCTTGCCCTGCCCCAACAATCTCTCCCCAAACAAATGTATGTGCTGCCGGTATCAAATCGACCCTTTTTCCCCGCGCAGGTACAGCCAGTTATGGTTAACCCGTGGATTCAAGCAATAACCGCAGCACCGCTCATTTATAGTGCCCCGGAATATT
>NZ_JBQDCO010000069.1:0-13042 GCF_052091845.1 Marinobacter sp. | reverse complement strand
AAGTCTAACTCTCTAAAGAGTTCGGAAGCATTGGTATTACAGCAGAGAGATCAACTATCGAATCCTGACTGTAGAATTCAACCTAATTCATACGGAGATGAAAAATTACTCCTAGATTATTGCGAGTGCCCTCAAGGTATCAAGACTGGTGATGATGAAAAGTGGATTAAGAAATTTTGGGAACGTCCAGCTTTAGGTTCGTGGAATTTTTGTCAATCTTCCAGCAATGGTAGTCAAGAGTTTGGAGGGCTGGATAAAATTATTGACTGGTCAACACATGGTATAGGCATGACCCGACCACGTCTCGATAGCATCGCTGTTGGAAAGTGGGCTGTGGGACTATCTCAAACAGGGCAAAAGCGGCCTGTCCGTTTCATTGGTGCGAGGTTTGACAGTAATCTTGCCCCGGTGCTACCCAAAGACTCTTCCCACTTATTGCCGATTTGGGCATTTTGTAGGTCGGAGGAATTCAACCAAAGACTTGCGGAGAACAGCAGAGGCCTATTTACAACAAATACGGCATTGTTACAGGTGCCGTTCGACGTTGAACGCTGGACACAGGTTGCCAGTGAAAAATATCCCAATGGCCTAGCCAAGCCCTACACTGATGACCTGACCCAGTGGATCTTCCACGGCCACCCCTGCAGTTCAGTCGTCTGGGACGAAGATCAAAAGTGGACAGCCGAAGGTCCGCTGCGCACCGACGACACAGTCCTACAAGTCGCCGTTGCCCGCTTGCTCGGCTACCGTTGGCCCGCAGAACTGGATACCGAGATGGAACTGGCCGAAGAGCAGCGTGAATGGGTGAATCGCTGCGAGGCGTTGCTGCCCTTCGCCGATGAAGACGGTATTGTCTGTGTTCCCCCGGTCCGAGGTGAGGCCTCAGCCGCCGACCGTCTGTTGAACCTATTGGCCGCTGCTTATGGCGATGCCTGGTCCACCGATGTTCTGGCAGAACTTCTCAAGAGCGCCAGCCATGCGGGCAAGACCCTGGAAACCTGGTTACGGGACAAGTTCTTCACCCAGCACTGCAAACTCTTCCAGAACCGCCCCTTCATCTGGCACATCTGGGACGGCCTGCCCGACGGCTTCTCGGCTTTGGTCAACTACCACCAGCTCGACCGCAAGAACCTCGAAACCCTGATCTACACCTACCTGGGTGACTGGATCGGCCGCCAGAAGCAAGACAAAAACAACGGCATCGACGGTGCCGAAGAACGCCTCGCCGCTGCCGAAACCCTGAAGAAAAAGCTGGAGCAGATCCTGGAAGGTGAAGACCCCTACGACATCTTCGTGCGTTGGAAGCCCATCGAACAACAGCCGATTGGCTGGGAACCAGACCTCAACGACGGCGTGCGCCTAAACATCCGCCCCTTCATGACCGTCGCGGATGTCAAAAAGAAAGGCGCCGGCATCCTGCGCGACAAACCCAACATCAAATGGACCAAAGACCGTGGCAAGGATGTGGAGTCTGCACCCTGGTACCACCTCTTTAAGGGTGAGCGTATCAACGACCACCACCTGACGCTTGCTGAAAAAAGAGCCGCACGGGAGAAAGTCTAATGAGCGGCGATGATAGACAACGCGCTCTGGACGGCCTTCAGATAACAACGATGGGGGCCGAAACCACCCAGGCTATAGAGACCTTATCCCTGTCTCCCGCTTTGGTAGATCCAGGGCTTATACCTATCCTGGAGAACCGCTTTACCGAAGCGCAGCGTTGTCTCTCCCATTCCCCTATGGCCACCATTATGTTGTGCGGCTCCTTACTGGAAGGCTTGCTACTTGGCTTGGCGAACAAAAAGCCTGCGGACTTCAACCGGTCCCCGCAAAGCCCGAAAGATGAAAACGGCAAGCCAAAACCGTTTAAAGACTGGAGTCTCGCACAGCTTATAGATGTTGCTCACAACATTGGAATCCTTCGGCTCGATGTAAAGAATTTCGGGCAACATCTGAGAAATTTCCGTAACTACATCCATCCCTACCAGCAGATGAAAGAGGGCTTTGATCCGGACAGGTACACCGCTGAGATGAGCCTTACTGCTGTTAAGGCGGCAATCTATAACCTAGCCAGTAACGTGAGGCCTGAGAAAGATGAACTTTCAGATGACTGGAAGAATCATCCAGATGCGACCCTGTTAGCACTGGTAAGTCTGGTTGGATCATGGAATGAAAAGAAGCAAGCTGATAAGGAGGCTCTATCTCGTATTCTCGATATGAGATACGAAGATTGGATTAAGGGGGCTCGTGAAATATTACACCTGCCAAATAGCCCCTTATCGTTGAAAGATGGCGTGTGGGTTGTAACCCATCGGAAAGAGTTATTTAAGCTTCTGGGCTCGAGAATTCTTGATTCAAACCTGGAGGTATTTAAATCGTTGGCCATTACTGTTTTGAAAGAACAGGATCCCGCTTTTGAGCTGCCACCAGAAGAGCGTTATGCAGCTAGCATTCACGGGAAAGCACCAAGCTATTCCCCCGCAATGCGCAGCGGGCTTGCAGAAGGGTTGGCCATTCTGGGTTGTTATGCGGAAGCTTGCAGCAACTGCACCCTTGGAAATGCCGACATAACAGCCGTTTTGGCGATTCGGGATATCTTTGACGGAGCGGATTGGGCGTTATGGGGAAGCCTTAACGATCTGCTTCCTACCTTGTCCGAAGCGGCGCCCAAGGAATTTCTAGATGCCATAGAAACAGCTTTACGGTCATCCCCTTGCCCATTCGATGAGCTCTTCGCTCAGGAAGGCGTTGGCATCACCGGCAGCAACCATATGACAGGGCTGCTCTGGGCGTTGGAAGGTATAGCTTGGGATGAGCAGTATCTTGTTCGAGTATGTGATCTGCTCGCTGAACTAGCCAGCCATGATCCAGGTGGCCAATGGGCAAACCGCCCAGCCAACTCCTTGACCGACATTTTGCTTCCCTGGATGCCGCATACACTTGCAAGCATTGAAAAGCGCAAGGTAGCGGTACAAACCGTTATCAAAGAATGGCCAGACATTGGCTGGAGCCTTTTATTAAGCCTGCTCCCCAACCAACACCAGATGACTTCTGGCACCCATAAGCCGCAGTGGAGAGAGATTATCCCGGATGACTGGGAAAAAGGGGTTACAAAGCATGAATATTGGTTACAGGCATCGTCATACGCAGAGCTAGCGGTCAGTGCAGCCGGACTGGATGTTGCCAAGCTTTCTGAGTTAATTGACCACTCTGACAATCTGACTCGGCCAGCATTCGATCAGATGATTGAAACTCTGTCTTCCGATCAGATTCGGTCGCTTCCTGAAGATCAACGACAAATCCTATGGCGTCGACTTTCCAAGTTCACCAAGAAACACCGGCGATTCCCAGAGGCAGAGTGGTCGCTACCTGACGAGCTGTTAAAGCCGCTCGAGGCAGTTATGGATAAGCTGGCCCCGACTGATCCCTTACTCTTATACCAGGAGCTTTTTTCAGGTCGAGACTTTGACCTCTACGAGGAGTCTGGAGACTGGGAGGAGCAGCGTAGAAAGCTTGATGAGCGGCGAGCATCAGCCATCAGTGAGATTATTGCAAAAGATGGTATAGGCGGTGCAATTCGTTTTGCCGAGACCGTCTCATCACCTCGTGATGTTGGCACCGCATTGGCTGACCTATCTGTGCCGGATATTGAAAAAACGCTGCTACCGAACTTTTTGGATTCTGAGAACGAAAAGCACCTGGACCTGGTGGGCGCGTTTATATGGCGCCGCCGTCATGATGAGGGCTGGGATTGGTGCGACAGGGTAAATAGAGCGGGATGGAGTCCCAAACAAACGGGACAGTTTCTCGCTTGCTTGCCTTTCAGTCGAGAAACTTGGGAGCGAGCAGCGCAGTGGCTTGAAGAGCATCAGGAGCATTATTGGGCTCGGGCAAGTGCTTTCCCCTATGACGCCAAAGAAGATCTCGAATTTGCCATTGAAAAGCTACTCGAATACGGGCGGCCCCACGCAGCCATAACCTGTCTGGAAAGAATGCTGCACTCGAAGAGGGCGATTGATCCGCAGCAATGCGTGCGCGCTCTTCTTGGGGCGCTAAAATCCAGCGAGCCAAACCACGCCATGGATAGTTATCACATGGTTCAACTGATAAAGCACTTACAGTCGGATAGTGCCGTTAGTGATGACGACCTTTTCAGAGTCGAATGGGCCTATTTGCCATTACTTAATCAACTCGATGGGAACAAACCTGTTTACTTACAGCGAAAATTGGCTAATGAGCCTAATTTTTTCTGTGAAGTGATTCAACTAATTTATCTTTCGGACAAGCAGGGAGACAAGGCCGGAGAGCCTTCTGAAGAGCAAAGGGCTATAGCCACCAACGCCCACCGATTGCTCCGTGAGTGGACAAGACCGCCTGGACTCAAAGATGACGGAACGTTTGATTCTGAACACTTCAAAGGATGGCTTCAAAGGGTTAGAGAAGTTTGTACGGAGTCAGGCCACTTGAATGCGGCACTGCTCAACATTGGCAAGACATTGATTTATTCGCCACCCGATGTGGATGGTTTATGGATAAATAGAGCCGTGGCTGATGCGCTGAATAATCGTTACTCGGAAGAGATGCGCGATGGCTTCAGAACCGCTTTATACAATTCTCGCGGTGTTCACACGGTTGATCCATCAGGCAAACCGGAAAGGAATTTAGCTGAGAAATATGAGAAGAGGGCCGAGGAAGCTGAGAATGCGGGTTTTCATAGGTTAGCCGTGACCCTGCGGGGTTTGTCAGAAGGCTATATCAAGGAAGCAGAGCGGGTTAGGTCAGATTTTGGAAAGGACGAAAATTAATGATCAGCATTGATATTTTGAGGGCTGGGGAGTGAAGGTAATTGATGCGCTATTGAAGGCTGTTCGTGACGCCGCGACTTTCAATCCGGACACCCAGGTAGCCCCCGCCTGCATTCTGTGGCCAGACCGCGACCACCAATGGGAAGCTGTTATTCCGGTGCTCCAAGCTGAACTGCCAGAGCTGATGGTGCTGGGTGATTACGCCCCGGAGAAACGTACCGGCCCGGCAATCTGGCTTCGATACGCCATTGCCGGGTTCGCGGAAGATATTGAGTTACCGGTAGGCAAGGCACCGATTCTGTACCTGCCCGGTGTCAGCCGCCAGGACTTGCGGGCGGTGGAGAGCTGCCCGGATGAGTTGAAGCCTCTGGCAGAGCTGCAGTACCGGGGCGTGATCTGGTCTCAGGTGAATGCCAAGGACTGGACCATTCTGGCCTATCTGAAGTCCGACCAGGGCGGTTTGGGCCTGGATGTTGCTCAGGACAGCGAAAGCCGCCACGCAATGCAGTTAGCGCTGTACCGTTTGCTGGATGAGGAAGTTGAGCTGCTCAAAGGCAAACGGCTGGATAAAGACTACTTCAATACCCTGTTGACCGGTGGTGACCCCACCCGGGACCTGTTGTTGTGGCTGGACCAGGGCGAGGCATTTCAGGCTGCCCGGGGCGAGAACGAATGGCAGGCCTTTGTTTCGGTGTGCCAGTCCCAACTGGCGTTCAATCCGCAGCAGGACGGTATTCTGGCCGGCTGTAACAAACTGGCCAATCACGAAGGCCCCTGGCAGGCGGTGTGGGAGCGGTTTTGCGAAGCGCCTAATCGTTATCCACACATTCCGGACCAGATCCGCAAGTGCCTGCCGCCATCTTTCGATCTGTTCGCGGATGAATCCGTGGCCGGTGGCTGGCCGCAGTGGAACCAAAGCCAGGAAGAACATCTACGCCGGGATCTGCTGGCACTGAGCAATATGCCCGCTCACAAGGCCATAGCGCAGCTTAAAGATCTGGAACAAGCCCACGGTGGCCGCCGCTCACTGGTATGGGCTGAGTTGGGCGAGGCATCCCTGGCGCTGGCATTGAAGCACCTGGCGACCATGGCAGAACACGCGAAAACGGCTCTTGCGGCCGGCACGGTTACCGATCTTGCCAATGGCTATGCCAGCACTGGCTGGAAGGTGGATGACAGCGTGATGCGAGCGCTGGCTGAAGTAACCAGCAACGATGACCTGAACGCAGTAACCACAGCCATCCGGTCTGTTTATTTGCCCTGGATGGAAGATTCGGCCCGCTATCTGCAACAGCATGTGGACGGGGCCAGTTATCCCGGCGGTTCTTATGAGAATGCTCCGACATTCCCGGCTGAGCAGGGCGACTGCGTGCTGTTTGTGGATGGTTTGCGTTTTGATACCGGTAAACGCCTGGTTGAGCACCTGGAAGCCGCAGGCCTGGAGATTTCTGAAACTCCTGTGTGGACGGCGCTGCCCAGTGTTACGGCAACGGGCAAGGTGGCTGTGTCTCCGGTACGGGACAAGATCAAAGGTGACGACGCGAGCGCTGATTTCGAACCCGCTGTGGCCGAGACAGGCCAGTCTCTGAAGGGTGGCTATCACCACAAGAAGCTGTTGAAAGAGGCAGGCTGGCGTGTTCTGGACCGCACGGACAATGGTGATGGCCAGGGCTTTGCCTGGTGCGAGTTCGGCGATATCGACCATGAAGGCCACGACCGGGGCTGGAAGCTGGCCAAACACCTGGACAACCTGCTGCAGGAGGTTCAGACCCGGATTACCGAATTACTGGCTGCCGGCTGGAAGCGGGTTCGGGTGGTGACCGACCATGGTTGGCTGTTGTTGCCCGGAGGCTTGCCCAAAACCCAGTTGCCAAGCGTACTTGCGGACAGCAAATGGGGCCGCTGCGCTGCGCTCAAGCCCGGTGCAGACACCCAGGAGCGGGTGTTTCCCTGGTATTGGAACCCGAGCCATTATTTCGCATTGGCCGATGGTGTCAGCTGTTACAAGAACGGTGAGGAGTACGCCCACGGCGGCTTGAGCCTGCAGGAGTGCCTGACCTTGCAGTTGGTTGTAATGGGTGGAGCGGGCACTCAGGCAGCAATTGAGTTCACCGATCTGGTTTGGAAGGGGCTTCGCTGCACGGTAGCTGTGGAAGGTCAGTACAAAGGCCTGACTCTGGATATCCGTACCCGTGCCGGGGAAGCATCCAGCAGTGTCGTGCTGGGCACCAAGCCGTTGAAGGAAGACGGCAGAGCATCGGTAGTGGTGGAAGACGAAGACATGGAAGGCCAGAACGCCGTGGTGGTGTTGCTGGACGATAACGGGGCTCTGGTAGCCCAGACCGACACAAGGATTGGTGGGGGAGATGTGTGATGGTATTGGATGAGATTGATAACAAAGCGGTAGCCGCACTGGATGGCTACCTGGTGCGTAAAGACCTGGTGCGAACCTTCAGCCGCCAGTTTCCGGTGCCTACCTACGTGGTGGAGTTTCTTCTGGGGCGCTACTGCGCAAGCACCGACCAGGAAGAAATTGATGAAGGGCTGGAGATTGTTCAGCGGCAGCTCAAATCCCGCACGGTAAAGGCGGGTGAAGAGGAGTTGTTCAAGGCCCGGGCCAGGGAGAACGGTGAGGTCAAAATCATTGATCTGATTACCGCTCGCCTGGATGCAAAGACCGATAGTTACATTGCAACACTGCCCAGCCTTCGCCTGACGGATGTTCGTATCTCATCAGAGTTGGTGAATGAGCATGAGCGAATGCTTACCGGTGGCTTCTACGCCGAGATCACCCTGAACTACGATGCCGCTATTGCCCAGGAAAACAAAGGCCGGCCATTTGGAGTGGAGTCTTTGCGGGAGATTCAACTCTCCAAGCGGGATGTGCTGGATAGCCTGGCCGAGGCTCGGAAAGCCTTTACCACGGATGAATGGAAAGCCTTCCTGCTGCGTTCTACCGGTATCGAGATTGAAGGCCTGTCTGAGCGGCAGGTCGATGCCATGTTGTTGCGCATGGTGCCGTTTGTTGAGCGCAACTATAACCTGGTGGAGCTTGGTCCCCGAGGAACCGGCAAGAGTCACCTGTTCCAGCAGGTGTCTCCCTACGCTCATCTGATTTCAGGTGGTAAAGCGACCGTCGCCAAGATGTTTGTGAATAACTCGAACGGTCAGCGTGGTTTGGTCTGTCAGTACGATGTTGTCTGCTTCGATGAAGTCTCCGGTATCTCTTTCGACCAGAAAGACGGCGTGAACATCATGAAGGGCTATATGGAGTCCGGGGAGTTCAGTCGTGGCAAGGAGAACATCCGTGCGGACGGCAGTATTGTGCTGGTGGGCAACTTCGATGTGGATGTGGAGCACCAGCAGCGTATAGGGCACTTGTTTGGCCCTATGCCGCCGGAGATGAAGGACGATACCGCCTTCATGGACCGTATTCATGCTTTCTTGCCAGGTTGGGATGTGCCCAAAGTCAGCAAGGAGCTGCTGACCAATCATTTTGGTCTGGTGAGTGACTTCCTTTCCGAGTGCTGGAGCCAGCTTCGTAACCAGAGCCGGCTGAGTGTGATTCAAAACCGTGTGTTCTTCGGTGGTGCTTTGTCCGGACGGGACACCAATGCGGTGAACAAGACCATCAGTGGCTTGCTGAAACTGCTGTACCCGGGTGAGGCCCAGATTCCGGACGAAGACATTGAGTGGGCGGTACGCATCGCTATGGAAGCCCGCCGTCGGGTGAAAGAGCAGCAGAAACGTATTGGCGCGGCAGAGTTCCGGAATACCCATTTCAGCTATGTGATGGGCGAGGACGGCGTGGAAAAGTTCGTTTCTACTCCGGAACTGCACAGTGAAAACAGCATTGGTGACGACCCGCTGGAACCTGGCCAGGTCTGGTCTATCTCCCCGGGCACCGGAGAAGAACACCCCGGCCTTTACCGTATCGAGGTGAACGAAGGCCCGGGTTCCGGCGTGAAGGTACTGAATAAACCGGTGCCACCGGCCTTCAAGGAAAGCATTGGCTACGCCGAGCAGAACCTGTACGCCCGATCGGCCCAACTGGTCGGCGACAAAGATCCTCGCCAACACGAATTCACCGTGCAGCTGCGAGCCTTCGACGCTTCCAAATCCGGCGCCAAGCTCGGTATGGCCTCATTGATTGCCCTCAGCACCGCTTTGCTGAAGAAAAGCGTTCGAGGCGGCTTGATTATTGTGGGTGAGATCAACCTGGGCGGTTCTGTAGAGCCTGTGCATAACCCGGTGACCGTTGCCGAGATCGCGGTAGAGAAGGGCGCAACGGCCTTGCTGATGCCCGTTGCCTGCCGTAGGCAGTTGTTTGATTTGTCGGACGAGATGGCAACCAAGATTGATATTCAGTTTTACTCTGATGCCCGGGATGCGTTGATTAAGGCGATGGTGGAGTAGGAGTGATTTTCAGGGAGGGATTTCTGTGACAAAGAATGTGGTTGAAGTGGATTTTGGCGGTCTTGAACGACTAAAAGCAGCGGCAGCCTCCGCTGGCGAATCCGAGATGGATAAGCTGGTCAAAACCGTTATTGCTGAGCTGCGCAGCGTGGCTCCATACGATGTCTTTGAAGATGTTTTTGCTCGCCATGTTTGGGATGAATTTTGTTGGTGTCAGCAAGAAGGTCCGTTCATGGACAATATGGAGTCCGTCATCCGAAGTAAAATTACTGGTGTGCTGGACAAGTTAGACGACCGCACCCTGGTTTGCCTGACCGCCTGCAGCCGGGATGAGCTTGGTGAAATAGATCAGGATGGTGAGCTGGGAGTTGGGGCTATCTGTATTGACGACATTAATCTTGCTGCCTACCAGCGGATCCAGGAGGCGGCTCAGGGACCTGACATAAGCATAATTGGTCCTCACCGAGCTGATGAACTGGGATTTCACCTGGTCACTGACGGGGTTGTCTTTTCTGAGCTCTCAGAATCGGAGCTCTCCGCTGTACTGGCAGAACACTTTGAGGACATCATTGATCCTGCCGGCGACCTTTCAGGGGTGGCTAACGCTCTGGCTGAAGGTTTTCTGGAACAGATCGAGGCTGAATCCGAATCATTTGGCCTATCGGCCCTTCTGGATCGGTTTAAATCGGATGTCAAAACCGTACTTGCTGAGAAAGATGTCCTTCCAGATCTGAAGGGTACTCAGGCAGCGCTTCTGGCGGCTCTTGATTCGCCTGTTTGAGTACGCAGTTCGCTACACTCCACCGTTGTTAAAGCTGCGCTGCTCCAGATCAGGTGGAAACGGAACAAGGCAAATAAGATGGATTCGACATGGGAAGAACTCTTTGCTGCACTGGACGCACTTGAGGACGAACAAGCCCAACAAAAACAACGGGGATTGAACGACTTCAATCTGCTCAGCTCGGTTCTGTCGGTAAATGATGAAGTCCGCCTTCATACCCGGTTTATCTATTCACTGCTGAACCCCAAAGGGAAGCATTACCAGGGATCACGGTTTCTCAAACTGTTCCTGGAAGTTATTGGACGCCAGGATTGGTTGGATCTGACATCTGTAACCGTGCTGAAAGAACATTGCCCGGATGGCCAAGAGGATCAGATTGATCTCTGGATAACCGATGGCAAACGCCAGATCGTCATCGAAAATAAGCTCAATGCGCAAGATCAGCGCAGGCAGGTGGCGCGCTACCTCAAGGCCGTTGGTGCCACGGATTCAGCACAGGCAGACGACACCCTGTTTATCTACCTGACTAAAAATCGGCAGGCTCCCTCTGCGTTCGGTTTGGGTGGGTTGACCGTTTGCCACCGGACATCGCGTTTGCTCAACACCAGCGGCCTGCCAATTGCTCACTATCAAAATCTCAGTTATCGAAAGAATATCGGACAAGACAGTATTCATACGTGGCTTGAGTCATGTGCCAACGAAGTTGATCGACAATCTCATATCGCTTGGGCGTTGCGGGATTACCAGGCAGTGGTAGAGCGGGCAACAAAGGAGTACGTGAGTAAAGTGAAAACGCTAAAAGATGTTCTCGAAGAGGGCATTGCCGACGGCAAGCGACACCATGAGCAGGCAATCCAACTGGCCAGCGAGTTACCGGCCATCCACGCAAGCTGGCTTGAACAGGCGATGACAACCAATCTGGAAGAACTGTTCGAACCGTTTGTCAGTAATGGTGATATGACCAGGATCGGAGTGGAAAATGCCGAGTTGCTGAACCCTTTCGTCCATAACATCTTCAAGGATGATGCTTCCAGCCTCCTGTACGCGCGCAGGTTCAATTTTTTCCGACCGGGTAAGGGGACGCGAAACAGGGGCGCTTTTTATCGACTGGAGACAGGCACATGGGCCAAAAAGGTGGTTCTTATGTTGTTTTACGGCTCCAAGATGCTCCATGTGGGCTGCCTGCTGACGGAGCAGGCTGATCCTTCTATTTACGAGTCGATAACAGATTTGAAGCTTTTAGAGTCAAAGGCACTACTGGCAAAGAATATATTTCCCCTAGTTGTGACATATGCTGAGCCCCTTGAGTATAAGGGCATTATCCCGGCTTATTCATGAGGCAGGCCTGAAAACGAAGATAGCGGATGGTATTCTCTATAAAAATCAGTGCATTCCGCCAAGAATCTGATTCAAGAGGACCATCCGCTATGGGTGAAAGCATATCTCCCTGGATTCCGACCTGCAACGGATCTATACGCGTTGAGCTCGACGGCCAACGCACCACCAGCGACAGCGGCGCTTTGCTGCTGCGTGAAGCCCTCGACAACAGCGGCGTGATCGACGCGCTGGAGGATAACTTGGTCGATAGACGCAACCCACTACGTATCCGTCACTCCCTGGCCAGTCAGCTGCGAACGCTGGTGCTGCAGCGCGCGATGGGCTGGATCGACCTCAGCGATACCGACACGCTGCGCCGTGACCCGCTCTGGCAACTGGCCTGCAGCGATGCGCGCGGCATGACGCCATTGGCTCAAGATCGGCCCTCTCAAGCCACATTATCGCGGCTGCTGGCATGTCTCGGGCGTAGCGACAACATCGATGCCGTACACGAAGGCCTGCTGCGACTGGTGGTCTGGCGTCTGACCTCGCTGGAGAAGGGCAAACGCCCTCATCAGCTGACACTGGACATCGATGGTCTGCCGATTGAGGCTCACGGTCACCAGGGCGGCTCGGCCTTTCATGGTCATTACGGTGCCCGCATCTACTCGCCGCTGGTCGCATCGTTGGCGGAGACCGGCGACATGGTGGGCGGCTTGCTGCGGGAGGGCAATGCCGGCCCAGCCGAGGATGCCGACACCTGGATCCCTCATCTAGTACGGCGACTCAACGAGAGCACCGGTGCCCAGGTGCGAGTGCGCATCGACGCTGGCTTCACTGACAATGCGACATTGGAGGCCTTGGAAGAGCGCGACATCGAGTACCTGGGTCGGCTGCGTAGCCATACAGGTCTGCAGAAGCTGGCAGCGCCCTATCTCAAGCGACCGAGTGGCCGACCACCTGAGCAGCCTCGTGAATGGTGCCATGACCTGGCGTACCAAGCCGGCACCTGGCCGACGCCAAGGCGCGTGGTACTGGTGGTCCAAGAACGTCCCGATGACCTACTGCTGCATGCCTTCTTCCTGGTCACCAATCTCAGCCAGTTCGACTGGCCGCCGGAGAAGGTTCTGGCGCTCTACCGTAAGCGCGGCAGTGCCGAGGCGCACATGGGCGAGGTGAAATCAGCACTCGACGTGCATCTCTCCTCGACCGACCGCGGCGCTTCCACCGTTCAAGAGGTGATGGCCCGCAACGAAGTGAGTCTGCTACTGAGTCTCTACGCCTACCAGGTCTTGCATGGACTGCGCTGCCTCCTGGAGCGGCAAACCCACCAAGGCTGGAGCCTGAGCCGGATGCGCGAGCAAGTGCTCAAGATCGCGTCCACTATCTCGCTACACGCCCGGCGCATCACTGTTCACCTTGGCGATGCCGCTGACAAATGGTGGCCCACCTTGCTTAAGGGGCTACCGAAGCTGACCGCACTGAGCTGATACACGGTTGATATCACAACCGATCCAAGCGCAAGGCGGCCATCACGATGGCTGGCGATCACGGCTGCCCTGATGGCCGGAATCGATTACTGAAGGTTATATAGCAACAAAGAAACCGTACTATTTGGGTATATATCGGCAGGTACTCACACCGCAAATACGGCTGCTGGGAGTCGGTGCCAGCAACCTGGGGCTTCGCGACGCTCAATCAGCATACTCATGAATAAGGCGGG
>NZ_JBQDCO010000068.1:0-13860 GCF_052091845.1 Marinobacter sp. | reverse complement strand
TGGCCATCGGCTACGCCGGCGCTGCGGCGGCAGTCTGGGCATGCATCATTCCGGCCTTGTTAGCGCGGAAATCCAGAATGCTGGAAGGTGGCAGGTCGGGTTTTATGGCCCCAGGTGGAAACGCTGCCATCGTACTGGTGCTTGTTTTTGGTGTGTTGACCGTGCTGTTCCACTTTATGGGAATGGCAGGGTGGTTGCCTGAGGCTGAGTTGGGGTAATTAGTTGGCAGGGGTGACCTTCACCCTCACTCGTATCCAATTCTGTGCAGGCCGTCTATCAAAGCATCACAAACCTGTTCCTGGCTGAGACCGTCGCCCTGAACTGTCAGGTCGGCATAGCAGGAATACAGGGCGGATCGCTCCTCGTAAAGTTCAAGAAGCGATTGATCCGGCCTCTTTGAAATACCCCTGAGGCTGTAGTCGCCAATCCGCGAGCACACTGTGTCCAAAGAGATATCAAGGAATACAACAGTGCCCCCGGTTTTGAGGTGCCTCATGGCTGCGTCGCTGTAAACCGCGCTTCCACCGGTGCTGATAACATGCTGTTGCACGTTCACATTCAACAGCACCTTTTCCTCGGTCTCGCGCAGTGCCACATAGCCATCCTGATCAACTATGTGCTGGAGCGTGCGGCCGGTTTCCTGCTGTATCAGTAAGTCTGTGTCGAGAAAGCCCAGCCCGAGTCTCTTGGCAATCAGCACGCCCACCGTACTTTTGCCGCTGCCTGGCATGCCGACAAAAACAAGGTTGCGGGACTGAGCTAGCATTTTGTGTCCCTCCGTTCGCAAAACCTTTTAACACTCATTCCTGTTTGGCTTCCGCCCGCCGACAGGCCGCAGCCGTGAACAGCACATCGGTGGAAGAGTTGAGAGCTGTTTCGGTGGAATCTTGCACCACGCTGATTACAAAACCAATGGCAACCACCTGCATGGCGATTTCAACGGGCACGCCGAACAAACTGGTGGCCATGGGAATCAGAAGCAATGAGCCTCCGGCAACGCCGGAAACGCCGCATGCGGCCAAGGCCGAGACCACGCACAGAATCAATGCAGTGGGGAAATCAACAGGTATGCCCAGGGTGTGCGCCGTAGCCAGAGTAATCACCGAGATGGTAATCGCCGCACCGGCCATATTGATGGTTGCGCCCAGCGGAATAGAGATCGAATAGGTGTCGGTATCCAGCTTCATGCGCTCACACAGGGCGAGGTTAACAGGGATGTTAGCCGCTGAGCTGCGCGTAAAAAAGGCGGTGATCGCGCTGCCGCGCAGGCATTCAAATACCAATGGATAAGGGTTGCTGCGAGTCTGCCAGAACACCAGCAATGGGTTTGTTACCAACGCCACAAACAGCATACAGCCCACAATAACGCCAAGCAGTTGGCCATACTCAAGCAGAGCGCCAAGACCCGACTCTGCCAGTGTGTTGGCAACAAGCCCGAAAATGCCTAAAGGCGCAAGGTTGATGACACCGCGTACGATTCCGGACACTGCTTCCGAAAGATCGTTAAGCCCTTGGCGTGTCGAGTCGCTGGCATTGCGCAACATAAAGCCAAGGCCAACCGCCCATACCAGTATGGCAATAAAATTCGCTTCCATCAGCGCGGTGACAGGATTGGCTACAGCGCTGAGCACCAGGTTTTTCAGGATTTCCACAACGCCTGAAGGTGGGTTTCCACTGACCTCCGACAGGTCCAGGGTTAATTCTGTAGGTATCAGGAAACTGGCGACTACGGCAACCAGTGCGGCCGCAAGCGTGCCGATTATATAAAGCATTAGCACACCCCGAATATGGGTGGGCTGCCCCTTTGTGTGCCCTGCAATAGCCGCAGCTACCAGCACAAAAACCAGCACAGGTGCCACAGCTTTCAATGCTGAGACAAATAGCTGGCCAAGAAGCGCCACAGAGCCTGCGGCCTCTGGCGATATGAACACTAATAACACGCCGGCAGCTATGCCGATGGCAATTTGAGAAACAAGGCTTAGCCGCATAAGAGGATGAAAAACAGAGCTCAATCCAGAAAACATGAAAACCTCGGAGGTGGTTTTAACTACAAACAGTGATTCGGTCGGCGATTGGAAAGGTCGTCGAGCAAGCAAGGTGGGGCAGTGTAAACGACTTGCCGGTTCGGGAAAACGATTCAGCCCGCTAAGGCCCGGCCCATTAAGAAGTGAGCCGGGTCTTTGCAGTGGTATATTCGCCTACATGATATCGAGAGAGATCTTGTGCCCGGGTGCGGGGAAGGCCTTATCTAGTCGTGCAAGCGCATCGCCGCTTAACTGAAGGGACAGGGCGGCAGCGTTCTGCTCTACATGCTCCAGATTGGCGGCTTTGGGAATGGCGATGACGTCTCGCTGATCGTTCACCGGGCGGATGGCCCAAGCCAGCAGCACCTGGGCCGGAGTGGCGTTCAACTCTCTGGCTATGTCCATTACGGTGGCGTCGGTCATCAGTTCCCGGCGCAAGCTGCCGCCCTGAGCAATGGGGCAGTAGGCCATGACCGGTATGTTTTGCTCCCGCTGCCAAGGGTGCAGGGAATGCTCGATGCCACGGGACCCCAGGTGATAGAGCACTTGGTTCACTGCACACTCTGAGCCGCCATCGGTTTGGTAGGCTTCCTTCATATCATCCACGTCGAAATTGGAGACACCGAAGCGTTTAATCTTGCCTTGCTCCTGCAGTCGCTGAAAAGCTTCGAAGGTTTTTTCCAGGGGGATTGTGCCTGGCCAGTGCAGCAAATAAAGATCCAGGCAGTCGGTGCCCAAGCGCTTCAAACTATTTTCGCAGGCCTTGATGGTATCTTTACAGCCAGCATTCCAGGGATAAACCTTGGAAACCACAAAGGCATCGTCCCGTCGCCCACGCAGTGCCTCACCAACGACTTCTTCCGCGGCCCCGTTGCCGTACATTTCCGCAGTGTCGATAAGCGCAAGGCCCGAGTCGAGCCCCTGTTGGAGCGCCCTGACGTCCTGATCTTTCGGTGCCAGACCCTCTCCCATGTACCAGGTTCCCTGGCCTATGGCGGGCAGGGCCAGTTCGGGTTGTGTTGGCGTGGCCTTGAGTGTGACTTGCGGCGTTGTGGTCATCGGGATCTTCCTTATTCTGGAAACAGTTCTAGTAGGCCTTTTTACTTCATCTTAAGGGTAGAATGGCTCGTGCGAAAAGTCTTGCGTAAGGTACAGATATCCCGTTCGGTCAACTTATTGATTTGAGGGGCTGTTAGGTGATTTTGTTGCTTGGTGCCCCATTGGGGAGAGAGCAGAAACGAAAAAGCCCGCATCGAGGCGGGCTAAATCGTTAAATAGTGGTGCCCGGAATCATTGAACCACTACACTGTGGGTACATTGGAGGTGCACTGTCGGTACATCATGGAGTAATCTGACCGGCTTCGGAGTTCAGTCGTTATTCTAAAAAATACGGTCGTTCCACAACAGGTGACCAATCTATGTCCAAACGCCATGCCCCAGCCGGCCGATAATATCGCGTATTTCCTGAATTTTTTCCGGAGAGTTCATGTACAGCGCTGGCACCTCATTACCAATCGCGCGAAGGGGCTGGTTCAGCCAAGCCTTTGCAGCCCTTTGATCACCTTCGAATAGCTCCACTGCAGCGGTGACGACATCTTCGCGGAGTGTATCAACGGTTTTTTGTTGGCTCTCCATCTCGTCGCTCCAAATAATCGTAGTGTGTCAGCGGAATTTTCACGCCGATCAGGGCGTCAATGGCTCCCGATACGCTTTGATCTGACCAGAGCTTGCCGTCGTCGCCACCAAGTCGATTGGGCGCGAACCGGGCCGTCGGTTCTCTGTCGTCATCCAGTCCAGTGATTTGATAGTGCTTCTGCTTGTTCCATAATTAATGCAATCGCTGCCGGCGCTTTGTCCGGCGGGTATTTATACCGCTGCAATGTGCGACGCACCAGGATTCGCAGCTTGGCCCGCACGCTTTCCCGTACCTGCCAGTCCACAGTGGTGGATTTACGCAGTTTGCTGGTAATCTCGACAGCAATTTTTTTCAAGATCTCATCGCCCAGTTCGCGCACCGCGCTTTCATTGCTGGCTAGGGCATCGTAGAAGGCTATTTCGTCCGGATTTAGGCCAAGAGCTGCGTCCCGTTCCATTTCGGCCTGAAACTGCTTGGCCATGGCGATCAGCTCTTCGATTACCTGTGCCGTTTCAATGCCCCGGTTGTTGTACTTGCGCAGCGTCTCTTGTAGGCGGTCGGCGTACTTCTTCTCTTGCACCACATTATTGCGGGTCTTGGCCTTGATGTCATCCTTCAGTAGCTTTTCCAGCAGCTCCACGGCGAAGTTCTTGTACGGCATCTGCCGAACGTCCTCCAAAAACTCTTCAGAGAGCAGGCCGATGTTGGGTTTGTCTAAGCCACATAGCGCAAACACGTCGGTTACGCCCCCGCCTATCAGCGCGTTATCCAGTATCTGCTTCAGAGCGGACTTTTTGTCTTCCTCTGTCAGCTTCTTGTCCACGCTGGTGAACTTGGTGATCGCCGTTTTCACTTGAGACAAAAACGCGACTTCCTTTTGCAGCGACTGCGCTTCGTCCAGCGTTGCGCAAAGGGAGAACGCTTTGTTCATGGCCAGCACGGTATCCAGGAAGCGCTTTTTGCCGTCTTCCAGGCCGAGGATGTAGTTGGCGGTGGGTACCAGCAGCTTATAGGGTTCGATTTCAAAGCCACTGTAGCTGAAGCCCGCGCCTTTTGTGCCGGGAGCGAACATGCCGTGGATGATGTCCAGCTTCTCTAGCAGGATGGCGTAGGCTTCTTCCGCGCTGTGGGTGGGCGTGCCCTTGCCTTTGGCGTCGGTGTAGGTTTTCAGGGCCTGCTTGAGCTCGTTGGCGATGCCGATGTAATCCACCACCAGCCCGCCGGGCTTGTCCTTGAACACGCGGTTCACCCGGGCAATGGCCTGCATCAGGTTGTGGCCCTTCATGGGCTTGTCTACGTACATGGTGTGACAGCAGGGCGCATCGAAGCCGGTCAGCCACATATCCCGAACGATCACCAGCTTGAGCGGATCGTTTACGTCTTTGAAGCGCTTCTCAAGTCGCTTCTTGGTTTTCTTGTTGTGGATGTGCGGCTGCAGCAAGGCCCGGTCTGCGGCGGAGCCGGTCATGACAACCTTGATTACGCCTTTCTCCGGGTCTTCGTCGTGCCATTCGGGGCGCAGAGCGACGAGTTCGTTATACAGATGCGCAGCAATTTCGCGGCTCATCGCCACAATCATGCCCTTGCCGTCGGTGGTGCTGTTGCGGATCTCGAAGTGATTCACCAAGTCTTCCGCCACCTGTTCCAGGCGCGGGCCGGCGCCCACCAGTTTTTCCAGCCGGCTCCATTCGCCTTTGGTTTTCTCGCGGTTGCCAACGTCTTCGTCGTCTTCAACCACTTCCTCGACCTGCTCAGAAAGCTCTTCGATGGCTTCCCGGTTGATATCCAGCTTGGCCAGGCGAGATTCGTAGAAGATGGGCACGGTTGCGCCATCGTCTACCGCATCCTGGATGTCGTAGATGGACACGTAATCGCCGAACACGGCGCGGGTGTCCTTATCTTCATTGGCGATGGGTGTACCGGTAAAACCAATGAAAGAGGCATTGGGCACGGCGTCTCGCATGTGGCGGGCGTAGCCGAACTTATAGCTGCCGTCTTTTTTCAGGGTGGCTTTCAGGCCATACTGGCTGCGATGGGCTTCGTCTGAGATCACCACAATATTATGGCGGTCGTTTAGGACAGGGTGGCCTGATTCCCTGTCCAGCAGGGCGAACTTTTGCACTGTAGTGAAGATAATCCCGCCGGATTCCCGTTCCGATAGCAGTCGGCGCAAAGTGTCACGATCATCGGCTTGCACCGGCTCCTGCTTCAACAACTCCCGGGCGGCGCTGAAAGTGGCGAAGAGCTGGTTGTCCAGGTCGTTGCGGTCAGTCACCACAATCAGGGTGGGGTTGTTCATTTCCGGCTGTTGCAGCAACTTGCCGGCATAACAGCACATGGAAATGCTCTTGCCAGAGCCCTGTGTGTGCCACACCACGCCTGCTTTCTTGCTGCCCGGCAGAACCTCGTCGCCGTAGGTAGCCCGCTTCTCGCTGATACCATCGCCGCTCATATCCCGAGCGGCAATCACAGTTGCACGAACAGCCTCACGCACCGCATGGAACTGATGGTAACCGGCGATCTTCTTGATCAGCTTGTCGGAGTCCGTCTCGAAGATCACAAAGTAGCGGATGTAATCCAGGAACAGCTCTCGATCGAAGAAGCCCCGTACCATCGTCTCCAACTGCCATTCCAGCAGGGGCTTGTCGTCTTCATGCTTGAGGGTGCGCCAGGGCATGTAGCGCTCCTGGCTGGCGGTGAGGGAGCCAACGCGGGCGAAGTAGCCGTCACTGATGATAGCGGCTTCGTTATACGCGAACAGGTCAGCCACTTCGTCTTTGTATGTCTGGATCTGGTTGAACGCATCCCAGATGTCCACGTTCTCGGCGCTGGGGCTTTTAAGCTCCAGCACTGCCAAGGGCAGGCCGTTAATGAAACATACAATGTCGGGCCGGCGCAGCTGTTTCGTGCCCTCAATGGTGAACTGGTTGATGGCCCGGAAACGGTTGGCGGAAAGATCACTGAAATCAACCAGAAAGGCCTGATCGTGAACCACCTTGTCGCTCTCTTCAGTAGAAGCTCTGGGCAGCTTGTACTCAACCGGAACACCGTCCAACAGCAGGCGATGAAAGGCCCGGTTGCTGATCACCACATCTAAACTTTCAGGCTTTCGGGCAACGGCTATGGCCTGGTCAACCGCGTTCTGGGGCAGGTGAGGGTTAATGCGCTGTATCGCTGCCTCAAGATCCGCCAGCAACAACACTTGCCTGTAGTCGGCCCGCTCCGGAGCTTCACCGTCTGGCGCTATATCTGGGCCATGACCAATTTCCCAGCCCCCTTCGGCGAACCATTCCAGGCATTGTTGTTCCAACTGATCTTCGGTCACCCCGTACTCCCTTACTTCCATCGGATACACCAAAGATTGACTGCTTAAGAAAATACATGCAATTCCAATAAGCTAGGCCAAATTATGGACGATAGCTCGCTAAACGGCTACAGCTTGAACGTACTTATAGCAAAATCGTCTATTTCGGCTGTTTCGTTTATTTCGTTTGATCGGCATAATGGGTGGCCAGACAGTTGCCATTTGCATATCAGGAGGACGCTATGTCTGCTCAAAAAATTGTGCATTTGCCAACGGCGGCAGAGGTTGAACAGGCCAAGGTTTCCAGCCGCACCTTGTCGAAGTACACGGATGTGGACCGGGTACAGCTCTCATTGCGTGGCAGCAACGGCGAGGCCGACGAGTTGGTGTTGCCGGGGCATGTGCTGCAAATACTGTTGGACGTGCTGGCGGAAGTGTCGCAGGGTAATGCGATCAGTCTCATCCCCTATCATCAGGAAATCAGCACACAGGATGCGGCAAACCTATTGAATGTTAGCCGACCCTTCCTCGTGAAGTTGCTGGAGGCAGGAGATATCCCGTTTCGAAAGGTGGGTGCCCACCGGCGAGTAAAGTTGCAAGACGTATTGAGCTACAAGGAACAGGTAGACCGCCAACGGCACTCAGCGCTGGACGAATTGGCGGAACTTTCTCAAAACGAAGGAATGGGGTACTAACAGGAAATGAGCAAGTTTGCCGTCGTTTACGATGCCTGTGTCTTGTATCCCGCGCCCTTGCGAGATGCGCTGATGCGCCTGGCATTGACGGACCTGTTTAAGGCGCACTGGACGGATCATATCCATGATGAATGGATTAATGCGCTGCTAAGAGCCAAAAAGCATTCGCCGGAAAGCTTGTCTCGGGCGAGGGAGCTGATGGACCGGCATGTGCGCGATGCAAAAGTATATGGGTATGAGCCCCTTATAGAGGGGCTGGAACTTCCGGACCCGGATGATCGCCACGTGCTGGCAGCGGCCATCCGTTGTAACGCTAACGCCATTGTTACCTTCAACCAGAAAGATTTTCCCGCAGCAGCGCTTAACCAGTACGATATTGAAGTGATTCACCCGGATGACTTTATTCTTTACCAGATCGACATGGCACCCACATTGTGTCTCCGCGCTTTTCAGGCGCAGCGTTCAGCGCTTAAGAACCCGCCGCTTACCGTTGATACGTTTTTGGCAACGCTGCAAAAGCAGCAGTTGCCTCAAACGGTTTCGAAGCTTCGGGAGTTTGCGGATTTCCTTTAACCATGAGTTCCAAAACGGAACATCTGCACCACTTGATTTGAACTATCCGGAAATGCCGGAAGGTTCGCGCGATCTCCCGCTCGGGCAGTATGTGCAAAATTTGCAACAACTGAACTCCTTTCATGTGTGTGCTGCAGCCTTATTGGTCGTGCTCAACGACCCCCTCTTTATCGAAGTTTGTGGTTCTGAGCTCCTGCCGAACTTTGTCTAACGGCCCGCTCAGAGCCTTCTCCAACCGAGTCATGTGTTCAACCAGCCATTGAATCATTTCTGGCCAGTTGGTCTTATTGTAGCCGTCGACAGGGTTCTCGAACTGGATGCGGCAGGCAATCTTGTCGGGTAAAGGAAGCCAGACCAACTCGTTACCAAAAGCGGCTTCAATCTGTGATTTCATGCTCAGCAAATGATCAAAGACAAAAAGATTCGCCTCGGCACGACGACTCTGCATACTCAAGCCAACACGCACTTCGTTTTTGCCAAAGATGAGCTGGTAGCCCATGCCGCTGATCCCGGAGCCGGCGTTCAGCCAGTGATCTTTGGCAGGACTGATGTTGTTAAACAACGAGCAATTACTATGGCTGAAGGCTTCCAGTGCTTGCTCCCAGAAAGCCAGACGAAGTGTGTGCCGGTTCTTCTGCTCATTGCTGGAGCTCTTTTCCTCAGCTTCCTTGGCCATCATGCCGATCATAAAGTCCGAGGCTTCCGGGGTGGGGATAATCTGTTCCACATTCAGGAATAGCTCGTTGCCCGCTTGCCAGGGTGTCACCTTGAAGCATTGGCAGTTCACGCCGAACTGGCTGAGCCAGAGCACGGTGTTGGTGACTTCCTTGCGATAATTTGCGGCCACCAGAATCAGGCGTTGGCTTTTCAGTGTGTTGAGCTGCACGGATGGCAGATCATCGGCCTGCAGAAACTCCAGTAGCAGCTTCTCTGCATCGGCAGGCTCGCCGCCTTCGGTTTGGGCTTTCTGGGTGAGGTAGCGTTGAAAAATCTCCACCACCTGCTGTTTCTTCAGGTTGGCGCAGTAGCTAGCGTACTTGAGCGCCTGCCACACCACATCCCGGCCGCTGTCATCGAGTTTGTTCTCGATGATGACCAGATTACCGTCTTTATCGATGGCAAGCAGATCCAGCCGTTCGCGCGTATCGTCGAAACCGTCGAACTCCTTCTGGATAATCAGCAGTTCCTCCCCATCGCCTTGGGCTAGGGCTTGCGGGTAGTTCTCTAACCACTCCTGCAGATGCTTGCGTTCGGTGAAACCGAGATCGCTGAAGCGCTTAGCTTCCAGGGGGTTGATGCGGTTGGAAGTTCGGTCGATTTTAAACATTTTCTACCTCTTCGGCTTCTGCTAGCTGGCATTCTGCGTCCGTTATAGAAAGTTCGCCGAAGAGGAGCTTGGGTAGAAGGCTATCGCGAAATTCAGTTAGCAACTCGCTTTCAGCGTTGGAGGCTGAGATTTTTCTGGAAATCGAATCTACAATCTGGGTAAATCTTTCGATAATTGGCACGGGATAAAAGGGGATCTCAAGTCGATAAACGTTGTTTCTGTTGAGCCCTGGTACCGCAGCATCAGTGTTCATCTCTTTCAGGCCGAGGGTTTGTAGCAAATAGTACGAAAATGAAAGTGAGCCGCCGTTCTTAGGTGACACGTAGTATGCCGTATCGATTGGGTAGAAATCTTTTGATTCCCAATAGATGCTACCGACAGTACCTTTTCTGCCAACGATAATTCCTGGGCCGAAGACTAAAGGTTCGTTGTGGCTGCCAGTAATCCCACCAGAGCCGTACACAGGGTAAGGACCATCAATCCGAACAGTCTTTTTAAGAGCCTTCCCGTACGACAATTCTATGAAATGTTCGACTTGAACAGGGCGCCACCCCTTCGGAATCTTCCCCAATTCACTATCCTGCATAGCCGACGGAAACCGCTCGGCGGTAGCGCGGAGTTCGGCGTATTGCTCGGGTTGTTCGGCCTGGAGGCGGGTTAGTTCCGCTTGAGCGCCTGCGGCGGATGCGTCAGCATTGCATAAAGAGGTGCCGGAAATGGCCTGCATGGCGGCGAGCAGAGCGTCTTCCTCGCTGCCGCCAGCTTCCAGTGCGGCGATTTTGGCGAAATCGACAAACCAGCTTTTGAAGATGGCTTGAGCCATTTGTTCGAGGGTTTGGTTGATTTGGTGGTTGAGTTGGATTTTATTATTCAAAACTTCAGCTTGAGAGGCTACTACATTCTGGAATTTAATAGGCGGAACAACAATCGGCAGTTTTAGTTGTCCTGTAATTCCAAGGTATGCCCTTGTTGAGCCGGCTCCGGCCCATTGAGCCAGTATGGTTTGAAAGAAATATGAATCGAAATAAGCCTTTAAGTAATTTGGTACAAGTTTTTCAGTCTTATTTATTCGGTAATACGTTACTTGGGGAGTCAGCATTACAAACGGGTATTCTGACCTTTGAACAAGTGCTGTCCGGCCGATCGTTGCCTTATGTGAGAGCAATATATCGCCAGCTTTCGCCACTCCTTTTCGCAGGCTTCTGGCTTGTTCTTCGGAGATGAATTTACAGCCAGCGAGGTCCACTCGTCCTCCGTCAAGATCTGACGCCATGATAAAAGGAATGCCGTGATCAACATAGTCGGAAGCTTTGGGGTGAATTCCTCCGTGATTGCCATCCATTGGTCTCGCAAGAGTGCCATCCTCGACGAGTTCGCCTACAGTTTGCATTTTCCAACCCCTTGGAAGAGAGAACGACTCGTTAAAGCTCATACCCTAGCCCCCCAAGATTCCGCTTAATCTCAGCCTCCAGCCGGTCACTCTCCGCAAACTGTTCCCGCAATTGCCCCGTCAGCCGCGCCATTTTCTCAGCAAACGGCTCACCATCGTCTTCCTGTTCCTGCGCGCCCACGTATCGCCCCGGCGTCAGCACAAAATCGTGTTTCTTGATCTCGTCTAGGCTGGCGGATTTGCAGAAGCCGGCGATGTCTTCATAGCCTTCGTCTTTTTGCCAAGCGTGAAAAGTGTCGGCGATTTTGGCGATGTCTTCGTTTGTGAAGTCCCGTAATACCCGGTCACGCATAAAGCCGAGATTGCGGGCATCAATGAACAGCAGTTCGTTCCGGCGGTCGCGTTTACCTCTTGCCCCCTCACCCCCGGCCCCTCTCCCGCCAGGGGAGAGGGGAGTGTTTCCGGATTTGTCTTTGGTGAGGAACCAGATGCAGGCCGGGATTTGAGTGTTGGTAAACAGCTGGCCGGGCAGGGCAACCATGCATTCCACCAGGTCTTCTTCCACCAGACGCTTGCGGATTTCGCCTTCGTTGTTGGTGTTGGAGCTCATGGAGCCGTTGGCTAGCAGCAGGGCCATGCTGCCTGTTGGTGCTAAGTGATGCAGCATGTGTTGCATCCAACCGAAGTTAGCGTTGCCTTTGGGCGGTGTGCCGTAGTGCCAGCGGGCGTCTTCGGCCAGGGATTCGCTCCACCAGTCCTTGATGTTGAACGGCGGGTTGGCCATTACGAAGTCGGCGCGCAGGTCCGGGTGCTGGTCGTCCAGAAAGGTATCGGCGTTTTTCTTGCCGAAGTTGAAGTCGATGCCCCGGATGGCCATGTTCATGGCGGCCAGTTTCCAGGTGGTGGGATTGGATTCCTGGCCGTATACGGAGATGTGCTTTTTCTGCTCGGCGGCATCGTAATGCTGCTCGCTGGCGTGCTCTTCGATGAACTTGTCGCTGGAAACAAAGAAACCGCCAGAACCCATGGCGGGGTCGTACACGCGGCCGGAGTATGGCTGCAACATTTCGACAATCAGGGTAACGATGCTTTTGGGGGTGTAGTACTGGCCACCCTGCTTGCCTTCGGCGAGAGCGAACTGGCCCAGGAAGTACTCGTACACATGGCCGAGGATGTCTTTGCTTTGCAGGTTCAGCTTCTCGCCGTCCAGCACGGGCTTGGTGAAGGAGGTGTCCGAAAAGGTGTTGATCAACCCCAGCAGCTTGTCGTTATCGAGCTGGTACTGGCTGATGCGGTTGAGAATGCCTTTGAGCTTTTTGTTGTGTGTCTCGATCGCTTCCAGGGCGTTGTCGATCAGCCAGGAGACGGAGCGCAGCTTTACGTCATTACCGGCGTCGTCCTGCCAGAGCAGGGTGCCAACCGGTAGCACGGATTTTTCTTTCAGGGTGTTCCAACGGGCGGCTTTGGGCACCCAGAATACGTTGGCTTCGCGGTAGTAATCCAATACTTCCAGTTCTTCTTGGAGCGCTTGCTGGTAGTCCTCGTCGCTGTTGAAGTCTCCGGGAGGGAGATAGTAGATGTCGTTGCTTTCGTCCTTGAACAGTTCCAGCAGTTCTTCCTGACGCTCCTCAAAGGCGTCGGAAACGTATTTCAGGAAGATCAGGCCCAGCACGACATGCTTGTAATTGGCGGCGTCCAGATTGGCGCGAAGCTTGTCGGCGGCTTTCCAGAGTTTGTCGTCAAGGCTTTGAGGAATTGCTGTTCCGTGTTGTTCATGGATTCTCTCGCGGGTGTTTCGGTCGTACGATTTTGTTCAGGATAGCGCACTAACGCGATGATAAATGTCGCTGCGACAGGCAGTTTTCAGAATAATGATTAGGGAGCTTAGAGGAAGAGGCGATCGGCGGCAATTGATGCCCCGCCCAATGAAACTCGGGAAGCTTGATCTCCGCTCAACGAGTGCGTTGAGTCTCGACGATAGGTATCCGGTTGCAACGTCTGTTTTCGACGACAGTTAGGCCTAACTGTTGTCATAAGAAGAGTAAAACCCATCCCCGAGGAAGTAGCATCGTCGGGGATGGACGGCGGCAGAAACTAGTGAGGTGACTTTTCGGTTTGCAGCAGAATGTTCCCGCCAGTGTCGAAGTCCATCACAGCATGCAGCCGGTGAGGGTCTTCCTCGTTGCGGTACAGCTCAAGCGTAATCCAGTCGTCGCCTTGGCGCATTTGGGCGCTGAAGATGATTTCGTCGCTGCCAAATTGTCTGGAAAGCTCTGCGGCCAGTTGTTGGGCCTGTTTCATGAATTTCATGCTCGGGCTCCTTAAAACCAGTGGTGTTGTTTGATGTCGCCAAGACTGTCCGCCAGCGATTTTGATTTTTGCGGCGTTTGTATCAGTTGGGAGCTTGTCTCCAGCGTATTTGCGATCAGCTCCGCCAAGGTTTCAGTAATAGTGGCTGTGGTGCCGTCATGGCACTCCAGCTCCAGCGTTACGGTTGCGCTTTTGAAGTGGTCGAGCAGCCAGGCAATGATGAGGGCATCCTGAAGCAGGTTGCGGATGTGACTGTAATGGTTGTGCATGTTGGACTTCCTTCTGAATTAAGAGGTTTGTTAAGACCGGTCTGAATTCAGCGTACATGAAGTCGTTGGCGCAGCAAGCAATTGGCCAGAAGGGGGCTTTGTGATTAAATGAGAATGGAAAAATAGGGTGTTATGGGGATTTTTTGTAATACAGAGATTTGGAAAGCCAAGATCACAATTCAGTAGATTGGAGTTTTTTCAAGCAATTCTAGGATGTGGGGACTAATGATGGGACAACTCTTAAATCCCTCCTAAGTTATTGATTGGAGGGAAAGAGTGGTGCCCGGAGGCGGAATCGAACCACCGACACGAGGATTTTCAATCCTCTGCTC
>NZ_JBQDCO010000067.1:0-13983 GCF_052091845.1 Marinobacter sp. | reverse complement strand
CCTTAATCCGAGACATTGCTATGAGACATCACGCGTATGGATACGCTGCCCTCATTACGTTCTGCCTGGGTGCGGTGCCTGTTGCCCAGGCTGAGCTGGAACCCATTTCGGAATCGGCCATGGGCAACGTAACAGGGCAGGCGTTTATGCAGATTGAGAATATTTCTGGCTCGGCTCACGAGTATACGCGCATGACTCTGGGCGTGGATGTCGAAACCCGTGTAAATATTGATGATATTCAGGTTGGCCAGATTGATGGCGGTGCAGACTTCGCCGCCCGGCATGTGGCCCTGGGCCATATTGCCCGTAATAATGGCGATGAGTTTAACGGGGTTGCCTATAATGCGGGCGATGTGATTCCATTCGAAGCACGCAAGCCCTATATCGAATTGGCTGAAGACGGCGCCGGGTTGGCAGGCTTTCGTATGGGCTTTGGGCAGGCTAGAGGGTCGGTTTCTTCCAGTACTGCGAGTTTTAGTGGTGATATTGGCCTTAAGTTTGAGGACAATACCGGGGCGAAGCACGACGCTGTACTGATGGATAGCACCGGTGCGGCCACCAATAAGCGGGCTTCTCACATTGGTATATCGCCAGGCAGTTGTGTCTCAGGGGCGAACTGCGCGCCGTTAACGGATTTGCGTTCTATTAGCGTGGGTGGAGAGAACAACGGGTTTACCGATGGTTTTTTTATCGGCTTCCAGCGTGAAGAGATGGATTGGCAGAGCCTGGATGGTGCCAACACGATCAATGTAGGCCAAGGTGTATTTATCAATTTGCCTACCAATATGACCGTTGATCTGGGCACTTTTGTAAATGGTGGCGTGGATCGGCTGCAGACCCATCAGGTTGATATGGGTAACAACCTGTTTTGATTTTGCTAGACTCTTGAGCTTAACGATTCATATGCTGGGAGTCTTCCTTTGATCCGCTCTTTTTACTGGCACGACTACGAAACCTTTGGTGTCGACCCGATTCACGACCGGCCTTCGCAATTTGCCGGCGTGCGAACCGATGCGGATCTGAATGTTATTGAAGACCCGCTGGTTATTTACTGCAAACCCACCGACGACTACCTGCCATCACCACAAGCCTGCCTGATTACTGGCATTACGCCGCAGAAGGCGATGGCGGATGGTTACCCGGAAACGGAGTTTATCGCCCGGATAAACGAAGCGTTCAGCCAGCCAGGCACCTGCGTGGTGGGCTATAACAGCCTGCGTTTTGACGATGAAGTAACCCGCCACACCCTGTACCGCAACCTGCAAGACCCCTATGCCCGGGAGTGGCAAAACGGCAATTCCCGCTGGGATATTATCGACATGGTGCGGCTAACCTACGCCTTGCGGCCCGAAGGCATAAACTGGCCGCGCAAGGAAGACGGCAGCCCCAGCTTCAAACTGGAAGCGCTTACGGCCGCGAACGGCATTGCCCATGAAGCGGCACACGATGCCATGTCGGATGTGGAGGCCACCCTTGCTGTTGCCCGGCTGATCCGGGAAAAGCAGCCAAAGTTGTTCGATTTTGTGCTGAATAATAAAGACAAACACTCGGCCCGGGCTATGCTTGATGCAGCAGCCATAAAGCCGGTATTTCACATCTCTGCCAAATACCCGGCCACTCGCGGCTGTTGTGCTATGGTCGCGCCTATTGCCGAGCACCCCAGTAACAAAAATCTGGTAATCGTGTACGACCTGCGGGAAGACCCAAGTGAGCTGATTAACGCCACACCCGAGCAGATTCGCGAAAGGGTGTTCACCGCCCAGGCGCAGCTTGGTGAAAAAAGCCGGTTCCCCCTCAAAGGCGTGCAGCTGAATAAATGCCCGGTGCTGGCACCTGCAAACATGCTCTCCACGCTCTCTGCCGAGCGATTGGAAGAATTGCAACTGGATGGCGCCACCCTTCGTGCCAATCTTGCGCTACTGAGAAAGGCCGAAGGGTTGCCAGAGAGGATTGCCGAAGCATTCGGCCAGCCACACGAAGGCGACCTGACCGACCCGGACGAACAACTCTACGCCGGAGGTTTTATTTCTGCTGCCGACCGCAGTGAACTGAACCGCGTACTGCAAACACCGCCCGAATCGCTGGCGGAAGAAACCTTCAACTTTAAAGATGAGCGCCTGCAGGAACTGCTATTTCGCTATCGCGCCCGTAATTATCCGGATTCGCTGACCAGTGAGGAATCGGAGCGCTGGGAGGCGTTTCGTACCCAGCGGTTGATGGCACCGAAGAAAGGGTGGTTGTCGTTGGAGGCGTTTGGGCTTGAACTGCAAAGGCTTGCGAGTGATCCGGAACTGACTCCGCAGAGGCAGCAGGTTTTGGAGGATTTGCATTTGTATGGGGAATCTTTGGTTCCTTATATTTAACTAAAAGGATGTTGGCCCTGCGGGCCGCCGCATCGTGTACCCCCTCTCCCCCGACCCCTCTCCCGCGAGGGGCGAGGGGAGCTACACACCCAGAGTCTGAGGGAGTGCAGTAAAGCCCCTCGCCCCTTGCGGGAGAGGGGTTGGGGAGAGGGGGTCTTTCAACCAAGCCAAGGATGGCAAAATGAACCAAGCTCAATTCGCAAAACACCTGCGCCAAAACATGACCGATGCGGAGAAAAAGCTCTGGTATTACCTGCGAGCATACCGCCTGAACGGCAAACGTTTCCGCCGCCAGCAACCCCTTGGGCGGTACATAGTTGATTTCGTGCATCTCGGTTCAAAGGTGATCGTTGAAGCCGATGGCGGCCAGCATAATGATTCGGAAAGTGACAAGGAAAGAGATGCTTGGTTGCGCTCCCTGGGGTTCGAGGTGCTGAGGTTTTGGAATCACGATATTTTGCGGCAAACGGATGTTGTGCTTTCGGTTATTTATGAGGCTTTGGAGTGCCGGGGGTAGGGTTGTGGGGGGGGTGGTGAATAAGTAAAAATGATGTTGGCCCTTGCAGGCCGCCGTTTCATTACCCCCTCCCGAAGCGTCGGACCGCCCCAACCCCTCTCCCGCCAGGGGCGAGGGGAGTAAAGACACGGAATCCTGGAGCCTCATAGCCAAAGCCTCAGGCCTCAGGTGTGTAAGCCCCTCGCCCCTGGCGGGAGAGGGGTTGGGGGAGAGGGGGTAATGAAGCGGCGGGCCGGTAGGCACCGCTATCCTTCTTTCCTTCACCGCCGCCGTTGAAAATACACACTCAAATTCTGGCCAACCACACTCTGCACCTCACTCCCAAGTGCCTCTGCCTGAATCTGCCTTTGCACAGGCCGCGTAGCCAGGCTGTGGCCATCTTCATCACGGGCCTTTACCAGCTTCCATTCCACTTCATTACTCACCATCGCCATCAAGTCTTTCAGCTGTGCCTCATCCTGCGGCCGAAACCAGCGATCGCGACAGCCGCCGAGGCTGTAGAAGTCGTCTTCGTGGGCAAGTTCTTGCCAGGTGGCATCCTGGCGGTTGGTTAGCACCATGCTGCGAAGTTTGCGCAAGGTCGAGCGGGTTGGTTGAAGTCCGTGTTCTGCAATCAGCTTCCGCATCTGCCGGTCGCCGGTTGTTTGCTCGGCGATGGCGGTATGCAGGTGCACAATCGCGCCAGAACCGGAGGCGCTGTTCACCACCGCTGCCAGTGAAAGCTCTGTCATGGCGGGAGAAGGTAAGCGGCCGACTTCAACCCAGTGAACCTGGTGGCCGTCTGCCACAAACTGCTGGGCGATGGACCAGGGCCAGAATACTATGTTGTTGGTCTCGGATTCGGCGGCCATGCGTGTGGCTTTGGCGATGTTGGCCAGGGATTCATCCACGGCGATCACTTCCACATCTGCCAGGTAGCGGGCAAGTTCCATGGCCCGCTGGCCAGACTGAGCGCCACACACCATTACGCGCAAGGTGTCTGGCAGTGTGTCTGTGGCCAGGCCTAATTCTGTTGCCATCACCGACTTAAGGCTGGTTTGTGCGCGGTAAGCCAGCTTCGACCAGGCGGGCCAGGCTTGCGGAACGTCGGTTTTATCCAGGCAGAGTTCTTCTGCTTTTTCATCGAAGCACTGTTTGATGCCTTCTTCTTCTGCGCGGTGATAGTAACTGGCGGCCAGTACCGGCTGCAGTGCCAATGGCCAGTCCACCAGGTTCCATTGTCCAAGCTGCACTGCAAACGCCTGATGGAAGAGTGCCCCGTACATGGCGCTGATCATCAGCGAGCCGGTCAGGGCGTCTTGGGTTTCGCCCATCACCAACTGTGCTTTAAGGCTATCGTTAACCGTTAATGCCAGCCGTTCCTCATTGTCTTCTGCGGCCAGTGCGTAGCCGGTGCGGTCTGCGTACTGGGCTATGGCCAGGGCGAGAGGCTGCAGTTCATCGCGAAGCTCTGCAGTTTGGGCAACTTCCGCCAGAATGGCACGGCGTAGCATAACCACAAGTTCTTCCACAGCCGGATCTGGCATCAATGTTTTTTGCAGCGCCAGTATTAGCAGTTCGTCTTCGCTGGCTGCATCCAGGAAGATCTCTGCCCTGGGGTTATCCAGGTCGTATTGCTGGCGGATTATGGCAGCCACAAAGCGCCCGATTTCTTGATGGGGTAAACCATCGTGTTTTAACAGCGCGATGGCATCCAAGGCCAAGCGGCTATCGGCACTGTTTACGGCGAGATGCTGGGCACAGGTGAGCATGCCGCTGTAAACAGACTCCCATTCGGCGCCGGTTTCCAGCAGCTTGCGATAATGCAGATACGCCACATCAAACTGCCCCTGCAACCGCTTGGCGTGGGCGACACCGCAAAAAGCGGCTGCCGATTGCCGGTCGCAATCCAGGGCCTGTACAAAATGCTGCTCCGCCAGAGCCGGGCGTTCGGTTTTCAATGCCCAGTAGCCCAGGTTGGCGTATTGTTGCGCCTGGCCGGGTTGAGCTTGCAGGCTGGCGTTGAAGAGGTCGTGGGCGTTTTCAAGTTGCCCGTCGTCCATCTCGACACGCCCCAGCAAGCCCAACGCGATGGCACTGTTTGGCTCAAGCGCAATCGCCTCTTCCAGGAACACACGGCATTCCTGCCGGGCCTGCAGGCGCTGGGTATGGCTAAGCGCGCTGCTGTTGGATTCGCCATAGGCAAGGTTGGCTTGCAGAAGCAAACGGGCGGCCTGTGCCTGCTGAGTGCGGGGTTCCTGAATGTGATGTCTGGCTTGCATGAAGTACCTCGTTGTCCTGCCACTGCACTATAAAATGCGGCAAAGGCCTGCAGTTTTTGTGGTTTGCTGTGCGATAGGTGAGGTGTTGCGAAAGATGTGCCAGGTTACAGATGTTCAACAAAATCCATAGATACGTGCAGTATGCGCAAGATCACGACTTTTTTTGTCTGCTTACCGATAGCAGTATGAAAGAAAAGAATATGTTTGGCCTTTAGCCCTTTTCAGTGAGATCAGTGGCTCTGCGGGTTAGGTACTCGGTAATTTCTTCACCAACACCAAGGCTGACTGTGCGCCTCGCGGCTACATCCTGCAGGCCCTCTGCGATGGCATCTCGTAAAGACAGAAGCTTTTCCTGGTGCTGTAACTCCTTTTCTTCAACCAGGCGAAGCCCATCGCGAAGAACCTCGCTCGCATTCTGGTAGCGCCCAGCTTTCACAAGGGTGCCTACCAATTGTTCCTGATGATCCGTTAAAACAATATTTCTTGTTGCCATGCAAAACCTCCGGCTCGGGTATTGGCATATAATGCCATTTGATTGAGTGTGTGCCAAGACACTGCTAAAAGAGGTTACCAGAAGCCCTTGAGGCCCAAGCAGTGCATGGAAATTCAGATCGCCAAACGATGGATTATTTGAGTGGAGCTCGAATGCCTGTACCAAGCAACAACCTATACCAAATCAAAGTATCACTCACCGGCGCGCAGCCACCCATCTGGCGGCGCTTAATGATTGGGCCAGGCACAACCTTTCTGAACTTTGTAGATGAAACCACAATGCCGGCTTCCAGCTTGCTGGCTAGAGAAGGGCAGGCGGTTAAGTATGAATACGATTTCGGCGATTCCTGGGAGCATGAGATCAAGCTTGAGAAGATATTGCCGGGTAATTCATCCGCACCTGTGCCCCAGTGCATAAAGGCCGTGCGACAGGGCCCGCCGGAGTTTTTGGATCTTATAGAGCTGAACCCGGAACAGACCCGGTTTCGCAAGGAAGATAAACAGGTGATGCGGCAAACGGCGTTGTTTGAGGGGATGTTTGTTCGGGTGTGATATTTTTTTGAGGGGCCTTGTGAGTTTGGAGTGGCTAAACAAAACAACCGGGCGCTTGGCCCGGCTGTTTGTGTGGCTCAATGCTTTTTTTAACCTTGCAGCAACTGCAAAACCTGCTGTGGCCGGGCGTTGGCCTGAGACAGTACCGATAGGCCAGCCTGCTGCAGTACCTGGGTGCGGGCCAGTTCCGCGGATTCTGCTGCGAAGTCCGCATCGCGGATGCGGCTATTGGAGGCCGAGAGGTTTTCTGAGGTGGTGCTCAGGTTTGCTATGGTGGACTCGAAGCGGTTTTGTACGGCACCGAGTTCGGCGCGGAAGCCGTTGATTTTGTCAAATGCGAAGTCGATGGCAATCATCGCGCTTTCTGCACCGGCGCGTGTGGATATATCAACGTCGTTCACCGATACGGTGTCATTTGCAACGGTTGCGCTGATCTGGCCAGTAGTGATGCGAGGATCTCCCGCCTCATCAAGAAGGCCGCTGCTCGTTATTTCAACGGTGTATTCCTGTCCAAACTGGGCAGAAAAGATGATCTCGTTGTTCTCTGAGTTCATGTTTGCACTAATGCCTGTGTCCACAGATTTCGCATTCACCTGGGCTGTGATGTCATTGAGTGAGGAGGCATCTTCGATTGTGATTGGCGTGCCGTTGATATCTACATCAAATGTGGCTGTGCCGCCATTCTCAAAAAACTTGTCAAGGGAAACTTCTTCTGTTGCGGCCGCGACCGCAAGGTTTGTTTGGCTGAAGGTATCTGTACCGTCTCCTATGCTCAGGTCAATATCCAAGGCCTCGCCGCGGGCATTCGAAAATACCAGCGTATTGTTATCCGCGTTGCCACTCACCTGAATGTTTTCCGCCGCCAGAACCGGTGGTGTGGCATCTATCTCAGCCTGTAGTTGAGACTGGATGTTCGCCGCAAGCTCTTCCACGTTGTTGTAGGTACCATTATCTATAGCGAGGCTCAAGGTTGTGGCGGGAGCTCCTACATCAATATTTACTGTAGCTCCGGTAGTGGTAACTGGAAATGAGATGTCAGCAGTCAGTGCATCGCTGGTGGCTTTCACCGGCTCGTAGCCCGCAACCTGCTCCCCCAGGCCGCTCGTTTGCTTCATAACGGCACCAATATTCTGGCCCCGTGAATCCAGCCCGCTTACACCGATTGTTTCACCGGCACTGGCTCCCACCTGGAACGTTTGTTGACCAAAGGTGCCATCGAGAACCTTCAGACCGTTGAAGGATGTCTGGCCCGCAATGCGGTTAATTTCTTCGATTCTTTGCTGGACTTCCTGGTTCAACGCTTTTCTGTCTGATGTGCTGTTCGTAGCGTTGGCTGATTGCACTGCCAGCTCTCGAATGCGCTGCAGGTTGCTGGTTACCTCATCAAGCGCACCCTCGGCGGTCTGGGCGAGAGATATGCCGTCGTTGGCATTGCGTTGGGCTACGTTAAGGCCTGTTATTTGTGATTCAAAACGTGTGGAAATAGCCAGGCCGGCGGCATCGTCTTTGGCAGAGTTGATTCGCAAACCAGATGATAGCCGCTCAAGAGCGACATTTGCCTGTCCTTGAGAAGCGTTAAGGTTCCGTTGGGCATTCAGTGACGCAATGTTGGTATTAATGACTTGTGGCATATCCAATCTCCCTACTCAGAGGTGCCGGGCCACGCTGCCCATGTAGGTGTTGGCAGAATACCGGCAAAGAATCGTTAGTTGATCGTTTGGGGGAGAGTAAAGCGAAGTGTGTGCCAGTTTTTTGATTATGGTTTAGTTGATTGATTGTTAAGTGATTTCTAGTTGGCCTTCACCGTTCTTGATCCAGCTTGCCAGATTTCCAGCGGCGTTGATCGGAATCAAGTTGCCGCTTTTTGAGATGGGTTGCGCTCTTAAAAGCAGATTTCCGAGAAAAACATTTAAAATAAAAAGCTATAGTAAACAAAATCTTGTATTCACTTTATTGTTATTTAACATTCCTTTACAAAATCTCCGGTACTTTTTCTAAAGCGCTTGGCCGGGCTGCCGTTAAGTGAAGTAACAGGGCGGCGCTCCAAACCCAAAAGAGAACGCCAGACCTCTTCCATGAAATAAAGACTATCAAGTCGAAGGAGAAGCAATATGGCTCTCGGTATCAACACTAACGTTGCGTCACTGTCTGCTCAGAATCAGTTGAGCAAGTCGCAAGGCATGAATGACCAGGCGCTGGAGCGTTTGTCTTCAGGTTTGCGTATTAACTCGGCGAAAGACGACGCGGCTGGCCTCGCTATTTCTACCCGTTTTAGCTCACAGATTTCTGGCTTGAACGTTGCTACCCGCAACGCCAACGATGGTATTTCTCTTGCTCAGACAGCTGAGGGTGCGCTGGATGAGATCACCAACAACCTGAGCCGTATTCGGGAGTTGTCAGTGCAATCTGCCAACGCTACCAACAGTGCGTCAGACCGAGAGGCGCTGAATGATGAGGTTCAACAGCGTATTGCCGAGGTTGACCGTATTGCATCTCAGACCGCGTTTAACGGCCTGAATGTGTTGGATGGCTCGCTTGCATCACAGAACTTCCAGGTAGGTGCCAACGCTGGCCAAACTATTGGTGTTGATCTGGCGCAAAGCGTACGGACTACAAAGTTTGGTGACCTGGCTGTTGCTAAGGGCGGCACTATGACTGCTGATGATTTCTCTGCTTTTAAAGGCGCAGACGCTACTGCTTTTTCGGTAACTGTTGGAGAGGATGCGAAAGCGATTGAGGTGAAGCTGAATCTTGATGAAGATCTCTTTGATGATAGTGATACAGCAATTGATGAGGGTGCAGTATTGCAGGCTGCTGCTGATCAGATAAATGACCAACTGGCTGGTCGTGCTTATGCTGCTCTTAATGCCGCTGGTGATGGTCTTGACCTTAAGTCTTCTGAGGCTCTTGTATTTGGTACCGACGTCAACGCTGCATTTGGTACCGGCCATATTGCAAGCGGCGGTGAAATAGCTGTTGACACTGGCAGTGTCGACTCAGTAACGGTAGACACGGTCGCTAACGCCAACGATGCGATTCTGCGTATGGATGCCGCACTGGATACCGTTAACAAGTTCCGCAGCGAGCTGGGTGCGGTTCAGAACCGCTTCGAATCTACGATCGCCAATTTGAGCACTTCTGTAGAGAACCTCAGCGCCTCCAACAGCCGTATTTTGGACGCTGACTTCGCTGCAGAAACTGCCAATCTGGCTAAGTCTCAGGTACTTCAGCAGGCTGGTATTTCGGTTCTGTCACAAGCCAACGCCCGTCCGCAGCAGGTTCTCTCCCTCCTGCAGTAAGGGATTAGCGGTAATAGCCGGGGCTTTCGGGCCCTGGCTTTTAGCCGTTTAAGCATAGTGAGGTGAGCTATGAATGACGTTAACCTGAATAACCCGAGCTTGAAGTTGGTACGTGCAAACGATCAGGCTCCGGCCAGGGCAATGTCGTCATCTCAGGCCGAAGGCAGCAGTGCCTCTGGGTTGGCTTCTTCATCAACTGAGCGTGCCGTGCCGAATCAGTCGGCTTCCCAACCCCAGGGTATTTCGAAAGCCGAACAGCTGCAGAGGCAGAATGAGGCGTTTCGGGAAGGGTTGGATGATGCGGTGTCGCAGCTGAATGATTATGTTCAGAACGTTCAGAGGGATTTGCAGTTTGAAGTGGATAACGACTCGGGGCAGACCATTGTGAAAGTGGTGGATCAGGAAACCCGGGAAGTTGTCCGGCAGATTCCCGATGAGGTGGCTGTGAGGTTGGCAGAGAAATTGCAGCAGGATGAGCCGCTGACGTTGTTTAACATCAAAGTGTAAGGGCTTGCCGCTTTTGCGTGGATGATAGCAATGGTATTTCAGCACCGCCGCACCTGAGAGGGTTCGGCGGTGTTTCTGGTTTTGGGGTAACTCCCTCTCCCCTGGCCCCATTACTCGCGCCTGTGGCGCTCGCCCTGCGGGCCAGCCTGCGGCTGTTCTGCGCTTCGCTTGTCCCGCTGGGGGAGAGGGGGATAAAAACAGTGTTACGTTGTGTTACAAAATAAAAGTGGTAAAGAGGCAAAGTTTTGCCGCTTGTGGCCGTTAAACGTATTGTAGAGTGATCAGCCCCTTCAAGGAGGCATTGGTATGGCAGGCATTTCATCATTGGGGATTGGGTCTGGCGTTTTAACGTCTGATCTGGTGGACCAGCTGACAGCCGCGGAGCGCAGGCCCACGGAAATACGGCTCGACCGGAAAACCGAAAAGTCGGAGGCCATGCTGTCTGCCTATGGAAAGCTGCGTAGCGCCATTACAGAGTTGCGTTTGCCAATGCGTCAACTGAGTGCGGCTGATAATCTGAAGGCGTTTTCGGCCTCTTCCTCGAATGAGAACATTGGTGTGTCGGTGGACAGTACCAAGGCCAGTCGCGGCAGCTACAGCATTGAAGTAACCAGTCTGGCCTCAGGCCAGGCGCTGGCTTCAAGAGATGCCTTCGCCGATCGCGACACAGTGCCTGTGGGTGAGGGGACTTTAACGTTTGCGGTAGGTGATAAAACCACTGAAATTACCATCGATAGCAGCAATAACTCCCTGCAGGGTCTGGCCGACGCAATCAACGATGCCGACGTGGGCGCCTCTGCCGGCCTGATTGATACGGGTAATGGCTTTCAGTTAGTGCTCTCTGCGGATGAAACCGGCGAGGCCAATGCCGTAAGCATCACCGCAAACGACAGTGATGGTAATAATACCAACGGTGCAGGCCTTTCCCGTTTTGCGTTCAATGCTGACATGGACCCGGGTACCGGTTTTGATGAAACCATCGCTGCATCGAACGCGGTGATGAAGCTTAATGGCATCGAAGTTACCCGCGCAACGAACAGTTTTGAAAATGTTATTGATGGCCTGTCTTTCGATATCAAGGACCTTGGTACGTCTACGGTAAAGGTCAATCAGGATCTGGGTGCCGTTACAGATCGCGTTCAGGGTTTTGTGGATAAGTTCAATGCGCTGCAGTCCACCATTGATGGCTTGGCAGGTTTCAACGCCGAGGCCGGCATTGGTGGTTTGTTGAATGGCGACAGCACGGTTCGAAATCTGCAGGGGCAGCTGCGTAATGTACTGACCGGCATGGTGTCTGGCCTGGAAAGCGCCAGCGTGCGGAGCCTGGCTGACGTGGGAATAACCACCGATGCCGAGACCGGCGATTTGAAGTTTGACCGCGAAGTTTTTGAAACCCAGCTTAAGAATAATCCGGACGATGTAACGGCCTTGTTTGCAGAGCAGGGCAGAACCACCGATGAGCAGGTGGAGTTTGTGCGCAGCGGTTCTGGCACAGAACCGGGCAAGTACGACATTAATGTGACTCAGACTGCCACCCGGGGGGAACTGGTTGCCGGTTCTGCAGTTGGCAGCGATATCAAGATTGATGCCAATAATGATGAACTGAGCCTGAAGGTAAATGGCGAGACCACGGTGAACCTCAAGCTCGCCCATGGGACAGGCCTCTCTGCCCAGGATCTTGTGAGTAATATCCAGGCCCAGCTGGACAGTAATTCTGCCCTGGGGGCTGCCGGCGAGTCGGTGCAGGTATCGTTAGACAGCAACAATAAGCTGGTTTTCACTTCTGGCAAATACGGCTCTGAATCCAATGTAAGTATTACATCGGTGGAAGATGGCGGGAAGTTTGGTCTGGCAACCGCAACCGGCACAGCGGGCGAGGACATTGTTGGCACCATCAATGGCCGCACCGCGAAAGGTGATGGCCAGGTACTTTACCTTGGCAGTGATAATGGCCCGGCTTCTGGCCTTCAGGTGCGTGTGCTTGGCGATCAGACGGGCGATCGTGGTTCTATCAATTTTGTGCAGGGCGTAGGTAAGAGCACCGTTGATCTGGTTAACAGCTTTGTGGGTGCCGATGGCAAACTGGAATCCCGCACCAGCAGTTTGAACCACGATCTGGAACAGATTCAGGAAGACAGGGTTAAGCTGGACCAGCGTGTTGAATCTTTTCGTGAGCGCCTGGTGAAACAGTTCAGCGCGGCCGACTCACTGATCTCTCAGCTGAACAATACCCGGGATTATGTAACGCAACAGCTGGCGGCGCTGGCGCCAAATAAATCCAAGTAATCAAACGAGTTTCTGAAAAACGTCCTTTTATGCAGGGCTGGCCGTATAACGGTTAAACGAGGTTAGATATGAACGGTTTACAAGCGTACCAACGGGTAAATACCCAAACCAGCATCACCGATGCAGATCCACATAAGCTGATTCAGCTGCTGTATAACGGTGCGCTGGAGCGTATCAACATGGCCAAGGCCCGCATGCAGGCTAAAGATTATGCAGGGAAGGGGAAGCTGATTACCAAGGCTATGGAAATTATTGGCGGCCTGCGAAGCTTTCTGGATTTTGAGAAGGGCGGTGATCTTGCGGCTCGTCTTGAGGGTTTGTATGACTATATGGAGCGTACCCTTCTGGAAGCCAGTGCCAGGAACGACATGAACAAGCTGGATGAGGTGGCGGATTTGCTGCGCTCGATCAAAAGCGGCTGGGATGGCATTCGTGAAGAGGCGTTGGCGCAGTCGGCTTAGGTTGGTTGATTTTTGTAGGTGAGTCTCCGCTCCCCCCCCCTCTCCCCCCAGGGGCGAGGGGCTTTACTGCACTCCCATAGCTATTGATGCGCCCAAGGTTTTAGGTGTTTAGCTCCCCTCGCCCCTTGTGGGAGAGGGGCTGGGGGAGAGGGGTAGTACTTCAGTCCCAGCTAATATCAATCTCTCGTTTATTGGCCATACAGTCCCTCAAATACAGATTAATCAGGGTTTGGTATGGCACGCCGGTTTTTTCGGCCATTTCCTTGAAATAATCCAGCACATCTTCCCCCAAGCGCATGGTTATTGGCTTCTTGAGCTTTGCAGCATAGGGGTTTGGCTGCGATTTCATTTTAGATAGGTCGTATTCTGCTTTCATGAGAGGCCACCATGGTAGTGAGTGCGTTCTGCTGCGGTTGCCTTCCTTGCTGAAATTATCCGGATTGCGTTGCCTCCTTTGCGTTCACAATGACAAACAAGTAAAAGTCTTCCAAGAGCACTTGTGCCCAGCATGAGGAACCTGTCCTCGTGATCTGAATTTTCCTCATCAAAGAACTGAATAGCGAGTTCGTCAAAAAAGACAGTTTGCGCCTCATCAAAGCTGATTCCATGTTTTTTCTCATTCGAGGCGGCTTTGGTTCGATTCCATTCGAATTTAATCATACATACATTGTATTTACGTTACAGTGACAGTCAATAGCCAACTCCCCCACCATCCCGTACAATATGGCCCTTCTTTTCGTTACATCCATTCTGTTCAGTCTGGAGCACAGACATGTCTGATATCAAAAAGGTCGTTCTGGCCTATTCCGGTGGCCTGGATACCTCCGTTATTGTTCGGTGGTTGCAGGATACCTATAACTGCGAAGTTGTTACCTTTACCGCCGACATCGGCCAGGGCGAGGAAGTTGAGCCTGCACGCGCAAAAGCAGAGGCGTTGGGCGTTAAGGAAATCTACATCGAGGACTTGCGCGAAGAGTTTGTGCGCGATTATGTGTTTCCGATGTTCCGCGCTAATGCTATCTATGAAGGTGAGTACCTGTTGGGCACCTCTATTGCCCGCCCTCTCATCTCCAAGCGCTTGATTGATATTGCCAACCAAACCGGTGCCGATGCGATATCCCACGGTGCTACTGGCAAGGGTAATGATCAGGTGCGTTTTGAGTTGGGTGCTTATGCCCTTAAGCCGGGTGTGCAGGTTATTGCGCCTTGGCGTGAGTGGGATCTGAACTCCCGTGAAAAGCTGCT
>NZ_JBQDCO010000066.1:0-14099 GCF_052091845.1 Marinobacter sp. | reverse complement strand
CTGGGAGGAGACATCCCGGGCAAAGCCCATTTCATGGGTGACCACAATCATGGTGCGGCCTTCTTCTGCCAGGCTTTGCATTACCTTGAGTACTTCGCCCACCAGTTCCGGGTCCAGAGCTGAGGTTGGCTCATCAAACAGCATCACCTCCGGCTCCATGGCCAGCGCTCGTGCAATGGCTGCCCGTTGTTGCTGGCCGCCGGACATTTGCGCCGGATAATAATCCTTGCGTTCATAGATGCCTACCTTGTTCAGATAGGCTTCGGCGCGCTCAATCGCTTCCTTTTTGGGAACCTTCAGCACATTGACGGGTGCTTCGATAATGTTCTCCAGCACGGTCATGTGGGACCATAAATTGAAGCCTTGGAACACCATGGAAAGCTTGGCGCGAATCAATTCTACTTGCTTGTTATCGGCGGGAATACGTTCGCCTTTCCGGTTATTGGTAAACCGGATAGGGTCGCCGTGAACAATGATGTCACCAGAGGTGGGCGTTTCCAGCAGGTTAATGCAACGCAGGAAGGTGCTTTTACCAGAGCCGGAGCTACCGATCAGGGAAACAACCTCCCCTTTTTGAGTCTCCAGAGAGATACCTTTGAGCACTTCAAGCTCGGAGAAGGTTTTGTGAACATCCCTGCAGATCAAAGGCGCGGGGTCCGCCATAGGGTGGCTCCTGAGGCTATAATTCAAAGGCGCTTGTTTTACTGGCTGTGGCGGTGGAAATCAATACCTTTCGTGTACGGTTTAATGGTTTTTCAGCGCCTACTTCTGCAGTTTATTGTGGCGCACTGAGTGTTCAACGCAAGCATTTTGCATGTTTCAGCTGTGTGCGCCCTCCTGGCTGTGCTGGGTGTCTCGTTCAATGGGTATACGAGTCAGCGCACTGCCTTCCTGTTCCATGTCGCGCATGGCCTTACTCACAAAGCGCACATGCGCCATAGCTGCTTTTTGAGCACTGGCTGGCCTGCCGGCAATAATGGCTTCATGTATTTTGCGGTGTTGAATGACTATTTTTTTGTACACGTCTGCCCGGGGGTTAAGGTTGGCTACCGAGGTTCTTACCGTCATCAGCAGCATACTTTTCAAGCTACTGAGTACATGAACCAATATTGGGTTGTGGGAGGCCTCCACAATAGCCTGGTGAAAACCGTGATCCGGCCTGGCATTGCTTAGCGGGTCTGTTTCTTCGAGGGCGCGAAAGGCCTTGGTGATGCGGTAGCGGTCAAGGTCGGTTGCCCGTTGCGCAGCCAGATAAGCCGCTTGCCCTTCGAGTTGCTCCCGTACCTCCAGAATGTCGTACAGAGTGCGCGTGTGTCCCTCAAACAAGTGCGTCAGCGGGCTTTGAGCGCAGAGTTCCCTGGAGCTGAAAACCAGTGAGGACACAAAAGAACCTTTGCCGTGGTGGGTTTCAATGACCCCTCGCCCCTGCAGCTCGTGCAGCGCTTCGCGGATAACGGACCGCGATACCTGAAGGCGTGCCGCAAGTTGCCGCTCGGAGGGGATTTTGTGCTCCGGTGCCAGCCCACCGTCGAGAATCAGTTGCTCCAGTCTGCAGGAGATTTCCTGTGAAATAGCCATTAAATTGCCTGTTTTCTCACTGGTCTTACCAGTGTTTTTTGTCATTGTTGTTATTAAGTCGTTATCCGTAACTGCGTGCAAGCCTATGAATATGGCTGATTGGGGAGCATTCGTCCATCTTGGTGAGTTCAAAAACTGGTCTGACCAGTGCTCTGTATACTGGACTGGGCCGGGGTCGCCGACGACTATCTACATGGGTGCCGAGCATGGCGCCTACGTTGCTCTGGCCTCTATATCGTGCTCCTGTAATGAGGAAGCCCGGCATACGGCAGTCAGAGCTTGCCCTACGGCTGATATGAGGGAGGAAGGAATGTTAGCAATTAAAAGACTGGATATCACCGAGGCACGGTTATTGATTGCAGGGGCCACCCAAAAGGCCCAGAACATTGGTGTGCCCATGTGCATTGCCATTGTGGATGAATCGGGCAATCTGATTGCGTTTGAACGCATGAACGGCGGTAAAACCAGCAGTGTTACCATAGCCCAGGACAAAGCATTTACCGCGGCGGCGGCAAAAAAAGCCACTCATGACTACAATGCGGTGAATGTGCCGGGTAGTTTAGTGTTCGGTATTCATACTGAGGTGGGCGGCCGCATGAGTTCGGTGGGCGGCGGTTTGCCGGTGATTGTTGATGGCGAGGTGGTCGGTGGTATTGGGCTCAGCTCTGGCATGCCACAACAGGATATGGATTGTGCTCAAGCGGGAATAGATTATTTTGAGGCCCAGAGTAGGTGATGGAAACAGGCCGGGGCCGCCGGCTGAGTGAGGCAGATCAAGAGGCGCGCTATGACAAACAGGCCGAGGGTGAGTAAAAAGGAGTTGGCTGAACAGTTCCGCACTTTTATAGACCATGAGTGTGTCATCACCGATGACGAAACCATAAAACCCTATGAGTGCGACGGCATGTCGATGTATTGCGAAATGCCGTTGCTGGTGCTGCTGCCAGAAAATGTAACCCAGGTACAACGGGTTATGCGTATCTGTCACGAGCACGGAGTTCCGGTGGTTGCCAGGGGGGCAGGTACCGGACTTAGCGCCGGGGCCATGCCAAACAAGGAAGGTGTGGTGCTCTCTTTGGCCAGGTTCAACTGCATTTTGAATATTGATCCACTGGCACGAACGGCCAGCCTTCAGCCGGGTGTTCGCAACCTGGCCATCAGCGAAGAGGCCGCTCAATATGGCCTTTATTATGGTCCAGACCCCTCATCCCAGATTGCCTGCACCATTGGCGGCAACGTGGCAGAGAACTCCGGCGGTGTGCACTGCCTGAAGTATGGCCTTACCGTGCACAATATTCTCAGCGTGGAAATGGTGACCGCAGAAGGTGATGTAGTAACGGTTGGCAGTGATGGGTTGGATAGCTGTGGCATGGATTTGCTTGCCGTAATGACCGGCTCTGAGGGTTTACTGGGTGTGGTAACGGAAGTAAAAGTGAAACTACTGCCAAAACCCGAAGTGGCGCAGGTTGTGATGGCCGGTTTCGACAGCGTGCAAAAAGCCGGTGACGCGGTGGGCGGTATTATCTCCCACGGCATTATTCCGGGTGGTCTGGAAATGATGGACGGCCACGCCATTGTGGCCGCCGACGACTTCGCCAACGCCGGTTATCCGCGCGAGGCTAAAGCCTTGTTGCTCTGCGAAGTTGATGGCACCGAAGAAGAAGTACATGAGCACGTTGCACAGGCTGAGTCGGTTTTCAGAAAACTGGGTGCTACCTCCGTTCGCACCTCCCAGAGCGAGCAGGAGCGGGCACTGATGTGGCTGGGCAGAAAATCTGCCTTCCCGGCGGTTGGCCGTATTTCTCCGGATTACTACTGCATGGACGGCACTATTCCGCGCCGGCACATTGCTCATGTATTAACGGAGATGCAGACACTGTCGGAAGCGTTCGGTTTGCGCGTGGCAAACGTGTTCCATGCCGGCGACGGCAACCTGCACCCGCTGATCCTGTTCGATGCCAATGTGCCCGGTGAGTTCGAGCGCACAGAAGCTTTCGGCGCCAGCATACTGAAAATGTGCGTAGAAGTAGGCGGCTGCATTACGGGTGAACACGGCGTGGGCGTAGAAAAGATTCGGCAGATGGCCATTCAGTTTAACGACCTGGAGTTGCAACAGTTTCACGATGTGAAAGCCGCCTTCGACCCCACCGGCATTCTCAACCCCGGCAAAGGCGTACCGGCACTGAAATTTTGCCAGGAATACCGCTCCCTGGAATACAAACAACACAAGCACGAACAAACGGAAGCCGCACATGGCTGATCTCTCTCAACAGCTGCAAGAGCAGGTACTCCAGGCCCGCACCCGCGCAGAGAAGCTCAACATTGTTGGCGGCGGTACCAAAGGCTTCATGGGCCGGGAAGCAAATACTCAGGCCGGCACTCTTGATATGAGCGAGCATACCGGGATTGTAGATTATCACCCTGTTGAACTGGTGATGACGGTGCGTGCCGGAACCACCCTGAGCGACATTGAAGCGGCTCTGGCTGAACAAGGTCAGGCGCTGCACTTCGAGCCCCCGCACTTTGGCCCGGGTTCTACCATCGGCGGCACACTGGCATGCAACCTGTCTGGCCCCGCAAGGCCCTGGGCGGGTTCGGTGCGTGACCAGGTTTTGGGCACACGACTGCTTAACGGCAAAGGCGAACATCTACGTTTTGGTGGCGAAGTTATGAAAAACGTCGCCGGCTATGACGTATCCCGCCTGCAAGCAGGCGCCCTGGGTACTCTTGGTGTGATCACCGAAATCAGCCTGAAAGTCATGCCCACCCCCGCAGCCAGCCTGACCCTGGTGCGGGATATGGCCATGGACGAAGCACTGCACTACATGAACCGCCGCACAGCCGAACCCAAGCCCATCACCGCCGCTTGCTGGGTAGACGGCAAAGTCTATCTGCGCCTGTCCGGCGCCAAAACCGCCGTCGAAGCCACCGCTGAACAATGGAGCGGCGATGTAATAGAGCAGGGCGAAGCCTTCTGGCGTTCGGTACAAGACATGCAACACGAATTCTTCGCCGACAAAGACGCACCGCTGTGGCGCTTCTCCGTGGGTGCCACTGCTGCCAACCCAAGCTTGGAAGGCGACTGGTTCCTCGACTGGGCCGGCGCCCAACGCTGGTACCGTGGCACTGCCGAGCTCAGTGATATGGAGCCCTTGGCCAGAGCCGCTGGCGGACAGGTAAGTCTGTTCCGGGGTGGCGAGCGCAACGGGGAAGTAATGCACAGTCAGCCCCATGCCCTTAAAATGATCCAACGCCGGATGAAAACGTCGTTCGACCCAGACGGAATATTCAACCCCGGCCGACTGTATAGCTGGATGTAGGCCCAACCAAGGTCAGGCAAGCGGCCGAGCCATACCCTCTCTGAAACTGTGCGAAGCCATGGATGGCGTAGCCAAGCGTACAGGGAAGTATTCACAGCGTGTTTCAGAGAGGGTATGGCTTGGCCGCTAAACACCGAATGAGAGTCTAAACAGGCAAAACATGCAAACAAACCTGGTACAACAATTCGCCAACACAACAGAAGGCCAAGAGGCCGAAGCCATCCTCCGTGCCTGCGTGCATTGCGGCTTCTGCACCGCAACCTGCCCCACCTACCAGGAACTGAACGACGAGCGCGACGGCCCCCGAGGCCGCATCTACCTTATGAAAATGTTCCTGGAAGGCGCCGAAGTTACCGAAAAGACCCGCGAACACCTCGACCGCTGCCTGACCTGCCGCAGCTGCGAAACCACTTGCCCCTCCGGCGTACAGTACGGCCGCCTGGTAGACATCAGCCGGGGCTTGATAGATAAAGAACTCCCCCGCGCTCCAAAAGATAGATGGACACGCTGGGCCCTGGCACGGGTGATCCCCAACCGGGCCCTGTTCGGATACATGCTCCGCCTCGGGCAGACCTTTGCCCCCGTACTGCCTGGCAAACTGCGCACGAAAGTGCCGCCCAGAAAACAAGCCAGCCCCTGGCCAACCGCAAGCCATAATCGAATGGTGCTGGGTCTGGCAGGATGCGTGCAGCCATCGGCTACGCCGAACACCAATGCGGCGGCAGCCCGGGTGCTGGATAGGCTCGGCATTACCATGGTAGAAGCGCCAGAGGCGGGGTGTTGTGGTGCCGTGAACTATCACCTGAGCGAGCACGAAAAAGGCCTGGAGCGCATGCGCCAGAACATCGATGCCTGGTGGCCAGCCATCGAATCCGGTGCGGAAGCAATAGTGATGACCGCATCCGGCTGCGGTGCCATGGTTCAGGACTACGGCCACTTGCTCAGAGAAGATCCCGTATACGCGCAGAAGGCTCAGAAGGTCAGTGAACTGTGTACCGATCTGGGTGAATTTCTCCTGCAACAGGATCTTGAAAGCCTCAGTGTGCAACAGGATTCCGGAAAAGTGGCATTCCATTGCCCCTGCACTTTGCAGCACGCCATGAAACAAAATGGTGTGGTGGAACAAGTGCTTACCAAAGCAGGCATTTCGCTGGCCGAGACCAGAGACCAACACCTGTGTTGTGGCTCTGCGGGCACCTATTCCTTATTACAGCCCAAGCTCAGCCAGAAGCTGCTGGATAACAAGCTCAAAGCGCTGACCGGGGATAATCCCGAGCGGATTGTTACCGCCAATATCGGTTGCCAAATGCACCTTGAGAGTAAGTCCCAAGTGCCAGTACAGCACTGGGTGGAATTACTCGATCAGTAAACTTTGGGCTAATGCGCTCTATAATCCCGGGTGTTGGGCGTTATACTGCTTTGGCTTTTAATGTCACCACAGGGAGTGGATGGTTATGCCAGGGATTTTGGCTGCCGGGATTTTATTATGTGCTTTTGCCTTCTCGGCCGCGGCCGAGATTTATACCTGGACCGACGCCAACGGCGTGGTTCACTTCACAGATTCTCCGCCGCCGGATAAACCACAGAAAACGGTTGATGTAGCTGCGCCGGTAACCTTGCCTATGGCCAGTAACATTCGCCAGCACAAGCGTGTTTCGGGCATTCACAGGCAAGTAAAGGGGCTGCTCGCATCTGATCGAAAAGGCGATGCCCGCCGTACCAGATCCAGAGCAAAGGCTGCTGCCAGGCAAAAGAAAACCTGCGCGAATTACCGGCGTCAGTTAGACCAGATTCAATCACAGCTTCGGGTGGGTTATGGGAACAGTAAAGGTAATAGCCTGCGGGGTAAAAGGCGCAGGTTAAGCAAAGCGCTGAGCCGGGAGTGTATTTTGCGCTGATGCTGTAGACTGTTGTGTAGTAAGCACCCTAACAAACAAAGGTTCGTCATGTTTTTTCAGGTTTCTCTGGTTGGACTATTGGTTTGAACACCACACCATTATCTCACTTTCAGTTAGCCATTCTCTTGGGAATGACCGTTGCCTTGGGGCCCTTGGCCCTGGATGCCTACCTACCTGCATTTCCCGAGATTGCGGATGAACTGGGCGTTGGGCATGGCGGCGTTGGGCTTACGCTGAGCGCCTACGTAGGCGCTTTAGGGCTTGCGCAGTTGTTAGGTGGTCCATTATCCGATCGCTATGGCCGGCCGCAAATTCTATTCGCCGGGCTGGCGGTTTTTGCCAGCGCCGCGTTCATGGTTGCCCAGTCGGAAACGTTAAACGATATGTTGGGCTGGCGGGTTGTTCAGGGTATTGGTGGCGCGTTTTGTGCCGTGTCTGTGCCGGCCATCGTGCGTGATCAAACCAGTGGGCAAGACGCAGCACGGTTATTCGGTTTGATCGGCCTGGTTATGTTTATTGCCCCGGCAGCGGCCCCTTCCATTGGCTCTGCACTGCTGTATTTCAGTGAATGGCATGCGATCTTTCTGATGTTGGCGGTCTATGGGGCCCTGTTGGCAATAGTTCTGCACTTTGTGCTGTTTCGCCGCTTACCCCCTCGTTCTAAAGTTCAAACCCCTGTGTCCACGTTGATTACCAACTATGGGCTGGTGCTCCGGCACCGGGTGACCATGCGTTTTGTCGGCCTGCAGGCTTTATGTTTCAGCGCCATGCTGGTGTTTATCACCCACGCATCGTTCATTTATCAGGAGTGGTTTGAGCTATCAAACGCCATGTTCTCCGGGCTGTTTGCTGCCAATATAGTGGCAATGGCCAGTATGAACCTGATTAACCGGCGTTTGCTCAACCGTTTTCAATCGGTGCAAATCCTCAGAGCCTGTGTGTTCCTGCAGGCCATCGCCGTGAGTGCGCTGGTTATCTGTGCCTGGGCGGGTGCGCCCTATTGGGTTATTGCCGGCTGCATCATTGCGGCGGTGGGCTTCATGGGGGCCATTGTTCCCAACAACATGGCTAACGCGCTGGAGTTCTTCCCTCACCTTGGCGGAACCGCTGCTGCTATGCTGGGGGCTGCTCAGTTTACTATTGCCGGAGCCATAAGTGCGCTCTCGGCAACCCTGGCTGGCGGTACACTGCTGCCTATCGTGCTGGTTATGGCTATTTGTGTGTTTTGTGCAGCCATACTGGCGGCAGGCGGGCCAGGCGCAGTAGAGCGGGAAAACCAGGCTTAGTTAACCACGCCTGGCCTTTGCGGCGTTGCTCTGCCTGGCGATAGATGTTCGGGAGCTAATGCCCTGGTCGATGTACAGCACCGCATCGGTTATTTGTGGGAACATATGCTCATCCAGAACATACTCCCGCAAAGCTGCAGAGTGTGTGAGGGTGTCCCTGACCGGCCCAATCAGGCTGACCAGATACAGTTGAATGCCTTGTTCCCGCAAATTCTCAATCACGCTTTCCAGCATGATCAGTGACGTGCTGTCGATGCTGCTAACGGCTTGGGCATCCAGTATTACCGCCTTCAGAGCACCCTCCGGGCGCCGCTTCATCAGGCTGTACAAGCGTGATTTGAAGTAATCCTTGTTGGCAAAATACAGCGGCGCATCAAAACGGAATATCAACAAATCCTTACGCACACTGATCGTCTCGAAGCGGCGAATGTTGCGATAAAGATCTTCACCGTCGAGTTTGCCCAGCTCGGTCATGTGCGGTGTCGTGCTGTTGTAAATCACCAATAGCAGAGACACGGCCACACCCACCAGCAAACCCTGCTGAACACCTAACAATAAGGTAATCACAAAGGTGACCATCAGGATGAAAAATTCCTTTCTGTCCTGCTGGAACAGGGTTTTCATCTCTTGGTACTTAAACAACCCCAGCACCGACATCACAATAATTGCGGCCAGAACAGCTTTCGGCAGGGGGTAATCAGCAAACAGCGGGGTAAGAAAAACCACCGTAATGGCGATCAGTGCTGAGGAAATAATGGCTGATACCTGAGTCAGCGCACCTGCGTCTCGCAGCGCGGCACTGCGAGAAAAACTTGCAGATACGGGAAAACTCCGGAACATGGCGCCCAGGGCGTTCGCCAGGCCAAGGGCAATCAGTTCCTGATTGGGTAATACATTACGCTTGTCTTTCGGCGATTCCTGCGACTTACAAATCGACATGGTGCCTACAAACCCCATCAGGGCCACAGTGAACGCCACCGGTAACAACTCGCGAAGTTTTGCGAAATCAATATCAGGCATGTGCAGTGCAGGGAAGCCTCGGGGTACCGAGTTGATCACATCTACCCCGGCTTGGCCGGCATGAAACAGCCCCGATAACAGCATGGTGCCAACCAACAGTATGAGCGCGTTCGGTAGCTTGGGTAAGTGGCGTTTGCACAAAAAAATAAATAGCAGACTTGCCACAGAAATCCCTATGGTTACGCCGTGCCAGTTGCTTATGTTTATCAGCAGCTGATAGCCGAGATCCAGTACGTTGGCGCTATTTACATGAACGCCAGTCAGGCTCTGAAGCTGGCTGCCAATGATGATAAGCGCCGCCGCCGAGGTATAGCCAACGACAACCGGGTAGGATAGAAAATTGACAATAAAGCCAAACCGCAGCACTCCGAACAGAAACTGAATCAAACCAACCAGTAACGTGAGTTCTACCGCCAGTTGCAGGTAATGATCCGAGCCTGGCTCGGCAAGTACACTGAGCCCGGAAAGAATAAGGATGGCATCCAGCGCCACTGGCCCGATCGAGATCTTGTTGGAGGTCCCCAGCAGGGCGTATAGCAGTGGCGGAAAGATGGAGGCGTATAGCCCAAACTCAGGCGGCAACCCAGCCAGTACCGCGTAGCCCATGCTTTGCGGTATCAGCATAACGCCAATAACCAGGCCGGACACTGCGTCCCGCTTCAATGTATCGGCAGTGTATCCTTGCAACCAAAGTAAGCCGGGCAGTAATTTATAGAGCATAAATGCAGTGTTTCGCTTGAGAGCTGGTCTGCAAGTGTGTGCAAATCAAAAGGCTGAATCAAGAAGAATCAGCCTGGCAGTTAATAGGCGCCCCGGATTATATCAATGCCTGGGGTTAGTACTTCTCTCCAGGCATCACCCAGCTGACTTGTATATTCGGGATCATGAACGCGCACGGTTTTCATGAGGGAATCCAGCCATAAGGTGTACCACTCAGGCTTGATGTCAAAGTTATTCCGGTTGTGGCTCTCGCCAAGCGATTTCAGTTTGCGGTCCGACATGCCCCGGGCGGTGAGTATCAACTGCATAATGCCATGTCTAAGCAAGTGGCGCTGAGCGTTCATGTCTGTCGTTAAAAAACGGTTCTTGATGGCCTCGGAGCTCGACATGAAATGGTCGTAGAAATCGATGAAAAATTCATCACGGTTGCAGCATCTGCCATAGCTTTGAAAAACGAGATCAGCTTTGCTCATGTGCGGTAAGTGTCCTTACAAAATAGTTGATGCTTGAGTAGGGCGCTAATAATAATGGTTGGATATGATTGGTTCAGTTGAGTTTTGTTAACGTTAGAATGAATGCTGTTTCAGCCGGCTGTGGGATTGATGATGGGCACAGACGCGTGCATGATTTGTTACAGGCCCTGGCGGCTGGAATCGAAACAGGATGACTGTTGAACATAAAGCTTTAAACAGAGGCGCAATATCGTGACACAACTGCTGCTGAATGCTGACGTAGGTGAGAGCCTGGGCCCATGGGTTATGGGAAACGATGCGGCATTGATGCCGATGTTGGATCTGGCAAATATAGCCTGTGGTTTTCACGCCTCTGACCCGGACATCATGCGCGCTACGGTGCGCCTGGCTTCAAAGCATGGTGTCGCGATTGGCGCACACCCGGCCTATCCGGATTTGGTCGGATTTGGCCGCAGATCCATGGCTTGCACTCCCGAACAGGTGGAAAACCTGGTGCTTTACCAGGTCGGTGCGCAGGCGGCCATGTGCAAGGCCGAGGGTGTGCAATTGCACTATGTTAAGCCCCACGGCGCTTTATATAACGACATGGCGGGCGATCACGATCTGCTGGCTGCCGTGATGCGGGGTGTGCAGGCTTTTGATCCGGGGCTGGTACTGGTTGCGCCTGCAACCAATGACCCGGACCCTGTGCGGGCCATGGCGAAGGAACATGGCCTGCAACTGTGGTTCGAAGTGTTTGCCGACCGCGCTTATCATCAGAACGGGCGTTTAGTCTCTCGCAGCAAACAGGGCGCCGTTCATCACGATCAGCAAACCATCGTCGAGCAGGCCATTCGTTTTGCCAAAGGCCTGCCGATACAAACGGTGGAAGGTACGGAGTTGCACCTGCAAGCGGACACGCTTTGCGTTCACGGAGACAACGAAGCTTCGATACTTGCCGCACAAGCCATTCGCGCCGCTTTATCCAGGGAGCGCGAATGAATGCTTACCCACGAATTGAAAACGCCGGCATAAGTGCTTGGCTGGTGCGTTTGTTCGACCGAATAGACGAAAATAACCTTGCCTCGATAATGGCCCTTTACCGCAAATGCGAAGAAACATTTGGCCCGGCATTGGTTGATCTTGTTCCCTCGTACACTACGCTGCTGGTGCACTATGATCCTCGCCTCCTGGGGCCGGAACAGGCTCGTTTAAAGCTGCAGGGACTGCTTGCAGAACTGTCGCCAACTGAGGCGAGCCATGCAGGCTCGTTAAAGGAGTTGCCCGTTTGGTACGACCCAACGGTTGGGCCTGATTTGCCTCGTTTGGCAGAAAAAAACGCCCTGAGTTTAGATGAGTTGATCGAGCTACATGCAGCTACTGTCTATCAGGTATTTGCTTTGGGTTTTGCGCCTGGGTTTGCATTTATGGGCTCTGTGGATCCTCGCCTTGAGGCTCCGAGGCTGGCTACGCCAAGGCCAAAAGTTTATGCCGGTAGCGTTGCTATTGCCGGCCGCCAAACCGCTGCCTACCCGTCGCAATCCCCAGGTGGTTGGAGCCTGCTTGGGCGCACGCCCATTGCGCTGTTTGATCACTCTCGTGAACAAATGAGCCACTTACAGGTGGGCGATCGAGTACAAATGGTGCCGATTAACAAACAGGAGTTTCTCAGATTAGGTGGCAACCCCACACCACAGGAGGATGCCTGACAGTGGAACTCGCAGATGCACTCAAGGTAGTGAAAGCTGGCCCGCTGGCCTCACTCCAAGATGCCGGGCGCTTTGGTGTGCGCCATCTTGGCATTACTCAAGGCGGGGCAGCGGATTTACACGCCTGGGCTTGGGGCAACTTTCTCGTAGGTAACCCTTTTGGGGTTGTTGCGCTGGAAGTGACGATTGGCGGGCTGAGCCTGGAGGCAACGACAGAGCTTTGCCTTGCCCTGACAGGGGCAGATCTTGGCGCCACAGTGAATGGACACCCCATCGAGAACTGGGCTGCCTTCCAGATGCGTGCAGGCGATGTACTTGCGTTCACAATACCGCGCAATGGCTTGCGTGCATATCTGGCAGTAACCGGAGGGTTTCAGGCAGAGCCTGTGCTTGGCAGCCTTTCAAGCGTGGCACGGGAGAAGCTTGGCGGGCACGGTGGTGATGGTCGCCAGCTTGCCGTGGGTGATGTGCTTAGGCTCAACCGTGAAAGTCTTGGCTTTTCCCCGGAAGAGCGATTGACACCCAACATTGAAAAAATCGATTACGCCCAGCCAGCAATGCTTGATTTAGTGCTTGGTGCACAAGCAGGGGAGTTTAGCGGGCGCAGTCTTTTTGACTTCTTCAATCGTAACTGGGAAGTAGACAACCGTTCAGACCGGATGGGTGTGCGCCTGAAAGGGCCTCTACTAAGCTGCGCCATCAACAACATGATCTCTGAGGGCTTGGCTCTAGGTGCGGTGCAGGTTCCGCCGGATGGCCAGCCAATCGTTTTACTTAACGATCGCCAAACCATTGGTGGTTACCCAAGGCTCGGGACTTTAACGCCTCTATCCTGTAGCCGCTTGGCGCAATGCCAACCGGGCCAGTCGGTAACCTTCAAACCGATCACTTCTGAACGGGCGCACTCCCGGTATCTGGAGTTTCTGTCGCAGGTTGGTGGCCTTTAATGTCTTTCGCTGCCAGATGAACCGGATCTTGAGCCCGTTAACGCTGAAAGTGTTAAAGTCTCCGGTCTTTTACTGACCGATGGTGGCTGAACAAACGTGACAAACCCAGTAACACCCAGCCCAACTTCCTCACTAACTGGCGGCGCCAGTATCATTGCAGGCGTTTGCATAGGCGCCGGCATGCTTGGCTTACCCAGTTCCGGTGCCGGAGCCTGGACCCTGTGGTCCAGCCTGGCGCTAATGCTCACCATGGTGGTGATGACTTTATCTGGCTGGATGCTGCTGGAAGCGTTCAAGCATTACGACCTGAGAGCGTCGTTTAATACCGTTACCAAATCGATGCTCGGGGCGCGGGTTAATGTTTTCAGTAATCTGACGGTTTATTTTGTGGGCGGCATTCTGCTTTATGCCTACATCACATCTTCAGGGCTGATCATCCAGAGCCTTACCGGGGTGGATAGCAAACTGGCATCTGTGGTGTTTGTGCTGCTGTTCTCGTTGGTTGTCTGGCATTCAACCCGTGCGGTGGACCGGCTTTCAGTGGTGCTCGTAACCTTCATGTTGCTGAGTTTTATCCTGGGGGTATCTGGCCTTGCTATCCGGATTGACCTCAGTACCCTGTTTGACGCCGCTAACCATGGCGGCCCATACGCTCCCTATGCTCTTGCCATGCTGCCGGTAGCGCTGACCTCCTTTGGCTACCATCACTCAGTCGCCTCGCTGCGTGCCTATTATGGCGAAGAACGAAAGGCCCAGAAGGCGATTCTCGGCGGTACTCTGGTGGCCCTGTTGTTTTATCTTGCCTGGCTTGTGAGCATTTTTGGAAATCTGCCCCGGGCAGATTTCGGCCCGGTTGTCGCCCGGGGTGGTGACGTGGATGTGCTATTAACGGCTCTGGGATCTGCCGTTGGTTCGGTGCAGGTTGCCAATATAATCAGCGCCTTCTCCTCTGCAGCCATCTTGTCGTCTTTTATAGGTCTGGGCCTGGGTACATTCGATTTTATGGCAGACCTGCTGGGTTTTAAAAACGATCGCCAAGGGCGAACCAAAACCTGGGCGATCACTTTTCTTCCACCTTTATTACTCTCGCTATCTGCCCCTTTCGGCTTCGTATTGGCCATCGGCTACGCCGGCGCTGCGGCGGCAGTCTGGGCATGCATCATTCCGGC
>NZ_JBQDCO010000065.1:0-14256 GCF_052091845.1 Marinobacter sp. | reverse complement strand
CGGGTAAGGGTTATTTCAAGAAGATCCCGGATATCCGGTTCATCATCAACAATCAGCGCGGTATGGGTGGTCATCTTGTTGTGTGGGTCCATGTCAGATCATTCGCCCTGGGTGGGCAAAGGTAATGCGAAAGCAGCAGCCAGTTTGGTTGTCTTCCACCAGGGACAGGTGGGCCTGGTTAGCCTCGCACAGTTCCCGTGCCAGATAAAGGCCGAGGCCCGTGCCGCCTTTGTCAGTGGTGTAAAATGGCTCAAAAACCGAGTGTCTGGACTCTGTAGGCACGCCGGGGCCAAAGTCTTTTACATCCACGTAGGCGCGCTGACCGTCAGCCGTTGCACCTGCGCGCAGTTCAATTTTGCGATCGCCTGAGTGCTGTTGGCTATAGCGCAAACCATTATCGCACAGGTTTACCAGTACCTGTTCTATTTGGCTTGTATCAAATCGCGCCTCTGGTAGGCCGGGTGCAACGCTCAAGACGATGCTGGTAGGCGAGCCGGCTGTTTTCTGGGTCTGGAGAAAGTCTGCCCGAAACTCTTCCAGCCAACTGGCTAAATCCACCAGGTCGGCGTTGGCTTGTTTGCGCCGGGAAAGGCCCAGCACATTCTCTATAATACCGTTCACGCGCCGGGAGTGGCGTTGAATAATGTCCAGCATCTGGCGGTCGCTGGCGTCAATGTGAGGCGATTCGTTCATTAATTGGGCTGCGTGGCTCATAGCCCCGAGGGGGTTGCGGATTTCATGGGCGATGCCCGCCGTCAGTCTTCCCAGGGAAGCCAGCTTCATTTGCTGGGCTTGCTGGGTTACTTTGCTTATGTCTTCGATAAACACCAGAATCTGGTCGCCACGCTCCTGATCAAACTGGGTAAAATTCGCCTGCAATAAGGGGGAGGTGGGTGCCGGTTGAAACGGCTCTGTACGTTTTTCAGGGTTTTTCAGCCAGACCTCCAGTCCCAGCTTCAGGGGCTGGGGCAGTGCGCGGGTGCGAGCTGTGGGTGCGCCGCTGTTTGTTGGAATGCCAAATAACAATTCTTCGGCCGCGGCGTTTGTCAGGCGTATCTGGCCATACCGGTCAACCACGAGAATGCCGGTGCGCATGCGCTGTATAATTTGTTGGTTGATCTTCTCCAGCTCCGCAATGCTGTGTGCCCGGCTGGTGGCGAGCGCTTCGCTGTGTATCATGCGCCGGGAGATGTTCTGCAGTATAAACGCGGCTGCAAAGTACAGGATGCCAAGCGATCCCGCGCGCACGATGTCATCGCCAGGCCCATTTATTGTCAGTACTGCCCAGCCGGTAATGCTCAAGGAGCAGATGGCTGCAAGTGCCGCATAAAAAGTACCTATGCGACTGGGGGTAAGAATATTGCCGGCCGCCACGGAGACAATAACAAGGTTGGCCAATCCATTGGTGATGCCGGTGCTGGCAAACAGCAACCCGTGCATGATCAGAATATCTATAAGGATGGAAAGGGTGATGTCCCGCTGCCGCGGTTGAAAGCCGGCCACCATGATGAGTGCAATAAAGCTGTTCAGCGCCAGGTAGCCCATCACACCGAACTGGTAGTAATCCAGAAATCGAAAGCGGGTGTCAAAGCTTACTGGATCAATAAATAATAACGCCGCCAGCATTAGGCTGATGACAAGCCGATAGTGGTTGTAGATGCGGAACAGTTTGGCTTGCTTTAAGTCAGATGTTCTTTTGCCGGTACTGACTGCTGATACCGTATCTGTTGCCATGGTTTTACCAAGTCTGTTGTTTTGCAGAAGAAATCAGGAGCTGTGCAGGGTTATAATACCCTTTTCGTGGCAATGAGTTACAGGAGTCTAGCTATGTCCGTTCCCGGGAGCACTTCGCTTTCCAATACATCACCCCGCACGTTACGAGTGGTGATGGCGCAGTTGGATTTTTTTGTGGGGGATATTCCCGGCAACACTGATCGGATTATTAACACGGCGAAGCGAGCGTACTCTGACCACAAGGCTGATGTTGTGGTGTTTCCGGAGCTTTGTATTACCGGGTATCCGCCAGAGGATTTGTTACTGCGATCCAGCGTTGATGTCAGAGTAAATGAGGCGCTGGAGCAGCTGCAAGCGGCGCAACTTGATGCCGCGATTGTTATAGGTGCGCCTGTCAGGCAGGGTCGCCAGCTTTATAATGCGGCCCTGGTGATTGAGCGTGGAAAAATCACCGGGTGCTACTTCAAGCAGTTCCCGCCCAATTATCAGGTGTTCGACGAGAAACGATATTTTGCCGGTGGCGCAGGTGCAGCGGTGGTTGATCTGTGCGGTGTGCCTGTGGGGCTCGCGGTTTGTGAGGACGTCTGGGCGGACGGTCCGGTAGAGGGCGCCGTGGCGGCAGGTGCGCAGCTGATTATCAGTCTGAACGCGTCGCCTTATGACACCAGCAAGCAAGCCCGCAGAAAGGCGCTGCTTGAGCGCAAATCCCGGGAGAATCAGGTAAGTATTATTTACGCCAACCTGGTGGGCGCTCAGGATGAATTGGTGTTCGACGGTGGCTCCATGGTTTATGACCATTCAGGGGCGCTCGCTGTAGAAGCGCCGCAGTTTAGTGATGGCTTGTTCCCTGTGGAATTTTCCTGTGGCAGTCATTGCCAGCCGGTGTCTCAGCCGCTGCCTGCGGTGCCTGAGCTGGAAGCGAGTATTTACAGCGCATTGGTTGCCGGCGTTCGCGATTATGTAAACAAGAATGGCTTCAAATCTGTAGTGCTGGGGCTTTCCGGTGGTATCGATTCCGCTGTTGCCCTGGCGGTAGCGGTAGATGCTTTAGGGCCGGATCGGGTTCGCGCTGTGATGATGCCCTTTCGATACACTCTGGGCATTAGTCTTGAAGACGCAGAAGCACAGGCTGCGGCCATGGGAGTGCAGTACGATGTGTACTCCATAGAGCCCATCTACGAGTCGTTCATGGCAACCCTGGCGACACCGTTTGAAGGCACAGCCCTCGATACCACAGAACAGAACTTGCAGGCCCGTATTCGCGGCACGCTGTTGATGTCGCTTTCCAACAAGTTTGGTTCCTTGGTGCTTACCACCGGGAATAAAAGCGAGGTGGCGGTGGGGTACTCCACTTTGTACGGCGACATGGCTGGCGGGTTTGATGTTCTGAAGGATGTGTCGAAAACCTGGGTGTTTCGTTTGGCCTGGTATCGCAATTCGCTGTCGCCGGTCATTCCTGAGCGAGTGATAACGCGGCCGCCATCTGCAGAGCTGGCGCCAGACCAGAAAGATGAGGATAGCCTTCCGGGTTATGATGTGCTGGACCAGATTCTTGGCTTGTATGTTGAACAGGATTTTAGTGCAGATGCGATTGTTGCGGAGGGGTTTGACGAGGCCGACGTTAAGCGCGTGATTCGCCTGGTGGATATCAACGAATACAAGCGCCAGCAGGCACCTATTGGGCCCCGTATAACTGAGCGTGGTTTCGGGAAGGATCGCCGCTACCCCATTTCCAATGGCTGGAGAAGCGGCAAATAACAGGGTGTGCGGTTATTCGTCGCCCATCAGGCCGAAGGTAACCACGCTGGAGAGTGAGCGGTTCTCACGCCTCAGCAAGCTTGCCTCAAACTCGCCGTTGCTGTTGAACGCGTCGCTTTTTGGGAAGTTTTGGCGAAGCAGAGCCACGGCGTCCTGAGAACCTTTATTGAACTTCAGAAAATCAAAGGTTTCCGCCAGAATAATCAGTGCCTCTTCAACAGCTGGCGAAGAGGGGTAGTTTTCAACGATGTAACGCGCCCGGGTGTTGGCGGCTACGTAGGCTTCGCGCTTGATATAATAACGCGCAGCGTGAATTTCCAGTTCCGCCATGCGGTTACGCACGGCAATCATGCGCTGGCGGGCGTCGGCAGCGTACTCGCTCTCAGGAAAGCGGTTCAGCAATTCGCTGAAATCGCGAAAAGCCTGCTGTTGCTCCCCCGCATCCCGTGCGGCTACATCAATCGGAAAGTAACGGGCTGCCAGGCCGATATCGAGGTTATAGGAAGCGAGCCCTCGCATGTATAGTGCATAATCTGCGTGGTCGCTCTGGGGGTTCAGGCGAAGAAAGCGGTCTGCCGCGCCGCGGGAACCTTCAAGATCGAGGTTCTGGTAGCGGGCGTAGATTAAATCGAGCTGTGCTTGTTCGGCATACCGGCCAAACGGGTAGTAAGTCTCCAATGAATCCAGGTTTTGCTCTGCTTCGTTGAAGTTGCCTGAGTTCATGGCCGAGCGAGCATTGTCGTAATAGGTTTCTTCCGGCAGTACTTCTTCCTGCTTGTTGGACGCGCAGGCGCTGATCAATACAACCAGTATAGAAAGTAGCAGTAAACGAAAATCTGATCTCATGCCGAAATCCCGTATAATGTCTATAAATTCGAGTGCGCAACTATATCACACACAGGCCCGGGGGCTTAATGTCATCTGAAAACCGAATAACTGCCAGTTTTGATGTGCCGCCAGAGCTAAGCGACCGGCGGCTGGATCAAGCGGCGTCTGAGCTGATGCCGGAGCACTCGCGCTCGCGCTTGCAGTCCTGGATTCGCAGCGGTGCGTTAACCGTAAACGGAGAAGCCCGCAGGCCAAAGGATAAAGTAATGCTGAGTGATCGGCTCAAGCTTGATGCCGAGCCCGAAGCCCAGGTGACGTGGCAGGCAGAGGCGATCAGCCTGGATGTGGTTTATGAAGATGAACATCTGCTTGTCATCAATAAACCGGCAGGCCTGGTTGTGCACCCGGCCGCTGGTCATGCGGATGGCACCTTGGTAAATGCGTTATTGAACTATGCCCCGGAAGTGGAGAATTTGCCACGCGCCGGCATTGTTCATCGTTTGGACAAAGACACCTCCGGTGTGATGGTGGTTGCGCGAAGCCTGATCGCTCACACCTCGCTGGTTGACCAGTTACAGACCCGAAGCATGGGGAGGGAATACGAGGCGGTTGTGATTGGCACCCTCACGGGCGGCGCCACCGTGGATGCGCCTATTGGTCGCCACCCCCACGAGCGTAAAAAAATGGGTGTGGTCAACAGCGGTAAACCCGCCGTCACTCATTACCGTTTGATCGAGCGTTTCGCTGCCCATACACATGTGCGCTGCATATTGGAAAGTGGCCGAACCCACCAGATTCGCGTGCACATGGCTCATGTGAAGCATCCATTGGTTGGCGACCCTCTTTATGGTGGCCGCCTGCGCTTGCCCAAAGGCACAACGGAGGCACTGCGCGAGGTGCTGGCAGGGTTTACCCGGCAGGCGCTGCACGCTCGCAAGCTCACTTTGGAACACCCGGAAACCGGTGAGGTTCTGAGCTGGGAAGCGCCATTGCCGGAAGATTTCGAAGGCTTGCTCGCCGCATTGCGTGCGCATGTTCAGGGTATGGAGAGCAATGAATTCTGATGTTACGTCGGCGCCGTCACTTATACGCCCTGAATGGCCGGCGCCTACCAATATTCGCGCCTTTTGCTCAACCCGGGTGGGTGGGTTCAGCCAGGCCCCCTGGGCGAGCCTGAACCTGGGTGGACACGTGGGTGATGCCCCGGTCGATGTGCGGGCAAACCGCGCAAAATTGGCCAATGCCTGCGATCTTCCGGTTGATGCATTCGGTTGGCTGGACCAGACCCATGGCACAGAGGTTGTGAGTCTGCCCGCAACCGCCCCTGTGCCTGAAGCAGATGCAAGCTATACCCTGGCGGCTGGCAGGGCGTGCACCATTCTTACAGCAGACTGTTTGCCGGTTATTCTGTGTGATCAACAAGGAACCACTGTGGCTGCAGCCCACGCCGGCTGGCGCAGCCTGTGTGGCGGGGTGCTGGAAAACCTGCTGGCTCGCATGGCAGTTCCTGGCCGGGATTTAATGGCCTGGCTAGGGCCGGCCATAGGCCCGAATGCGTTCGAGGTGGGGCCGGAAGTCAGAGCGGCGTTTATAGCGAAAACGCCACAGGCAAGCGCTGCGTTTAGCGCCTCTGGCGCTCGGGAGGGGCATTATATGGCCGATATATATTTGCTTGCCCGGCAGCGTCTGGAAAAGCTGGGGATTACCAGTATCCATGGCGGTCGTTTTTGCACGGTTACCGACAGCCAGCGTTTTTACTCCTACCGTCGCGATGGTCAGACTGGCCGAATGGCAACGGTTATCTGGAAAGCCTGAGTCTTGTCAATTTTCTGACGTTTTTGCGCGGCTTAGCCTTGAAGTTCCCCTGATAGCCCCTACATTAGTTCTCAAAGCAAGCTGAATGCGCACTAACTGACCGCATTCGCCGAACGAATCGGGGAACCCAAACCATGAGAATCGATAAACTTACCAGCCTTTTGCAGGCCGCGTTGGCTGATGCCCAATCGCTCGCCGTTGGTAAAGACCATAACTTTATTGAGCCGCTGCACCTGATGCAGGCTATGCTTGATCAGCAGGGTAGCTCTATCAAGCCTTTACTGAAGCAGGCAGGTGCGGAAACAGGCCGCGTGCGTCAGGCCGTAGCGCAGGAAATCGAGAACTTGCCGGAGGTGAGTGGTAGCGCAGGCGATGTCGCCATGTCCAATGATATGGGGCGCCTGTTCAACGTCGCCGATAAATTGGCGCAAAAGCGTAAAGATCAGTTTGTGTCCAGTGAACTGATGCTGCTGGCTGCTCTTGAAGATCGTGGCACGCTCGGCCGGATTTTGCGGGAACAGGGTGTCGATAAAGCAGCACTGGTTAAAGCCATTGACGCCGTGCGGGGTGGCGAAACCGTAGATGATCCAGGCGCTGAGGAAAACCGCCAGGCGTTGTCGAAGTACACGATTGATCTGACGGAGCGGGCGGAAGCCGGCAAGCTCGACCCGGTTATTGGCCGTGATGATGAAATTCGCCGGACCATTCAGGTACTGCAACGTCGGCGCAAAAATAACCCTGTGTTGATTGGCGAGCCAGGCGTGGGTAAAACAGCGATCGCGGAGGGTTTGGCTCAGCGTATTATTAACGGTGAAGTGCCCGAGGGTTTGAAGAACAAGCGGGTGTTGTCTCTGGATATGGGGTCTTTGATTGCCGGTGCCAAGTTCCGGGGCGAATTTGAGGAGCGCTTGAAAGCAGTGCTCAACGAGCTTTCCAAGCAGGAAGGCCAGATTATTTTGTTCATTGACGAAATTCACACCATGGTGGGGGCCGGTAAAGCGGAGGGCTCTATGGATGCCGGTAATATGCTTAAGCCGGCGCTGGCCCGCGGCGAACTGCATTGCGTGGGCGCAACCACCCTCAATGAATACCGTGAGAATATAGAGAAGGATGCTGCTCTGGAGCGCCGCTTTCAGAAAGTTCTGATTGCCGAGCCGAACGAGGAAGACACCATAGCGATTCTCCGTGGCCTGAAAGAGCGTTACGAAGTGCATCACGGTGTAGAAGTCACCGACGGGGCAATTATTGCTGCGTCTAAACTGTCCCAACGGTATATCACAGATCGCCAGTTGCCAGACAAGGCCATTGATCTGATCGATGAAGCTGCCAGTCAGATCCGTATGGAGATGGATTCCAAGCCAGAGCCTTTGGACCGGCTTGAGCGCCGTCTTATTCAGCTCAAAATTGAGCGTGAAGCCCTCAAAAATGAGACAGATGCTGGCTCGAAAAGACGCCTGGAAGAGCTTTCAGGCGTGATCCTGGATGTTGAGCGGGAGTATGCTGATCTTGAAGAGGTCTGGAATACCGAGAAGGCTGCTTTGCACGGCTCTCAAAAAATAAAGAGCCAGCTGGAGCAGGCGCGTATTGATCTCGAAACCGCCCGCCGGGCAGGTGATCTGGGCAAAATGTCTGAGTTGCAGTACGGCCGTATTCCAGAGTTGGAGCGCCAGCTCGATATGGCCGGTCAGGCAGAAATGATGGAGATGACGCTTCTTCGAAACCGCGTTACCGACGAGGAGATCGCCGAAGTTGTCTCTAAATGGACAGGTATTCCAGTGTCAAAAATGCTGGAAGGCGAGCGCGACAAATTGATGCGCATGGAGGATGAGCTACACAATCGCGTTATTGGCCAAAACGAGGCCGTTGAGGCTGTATCCAATGCTGTTCGCCGCTCTCGCGCCGGTCTTGCCGACCCCCACAGGCCTAACGGCTCCTTTCTGTTTCTCGGGCCTACTGGCGTGGGTAAAACCGAGTTGTGCAAAGCGTTGGCGTCATTTCTCTTCGATACCGATGAAGCTATGGTGCGCATTGATATGTCGGAGTTTATGGAAAAACACTCCGTTGCCCGCCTGATTGGTGCACCCCCCGGTTATGTCGGTTATGAAGAGGGCGGCTACCTCACGGAAGCCGTTCGTCGCAGGCCTTATTCGGTGTTGTTGCTGGATGAGGTCGAAAAGGCGCACCCGGACGTGTTCAACATACTGCTTCAGGTATTGGATGACGGGCGCCTTACCGATGGCCAGGGGCGTACAGTTGATTTCCGTAATACGGTTATTGTGATGACGTCGAATTTAGGCTCGGGAATTATTCAGCAAAAGGCCGGGGAAGAAAATTACGAAGCCATGAAAAGCTCTGTGATGGAGGAGGTGGGAACCCATTTCCGCCCAGAGTTTATTAACCGTGTGGACGAAGTCGTTGTGTTTCATCCGCTCGCGGGAAGTCAGATTCACGGTATCGCAAAAATCCAGATTCAGGTTCTCGGAAAACGCCTGGAGGAACAGGACATGAAGCTGGAACTAGACGAGGCGGCAATGGATCTGCTGGCAGAAGTCGGGTACGACCCGGTCTACGGTGCGCGACCACTGAAGCGCGCAATTCAGCGAATGATAGAAAACCCGCTGGCCCAGAAGTTGTTGCAAGGTGACTTTGTTGCCGATGACACTATTCGCGCCACGGTGAAAGACAGCAAGCTGGTATTTGAAAAGGCGTAATTTAAGTAGTGCAAAAAAAGAGGGCGAAACCAGGGTTTCGCCCTCTTTTTTTTAACTGATCCCGGTTTTTATTCCTGGGTATCAGGGGCGCAATTTTCAGAAGCGATTTCTTCAAGCCTGGTGCGTTGTTCGGCAATTTCTTCTGGAGTGAGGTAACGCATTTCGCCTTCCTCTTCAACGCGAATGCGAGCGTTGCTGCCTATGACCTTCAGGTTGGAGCGGGCGTTCTCGCAGTTTGCTTCACGCTGCTTCCGGCGGGCTTTGTCTACCGCTGTTTCCTGTTTTTTGTCAGCCTCAGCCTGTTGCTGGTCCTGAAGCTCGCCCAGACGTTGCTGAGGACCAGGGCGGCTATTGTCTGTTCCGCTTGATGTTCCCGAGCGAACGTGGACCGTTTCCGAGCTGGCCCCCACAGGCTGGCGATCACCAAAATGAGTTACGCCCTCTTTATCCGTCCACTTATAAACGGAGGCGCTCGCGGCGATGCCGGGTACTGCGGCCATCAGTAATGTCAGTATCAGGGCGGTTCTGTTCATGGCTCTACTCATGCTGTGTCAGTTTTATATGTGCCTATCATGCCATTTATGCACAGTATTTTCTTCTGCCTGGTTCAAATCTCCGCACCCCGTTTATGCGTGAAAGTGGCGAATAGTTACACCAGACCTTCCATCAGTATGGGCACAGAAAGCAGCAGAGGCTATTGACAGGGAGTTTCGCGCTGTCAGAATTACTAATTGCCTGAAGACTGGGGTCAATACGGCAGGCAATCCCGTGCAAGTATCCCCCCGTTATTTACCACACTGAGCGTGTCGCGCATTTGTCGCGGAATGGTTGTTGCTAATTTGCAACCCGTTGATTGGCCGTTCTCCGCAACCCTCAGGAGGGCGGCTGGCCAGGAGATAACCTCTTATAAGGTGTGGAGCAGCAGCCGGTTCCGCTTTCACAAGAAGCAAGGAAACCGTGAACCCAGGCGACCGGGCGTGTGCCCGGCTCATTCACTCGAAGAAGAGGGTAGAAAATCGTGGAGTTATTGTCTGGCGCCGATATGCTGATCCGTTCCCTACAGGATGAAGGGATCGAGTACATATACGGATATCCGGGTGGTGCAGCCCTTCATATCTATGATGCGCTGTTCAGGCAGGACAAGGTCAAGCATATTCTGGTAAGACACGAGCAGGCAGCCGTGCACATGGCCGATGGCTATGCGCGGGCTTCCGGGCAGCCAGGAACCGTGCTTGTAACCTCTGGTCCTGGAGCCACCAACACCATTACTGGTATCGCTACTGCGTTTATGGATTCCATCCCCATGGTGGTTCTGTGCGGGCAGGTTGCATCTACCCTGATTGGCGAAGATGCATTCCAGGAAACCGATATGATCGGTGTTTCCCGTCCTGTGGTTAAGCACAACCTCAGCGTGCGCCATCCCTCAGAGATTCCGGAAGCCATTCGCAAGGCGTATTACATTGCCTCGACTGGTCGCCCCGGGCCTGTTGTAGTGGATATACCCAAGGATATGACCGCGCCGAATGAGCGTTTTGAATACGCTTATCCGAAAAAAATCAATTTGCGCTCTTACAATCCGGCGATACGCGGTCACGCCGGCCAGATCAAAAAAGCGGTAGATATGATGCTGGCAGCGCGCCGCCCCATCATTTATGCCGGTGGGGGTGTTGTTTTGGGTAAAGCCTCCGAGCAGCTTACTGAGTTGGTGCGCGACCTGGGTTGTCCGATCACTAACACCCTCATGGGTATTGGCTGTTATCCGGCGAGCGACAAGCAGCACCTTGGCTGGCTTGGCATGCACGGCACCTATGAAGCCAATATGGCGATGCATCATTCAGATCTTATTCTGGCGGTGGGCGCACGGTTTGATGACCGGGTGACAAACGCAACTGAAAAGTTTTGTCCGGGTGCCCGCATCGTTCATATTGATATTGATCCGGCGTCCATTTCCAAAACGGTCGATGCCGACGTGCCTATCGTCGGACCGGTAGATGCGGTTCTCAAGGAAATGCTTGCTCTGGTTAAAGAGAGCAAAGAAAGGCCGGATGCAGAGGCGCTTGCTTCCTGGTGGAAACAAATCGACGAGTGGCGTGCCTTTCACGGAATGCGTTACGAAACCAGCCCGGACGTAATAAAACCCCAGGAAGTGGTTGAAATGCTCAGCCGGCTGACGAACGGCGATGCGTTTGTGACCACTGATGTGGGCCAGCACCAGATGTTTGCCGCTCAGTACTATAAGTTTGACAAGCCGAATCGCTGGATCAATTCCGGTGGTCTGGGCACCATGGGCTTTGGTTTTCCGGCCGCCATGGGCGTCAAACTGACACACCCGGATGACGAAGTGCTTTGTATTACCGGAGAGGGCAGTATCCAGATGAACATTCAGGAGATGTCTACCTGCAACCAGTACAACTTGCCGGTGAAAATCATCAACCTGAACAATGGGTCGCTGGGAATGGTAAGGCAGTGGCAGGATATGAACTACGAGTCCCGTCACTCCCAGTCGTATATGGAATCCCTGCCGGATTTTATCAAGCTGGCAGAAGCCTATGGTCACGTGGGTATCCGCATTGATAAGAAAGAAGACCTTGAGCCGAAGCTCAAAGAAGCTCTGGCCATGAAAGACAGGCTGGTGTTTGTGGATATTCAGGTTGACCGCTTCGAACACGTGTACCCGATGCAAGTTGCCCGCGGCTGCATGAAAGATATGTGGCTCAGCAAGACGGAGAGGGTGTAATCATGCGTCGAATCATTTCTGTGCTGCTTGAGAACGAACCCGGCGCTTTGTCTCGCGTAGTCGGGCTTTTTTCGCAGCGGAACTATAACATTGAGACCCTGACGGTAGCGCCCACGGAAGACGAGACGCTATCTCGTCTCACAGTAACGACCTCTGGCTCTGATCGGGTTATTGAGCAAATTACCAAGCAGCTTAATAAGCTTGTTGAGGTGGTGAAGCTGGTAGACCTGACCGAAGGCCCCCATGTTGAGCGGGAGTTGATGCTGGTCAAGCTTAAGGCAACTGGCTCCCAGCGCGCTGAAATCAAGCGAACTGTGGATATCTTCCGGGGCCAGATTGTCGATGTCACCCACTCGATCTATACCGTTCAGCTGGCGGGCGACAGTGATAAGCTTGATGCCTTCATTCAGGCTATTGGCACCTCGGGGGTTCTTGAGGTGGTACGCTCGGGTGTTTCCGGGATCGCTAGGGGCGAAAAGGTTTTAAGTCTCTAAACTGTTTTATATTTATTCATTACGAACGCTTCGGCCTTCTGGTAGGCCGTCACTAATAACAGAGGTTATTCATGCAGGTTTATTACGATAAGGATTGCGATCTTTCGATCATTCAGGGCAAAAAGGTTGCCATCATCGGTTTTGGTTCGCAGGGTCACGCTCACGCATGCAACCTGAAAGAGTCTGGCGTTGATGTCACTGTAGGCTTGCGCCCTGGTTCTTCCTCTATCGCCAAGGCTGAAGCTTATGGTCTGAAAACCAGCGACGTGCCAACTGCCGTAGCGGCAGCCGATGTGGTTATGGTTCTGACTCCGGATGAATTTCAATCCCAGTTGTATGCAGCTGAAATTGAGCCCAACCTGAAGCAGGGCGCTACCCTGGCGTTTGCTCATGGCTTTGCGATCCACTACAACCAGGTTGTGCCGCGCAAAGATCTGGACGTTATTATGGTTGCCCCGAAAGCGCCGGGCCATACGGTTCGCACCGAGTTTGCCAATGGTGGCGGTATTCCTGATCTCATCGCAATGTTCCAGGACGCTTCCGGCAATGCCAAGAATCTGGCGCTTTCATACGCCAGCGGCATCGGCGGCGGTCGCACTGGAATCATTGAAACAACATTCAAAGACGAGACCGAAACTGATCTGTTCGGCGAGCAGGCGGTTTTGTGTGGCGGTACGGTTGAGCTGGTAAAAGCAGCTTTCGAAACCCTCACCGAAGCAGGTTATGCACCGGAAATGGCGTACTTCGAATGTTTGCATGAGCTAAAGCTTATTGTTGACCTGATGTACGAAGGCGGCATTGCCAACATGAACTACTCCATCTCTAACAACGCTGAGTTTGGGGAGTACGTAACTGGCCCGGAGATCATCAATGATCAGTCGCGTGAAGCCATGCGCAACGCGCTGAAGCGCATCCAGAGCGGCGAGTACGCCAAGATGTTTATCTCCGAAGGTGCCCTCAACTACCCATCAATGACCGCACGTCGTCGTCAGAATGCGGCTCATGATATTGAGGTAACAGGAGAGAAACTGCGTGGAATGATGCCGTGGATCTCTGCCAACAAGATCGTAGATAAAGACAAAAACTAAGCGCTGTTCCGCTTGGTTTAATAAAACGCGGCCCGTGTGGCCGCGTTTTTCGTATATACTTTGCCCAAATACTTTCCGGAGTAGTGGGAATGACTGAAGAAAGGAAAAATGCCGATATGAGTTCCAGGGATAATGACCCGGAGGTTGCGTCAAAATCGGCCGCAGAGTGCGACATAGAGCCTGGCGAAGTGGTAGAAGAGGAGTTGGTTGAGGGTGCGCCAGTGCGCAGGAAAGGTATTTACCTTCTGCCCAATGCTTTAACAACGGCTTCTTTGTTTTCCGGCTTTTATGCCATTGTTTCGGCGGCGGGTGGCGTTTTCGATAACGCTGCGATCGCGATTTTTGTGTCCATGGTTCTGGATGGGCTCGACGGGCGTGTAGCTCGTATGACCAATACCCAGAGCAAGTTTGGCGAAGAATACGACAGCCTTGCAGACATGGTTGCGTTTGGTGTCGCGCCCGGGTTTGTTGCGTTCTTCTGGTCTCTGAACGGTATGGACAAGATTGGCTGGGCCATCACCTTCATATACGTAGCGGGTGCTGCTCTTCGCCTCGCCCGATTCAATACGCAAATTGGTTCCGTCGATAAAAAGGTTTTTGTAGGTTTGCCCAGCCCCGCAGCGGCAGCCTGCGTTGCAGGTTTGGTATGGTGCTTTAACGCCTTTGAGCCGTCAGCCTGGCTTACCTTCCTTACAGTTGTGGTTGTTGGCGGTACCGGGGTGCTGATGGTCAGCAATGTTCTCTATCGCAGCTTCAAGGATCTCGATCTCCGTGGTCGTGTCCCGTTCGCGGCTATATTGCTTGTAGTGCTGATTTTTGTAGTGATTGCACTGGACCCGGCAACTGTTCTGTTTACCGGTTTCCTGATTTACGGGTTGTCCGGACCTGTTCGTGCGCTTTTCCGTGGCAAGCTGCGTCGACCTGCCAAGACCCAGAGCTAATGTTCCGGGTATAATTGAGTGGTTTTTGGTCGGTTTCTGTCTTGAAGGGATGTATTAATAGGTGGAAACCGAAAGAGATGAGAATTAGCTGAAATTGGCCGTTGACACCTGCGCCCAGCTCTGTAGAATGCGCATCTCGCTTGAGGGACA
>NZ_JBQDCO010000064.1:0-14270 GCF_052091845.1 Marinobacter sp. | reverse complement strand
AAAGCACAGGACGTCAGTGTTGTTGACGTACGGGATCGCACCAGCGTTACCGATTTCATGGTTCTGGCATCCGGGACATCCAGTCGTCACGTCAAATCTCTTGCAGACTCAGTTGTGGTTGATGCAAAAGAGCAGGGTGTGCGTGTTAACAGCGTTGAAGGCCGTGGTGGCAGTGACTGGATACTGGTGGACATGGGCGATGTGGTTGTGCATGTCATGCTGCCTGCCACCCGTGAATTTTACGACCTGGAGCGCTTCTGGCGTGACGCGCCGGATGTCGGTGCCGCGGGCAGCGAGTAATCATGCGGTTACGCTTGATCTGCGTGGGGCAGAAAATGCCCGACTGGGTCACTAAAGGCTACGACGATTATGCTCGTCGTATGCCTCCGGAAATGCCCATCGATTTGGTAGAAATTGCCATGCCCCATCGTGGCAAGAACCCCGATATTTCCAGGCTTATGCAGCGCGAAAGCGACGCCATACTGGCTGCCACCGGTGCCCGGGACAGGGTCGTTGCGCTAGAAGTCTCTGGCCGCCCCTGGTCCACGGAAAAACTGGCCAGCCAGCTGGAAAACTGGCAGCAGGATGGGCGCGATGTCAGCTTTCTGGTTGGTGGCCCGGACGGTCTGGCTGCTCACTGTCGCCAACGCGCAGAGCAGCAGTGGTCGCTCTCTCCGCTTACGCTGCCCCACCCTTTGGTGCGCATCCTGTTGGCGGAACAGCTATACAGAGCCTGGTCGATTACCCGTAACCACCCGTACCACCGGGCTTAGGAAGCATCTATGCCGTGGGGTGAATTCAAAGACACTGCTGCCGAGCGCAGGCTATTCCAGCGCCGCGTCACCGTTATGCTGTTATTTGTGTTCCTGCTCCTGGCAGGGCTTGTTGCGCGGATGTACCAGCTTCAGGTGGTAGAACACGATATTTATACCACTCTTTCTGATAAAAACCGGGTACAGGTTCAGTCTGTGCCGCCGCCTCGCGGGCTTGTATACGACCGTAACCACGTATTGCTGGCAGAGAATCGTCCGGTGTTCAGTGTCACCCTGGTGCCCGAGCGGGTTGGCGGCATTGATGAAACCCTGGAGCAGCTGGTTCAGATTCTTGATGTGTCCGAAGAAGACCTGGAACGGTTTCAGCGCCGCCTTCGGGAGCCACGGCGACCCTTTCAGGAAATCCCCCTGCGCTACGACCTGACCGAAGACGAAATTGCACGCCTGGCGGTGCACCGGCATGAACTGCCCGGCGTAGAGGTAGAGGCAGAACTGGTTCGGTATTACCCACATAGTGAGCTGACGGCCCATGCACTGGGCTTTGTTGGCCGCATCAATCGCGAAGAGCTACAGCGAATTGACCCGGTTAACTATGCGGGTACCAACTATATTGGTAAATCCGGTGTCGAGCGATTTTACGAGGAACAGCTGCACGGAAAAGTCGGTTACCAACACGTGGAAACCAATGCCCGGGGCCGCACACTGCGAGTGCTGGAGCAAGAAAACCCCGTGCCGGGTGAAGACATAGAGCTGCATCTGGACCTGCGGCTGCAGGCAAAGGCCCATGAGCTACTCGATGGCCGCCGTGGTGCTATTGTGGCTATCGAGCCGGAAACAGGAGGCTTGTTAGCCCTTGCCAGTGTACCTGGTTTTGATGCCAACAAGTTTGTGACCGGCATTAGCGTGCCAGATTATCGCGCCTTGAGCACCAGCATTAATAAACCCCTTTTCAACCGGGCCCTGCGAGGGCAATACCCTCCCGGCTCCACCCTCAAACCCATGCTGGCAATTGCGGCTCTGGATAGTGGCGCGGTCACAAAGGACCATACCATTTGGGACCCTGGCTATTTTCAGCTCAACTCCAAAGGTCGCCGCTACCGGGACTGGAAACGGGGCGGACATGGTTGGGTAGACCTGACCCACGCTATGGCGCAATCCTGCGACGTGTATTTTTACGAAGCGGCTGTGGAAATGGGCGTGGACACCATGCATAGCTACCTGTCCCGCTTCGGTTTTGGCGAAGACGCCGCGCTGGATGTATCCGGCGCGCTGAGTGGCCTGCTGCCATCCCAGGACTGGAAAAGGGCCGTGCGCAACCAACCCTGGTATCCGGGGGATTCGGTAAACATGGGGATTGGTCAGGGGTTTATGCTCGCCACGCCATTGCAGCTGGCAACGGCGACATCGCTTATTGCAAGCCGGGGAAAGTGGGTTGAGCCCAGGCTATTGAAAGGCGTTGAGGGTGGCGAACTGCCAGAGGGTTTTTTACCGGATGAAACCCATAAGCCGCTAAAGCTTGAGGACCCGGACGATTGGGAGTACATCATAGATGCCATGGCAGAAGTGATGCACGGCTCCAGGGGCACGGCTCGTGCCTCGGGCCGTGGTGCCCCCTATCGCATGGCCGGGAAAACCGGCACAGCTCAGGTCTTTAGCCTTGCGGAAGATGAAAAATACGACGCAGAAGAGGTTAAAGAGCGTTTGCGCGATCACGCCATGTTTGTTGGCTTCGCGCCTGTGGACAACCCACAAATCGCAGTCGCGGTTATTGTTGAAAATGGTGGCGGCGGCAGTAGTACGGCGGCCCCAGTGGCGCGAGCAATGTTTGATGCCTGGCTGCTGGAATTAGCCGCGCCTGAGGATAGTTCGCTGATCAGTAAAACCGATGCCGGGAGTGAGATTCTTTAATGGCTGTCCGGGAAGTATTCAGTTCAACGGCCAGTAACCCGCTTGGGCGGCCAAAAGGCTTATGGTCGGCGCTGCATTTGGATCCTATCCTGCTTGTGCTGCTTATGGGGCTGATCTCGGGCGGCCTGTTTGTGCTGTATAGCGGCGCAGACCGAAATATAGATGTAGTAGAGGCGCAGGGTGTTCGCTTTGGCATTGCTTTTGTTGTAATGCTGGTTTTCGCCCAGTTGGACCCATCAGTATTTCGCCGCTGGGCACCCTGGCTCTATGGTCTGGGCCTGATTGGCCTGGTAGCAGTATTGTTTGTAGGTATCGGTGCCAAAGGTGCGCAGCGGTGGCTGGCGCTACCTGGGCTGCCCCGGTTTCAGCCGTCAGAGCTTATGAAGCTGGTGGTACCCATGATGGCAGCCTGGTATCTGTCACGGCACTTTTTGCCGCCCAGACTGTCCCGTATTGCCGTTGGCCTGGCGGTTGTGCTCCTCCCCATGGTGTTAATTGTAAAACAGCCTGACCTGGGCACATCGCTTCTGGTGGGCATGGCCGGGCTGTTTGTGGTGTTTTTTGCAGGCATGAGCTGGAAGCTGATAACGGCCTTCTTTGCAATGGTTTCCGTGGCCGCTCCGGTTATGTGGTTTTTTGGCATGCGGGAATATCAGAAGCAGCGCGTACTGACACTGTTGGACCCCCAGAGCGATCCGCTTGGCGCTGGCTGGAATATTATCCAATCCAAAACCGCTATTGGCTCGGGCGGTATTGACGGCAAAGGCTGGCTTCAGGGCACTCAGTCGCACCTGGAGTTCCTGCCAGAAAGCCACACAGATTTTATTGTTGCAGTGCTGGCAGAGGAGTTTGGGTTCATCGGAATTCTGGTGCTGCTCAGTGTGTACTTTCTGATTATTCTGCGCTGCCTCTATATTTCAGTGACCGCTCAGGATTCATTCAGCCGGCTGTTGGCGGGTGCGCTAACCATGACCTTTTTTATCTATGTGTTTGTGAATGTTGGCATGGTCAGTGGTTTGCTCCCCGTGGTCGGGGTACCCTTGCCACTCATTTCATACGGTGGCACATCAACGGTCACGCTGATGGCGGCATTTGGTATTTTGATGTCCATACACACACATCGCCGGATGATCACCGCCTGATGTCAGGCTGGTAATGGTGATCAATACCCTGAACCCGTTACAATAGTTGCCCTGGCTGCCCTTATACCTATTCGGCGGCCCGCATTTCAGAGGACATCCGGACAGTGATCTCAAATCGCTTACATGCATGGCTGACAGTATCGGTAGTATTGACGCTGGCGGGCTGTGCCTCAGCGCCAGAGCCTACGGCTGGCACAGACCATTCATCACGATATACCATTAGCCAGGACAGGGCTCCCGAAGGTGATTTTGATGCATCCGGGTTGTCAGATGCCGTGCCCGTATACCAGGCCCCCGTCAGAGCCGGAAATAAATCACCTTATACGGTGTGGGGTAAGCAATACTCGGTGCTGGGCAGCAACGATGGATATGTCGCTCGCGGCACTGCAAGCTGGTATGGCGAGAAATTCCACGGCCATAAAACATCCAACGGCGAAACCTTCGACATGTATGAAATGTCGGCGGCCCATAAATCCCTCAGGATTCCTGGCTACGCCAGGGTGACTAACGAGGACAACAACCGTTCGGTCATTGTCAGAGTGAACGACCGTGGGCCGTTTCACGGTGATCGGTTGATTGATTTGTCTTATGCGGCGGCCAAAAAACTGGGTTATCAGTCACGGGGTACGGCACGGGTAAAGGTAGAATCGATTACCGTTAAACCGAATGGCAGCATGTTTATAGCCGGTCAGCCGTTTAGCCCCGGCAAGGGAGCACCGGCGCAGCCAGCGCCCGAAACAGACAGTACCAAAGCAACGAACGGCGGGCTGTTTGTTCAGCTAGGCTCTTTTGGCAGCCGTGACCCTGCAGAAAAGCTGCAGAGCCGTGCCAGGAGCGTTCTTGGTGATCCCGTGCGGGTGAGAGCTGTAGATACAGCTTCAGGCCGCTTTCACCGGGTGCAGGTTGGCCCCTTTCAAGATGAAGGCAGTGCGCGAAAGACGCAGAACCTTCTGGAAGCGAAAGGTTTTTTGCAGTCCATTGTGCTGACCGATTCCAATTAAACGTTAGCTCACTTTTAAAAATACACTTAACGACGAATGAATAGACCCATGGCCCTTAAATCAATGTTCCGCTCGCTCTCTTTTCTATCAGCGACATTCGCTTTTGTGTTGATGCTGTCGGTATCAGGCAACGCAATGTCCCAATCTGTGCTGATTCCGTCTCCGCCACAGATTGCCGGCACTTCCTACGTGCTCATGGACCCCACAAGCGGGCTTGTGATCATGGAGGAGAACAGCAACGAGCGGCTACCGCCTGCCAGCCTGACCAAAATGATGACGGCCTACATTGTTGAACGCGAGCTGGATGAAGGCCGGATCAAAATGTCTGATCAGGTGCCCATCAGCGTAAAGGCCTGGAAAACAGAAGGGTCGCGCACGTTTGTGAAAGAGGGCACCAGTGTTTCGGTAGAGAAGCTTCTGAAAGGCGTTATTATCCAGTCTGGCAACGACGCTTCGGTTGCGTTGGCGGAGTTTGTGGCCGGAAGTGAAGGGGCGTTTGTGGATATCATGAATCAGCAGGCGCAACTGCTGGGCATGAAGGACACCCATTTTGAGAATGCCACAGGCCTGCCTGCCCCGGATCACTTTTCCACGGCGTATGACCTGGCCCTGCTGGCGCGGGCGATTATCAATGATTACCCGGACAACTATCCGATTTACGCGGAAAAGCAATTTACCTACAACAACATCCGCCAGCCCAACCGTAACAGTCTGTTATGGCGCGATGACAGTGTTGATGGCCTGAAAACAGGCCACACTGAAGAAGCAGGTTACTGCCTTGTGGCCTCGGCCAAGCGAAATAATACCCGCTTTATTGCCACGGTAATGGGCACCAGCAGCTCCCAGTCACGGTCGCAGGAAATCCAGAAGATGCTGAACTACGGCTTCCGTTACTATGAGAGCGAGCGCCTGTTCCGGGCCGGGCAAGAGCTTATTGAAGCCAATGTCTGGGGTGGCGAGTCGGATAAACTGTCTGTGGGCATGCTCGAAGATACCTATGTAACGATTCCAAGGGGCTCCCGCGGCAGCCTTGAATCCAGCATAGACCTGGATTCAGTGATAAAAGCCCCGGTTGGTGCGGGTGATGAACTGGGTCGAGTCACGGTTTCGTTTAACGATGAAGTACTGGTTGATCAACCAGTGCTGGCTTTGACCGACGTTCCCGAGGGCGGAATTTTCAAGCGCATTTGGGATGCCATCAAACTGTTTTTCGTTCAGTTGTTTTAGTAAGAGCGAGTTGAACCCGGGAGTAAAACGGCATGAGTGAACCGAAAGCACCAACAATTGAGTTCCCCTGCGATTACGGTATCAAAGTGATTGGTAACTCGGCTCCGGATTTTAAAGAGTTTGTGGTGGGCGTTGTTCAGCGGCATGCTCCCGAACTCCGCGAGGCGGATGTGTCCGTTCAGGATAGCAGCAAGGGGCGGTTCTGTTCGGTTCGGCTGAACATAGTGGCCACCGGCGAAGCTCAGCTGAAGGCGCTTTTTGAAGAACTCAAGGCCAGTGGCCGTGTACATATGGTGTTATAGCCGCGATGCCTGAATTGATTGTCAGGTCATTAGGGCAGCAGCCCTATCCGGAAACCTGGGAAGCCATGAAAAGCTTCACAGCGGAACGGGGCGAGCACACCAGCGACGAGCTCTGGTGCCTGGAGCACCCCGGTGTTTACACTCAGGGGCAGGCAGGCAAAGCCGAACACATTCTGGCGCCGGGTAATATTCCTGTTATAGAGGTGGATCGTGGCGGACAAGTGACCTACCACGGCCCCGGCCAGCTTGTGATTTACCTGATGATGGGGTTAACCCGTCGTAAAATGGGTGTCAGAGCCTTGGTCGGTCTTATTGAGGCGGCCATTGTGGGTACTCTGGCGGAGCTTGGCATTGCCGCCGAAACCCGCTCAGACGCGCCCGGTGTGTATGTGGGTGAGGCAAAAATTGCGTCTCTCGGGCTGCGGGTGCGACGTGGCTGTTCTTTTCATGGTTTGGCGCTGAATGTCGACATGGATATGGAGCCGTTCCAACGTATCAACCCCTGCGGTTATGCCGGGCTGGCCATGTGCCAGGTTCGCGATTTTGCGCCTATGGCCACGATAGGCGATATTGAACACTGCCTGGTGGCCCATCTGGTGTCCGGCCTGAACGATCCCCGAGTGACTTATGTTGAAGGCTGGGAAGGCCAGGGCGAATACATTCCTTGATTTTGGCAGGTCGCACATGTCAACCAAACGCTCAGGTAAATCAGTTTCCCGCATTAAGACTGGCAGCTTTGAACGCAGGCTAAGTCTGACTCGCGCCGGGCTTTTCGCCGGAACCCGAATGGCTTCGCATATGGCCACTAACTGGTTCAGTGGCAAAGAAAAACGTGATGAGCGTCACCGGGCGATGCTGTCCAGCCAGGCGCGCTTTCTCGTGGATGAGCTTGGCCAGTTGAAAGGCAGTGTGGTCAAAATAGGCCAGGTTATGGCGCTATACGGTGAACACTTCTTGCCAGAAGAAGTAACCGAGGCGCTGCACACCCTGGAAGACCAAACGACTTCTTTGGAATGGGCTGCGATCGAGCGCGTGCTGGAAGCAGAGTTGGGTCGCGACAAACTGGCAGAGCTGAAGGTAGATCCGGAGCCCATAGGTTCAGCCTCGCTTGGGCAGGTTCACCGGGCGGTTAGGCGCAGAGATGGCCTGGAACTTGTGCTTAAAGTTCAGTACCCCGGCGTTGCCGATGCAGTAGACAGCGACCTTAATGCAGTCGCCCAGATGCTAAGGGTGGCTCGGTTGGTGAGTTTTGGGCCGGAATTTGAGGACTGGCTGGAAGAAGTCCGGCAAATGATGCATCGGGAAGTGGATTACCGCCTGGAAGCCCGCACAACTGAAAAATTCCGCCAGATGCTCGCAGACGACCCACGTTTTGTAGTCCCTGAAGTGTTGCCAGACTACTCCACCAACCACGTGATCTGCGCCACCTATGAACACGGCCATTCTGTTAGCTCTGAGGTAGTTGGTAATTTATCACTCGAGCGCCGCAGCAATCTTGGTAAGGCTGCTCTGGAACTGTTTTTCCGGGAGCTGTTTGTTTGGGGCGAAATTCAAACCGATCCCAACTTCGGTAATTACCGGATCCGCATCGCCGGGGAAGACGGTGAACAGAAGGGTGAGGGTAGCGATCACGATCGCATCGTACTTCTGGATTTTGGCGCCGTGCAGTCGTATTCCAGCGAGTTTCTGGAACCGGTTATTCAAATGGTTAGAGCCTCCTACGAAGACGATCTCGATGCCGTGATCGACGGTGGCATTGCACTTCGCTTTATGAGTACAGACTGGCCAAACGAGGTGTTAGAAAAATTCGGTCAGGTTTGCATGTCTGTGCTGGAACCGCTTTCCAGTGACCATGAAAGCTGGCCAGAGGAAGCTGTCAGTAGCGAAGGGCAGTATCGCTGGAAGCAAAGCGACCTGCCATCGCGGGTTGCGCGTCAGGCAGCACGATCTGCCATAAGTCGGTATTTTCGGGTGCCGCCCAGGGAATTTGTATTTCTTAACCGCAAGCTGATTGGGGTGTACACCTTTATTGCAGTGCTCTATTCAGAGTTCAATGGCGAGCAGTTATTGCGCAAGTACCTTTACGGCGAGAGTGGCGGCACCCCTGATGCTTCGGCCACTAGCCAGATCACAAACGCATAACGCAAGCCTTTGCCAATACCTACCAGCACAATAAAGTTAAGCCAGGGCACGCGCATAATGCCACCTACAAGGGTTAGCGCGTCGCCCCCCAAGGGCAACCAGCCCAGCAGCAAAGACCATTGGCCGTAGCGGTTAAACCTGTTTCTGGCTTTGTGCAGCTGTGTCTCGCTAATGGGAAACCAGCGTTTATGCTTCAGGCGGTCAATTTGCCGTCCGATAATACCGTTAACCACAGACCCCAACGTGTTGCCCAGGGTAGCCCAGACCCAAAGCCACCAAAGTGAATATCCCTTAACCACGAGAGAGCCTGCAAGTATTTCTGAATAGGCTGGCAGCAGCGTGGCCGCGGCGAACGAAGTCAGAAATAATGTCAGGTATATCAAAGGGCACTCCTGTCAGTGGGTAGCCTAAGTATGATCCAGTACTATGGTGGTCATTCAAAGCATCAATTTTTAATTTAATCGAATCATGTCATCATGAATCTATCAGTTTTCCTACTCCGGGTGGTCCCGGAAAATGCATTGTTGGAGGTTTTATGGAGCAGGTAACCATTTACGGTCGGTCAAGCTGTGGCTTTTGTGCACGTGCGGTAAGTCTGTGTGAGTCCCGCAGTATGCCGTTTAGCTGGGTAGATATGATCGAACATGACATGACAAAAGCCGACATTGCCGACAAAATCGGCCGGCCTGTGCATACCGTGCCGCAAATTTTAGTGGGAGATAACTACATAGGTGGTTATGACGAATTTGCCAGTTACGTGCGGCAGTCAGAGGCGAGTTAAGTACTCTGAATTGTTTTGTGTTGCTTATAAAAAAGGGCTCTGCACCAACATGCAGAGCCCTTTTTATGTGCCCGGGGAGGGGCGACTTCAACTAATCAGATATGAAAGTCGGTTTTCAGTTTTTTCTCAGCCAGAGTGTTGCTCAGCTTCGCAACCTTGGGGATACCGTTCTCGAACGGTGGGAAGCTCTCGCCGGCAATCAGCGGCTGTAGATAGTCTCGGCAATCTTTGGTAATGCCAAAGCCGTCGTCGCTAATATAGTGGATCGGCATTTTCTTTTCCTGATTGGCTACCTCGCTCAGTGGGGCCTCGCCAATCTTCCAGCGGTAGGGCTTGGCCTGCTCACGCACAATAGTAGGCATAAGGGCCTGTTTGCCATCCAGAGCCATTTCCACAGCGGCTTTGCCTACGGTGTAAGCTTGTTCAACGTCTGTGGCAGAAGCAATATGGCGAGCACTGCGCTGCAGATAATCCGCAACCGCCCAGTGGTATTTATACCCCAAAGCCTGCCGAACCATATTGGCCAATGCTGGCGCTACGCCACCAAGTTGCGTGTGACCAAAGGCATCTGTGGCACCCGCGTCGGCCAGAAAGCGACCATCCTCATACTGAGCGCCTTCCGAAGCCACAACCACACAGTAGCCGTATTCCTTCACACAGAATTCAACCCGCTCCAGGAACGCATCGCGATTAAACGGGATTTCCGGGAACAAAATAATGTGGGGTGGCTCGCCTTCGCCCTCGCCAGCCAAACCGCCGGAGGCGGCAATCCAGCCTGCGTGACGGCCCATCACCTCAAGTACAAATACCTTGGTAGATGTTTCGCACATGGATTTAATATCCAGGCTGGCTTCCTGCGTGGAGGTGGCAATGTACTTGGCAACAGAGCCAAAACCCGGGCAACAGTCGGTAAACGGCAGATCGTTGTCTACGGTTTTGGGTACACCGATACAGGTAATCGGGTAGCCCATGGTTTCTCCCATCTGCGATACCTTATAGGCTGTATCCTGGGAGTCGCCGCCACCATTGTAGAAAAAGTAACCAATGTCATGGGCGCGGAATACCTCAATAAGGCGCTCGTACTCCCGGCGATTTTCCGAGATGTTTTTCAACTTGTAGCGACAAGAACCGAAGGCCCCGCCAGGGGTGTGGATCAGCGCCTGAATGGCCTCGTCTGTTTCGAGGCTGGTATCAATCAGCTCTTCGTTCAGTGCGCCCAGAATGCCGTTGCGACCGGCAAACACTTTGCCGATTTTGTCCGGGTGTTTGCGAGCGGTCTGAATGACCCCGCAGGCACTGGCATTGATAACGGCGGTAACACCGCCAGACTGAGCGTAGAATGCGTTCTTGATGGCCATCTCGGGCTGGAGCCTCCTGCTGTTTAATAATGGCGCAGATGATACGCCAAACGCATCGGATTTTCATGACGAGAAGTGCAGATGTTTGTGTGCTTGACGGAGTGAGGCGGATACGGGAGGCTTGTCGGGTTTCAATGGAGAGGGCGAACGGCGAATGCACATTCATATTCTGGGTATCTGTGGCACATTTATGGGCAGCCTGGCTGTTCTGGCAAGGGAACTGGGCCACACAGTTACCGGTTCTGATCAGGGTGTTTACCCGCCTATGAGCACTCAGCTGGAGGCGCAGGGTATTAGCTTGATGAGCGGCTTCAGTCCAGAACACCTTGAGCCCAAACCAGATCTGGTGCTAATCGGCAACGCCATGTCCCGGGGTAACCCCGAGGTTGAAGCCGTACTTAATCGCAATATTGACTACATGTCTGGCCCCGAATGGCTGGCCCGCGAACTGCTACGACACCGGTGGGTGTTGGCTGTTGCGGGCACGCACGGTAAAACCACCACCACCGCCATGCTGCTCTGGATACTGGATCAGGCCGGGCTTGCACCCGGGTATCTGGTCGGTGGCGTGCCCAAAGACTTTCCGGTGTCGGCAAGGCTTGGCGACAGTGATTTCTTTGTGATTGAAGCGGATGAATACGACAGTGCCTTCTTTGATAAACGCTCCAAGTTTATTCATTACCGGCCTCGTACGCTGATACTGAACAACCTTGAGTTTGATCACGCCGACATCTTCGATAATGTTGATGCCATTGAGCGCCAGTTCCACCATCTGGTGCGCACCGTTCCTTCACAGGGTTTGATTATTCGCCCGAGTGTGGACACCCATCTTGATAACGCGCTGTCCCTGGGCTGCTGGAGCCAGGTGCAGGAAGCCGCCATTGGCAGCGAAGTACCGGGCACAACCGATTGGCGTGCCGAATTGCTTTCGGAAGACGGCAGCCGGTTTATGGTGATTCACCACGAACAGCCGGTTGCTGTCGTAAAATGGTCCCAGACAGGCCTGCATAACGTTCGCAATGCATTGGCTGCCATTTCGGCTGCCCGGCATGTTGGCGTAACGCCAGATCACGCGGTGGCCGCACTATGTCGCTTTTCCGGCGTCAAGCGGCGCATGGAATTGTTGGCGGATATCAACGGCGTAAAGGTTTACGATGATTTTGCCCACCACCCAACGGCCATCGAAACCACGCTTGAAGGTTTGCGCGCCCAGGTCGGCGAAGAGCCCGTTATCGCGCTTATAGAGCCGCGTTCCAACACCATGAAGCAGGGCGTTCACCAGCATACGTTGCTGCCAAGCGCGGCCTTGGCCGACCGGGTTTATTGGGCCAACCTTAATGATATGAACTGGTTGCCGGATTTGGTTTCTGCTTGGCAGCTGGCCAACCCGGAGTCCAGACAGCATCTTGTGGAATCGACCGTGCAAGGCCTGATCGACCGGGTTCTGGCAGACCTGCCCAGCCCCTGCCACATTGTAACCATGAGCAATGGGGGCTTTGGTGGCATTCACGGAAAGCTTGTGGCCGAGCTTGAACGTATCCATGGCTGATTTGATTTTCAGGGAGTCATCATGATGCCAGACACGGCAAGCAATAACTTACCCCGGGGCCGAACGGTTAACCTCGCGTTTACCGGCGCATCCGGTGCCCAGTATGGCTTGCGCCTGTTGCAGTGTTTGGTGGCCGCAGGTTGCCGGGTTCATGTGATGATCAGCAAAGCGGCCCAGATTGTGATTGCCACAGAAACCGATCTGAAATTGCCGGGAACTCCGCCGGCCATGCAAAAGACCCTCACCGAATACGCCTGTGCCCAGCCAGGGCAAATTCTGGTATTTGGCCGGGAAGACTGGTTCTCGCCACCGGCCTCCGGCTCTGGTGAGAAAGCGCCCTTAGTGGTTTGCCCCTGCAGCACCAGCACCCTTTCGGCACTGGCCACGGGCGCCAGTAACAACCTGATTGAGAGGGCGGGCGACGTGGCCCTGAAAGAGCGGCGACAGCTTATTTTGCTGCCCCGTGAGGCGCCATATTCAGAAGTACACCTGGAGAACATGTTGAAGCTCACCCGGATGGGCGCGGTAATTATGCCGGCCAGCCCCGGGTTTTATCATCGGCCGGATTCGGTGCAGGATCTGGTGGATTTTATTGTGGCGCGCATTCTCGATCATCTGGGTTTGCCCCAGGATTTGATGCCGCGCTGGGGTGAGGCCCGTGCGGGTGCCAAAGCCGGTAGCAACGATGGTTTTGGCCAGCAGGATTGATGGTTTTCATCATTGAGCAAAACCGCCTGCCAGCAGAGACTTGGTGAACGTTAATCACATTACTGTTCACTAACTGAGGTTCACCATGATTCCACGCACGCTCTTTGACGCAGACCTTGACGGCTTTCGGGATTCCGTTCGGAAATTTCTGGAACAAGAAGCCGCGCCATATCACCAGCAGTGGGAAAAAGATGGCCAGGTCAGTCGCGAACTATGGGAAAAAGCTGGCGAGCTGGGCTTTTTGTGCCCGTGCACACCCGAAGAGTTTGGCGGGGTGGGCGCTGACTTCCGTTACAGCGCAGTGGTCATGGAAGAAATTTCCCGCGCCGGGCTATCTGGCATCGGCTGGACTCTGCACTCGGACATTGTTGCTCCTTATATTTTGAACTACGGAACGCAGGCGCAGAAGGAATACTATCTGCCGAAGCTGGTTTCAGGCGAAATGATCTCGGCGATCGCCATGAGCGAGCCGGGTGCCGGCTCAGACCTGCAGGGCGTGAAGTCCACAGCGTTGAAGGATGGCGACCACTACATTCTGAATGGTTCCAAAACCTTTATTACCAATGGCCAGTTGGCAGATCTGGTTATTGTAGTGGTCAAAACCGACCCGAAAGAAGGGGCCAAAGGCACCAGCCTGCTTTTGGTTGAAACCAATTCAGAAGGGTTTGAGAAAGGCCAGAACCTGAATAAAGTGGGCATGAAAGCCCAGGACACATCCGAGCTGTTTTTTCAGGATGTCAAAGTACCCGTAGCGAACCTGTTGGGCCCCAAAGAAGGGCAGGGCTTCTTTCAGCTGATGCAGGAATTGCCGGCTGAACGCCTGCAGATCGGCCTGACCGCTGTAGCCTCCGCTGAAGCCGCATGGCAGTGGACGCTGGATTATGTGAAAGAGCGTAAGGCGTTCGGCAAGCCGGTTATCAAGTTTCAGAATACCCGCTTTAAACTGGCGGAGCTGAAAGCAGAAATCACCGCCGCCCGAGTGTTCACCGACCGCTGCCTGGAGCTGCACCTCGACAAAAAGCTGGATATACCCACGGCCGCCATGTTGAAGCAGTACACCACAGACTTGCAGTGCAAAGTGATGGACGAGTGCGTGCAGTTGCACGGCGGTTATGGCTACATGTGGGAATACCCGATTGCCCGTGCGTGGGCAGATTCCCGAGTACAACGTATTTATGGCGGAACCAACGAAATCATGAAAGAGATTGTTGCGCGCGCGTTCTAAGCCACGCCAGGCAAGAAGCCCCGTTGCCAGTTGAACAGGCTTCGGGGTTTCTTGTTACTAAACTTTACAGATTGCCAAACCTATCAAAGTCTCCTGCAGCCACATCCCCTAAAGTAACGGCACAACCTCTAACAAGGATAAACGGTTGCCGTGA
>NZ_JBQDCO010000063.1:0-14986 GCF_052091845.1 Marinobacter sp. | reverse complement strand
CGGGAGCTGGATTCGATATCAAGGTCAAACAGGCGCTGGCCGTCAACCAGGGCGACGCGCAACTCTTCTGGGTGAGTTGCATTTATAAGCATTCTTTTCATGGAAAGTGGGTATTCCTGTCGTTAGATTTTGACAGAAAACCGAAGGGCGTCGCATCTGCGAAGCAGGATGTGCGTGCCGCTGGCCCTGTTGTATCAAGGGCTGGCCGGCATACAGACGAATCACGCCCCTGGGGCGTAGGATCTTGTGGCTCTGAGGCCACCGCCGGCATCCCGCCTGCCTGGTGGCAGGGAGGTGTCGTGCAGGGTTCGTGTCTGTTGGCGCATATTATCCGTTTTCAGGTTCACACAAGTGCCCAGGTCTCACGTCGTATTCGTATGCTGGACGGCCCGGCCTTGCGTGGCAGTGATTCTTCGCGATATCGCCCGGCGGTTTTCCGCGCGGTTTCATTTTTGTCCGGTGTCAATTCGCCGTTTCTTTTTACGGGTCTGCTTTGACACTCCGGAGGCATTTCTTACGCCGTGCCCGATAGTGATTGGGCGCTCGGCGTTCAAACTCTTGAATAGTGTCGGTATACTCTTCAGCCGCTCCGGCTTCTGACTAGAGTTGGTCAGGCCGTAGACAAACGACTGATCACGCCGGAATATAACAGCATTCAGGCAACCGTTCAATCCTGCTCGTATCGCCAGTTGTACCACCTATTAAAGGAACCTTATGTCCCGCAAAACTGCTACCGGAAAGCCCGCTAAAGCACGGGCCAGGAAGTCGGCGTCCCGGCCGGCTCGGGGAGGCGATGCACGGCAGGCCAGGGCCGAAAAAAAGACAGCGCAGCCCGGGACGTGGCAGGCGGCAGGGAAAGCGCCGAAGGGCGTTTCGCAAGGTGTGCAGTGGGTAACGATAGACGAGGATAATCACGGGCAACGGCTGGATAACTTTTTGTTGGCGCAGCTTCGCGGGGTGCCCAAGAGCATTATTTACCGTGTTGTGCGCAAAGGTGAGGTGCGGGTTAATAAAGGCAGGGTGAAGCCGGATACAAGATTGGCGACCGGTGATCAGGTGCGCATTCCGCCGGTTGTTCGTAAAGAAAAAGCCCCTCAGGCCTCTCCGGGCAGTCGCGTGCAGAGCGTGATTGAAGCCGCCGTTGTATTTGAAAATGAGCAAATGCTGGTGGTCAACAAGCCCTCGGGTATTGCGGTGCACGGAGGTAGCGGGTTGAGCTTTGGCCTGATTGAAGTGCTGCGTTCGGCTCGCCCGGATGCGCGCTTTCTTGAGCTGGTGCACCGCCTCGACAGGGATACATCCGGATTGGTTATGGTTGCCAAGAAGCGATCTGCGCTTCGGTTCCTGCAGGAGGAGCTCCGGCAAAGGCGCATTCGTAAGCAGTATCATGCCCTTGTTGCTGGAGACTGGCCGGATAAGTTGGGCCGGGTAAATGAACCACTGCTGCGCTACGAAATGTCGAATGGTGAGCGCAGGGTCCGGGTTGATGAGGCGGGCAAGCCGTCGCTGACAACCTTTCACTGTCTTGTGCGCTATAACGGATACAGTTTGGTAGAGGCCTCGCCCATTACCGGGCGAACCCATCAGATCCGCGTACACAGTCTGTGTGCGGGGCATCCCATCGCGGGTGACGATAAGTATATGGATGCCGTAAGCCTCAAGGCTTTCCGGTGTGTTGGCGGGCAGCGTTTGATGCTGCATGCGAGGGCTTTGGAGCTGGCCTTGCCGGCGACAGGGGAGGCGGTTCGGTTTGAGGCGCCTTATGATGACGAATTCAGTTCTGTATTAAGTAAACTCGAAGTGCGTGCTGCGGGAGCGGTTTAATGAAAGTCAAAGTTGTTGTTTTTGATTGGGACGGGACGCTAGTGGACTCTGTAGATCATATTGCAGACAGTCTGCATCAGGCCGCTACGGATCTGGGGTACCCTGCCCGCGAGAGGGAAGCCTATCGTGATATTATTGGCTTGGGTATGGCTGAAGCGCTTGCAAAGCTCTACCCCGGTATCAATCATGATGAAATGACCAGAATACGCGAGGGTTACGCTGACTATTTCTTTCGCAAGGTAACAACACCGCAGAACCTTTTTGAGGGGATGGCAGAGGTTGTCTCGGATCTACAGGGTTCCGGGCGTGGCTGCTCTGTAGCGACAGGTAAGAGCCGTAAGGGGCTTGAGCCAGCACTTGCGTCCAGCGGTCTTGGGGCGCATTTTGATATCACCCGTTGTGCCGATGAGACTCGCTCCAAGCCAGATCCCCGAATGCTTGAAGAAATCCTGCTTTTTTACGGAGTTGAGCCTTCAGAGGCCGTTATGATCGGCGACACCCGTTATGATCTGGAAATGGCACAGCGCATTGGTATGCCTTCAATAGGTGTTGAGTGGGGTGTTCACAAACGCGATGTTCTCGGCGGGTACGGCCCCCATGCCATTGTGGATTCTGTGCCAGACCTTCGCAGCGTACTTGGGTTGTAAGAACGCCGTTGGCACTTTTATTTTTAACAGGAAAAGCGCATGAGTGATTGGGAATCCGACAAGAATCCGGAATGGGGTGACAAGCCTGTAGAGCAGCGCTCAGGGCGAAATCAGCCGCGGGTTCCACCTGAAACTGGTCGTGACTGGAAGCTAATAGAAAAGCTGGTTATGTCCTTGCAATCCGAGCAGCGCCGAAGCCGGCGATGGGGGATTTTCTTCAAACTCCTTACATTTGCGTACCTGTTCTTCTTGCTAGCTATTGTTTGGTCTCCGTTTGATGCGGGCTTGGCTGCGACAGCGGGCAAGCACACGGCTTTGGTTGAGGTGAATGGACCAATCGCGGCTGACGAGCTTGCCAGTGCGGACAATATCGCTGGCTCCTTGCGCTCTGCGTTTGAGCAAGAGGATGCTGTGGCGGTGATCTTGCGCATCAACAGCCCAGGCGGCAGCCCGGTTCAATCCGGCTATATTTATGATGAGATTAAGCGCCTGAGAGAGGAGTACCCGGAAAAGAAAGTGTATGCGGTGATTTCGGATATAGGCGCGTCGGGTGCCTACTATATTGCGGCTGCGGCTGATGAAATCTATGCGAATCGCGCCAGCCTTGTGGGGTCTATTGGTGTTGTGGCAGGCGGTTTCGGATTTACCGGTGCGATGGACAAGCTGGGCGTTGAACGTCGTTTGTATACGGCTGGCGAGAATAAGGCCTTTCTGGATCCATTCTCGCCGCAACAGGAGCAGGAAGTGGCGTTTTGGCAAAGCGTGCTCAAAAATACACATCAGCAGTTTATAGAGGCGGTAAAGGAAGGTCGTGGTGATCGTCTTGCCGATGATGAACGGCTATTCAGCGGCTTGGTGTGGAGTGGCGAGCAGGCTCTGGAGTTGGGTCTGGTTGATGGTCTGGGTAGTGCCTCGCATGTGGCGAGGCAGGTGGTTGGCGAGGAAGATCTCGTTGATTACAGCCAGCGCCCAGGGCCATTGCGCGATCTGGTTGACCAGCTTGGAGTGTCGTTTGGTCAGGGTGTTGCCGGGCAGTTGCTTGAGTCGCGGCTTGAGCTGCGATAAAAAGCTGTTTTATGGGTCTTGGGGTTCCAGTAGAGGATTTCTGCCCCAGGCGATCAGCATGTTGGTCAGGGCGATCAGGGGGAGGCCGATAAGACTGTTCGGGTCCCGGCCTTGTAGCTCCTCGAACAATGCTATGCCCAGGCTCTCCATTTTAAAGCCGCCTGCGCAGTCGTAGGGTTCTTCTTTATGCAGGTAGGCTTGAATTTCCTGGGCGGTTAAATGCCGGAATTGAACAGTAAAGTGCTCACAAGCGGTTTGCAGTTTTCCTGAATCTGCGTCGAGCAGAGCAAGGCCGGTTAAAAAGGTAACGCTCTGGCCGCTGCTTTTAGCTAATTGTTGGTAAGCTTTGGCGTGGGTTTTGGGCTTGCTTAGTAACGTGCCATCGGGAAGGGTAGCCACCTGATCGGAGCCGATAATCCAGTGTCCGGAGTAGGTAGCTGCTAAAGCGCGAGCTTTGGTTTGTGCCAGGCGAACAGCCAGAGTCTCCGGGGTCTCTCCCTTGCTTGGCGACTCGTCGATATTCGGGCTGGCGCAGGAGAACGGCAGCCCAAGCTTTTTTAGCAGCTCTTGACGGTAGGGTGACGATGAGGCCAGTAGCAGGCGTTGTTGGGGCATGAGGTTGATCCTTTGAGAATAGTCGCCATTTGTTCTGCAGGTATCGTAGAATACACCTACGAAAACCGGAACTCCCGGTCAAAACCGGACGAAGTCTTTGACAGTAGCAAGCTTCGCCCCTAGAATTGCGCGCCTATGTCGAACGCGTCTAGTACCGAATTACCGAAAATAGTCGATCCCTACAAGTTGGCGGAGCAAAACAATGTACTGGAAGGAAAAATTCCTCTCAGTAGCTTGTCTCGCTTCCGCGATGCTGTGCTGGGTTTCGATGACAACGCTGCGTGCCGCGTTAAGCTGTCCTTTTACAAGGATAGTCAGCGTCGCCGTATCGTCGCCGGTGAGTTGGAGGCTCCGGTAAATTTGGAGTGTCAGCGCTGCATGGGGCCGATGAAAACCGTACTGGGTTCCCGGTTTATACTGGGGCTGGTAACCAGTGATGAGCAAGCGCAGCGGTTGCCAAGAGATCTTGAGCCGTTTCTGACTGATGATTTCAGTACGGACCTCTGGTCAATGGTGGAGGATGAGTTGCTGCTGGTTTTGGCTCCGTATCCGCTCCATGAGCGGGGGGAGTGCCCGGCTAGCGAAGACCTGGAAGCCTATGAGCCAGACAGTTCGTCCTCGGAGCCGGAGAAAAAAACAGGCGATAACCCGTTCAGTGTGCTGGCGGGGCTTAAGAATACAAAGCATTAATTCGGGCGCGGGCGTCCCTGGTGGAAGCTGGCGCAATCAAACGAACACACGTTGCTCGTAACCCTATTCAAGCAAAGTTTACGTTAACAGGTCAGGAGTATAACCATGGCTGTACAGAAGAACCGCAAGACCCGATCCAAGCGCGGCATGCGCCGTGCCCACGATGCTTTGAGCCCGGCAGCTCTGAGCACTGATTCAACTACCGGCGAGGTTCATCGTCGCCACCACGTGTCTCCAGACGGATTCTACCGTGGTAAGCAGGTAATTGAAGCCAGCGACGAGTAATCTCGTTGTTTGGCCGCGCCAGTCTCAGTCGAGTGGGTGAACGGTGAAATCGATCACCATAGCGATTGATGCCATGAGTGGCGATCGAGGGCCGGCAGTGGTTGTTTCTGCGGCCCTCGAAGCGGTGCGTGAAAATAAAGCCTTAAGCCTTATTCTGGTGGGAATCCGGAGTGAGCTTGAGGCTTTTTTGTGTGATGAGCATCCGCGAATCCGTATTGTGGAGGCGGCAGATGTTGTTCGCATGAATGAGCGCCCCTCGCATGCGCTGCGCCACAAGAAAAAGTCCTCCATGGCCATTGCCTTGGCCCTGGTCCGTGACGGTGAGGCTCAGGGGTGTGTGAGTGCGGGTAATACCGGAGCCTTGATGGCTTTTGGTCGTTCCATTATCCGTATGTATCCAGGTATCGAGCGCCCTGCAATCACCAAGTTGATTCCGTCTCTTCGCGGGCGGTGCCACGTTCTGGATCTTGGTGCCAATCTGGATTCCAGTGCTGAAAATCTCTACCAGTATGCGCTTATGGGCTCGCTTATGGCTTCCGCAATTTGTGGCCAGGGTGAGGCGCGGGTGGCGCTTCTTAATGTTGGTGAAGAAGAGATAAAAGGCAACGAACAGGTTCGCCTGGCGTCCCACATGCTCGCTCAGTGTGATTCTATCAATTACATCGGTTATGTTGAGGGTAGCGACCTTTTTCGCGACGTTGCCGATGTGGTGGTGTGTGATGGTTTTGTGGGTAATATCGCGCTCAAAACCGGTGAAGGTGTTGCCGGTTTGCTGATTGAACTCATGGAGAAATCATTTACTCGCACGCTGTACGGCCGCTTTGTGGGGCTCCTTGCCCGTCCTATCATCGGGCGGCTTCTGCGGCTAATGGATCCCTCACGTCATAATGGCGCCAGCCTTCTGGGCCTGCAGGGCGTGGTTATAAAAAGCCACGGCAATGCCAATGAGCGGGCAATGCTGGCAGCTATTCGACAAGCAGTGCTGGAAGTTGAGCTGGAAGTGCCGCGGCGCATCAACGAGCGCCTTGATGATTTGATGCTTTGAGCATCTGATACTAAAGTTGGCTTCGCTTATGGGTCTTGCTCGCGCAAAATTCAGCCAGCTTGTACTATTGGCTAATCTCCTGAAACTCCCAATAACGATAAGATCCCGTTTATGAAATCAGCCTTTATATTTCCCGGACAGGGTTCTCAATCAGTTGGCATGCTTTCCGCTGCTGCCGAATCCTGGCCGATGATCGAAAAGACCTTTGCAGAAGCATCCAATGTTCTTGGCTATGACCTTTGGCATCTTTGCCAGAAAGGACCGGCGGCAGAGCTTGATCAGACGATGGTTACCCAACCTGCACTGTTGACCGCAAGTGTTGCTCTTTGGCGGCAGTGGTTTGTAGCAGGCGGGCCCAGGCCTGCATTTCTGGCAGGCCATAGCCTGGGTGAATACAGTGCACTGGTTGCCGCCGAAAGTCTTGATTTTGTCGAAGCGGTCAAATTGGTCCGTCTGCGTGGCGAACTAATGCAAGAGGCCGTACCAGCCGGTGAAGGTAAAATGGCTGCGATCCTGGGTCTGGAAGACGCCGATGTTGTTGCAGCCTGTGAGGAGGCTGCCAATAGCGATGTGGTAGCTGCTGTGAATTTCAACGCGCCAGGCCAGGTGGTGATCGCTGGGTCAGTTACGGCAGTTGATCGGGCGATCGACGTGTGTAAATCCAGGGGTGCCCGTAAGGCCATGCCGTTGCCAGTAAGTGTTCCATCCCACTGTGCCCTTATGAAAGGTGCAGCCGGGGAGCTTGCAGAGGCTCTGGATGATGTTCGTTTCAGTAATGCAGTGATTCCGGTTATACAAAATGTTAACGCTGCACCCGAGTCAGATTCGGCTACACTAAAGGCTAATCTTCTAAAGCAGCTTTATTCGCCTGTTTTGTGGGCCGACTCGGTTCGTACCCTGGTTAAGAATGATGTCAGCGTTGCCTTCGAATGTGGCACTGGCAAAGTGCTTGCCGGGCTGGCCAAGCGAATTGACCGGGGGCTCGCTGTTCACGGTGTTGAGGGTCCGGAGGCTTTGGCCTCTGCACTGGCGGCACTTGAATCGTCTTGAAGAAAGGGAGTTGTAAATGTCTCTTGAAGGCAAAACAGCACTGGTAACCGGCGCGACCCGGGGAATCGGAAAAGCGATCGCGTTAGCGCTTGCTGAGCAGGGCGCACAGGTTGTGGGCACGGCCACCAGTGCAGAGGGCGCAGCCACCATTACCGATAACCTCCAGGCCGCGGCCACTAATGGCTACGGTATTGTGATGGATGTTGCGGATCCGGCAAGCATTGATGCAGGTTTAAAAGAGATAGCCGAAAAATCCGGCGCACCTCTGATTTTAGTCAATAATGCGGGCATCACCCGTGATAACCTGCTGATGCGACTAAAAGATGATGATTGGGGCGCCGTGCTCGAAACCAATCTCTCAAGCGTGTACCGTACCAGTAAAGCTGTGTTACGGGGCATGGCAAAGGCACGTTGGGGGCGCGTTATCAACGTGAGTTCTGTAGTGGCCAGTATGGGAAATGCCGGGCAGGCTAATTACTGTGCCGCAAAAGCTGGCGTTGAAGGTTTTACCCGTAGCCTGGCTAAAGAAATGTCGAATCGTGGCATCACAGCTAACTGTGTTGCACCCGGATTTATCGACACAGATATGACAAAAAAACTGGACGATAAGCAGCGTGAGGCTATGCTGGAAATCATACCCACGGGTCGTCTGGGGCAGCCGGAAGAAGTCGCAGCCGTTGTTGCGTTTTTGGCATCGGATGTTGCTGGTTACGTGACTGGTGAAACCATTCATGTGAACGGTGGAATGTACATGGGATAAGCTCCGGTTTCGGAGTTGGTGCGCAACCCCTTGTCGCACAACATGTTTAACCCAATCCCTGCTTGTTTGAAGGTAGGGTTTACACTAAACTGGCAGCACTTGAGTTGCTTGGTTGATACACAAAGTGAGGACATTATGAGTACAGTTGAAGAGCGCGTTAAGAAGATTGTTTGTGAACAGTTGGGCGTTAAGGAGTCCGAGGTTCAAAACACATCTTCTTTTGTAGAGGATCTTGGCGCTGACTCACTGGACACCGTTGAGCTGGTCATGGCATTGGAAGAGGAGTTTGAAACCGAAATTCCTGATGAAGAAGCTGAGAAGCTGGGCAGTGTTCAGGACGCGATCGACTATATCGTCGCGCATACCTGATACTCTTCAGTTAAGCTAGCCAGGCAAAAAGCCGTCCTTATCATTTATTGAAGGACGGCTTTTTTATTGCTTTTTGGTGACTCTTTTGCGGGTCTATCAGCACAAACGACGGACGAAAAGGTCAGGTGGGCAAGGTTATGAGTAAACGACGGGTTGTGATCACTGGTATGGGCATGTTGTCTCCGCTAGGGAACGACGTGGGGGCTTCCTGGGAGGCGGTTTTGGCCGGCCGCAGCGGTATTGGCACGATCGATCGCTTCGATGCCTCCGGCTACAGCACCCGCATTGGCGGTGCGATTAAAGACCTGGATCTGGAATCCTACCTTTCTACCAAGGAAGCGAGAAAGCTGGATGCGTTTATTCACTACGGCCTGATTGCCGCCCAGCAAGCGGTGGAGCACAGTGGCCTGGCAGACTATAGCGAGCTTGATCGTGAGCGTGCGGGTATCGCTATCGGGTCTGGTATCGGGGGGCTGGAGTACATTGAAAAAAGTGTGCTTACGATGGATAAATCCGGCCCACGCAGAGTGTCGCCGTTTTTTGTTCCGGCATCGGTAATCAACATGATCTCTGGTAACGCCGCTATCCGGTTTGGTTATCAGGGGCCGAATATTGCCATAGTAACGGCCTGCACTACAGGCACTCATAATATTGGGTACGCTGCCCGCACCATTGCTTACGGTGATGCAGACGTAATGCTTGCCGGTGGTTCTGAAATGGCAACCACGCGAACAGGGATGGCGGCATTTGCCTCAGCCAAGGCCCTGTCTACTCGCAATGACGACCCGGAAAAGGCGAGCCGGCCCTGGGATAAAGACAGGGATGGTTTTGTGCTCAGTGACGGCGCGGGCGTGGTGGTGCTGGAAGAGTTGGAGCATGCCAAAAAGCGCGGCGCAACCATCTATGGCGAGCTGGTTGGCTTTGGTATGAGTGATGATGCCCATCATATTACGGCGCCCCCTGCCGATGGTGAAGGCGCTGCACGCGCTATGAGCAACGCCTTGCGGGACGCCGGGCTGAAGCCGGAAGAGGTGGATTATATCAACGCTCACGGTACCTCTACCCAAGTGGGCGATGTGGCGGAAATTGCAGCAGCCAAGCGTGTATTTGGTGACCATGCAAGCAAGCTGGCTATGAGTAGTACCAAATCCATGACTGGGCATTTACTGGGTGCGGCTGGCGCGGTTGAGGCTATTTTTTCATTGCTTGCAATACGGGATGGCGTGCTGCCGCCCACCATTAACCTTGACAATCCCGATGACGGCTGCGATCTGGATCTGGTTCCCAATACCTGTCGCAAGTCCGATGTGCGGATCGCTTTGTCTAATTCATTCGGCTTTGGCGGTACGAACGGCACGTTAATTTTTCGCCGATACGAAGACTGAGGCACTATGTTCAACCTTTGCTGGGCTGATGAGGGAGGCTTACCGGCAGGCGATCGCGGCTTGGCCTATGGAGATGGCCTGTTCGAGACTATCAGTATGCATGGTGAGCGCGGAGTGCTTCTGGCCCGTCACCTGGACCGGATGGTTCGTGACGCGGCTCGGATGGGTATACCTGTTGCCCTCGCAGACCTGCACAAAGCGTGTAGTGCAGCGATTTTTCGCTATGCTGACCGATATACCCATCGGCAGGCCGGTGAGAGCTGGGTGCTCAAGCTGACGCTCACCCGCGGGGAGGGTGGCCGTGGTTACCAGCCGGGGCCCGGAATCAAACCAAATCTGATGATATCCGCTGGCCCCATGCCTGCTGCGCCTGCCACCACCGGCGTTGCGGCAGATTTTTCCCGGGTTCTGCTTACGGTGAACCCTCTGTTGGCCGGCATCAAATCCCTCAACCGACTGGAGCAGGTTATGGCAGCGAGAGAGATTGGGGGTGATCTGTTTGAAGTTATCATGTCCGATACGGCTGGCAATCTGGTTGAGGGAACCCGTACCAACCTTCTGCTTAAAACAACCGATGGATGGGTAACGCCACCGACGAAGAGCCTTGCGGTCGCAGGCATATTGCGCCAATGGATGGTGGAAAGGCTCAGGGCCAGGGGAGACAGGGTAACAGAGCGCGATGTGACTGTTGCCGACGTGATGGGGTCGCATTGCCTGGGCCTTTACCTTCTGAATAGCGTGCTGGGCGCTGTTCCGGTGCGTGCTCTTGCCGGGCAGGATTTGCCAGTGGATGATGGACTTGCGACAATCTTCAATCCTTTCGAGCTGCTGGAATAAATCGTTTGTTCAAGAAACTGTTGGTTGCGGTTATTTTTGCCGCCGTGCTGGTTGGTGCGGGGTCTGGTTTGTGGGTTTGGCAGGGGCTGGGTTCGCTTGAAACGCCCGTTGCCCTAGCCGAGCCGGTGCTGTTTGAGGTACCTGCTGGCACAGCATTCGGTGGCGTTGCCAGGCAGCTTGAAGCCCGCGGGCTGGTAGAAAATAGCCTGTGGGTGCGGGTGTACGGTCGCCTGTTCCCCGACCTGGCCAGGGTCAAGGCCGGAGAATATGAGTTTACTGACGGCATGAGCGCTGAAGCCATGCTCAACAAAATGGTTGAAGGTGACACCAAACACTGGTCAGTGCAGTTTATTGAAGGCTGGACGTTCAGCGATATGCGCGCTGCGCTGGCTTCAACCCAGCGTCTGGAAAAACTCACAACCCAGTGGTCTGATGCGCAAATCATGGAAGCGGTTGGTGCAGAAGGTGAGCACCCGGAAGGCCGCTTTTTCCCGGACACTTATCTGTACACTGGCAGCGATTCGGATCTGGACCTGCTTCAGCGTTCGTTCCAGCGAATGGAAGCTGTACTCGCAGAAGAATGGGAGAACCGGCAAGAGGGGCTGCCATACGATAGCGCCTATGAAGCGTTAATTATGGCGTCGATTGTTGAACGGGAAACAGGTGCCCCCCATGAGCGGGAGCAGGTAGCCGGTGTGTTCGTTCGACGCTTGAAGAAGCCTATGCGCTTACAGACAGACCCCACCGTGATCTACGGCATGGGAGACAAGTACCAAGGCCGCATAGGCAGCCGGGATTTACGCACCCGCACACCTTACAATACCTATCGTATTGACGGTCTGCCCCCTACGCCCATTGCCTTGCCTGGCCGCGAAGCTATTCATGCGTCGTTGCATCCTGGCTCGGGAAATGCGCTTTATTTTGTGGCCCGTGGTGATGGTACGCACAAGTTTTCCGAGACCCTGGCAGAGCATCAAAAGGCCGTTCGGGCGTTTCAATTGAACCGTCGGTCTGATTACCGGTCGTCACCGGCTGGTAAGGATCATAAGGAATGACTGTGCGTGGCCGGTTTATCACATTTGAAGGGACTGAGGGCGTGGGTAAATCTACCCAAATGGCAAACGCTGCCGCCACTCTGAAAAAACTTGATGTTGACTGTATTGTTACCCGGGAACCAGGTGGCACACCCATGGCCGAGGCGATTCGTGAACTGCTTCTTGCGCCAAGGGACGAACCCGTAAACGAGCTTACCGAACTGCTCCTGATGTTTGCAGCACGGGCGCAACACCTTCACGCACATATTCTTCCAGCTCTTGAAAAGGGACAATGGGTACTTTGCGATCGCTTTACCGATGCGACGTTTGCTTACCAGGGTGGAGGGCGCGGCGTTCCCAGTGAGCGGATTGCGTTGCTGGAGAACCTTGTGCAGGGTGACGTGCGTCCTGATCATGTGGTTTTACTGGACGCACCAGTAGAAACCGGAATGACCCGGGCAAGGAAACGGGGTGAGCTGGACCGGTTTGAACAGGAAGCCGTGTCTTTTTTCCAGCGTATTCGCGATACCTATCTGGCCCGCGCGGCCGTTGATCCCGCTCGTTACAGTATTGTGGACGCATCGGTCTCGTTGGAGCAGGTAAGCAACAGAATCAGCGAACTTATGTGCAAGTTCCGGTCAGATCTGCTTTAATCGAGTTATATTCCCAATTGAAGGTTCCGGTTGCGTCTATGCTGGATGCCCGACTACTCAAATTACCAACTGCCTCTCAACAGCATCACCATGAGCATCACCAGATTGTGGTGGGTGTCCACGGTGAGGCAGACTTGAGTGTTGACGGAACGGGCTCTCACCTGGATACGTGGAAAGCCTGCCTTGTGCCTACAGAGGCCAGGCACGATTACTGCGGTAATCATCAAAATCATGTTTTGGTGATCAATGTAGACCCTTCAAGCCCGGCGATGTCCACTCCAGCACACCCTGATTACGAGCGCATGGTGCGCGTGTTTGATAAGCCCCGCACTATCCACATGGACAGCCGCCTGCAAGGGTTGGTTCAGTTTGCCGCGGGGGAATTTGACCGTTCGCCTGGTAATCTGGTTATGCATGGCCATCTGGCCGCCAGTATATTGTATTGCATGGCCGATCGAATGGGAGGGCGAACGAATGCGTCTTCCAACAGGCACAGTCTTAGCCCTGCGGCGATGCAGCGTTATGTCAGAGCCAACCTTCACCGTAAGCTTACAGTGCAGGAGTTAGCCAGCGAGGCCTGCCTGAGTGTCAGCCGTTTTCATGAAGTGTTCCGTGAGGTGCTGGGAACTACCCCTCATCAGTTTCTTTTACAGACTCGTCTTAATAGGGCCATTACCCTGTTGGTCTCGACATCCCTTTCGGTCTCAGAGATCAGCTACCGTGTCGGATTCTCCTCTCAAAGTGCGTTAACCAATGCACTGCGCAAACATAAGGGTACAACCCCTGCCAAGCTGCAAGTTCGTGATAACGTTGCCTGATTTAGTTTATTATTAGCCCACTCCGTAGAATTCCGTAAAAAAATCGTAGGATTTTGTAAGCCGGATATACGTAGTGATACTAGGCTGTTTGTGGAAAATCCCAGCCTACCAACTTGTTGGCAGTTTCGGTCGCAAATTGTGAATACTTAACTATAGTTAAGGTCGAACGTGCGATGCGTGACCTTGCTCAAGTTGGGAAGGAATAGAAGTAAACAAGAAGAACGACACAGTAGGTTGGCAGTTAGTGTCAGGCCTGTGCTTTGAGAGCGGATGCAGTCCGACTCATAAAACCGGAGGAGTCCCATGGCTATTGGTGTTTGGATTAGTCTGATAGGTTATTTTGCGCTTATGATCGCCATTGGCGTTTATGCGATGCGCACGTCCACGTCTTCATCCGAAGACTATATGCTTGGCGGCAGGGGATTGAGCCCTAAAGTGGCAGCATTGTCTGCCGGTGCCTCGGATATGAGTGGCTGGTTGCTTCTGGGTCTTCCGGGGGCTATGTATGTGTCAGGTCTTGCGTCTGCATGGATCGGCATTGGCTTGTTTGTTGGTGCGTTCGTTAACTGGATCATTGTAGCGCCGCGCTTGCGGGCTCAAACGGTTCATTATGGCAACGCCCTGACCATTCCAGCGTTTCTGGCAAACCGTTTTCCAACGCAGGCATTGCCCCTGCGCACGGTATCGGCAATCGTTATCGTTCTTTTCTTCGCCGTTTATACGGCCTCCGGTCTGGTAGCAGGTGGCAAGCTTTTTGAAAGTGCCTTCGCTGGTATTTTCAATTTCGGCGGTCTGACAGACTATGGTGTGGGTATCGTGATCACGCTTGGCGTCGTTTTGGCTTATACGGTCGTAGGCGGGTTCCTCGCCGTAAGCATGACTGACTTCATTCAGGGTTGCATCATGATGGTGGCGCTTGTACTTATGCCTGCTGTTGTGCTCTTCGGCGAAGGCGGTGGCGGCTTCGCCCAAGCGACTCAGACCCTCAATGAAGTGGATCCCACGTTGCTCTCCTGGACAGAAGGCCTGACGATTGTCGGCTGGCTGTCTGCAGTTACCTGGGGGTTAGGCTACTTCGGCCAGCCACACATCATCGTTCGGTTCATGGCTATTCGTTCAGTGAAAGAAGTTCCAACTGCCCGTAATATCGGTATGTCATGGATGGGTATTTCTCTGATTGGTGCCATTGGCCTGGGTGTTTTCGGCCGTGCATACGCAGTGCGTAACGGTCTGCCGGTAGAAGATCCGGAAACCATCTTTATCATTCTCGCGGACCTGCTTTTCCACCCCCTGATTACGGGCTTCCTCTATGCTGCGCTGCTGGCAGCTGTAATGAGTACAATCTCCAGTCAGTTGCTGGTTGCGTCTTCATCGCTGACGGAAGACTTCTATCGCCTGTTCTTGCGCAAGGAAGCCGGCGACAAGGAATGCGTGAATGTCGGCCGTGTGTGTGTAGTGCTGGTTGGTCTGGTAGCCGCCACCATTGCGTCCGACCCTGACTCGCAGGTTCTTGGGCTGGTCAGTAACGCCTGGGCAGGCTTTGGTTCCGCCTTCGGGCCGCTCATCATTCTGGGCCTGATGTGGTCGCGCACCAATGGCGCTGGCGCACTGGCAGGTTTGATTGTTGGTGCAGCGACGGTGATGATCTGGATTTCCCTGGGCTGGAACGGTGAGTTCCTGGGTGGCCCTGGTGTCTATGAAATCATTCCCGGCTTTGTTGCGTCCTTCATTGCTATCGTGGTGGTAAGTCTGGCTACCTCAGATGCCAATGAGTTCCAGGCCGTTGACCATAGCGGCTGATATCAGAGCGTAAAATGCTCAATGCTGAAAAGGGCTCCTGCGGGAGCCCTTTTCTTTGTGCGCCAGGCATGGCGCGTAGCGCCTTGGCGGGCGCTGTTCCGGTACAGGT
>NZ_JBQDCO010000062.1:0-16911 GCF_052091845.1 Marinobacter sp. | reverse complement strand
AGTCGCAATCCTGCTGCCTGGACCCTCATGGCCTGGCAGATGCCACCAGCGTGCTGCGCGCGGCTTTGCACAAGCGCCCTGAATTGGCTGTCGTGAATCGGTTCGGGCAGCAGGAGATCGACGGTAAAGGGTGTCGTGACGAACTTCTACAGTTGGTGGATGCGGGCATACCGGTGCTGACGGTGGTAAAGCGTAAGTTTCTTAGACAATGGCATGAGTTTGCAGGTGAGGGTGCGGTTGATTTGCCGTTTTCTGAGGTGGCTGTGGGGCAGTGGTGTGATGGTGTTTTAGGGAAACACTAGGGCCAGAAACAAACACGCCCCGGATGCCCGGGGCGTGTTGCTAATCGCTTAGCAGTCGGTTTTAGAAGCTGTACTGAGCGGCGAACAACAGACGGTTTGCGTCCGTGGATTCGCCACCAACGGTTTCTTGGTCAAAGTAGCCATATTCTACGCCCATCATGACGTTTTTAACCGGAGTCCACATGTAGTTGACCATAACGTTCTGGTTGGTCTCTGCGTCTGAATTAGCTAGCGCACCCGCGTCAACTGCATCATCGAGGTCCAGTGTCGTCATGCCGTAGCCCACGTTAATGCTGCGTCCTCCACCAAGCTCCATGCTTACGCCCACTGAGCCTCCATAACCTTTGATGGTTTCAACGCTGTTGCCGTCAAGATAGCCGCTGGCACCCGTGTAATTGTCGCCGGAGCGCCATAGATAGCCGTTTGCCCCGTCGGTGTAGTTGATCGCGCCCTGAACTGAGAACATATTACTCAGTTTTAGTTTAAGGGCGCCAAACACGGCGTATCCGACTGCGCTATCATCAATGTTGCCATCATCTGACGTGGCTTGGCTCGCTAAAACCGCAGCGGAGTACGAGAGTGCGTCCGTTGAATCTTCAAGCTTAGCACTGATTGCTGGCGCAGATGTGCGGTTAGTCCCGCCTTCAATCGACTGTGAAGCCGGGTCTTCGATCGCAAATGACATAGCACCTGTGGTGTAACGAATTTGCTCAGTCCGATCCTGGCTGCCCGCGGTGCCAGCGAGGCTGTCGAAATCGAGTGTTGGAGTGTTGCCCACAAAGCTTGTGAAGTTGGACCAATAGCGGCCAGCCAAAAAGCCGTTATACTCACCGTATGCGTGGCGTAAACGAAGACTGCCAGCACTGTTGCCTGAGCCTCGGAAGTCACCTTCTACAGTAACCGCCAGCCCAGATTCGTGCTTTACTTTAACGCCTAGACGGCTCTGTTGCGCATCGGCGCCGAAGTGGCCTGTTATGTCTTCATCACCGCCGTTGAAACTACCGGCGCGAGTAGAGACTGCTCTATCAGCATCAAAATCATAACTCATGTTCAGGCGAGCGTAACCGTAAAGGCTGGCTTCAAGATCATCATTAACGTTCAGGCTCACAGCATTCGCCTGGCCAGCGACACTCAGTACTGCCATGGCCGCCGTCGACCGTATAGCCATTCTCAATTTGTTGCTTTGCATTATTGTTGTCTCCACACATTAGACAATTTAGGTAATTATTTTTGTAGGACCCGAATTCAACATAGTTACCATTTCATGACAATTCAAATAAATTTGTACAATAATTAGACGAAGGTCTATGGCTGCTTTTCGTTTCTATACAGGTATCTGCGTGAGTATTCAGGTATTAATATGAGTTCATGTCCTCCAAAAGCACTTATTTCTCAAAACCACATTCGCCGTTCCCGATATTAAGACGACGGGCGGCAATTCTTCCCACAATCGTATTCCCGAGGTCGCTATACGGTTCTGGCGTAGCGGGACGGTGCCAAACGATTGGGAACCCCTGTTAAACCCGGTTAACGCATAGCCTCTTTTATTGAGTTGCCAGCGGTTGTACGCAGGATGTGCTCATGCTTTGAGTGGCGTACAATAGCGGTGGTATCCACACACCTACGTATTTGCCCGTTTGGATAAATTCACTAATTTAATAACTTGGTTGCTTCCCCGAGAGAGATCTATGAACAAAGAACCTGTCAGCCGCGAACTGTTTGATAACGTGATGGTGCCCAACTACGCCCCCGGTTCGATTATTCCGGTGCGAGGCGAGGGTTCCCGAATCTGGGATCAGGATGGCCGGGAGTTTATAGACCTGCAGGGTGGCATTGCCGTGAGCTGTCTGGGTCATTCACACCCGGGGCTGATTGGTGCGCTTGAGGAGCAGGCAGCAAAAATCTGGCATCTCTCCAACGTGATGACCAACGAGCCGGCGTTGCGGCTGGCAAAAACCCTGTGTGATTTAACCTTTGCCGAGCGAGTGTTTTTTGCCAACTCCGGTGGTGAGGCCAACGAGGCCGCCTTTAAACTGGCGCGCCGCTATAGCTGGGAACATACCGGGCCAGAAAAGCACGAAATTATCTCTTTTAAAAACGCGTTCCATGGCCGCACCCTGTTCACGGTAAGCGTGGGTGGCCAGCCCAAGTACCTTGACGGGTTTGAGCCAGCGCCGGGTGGTATTCATCATGCAGATTTCAACGATCTGGAATCTGTAAAGAAGCTGATCTCCAAAGAAAAAACCTGCGCGGTTGTGGTAGAGCCAATTCAAGGTGAGAGCGGCGTTTTGCCGGCCGATCCGGAATTCCTGAAAGGCCTGCGTGAACTTTGTGATGATAACGACGCGCTGCTGGTTTTTGATGAGGTCCAATCGGGGGTGGGCCGGACTGGCCACCTTTATGCCTATGAAATGTACGATGTGGTGCCAGACATTCTCACCAGCGCCAAAGGCCTGGGCGGCGGCTTTCCGGTGGCTGCCATGCTAACCACGGCAAAGATTGCTGCAAGCCTGGGTGTGGGCACCCATGGCAGCACTTATGGTGGCAATGCGCTGGCTTGTGCGGTTGCCCAGAAGGTGATTGATACCATCAGCCAGCCGGAGATCCTAAAGGGTGTAAAGGCCCGTTCTGATCAACTGCGCAGCGGCATGATGGATATTGGCGAGCGCTATGGAGTGTTCAGCCAGGTGCGGGGGCCCGGGCTGCTGCTAGGTTGTGTGCTGACCGAGAAATGGCAGGGCAAAGCCAAAGACTTATTGAATGCGGGCCTGGCTGAAGGTGTCATGGTGTTGGTGGCAGGGGCAAACGTGGTTCGCCTGGCGCCTTCACTGATTATCCCCGATACTGACATTGACGAAGCGCTTGAGCGCTTTGAGGCGGCGGTGAAAAAGCTCACTACCTAGGAGTATATATGTGGCTGGTGCGTCCGGCGTTACCGGATGATGCAAATCAGATACTCGAGATAGCAAGCGCTGCCGGTTCGGAGGCAGCGCGGCTCTCATCCACTCTGCCCAGGCAGCTCGAAGCGCTTGTAGCCAACATAAACCATTCCCTTGCCTCGCTGGCAGGCAGTAGTGTCGCCAGCGACTTGCCACCCAGATTTCTGTTTGTGTTGGAAGACACGAATACCGGCAAGGTTCATGGCACGGCAGGGATTGATGCCTGTGCTGGCAACGGCCAACCGTTTTATAATTACCGCCGCGATGGGCTTATTCATGCTTCCCATGAACTGGGTATCTCCAGCCGGGTTGATGTTCTTTACCCCAGCCATGGTCTCACCGGTCACACATTGCTGTGCTCGTTCACCATAACCCCCGAGCTGCGTAACACCGGGGCATTTGAGCTGTTATCCCGGGCCAGGCTGCTGTTTATTGCGAGCCACCGTGATTGGTTCGCCCAGCATATTGCGGTGGAGGTTCAAGGGGTGCAGCTTGCGGACGGCAGTGTGCCTTTCTGGGACAGTTTGGGGCGGCACTTTTTTGATATGGATTTTGAAACCGCCGACCAGCACTCCGGTTTGCTCAGCAAAACCTTTATTGCCGAGCTTATGCCGCCTAACCCGGTTTATGTAACCCTGCTTTCCGAAGCCGCCCAGGCGGCACTTGGCCAGGCCCACGAATTAACCCGGCCTAATTTTGAGCTGCTGCAGAGGGAAGGGTTCCAGGCGGGTTGCTATCTGGATATTTTCGATGGCGGGCCGGTGCTTGAAGCCCGCACCGACACCCTGCACACGCTGGTTACCAGCCAGACCAAAACTCTACATGGCAGCCATGACCAGGGTGGGGATGCCTGTTTGATTGCCGCCGGCAATGGCCCTGGGTTCCGGTGCGCGCTTGCTAAAGCGGCGGACACTCTGGAAGGGGCCTTAAAGGTGCCGGTGGAGGCCTGGCAAGTGCTGGGCAAAACGGCCGGTGATGAAGTGAGGGTAGCGCCATGCTAGTTATTCGCCCGCTTCAGCAAGCGGATCTTGACGATCTTTATGTTATGGCGCAGAGAGCCGGTAAGGGGCTAACCACATTGCCTGCCGACCGGGAATTACTGCAGCGCAAGATTAATCTCGCCCAGGAAACATTCAATCAGCGCTGCGCACCGGAAGCCGGCCTGTATCTGTTTGCGCTGGAAGACACAGACGCCAAAAAAGCGGTGGGCATCAGTGGCATCCAGGCAAGGGTCGGTTTGGATGAGGTATTTTACAATTACCGGCTCAGTACCACGGTAAATGCCTCTAAAGAATTGGGCGTTCATGTACGCACGCCCACGTTGCACCTCTCAAACGACATGACAGATACCAGCGAGATATGCTCGTTGCTGCTCTCGAGCGAATACCACGGAGGCGGTAACGGTTTGCTGCTTTCCCGTAGCCGTTTCATGTATCTGGATGAGTTTGCCAAACACTTTTCCGAAAAGGTTTTCGCAGAGATGCGGGGCGTGTCTGACGAGCAGGGCCAGAGCCCGTTGTGGGATGCCTTGGGTAGTAAATTTTTTGATATGAAATTTTCGGAGGCAGACAGGCTGTCAGGCCTTGGCAATAAAGCGTTTATTGCAGAGTTGATGCCGAAGTACCCGATTTATCTACCTATGCTGCCAGGTTCCGCGCGGGCCGTTATTGGCCGGGTTCATGGCAATACGGAACCCGCGTTGAAAATGCTACAGGCCGAAGGGTTCAACTTTAACGGAATGGTGGATATCTTTGATGGTGGCCCGGTGGTGGAGGCGTTTGTGCATACCATTCGCACAGTTCGTGACAGTATTAATCGCTATGCCAAGGTAAGCCGTGAAAACGTTAACCTTGATGTACCTACTGCAGAGCGGGTGATGGTGTCCAATCGCTCGTTCCGCAATTTTCGGATAACCACCGTGCCAGCCAGTTGCGTTGGCACACAGACAATAAACCTGCCGCCGGCGGTGGCACAAGCTTTACAGATTGAACCGGGCGATTCGGTACGGGTAGCGCCGTTGAAAGACAACCTGAATGCAGCAGTAAAAGCTGCGGGCTGAAGCCTGCGACATTCCAGTAACGGGAGACTATGTGATATGACAAACCTGACAGGCGAATTGTTTCTCGGCGGCCTTTGGCTTCAAGGCCACGGCGAAGCGTTTGAATCGATACAACCCGTTACCGGTGATGCTGTTTGGGAAGGCACTGGCGCCAGCCTGGCAGACGTTGATGCGGCGGTGCGTGGCGCCCGGGAAGCTTTTGTGAAATGGCGGCGTAAGAGTTTTGCCGAGCGCCAGGCTGTTATTGAGGCCTTTGGGGAGCTGCTGGAAGCCAATAAAGAAGAGCTTGCCCGTCAAATTGGCCTGGAAACCGGCAAGCCCTTGTGGGAGTCGCGTACGGAAGTGGCGGCAATGGTTGGCAAGATTGGCATTTCTGTAAAAGCCTATCACGATCGTACGGGCCTGTCGGAATCTGATGTGGCGGGCGGCCGAGCCGTACTTCGTCATCGTCCCCACGGTGTTGTGGCCGTATTTGGTCCTTATAATTTCCCCGGACACCTCCCTAATGGCCACATAGTGCCGGCCTTGCTGGCGGGTAATACCGTTGTCTTCAAACCCAGTGAGCTAGCCCCCGGGGTGGCGGAGCTCACCATTAAACTCTGGGAAAAGGCCGGGCTGCCAGACGGTGTTGTGAATCTGGTTCAGGGGTTTGCGGATACCGGCAAATCACTGGCTGGTCACCCGCTGATTGATGGCCTGTTTTTCACCGGCAGCTCAACCGTTGGGCACTTTTTGCACGAGCAGCTAGGTGGCCAGCCAGAGAAAATTCTGGCCCTGGAAATGGGCGGCAACAACCCGCTGATTGTTCAGGACGTGGCGGATATAGACGGCGCAGTACACCACGCCCTGCAATCGGCATTTTTATCCGCAGGCCAACGCTGTACCTGTGCCCGACGTTTGCTGGTTCCCAAAGGCACGAAGGGCGATGAGTTTCTGGACCGCTTAGTTGCTGTTTCTACCCGTATTCAGGTGGGTAAGTTCAACGCCAAGCCTCAACCATTTATGGGTTCGGTGATTTCTGCACAAGCCGCTGAAAAGCTCCTGGCCGCCCAGAAAAGCATGCTGGAAAACGGCGCGACTGCTTTACTGGAAATGAAACAGCTTAAGCCAGACACCGGCCTCCTTTCACCGGGTATTGTGGATGTAACCGGGCTGGATTTACCAGATGAAGAACTCTTCGGGCCATTGCTCAAGGTGTACCGTTACAAGAGCTTTGACGACGCCTTGGAGCTGGCTAATAATACCCGTTACGGCTTGTCTGCAGGCCTGCTTTCCGATGACAAAAAACTTTTCGAACGGTTGTTGGAGGAAGCCAGGGCCGGGATTGTGAATTGGAACCGGCCATTAACCGGTGCCAGTAGTGCCGCACCCTTTGGCGGTGTTGGCGCCAGCGGAAACCACCGTGCCAGTGCGTATTACGCTGCAGATTATTGCGCGTGGCCCATGGCATCGCTTGAATCCGGCAAAAGCGAGGTGCCCGAAAAGCTGGCGCCTGGTTTGAATTTCGATGCCTGAGCCTTATTTTCTGAACCCAGATGCGCGGAACCGGAACACATGATAAAGCATGCGGTAGAAGCAAATTTTGATGGCCTGGTTGGTCCCACCCACAATTACGCAGGCTTGTCCTGGGGGAATGTGGCATCGAAAGCTAACGTGAATGCGGTGTCTAATCCCAAAGAGGCTGCGCTTCAGGGGTTGGCCAAAATGAAGCGTCTGGCCGATCGTGGCTATGCTCAGGGCCTTCTGCCACCTCATGAGCGCCCTCATATTCCATCTTTGAGGGCACTCGGGTTTGGGGGTACGGATGCACAGGTTCTGGAGCAGGCAGCCAAATCCGCCCCGTCTATTCTGGCGGCGATATCTTCCGCCTCCTCAATGTGGACGGCCAATGCAGCTACTGTGTCGCCCAGTGCAGACACGACCGATCACAGGGTGCATTTTACGCCCGCCAACCTTGGTGCCAAGTTCCACCGCTCCATTGAGCACAGCGTGACAGGCCGCACTCTGAAATCCATTTTCGCAGACGAGGGCTATTTTGCCCATCACCCGGCATTGCCTTCCGTCAGCCATTTTGGTGATGAAGGTGCCGCCAACCACACGCGGCTTTGTGGCGGTTATGGTGGGCCAGGCGTGGAGCTGTTTGTATATGGGAAGGTTGCCTTCAATGAGCAGGCGCCGGCTCCACAAAAATACCCGGCACGTCAGACTCTGGAAGCCTCGCAAGCGATCGCCCGCCTGCATGGTTTGAAAAACGAGAACCTGGTGTTTGCTCAGCAAAATCCGGAAGCCATTGATGCTGGTGTATTCCACAACGATGTGATTGCTGTAGGCAACGGCAATACGCTGTTCTATCACGACATGGCTTTTTTGGATGAAGAGCAGGTTTTGTCAGATATTCGCATGCGCCTGATAGATGCTGAGCTTGAGGCCGTTCGGGTAAACAGCGCAGAGGTGTCGCTTGAAGATGCCGTAGCCTCATATCTGTTCAATAGTCAGTTATTGAATACGCCTGATGGCATGCTGTTGGCGGTGCCGGGGGAGTGTAGGGAAGTGGCCTCAGTTAGCCGGTACCTGGATAACCTGCTGGCTACTGGCGGGCCTATCACGTCGGTAGAGGTGTTTGATGTAAAGCATTCCATGCGTAACGGTGGCGGCCCTGCCTGTTTGCGCTTGCGTGTGGTTTTGAACGATGAGGAACTGCAGGCCATGCATCGCGGCGTGATGCTTACGGATGAGCTGTACGAGCGCCTGACTACCTGGGTTGAAGCCCATTACCGTGACCAGCTTGCCCTGGAGGATCTGGCTGACCCTATGCTGCTGGATGAGGTGCGCAAAGCACTGGATGAACTTACCGGCATACTGGGGCTGGGTTCGATTTACGACTTCCAGATATAGATACGGGTTGGTAAGTACCGGTAATAAGTGGTTTTCGGGGCCTTTTCAGGAGGCGGCAATCGATGAAGTCAGCATGTCCATGGTGTGCTGGATAAGACTTTCAGCAGGAAAGTGACCACCGCTCTCGCTCGTTTCTGATTGGCATAGCAAGATAGTGCCATGCAGTGCCCCGCGCAGATAAAGCGCCGTCTGCTCAGGGCTTTGAATGCGCTGGCGGTTCATGGTGCCGTCTTCAAGCCCCAGTTTGATAGCGTCGGTCATCAACCCCATGAGTTCTGATTTTGAGCAAAGCATATCCATAGCCTGGGCCTCGTCTGCCTCTGCCATGGCCGTTGAGGCCTTGGTGAGTGCCGAAAAGTAGTCTGGTTCATCCAGATAAAAACGGTAGTAAGACTCTCCCATTACCTGTATTTGCTCCAGCCCTGTAGTGGCCGTTTGCCTTGCGGCCCGGAAGCGTTTCGATAAGCTCTGCCCGGCCCTCAGCATAATGCCGCGCTGAATGGCGGCCTTGTCTTTGAAGTACACGTACAGCAACGCACGGCTCAGGCTGGCCGTGCGGGCAATATCATCCATAGAGGTGCGCTCGTAGCCTTTCTCCGAGAAGGCCCGCTCTGCTGCATCCAGAATGGCATCATAACGGGCCAGTTTTTCCCGCTCACGCCTTGTTTTCAATGGTTCACTCATTTGGTTCGCTCATCAGGGGCTGGCGTAGACACGTTTAATCCAGTGGTTGCAGCTATCAATGAGTGGATGAAAGCTTATTATTGACATAATGTCAAAGAATGACATTATGTCGCAATCCGTAAACCAGATTTCCGCAGGATGCGGTATCGACAACAGCGCGAGCATGGATGAAAGGACCCTTATGATGTTATTTCGTACCCCCGTTGGCCTTATGCTTCTGGCTACCTTTGGTTTTACTCTTTCTGGCTGCATGGCCGATGCCGGGCCTGAAGCGCCGAAAGATCAGGTGGTTTCTGTGCGCGTTTCAGAAGTGACCGGGGGCCAGGCTCAGGAAATAACCCTGCGTTTTTCGGGCATTGTGCGGTCAACCCAGCGGGCAACGTTAACGTTTCAGGTAAGCGGTACGCTGAAAGAGCGGGCAGTGGAGTTGGGCCAAACCGTTGCTGCGGGAGATGTACTCGCTCGCGTCTACAACCCGGCGTTGAAGCCAGCGCGGGATTCGGCTAACGCCAAGCTGGACGAACTGAACACCCGTTACGATCAAGCCAAACGGGAATGGGAGCGCTCCAGCCGGTTGCATAAACGTGGTGTGGTGTCCGAGCAGAATCTGGAACAGATTGCCGCCAACCGCGACTCCCTGAAAGCAAGTGTTGCCACTGCACAAGCGGCACTGGCCGAATCCTCTCAAATGCTACAAGAAAGTACCTTGCGAGCGCCGTTTGCCGGGCGGGTGGAAGCGCTTCTGGTTGAGAAGGATGAGTTTGTTGCAGCTGGCCAGCCGGTTATGCGTTTGTCTTCTCCCGAGGGCAAAGAAGTGGAAATTCGGGTGCCTGCTTACCTGCTTGCCCATTTGTCCCTGGATCAGGAGCTGCCGATATGGTCTGTGCACAATCGTAACCAGGCTTCGGTGACCGGTTCGGTTGTCGAGATTGCCCAAGCTGGTGCAATCCGTGGAGAGCTGCACCCGGTTTTGGTAAGCCTGCCAATCAATACCCTGGGTACCGGCCAGCCGGTTGAGGTGGGTATTATGCCGCTTAGGGACTCTGCTATTACGGTTCCGCTTCTGTCGGTGATCCGCAGTGCCGACGGCATGACGGTGTTCCGGGTGCGTGATGGCGTGGCCAAGCGCGTGCCGATAAACGTTGAGCGAGTGGTAGGCGAGCGAGTGGTTGTACGCACGGGTGAGTTGGAACCAGGCGATCAAGTGGTATACGCGGGCACAACCCGCCTGGCAGACGATGATGCCGTGGAGGTGCGTTAATGACGCGCCGGCTGCTCAATTTTCAGCGTTTACTGGGCATGGTAGTCACCATGCTTTGCCTGTTGGGTATCGCGGCGTACAGCACTATGCCGCGCCAGGAAGACCCCTCGTTCCCCTACCGGGCGGGTATGGTTTCGGTGAGCTACGCCGGCGCTAACGCCGACGCTGTCGAGCGGTTGGTGCTCAGGCCCCTGACCGACGAATTGCGCCAGGTAGAAGAGGTGGATTTTTCCCAGGGTACGGCGCGCACTGGCGTAGCGCTGGTGAAGATACGCCTCCATGACGATATATACGACACAGACCCGGCCTGGGACAGGGTTCGCCAGGCAATGGAGCGGGCAAAAAAGGATTTTCCGGATGATGTGGGTCAGATGGTTCTGGATGACCGGCTAATCGACAATCCGGCCATTGTGTTAGCCGTAGGTGGCGCGTCCTCAGTGAGTGAACTGTCGGATGTCGCCGAGCGGCTCAAGCAAAATCTTTCCGACCTTACCGGTGTTTCCCGTATTGAGTTGGAAGGCGACGCCGATGAGCAGATTACACTGGCCTTGGACGATGCCGCACTTTACCGGCTGGGCATCTCGCCGGCACGCATACTGGAAACCCTGGCCCAGCGTAACCAAACCACTCCTGGCGGCTTTGTGGTTGTAGACGGTCGCCGGTTATCAGTACTTCCCAATACCGAGTTTGCCGATATTGACGCCATTCGCGCCACCCCGATAGAACTTCCGGATGGCTCCCAGGTGCCACTGGCTGCCGCCGCAGACGTGTGGCGGGGGCCGGCGGAACCGCGTCAGCCAGAAACCTGGTTTGATGGTGAGCGGGTGGTGTTGCTATCACTGATTATGGAAGACGGCACCACCGATGCAATCCGTTTTGGTGAGCGGGTGCGAGAGCGGGTTGACCAGATTCGGTCTGACTTTGAGCCCTACGAAATCCGCGAGATGTTCTTCCAGCCAGATAAGGTTTCAGACAGGCTGGACAACCTTGCCTGGAGCTTGATTCTTTCTGTGCTGATTATTGTGGCGGTGGTTTTTACCGGCATGGGTATTCGAATGGGCTTGTTAGTGGCGTCTATTCTGCCCATGGTGGCACTGATCAGCGTGGGGCTTTACGACCTCGGTGGTGGCGTTCTGCATCAGATTGCGGTGATTGGAATGGTAATCTCCCTGGGCATTCTGATCGATAACGCCATTGTGATTGTGGAAAACATTCAGGGCCACCTGGATGAAGGCATGCGCCGCATGGATGCCCTGCGCAAAGCGGTTGGTGAACTGGCCGGGCCGCTGGGTGCGTCCACCGGCACCACGTTGGCGGCTTTTGCGCCCTTGCTGCTTGCCAAGGGCGGTGCGGCCGACTTCACCCGGGGCGTGCCGGTGATGATCATGCTTACCTTGTCAGTAAGCTATTTGCTGGCGATTTCTGTGGTGCCGTTGCTGGCGGCCCGTTTTCTCAAGCCCCGCCGTAATGCCGAAGCTGACCGGCTGATTGGTTTGGCACGGTTTCTGGGAGGGCTGGTTTACCGTCACCCCCGCCGCTTGATCGCAGCCGGTGCCCTGCTGGTGGCGGTGAGCCTGGCGATGACGCCATTTATGGCACAGCAGTTCTTCCCCAATGCCGATCGTCCGCAGGTTATTGTGGAAATATTTATGCCTGAAGGTACCGACCAACTGCGCACGGCGGAGGCTGCGGCCAACCTGGAGCAAGCCATACGCACGCAGGCGGCGGCACTTGAGATTCATCGGTTTGTGGGCTTTACCGGCCCGGCATTTTATTACAACCTCCAGCGGGCACCCCAGGCCCCTAACCGGGGCCGGCTTGTGGTAACCACACCAACGCTTGAAGATACCACTGGCATGATCCGCTGGATTCGGGCCCATGTAAATGAACAGATGCCAGAGCTGGACGTAAGCGTTGGTGTTCTGGGGCAGGGGCCGCCAAGGATTGCCCCGGTAGAAGTGCGTGTTTACAACGCAGACGATCAGGCGCGTACCCACGCGGTAGAGCAGCTTTTCGTGGCGCTGCGCGGGGTGGAGGGCACGGTGGATGTCCGGCACGACCTGGATATCGGCGTGCCCAGCATTGCCATTAATGTAGATGACGCCACCGCTGCCCGCTACGGGCTTAACCGGGCCGATGTGGCCCAGAGCCTCTATGGCCAGAGCTTCGGTGTGGTTGCCGAGCGTTACCGCCAGGAGAAAGACCCGATTCCATTGGTGCTGCGCTCTCAGGAGGGCACTTCGCTGTCGCTGGAACGCCTGCTCTCGGTGAATATCTACAACAATGCCGGTCAGGCGGTTCCGCTGTCGGCTGTTGCCAGCGTAGAAACTACGTGGGAGCCGGCAGCGCGTTATTTGCGTAACGGCACCCGCCTTAATACCGTAACCTCCAACCTGCTGAAAGGCTACAGCTTCAGTCAGGCCCTGGATGGCCTGAACCAAACCCTGAAAGACAACCCTCTGCCAGATGGTACCCGACTGGAAATGGGCGGAGACGCAGAAGGTTCTGGTGATGCCAATGGGGCGCTGTTAACGGCTGCACCCATTGGTATCCTGCTGTTGCTCTTCTTCTTGCTACTGCAGTTCAACTCGTTTCGACGCGTGGGCATCATATTGCTGACCGTACCCCTGGCGACCGTGGGCATATTCCCCGGCCTGGTACTTTCGGGCTCACCTTTCGGGTTTCAGTCGCTACTCGGAGTGATTGCGCTGGTGGGCATTGTGGTGAACAACGCCATAGTGTTGCTGGATGTGATGGACAGAGAGCTGGAAAATGGCGAGAGCATCCACGAAGCCATGCGCAAAGCTGTGGTGCAAAGAACCCGGCCAATTTTGCTGACCACAGCAACTACCGTGGCCGGCCTGCTGCCGCTGGCGTTCTCCAGTTCCACACTCTGGCCGCCCATGGCCTGGGCAATTATCTCCGGGCTGCTGGCATCAACGGTACTTACCCTGCTGGTGATACCGGCGGTGTGTACACAGGTGATTAAAACGCGGGTTGCAGAGCCAGAAAACGCGCCAGCCTAAAGGCGAGGCGCCCTGGTAATCGAACAGGGTTTGCTCATTGGGGCCTACTCACAGGGCTCGGATCAGCAGGCCTGCCCGCTGGCCTACTGGCACATCCCGGTTGGGAAACACAATGGCCTGAGGTGAGTGCTCTACCCGATAACAGATATCGTCATCTTCCCAGATGATGGTGCCTGGTGGGTACTCGGTAAAATTAGCCACATCATCAGGAACATGAAACCGGAAGTTCTTGCCGGTATTCAAAATTTCATGCACCACTTCAAACACAGTGAGCTGCTTAAACCTTAGTGTTTTTGCCGGTGCAGTCTCTCCACGCAGCCTGCGCCGAAGTGCCCGCTTAACCCCTTCAAAACGCGCCAGATCATTCTCGCCAAACGGCTTTACCTTGCCCAGTTCCACCGTAAAGCTTTGAGCGTTTAGCGCCGAAGAAGAAAATGACGCAAAGGTTGTACCCGCCTTATGCTGCAGCAACAAGATGCTCACCTCCGCCTCCAGCAAGAAATTGCTTTGTGCCTCAGGCACCTGCCGACCCTCAACAAACGGATAAAGCGCAAACTTCTCCCGTTGGGAGGGTCTTATGGCCGTATGCAAATCGTAATGGGACAAAGCCTGCGGATGCGCCCTGGCAAACTCATAGCACGTCTCCTCAAGAAACCGCGCCCGGGCGGCTTCTGGTAGCCCAGCATACGCTGGCTTGCGGTGGGCTCCACTAAACAACCGGTTCAGGTTTGCATCCACAAACCGCTCACCAGCCACCATGGCCGGCGGGTTGCCCAGAATCAGAAGCAGCGGACAAGCCAGTTGCCATTCGCCATTCAAAAGTTCACTAACCAGCGCGTTCAAAACCTCAATAGGTGCTGTTTCATTGCCGTGAATGCCTGCTGAAACGATCAACGCTTCCTGATTTGGGTTGGCTCGGCTAGCCGGTGGAGTGCAGCGCAAAACACCGATACTTTCCCGGCTTATGAGGGTTTCGTCTGAGAGGGCGGCTTTAGCGTTTGGGAGATCGGCAGAGGGCTTAGCAAGCGTGTGTGTTAGCCAATCAATGTTTGATTCAAAAAGATCCTGATAGGCAGCCATAGAATCCCCGAATATAGTCTGGGGGCTGGCAGGGTATTGCCTCCCGGGAGTGTCTGAAGCCAGGGAAGGCTTCAGTCAAGCGCACATGGATGTGCTCGTAGCGTCTCCCGGGAGGCAATACCCTGCCAGACCGGGCACCGAAGTTGAAGCTTGATGATCGAGAAGCATTCAGGAACCAACAGGCCGCTGATGCCTCAACAAATGATTTTCAAGTTTGCGGAACGCAAACACCATAGTAAACGTTAGCACCATGTAGCAAAGCGCCACAAAGATAAAAGCATCAAACGGCGCATAAAACCGCGAATAAATATTTCGTGCCGCACCTGTAAGATCAACGATAGTGACCACACTGGCAATCGCGCTTGAATGCAGCATGAAAATCACCTCATTGGAGTAGGCCTGGACCGCCCGCCGCGCAGCGCTGGGAAGTACAATTCGTCGCATCCGCAAAAACCAGCTCATGCCATAGGCCTTCGCCGCTTCAATTTCCCCATGGGGCGTGGAAACAATCGCACCCCGGATAATCTCCGTGGTATAGGCGCAGGTATTCAGGGTAAAGGCCAGCAGGGCGGGGTAAAAAGGCTCCCGGAAAATCGCCCACCAGAAAGTTTCCTGAATACCGGGAATCTGCGCCACGCCATAGTAAATAATATAAAGCTGAATCAGCAGCGGCGTGCCACGGAAAAAATAGGTGTAGATCCACACCGGGCCAGATATAAACGGGTTTTTTACCGTGCGCAGAATCGCCAGAGGAACAGCAAACACAAGCCCGATAACCAGGCACAGGAATACCAATTGAACGGTCGTAACCGCCCCATCCCAGTACTCCATGATGGTCATGGCGGTAAAGATTTCGTTCTTGTTGAGCCAGGCGGCGATGAAATCGGGAGGCATCATTAATTCTCCTGAACCACGCCAATATTAGCTCGTTTGTCGAGCCACTTGATAAACAGCTCAGACCCTGCCGTCAGCGCCAGGTACACAAAGGCCACCGGAATGAAAAAATGAAACGGCATGCGTTCGGCCTTGGCGGCTTCCTCCGCCACGCGCACCATATCCGTCAGGCCGATAATGGAAACCAGCGCCGTGGTTTTCAGCAACACCTGCCAGTTATTGCCAATGCCGGGCAGGGCATGGCGCAGCATTTGTGGCACCATCACCCGACGGAAGGTGTGCCATTTGCTGAACCCGTAAGCTCGCGCAGCTTCAATCTGGCCGGTTTCAACCGCCAGAAACGCGCCCCGGAAGGTTTCGGTCATGTAGGCGCCAAAAATCAGGCCGATGGTCACCACACCGGAAATGAACGGGTCAAACTGGAAGAAAAAATCAATTTCGTAGGTTTCCCATAAGTAATCCGAGAGCATGTTTACGCCTACCTGGCCACCGTAATAAAACAGCAGCATCATAACCAGATCGGGTACGCCACGAATCAGGGTGGTATAGGTAGTGGCTGCGCCTACGGCAACCCGGCTGTTTGATAGTTTGGCAGCCGCACCGATCAGCCCGAGGGTTAACGCCAGGGCAAGAGACAGGAAAGCAAGTTCTATGGTAACCACTGCCCCGCTCAGCAGCTCTGGACCATAGCCTTTCAGATCAATCATGGAAGTGTCCGGTAGTCAGGGGCAGCCAAAGGCTGCCCCTGGAACTGATGGCTTCAGACTTTGATGTCGTATTCAAAGTACTTTTTCATGATGGTGTCGTAGGTGCCATCTTCCTTCAATGTGCGAAGTGCGTCGTTCACTTCTTCAGCCAGGTCTTTGTCACGCTTGCGCATGGCAACGCCCATGCCTTCGCCCAGTTTTACTGCCTCACCAACTTCCTTGAAACCGTCTTTGCTCAGAATAGTTTGCTCACCTACCGGGTAGTCTACAAAGGCCGCATCCAGGCGCTGGCCCTCAAGATCAAGCACCATGTCATCGGCGGTGGTGTAGCGCTTAACCGTTACCACGTCGCCCAGCTCTTCGGTTACATACGTGTCCATGGTGGTGCCACGCTGAACGCCCACGGTTTTGCCTTTCATGGCGCTCTTGTCGGTCACGTCGGCATTGAAATCGTCAGGGCCAAACCAGCCGCCCGGGGTGTTGTAGTATGGTTCCGAGAACAACACCCGCTTGGCGCGCTCTTCCGTAATCGACATGGAGGACATCACCATGTCAAATTTGCGAGCCAGCAGGCCGGGAATCATGCCGTCCCAGGACTGAATGACAAATTCGCAGTTTGCCTTCATTTCCTCACACATGGCCTCTGCCAGTTCCACTTCAAAACCGGTCAGTTCGCCGTTGTCATCTTTGTATTCAAAAGGTGCATAGGGCACGTCGAACGCAATGCGCAGATCGCGCTCTTCTGCTTGAATGCCACTGGTCATCATTGCCAGTGCGCAACTTGCTGCAATCATCAATTTTTTCATGTGTCGTTTCTCCTGATTACTGCCTTAAAGGCATTATTTTTCTTCGCATTTTTTGCACAGTGAGTGCTTAACACCTATTACGATAACATTGCCACTCAGAACTTAGGAGCCAGGAACTGCCTCATGCGCTCCGAATCCGGGTTGTCAAAAACCTTTTCCGGTGTGCCTTGCTCCTCAATCACTCCCTGATGCAGAAACAGCACCTGGGAGGAGACATCCCGGGCAAAGCCCATTTCATGGGTGACCACAATCATGGTG
>NZ_JBQDCO010000061.1:0-17294 GCF_052091845.1 Marinobacter sp. | reverse complement strand
ACTAGTCTGACGCGTGCTACTCAGCTGTAGAAGATGGGGTTGGTGGAGCGCTTACTAAGAAACAGTAAAAACAAACAGGTGAGACTTACTACCGGTAAACGCTTCAAAACCTGACAAACCCCATACACTCAATACTCACTGATTGCCCGGCTCTTCATCAGCCAACGAAAGATGCGACACATCTGGCACCACAGGCGGTGGCAGATCACGCTTAACGCCCAGATCGGTACCAGCCGGCGCCAGGCTCCAGTCATCCAGATGCTGGAACATGGGCTCTTCCGTTTTAACAGGCCTGGCCAGCGCAACACCGACAGGGTCCAGCCCCAGCGCAGAGCCGGCAAGAATATCGTCTACCTTGTCGCCCGCCACACGCAGGCGATCGCCCGGCTCAACTTTCAGACCACCGGCATCGGGTTCGGGACTGGCCACAACAGGCGCCCGGTCCGGCTTCTTGCTGACGGCCTGCGCGGCTGGCGCGGGTGCCGGTTTTGTTGGTGACTGGCTACCCGGCATGGGCTGAACATAGGCCACCATGCCATGCTTGTTCAGCACCGCCCGGTATTTTTCAGCTTGCTCTTGCTCCAGCTTGTTGCGGATCACCACCGGGCTGCCGCTGAACATACGCGCTATTTGCTCAACACTGGCTTTGAACAACGCGCGGGCATTATTCCGTGCCGTGGCCATATCCGTACCGGGGACACACTCACCCTTGAATACGAGCTGAAACATGGGGAACTCTCCTGCCGTCGATTTTTTTCATGATAGTTGAAAGGGCCCCACTAAGGCAGCCCAAAGCTGCTCGGCACCCGTTGACAATTGGCAAACACTGCAAACAATTGAAAAAAATCTGCCAAACACCGCGCAATAAGTGACAGCCTTTGCAATAATCGACCGACACAAAACATTACACTTGGTTACACCTGAGCCGGAACGCCTTTTTAGGGAGCTGCCTGCATGAACATCCAGAACCTGACCCGCGCTGCAGTCGTGGCAGCACTATGCTCTGCGCCAGCCATTCAAGCGGAGAATCTGGATATGGTTATGAGCCAGGTATTCCCCCAGGATCAGGCAACCTATATCGGTTATGAAAGTGTTGAGCGTGAAGACATTCCGGTTTCGTCAGCCATCGAGCGAAAATACCTGATTGTCGATTTTCGACTTGCCTCTGCTAAAACTGCATCAAAGCAGCTTCAGGCCAGCGTGCACAAGGTCTGCATGGCACTTTTGAAAGATCACGAGCTGATTCGCAACCTGTCTGATTCCGGCTACGACATGGTTTCTGTGGCTTTTGATCGCCGCTCCCAGTTCGATTGCCTGTAAGCAATGGCTGTCAGTCTTCCCGGCCCAGCAGTTTCGGAAATGCTTCAAGTGCACTGTTAACAGCATCCAGATTGAACGCCTCCACATCGGCCAGTAGTTTTTCACCGTAACGAGTCACCGACCGGGAGCGAAAACGCTGCCCCCATTCCAGTACGCGGCGGGCAAACTCCCGCATTTCTTCCGGGTCGCCGCTTTCGCGCACGAGTTCCCAGTCGTCACCAAAATCGGCGGTCAGCTGCTCTCTTAACCAACCCCGCTCCTGCATACTCAGAGTCTGGGCCAGCAACCGTTCAGACTCCCTGGTTTCGCCTTCGTCCTCTGCTTGCTCACCCGTCGCCAACACGTCAGGTAGCGTAAGTGTAAAAACAGAGCCCTCCTTCGGCACGCTTTCAACTTGTAACTCACCCCCCATCATTTGCGCCAGTTTACGGCTGATCGCAAGCCCAAGGCCTGTACCTCCGTAACGGCGGGTGTTTTGCCCCTCCTGCTGCTCAAACGCCTCAAAAATACGATCGCGCTGATCGGTGGCTATTCCGACACCGGAATCCTCTACCTTAACCGTTAACATATAACTCTGGTGCTCCGGGGCCTGATCCGTTGTCTCTTCTACCGGTTCTACGGTTGCCCGCACAGCGACACCGCCTTCATGGGTAAATTTAATGGCATTTCCCACAAGGTTGAACAACACCTGTCGAAAGCGGGTTTCATCCAGCATCATGGCAACGGGCATGTCTGATCCTACGCTCACCTCCAGGGTAATGCCCTGTTCCCGCGCCCGCAGATCAAAAATGTGGCGAACGTCATCAAGAAGCCGACGCACAGACACCGGCGAGTAATCCAGCCGCATCTTGCCCGCCTCAATACGTGAGAGGTCCAGAATGTCGTTGATCAGCATAAGCAAGCTGCGACTGCCCGCCCTGATAGCATCCAGATAATTTCGTTGCTGGGGGTCCGTCACACTGTTGCTTAAAAGATCGCTGTAGCCGATCACCGCGTTCATGGGCGTTCGAATTTCGTGAGACATATTGGCCAGGAATTCACTTTTCGTTCGGCTGGCCGCCTCTGCCTCCCGGGCCAGGCGCTCTGCTTCCAGCTTGGCGGCGCGGAGCTCGTCCTCGCTTCGGCGCAGGGCATTTTCAGAACGGATACGCTCGTCTACCTCCCGCGACAACTTCCGGTTCCAATACAAGAAGATAAGCACCACCACTATGGCGATCAGAACAACCCGCCGCACCACGGTGTAATCGGCTTTCTGTTCGATATCCAGGTGAATCCACCGGTTGTATATGGCCTCGGTTTCAGAGGCTTTCAGGCTACCCAGGGCTTTATTCAGTATACGGTGCAGTTCCGGGCGGTCTTTGCGAACCGCCAGCCGCAAATCATACTGGTAGGGTGTGATGCTGGTAATTCGCAGATTAGAGAGGCCAAATCTGGCCACGGTATAACTGACCGCAGGGATATGAGTTACCATTACATCCAGATCGCCATTAGACAGGGCCAGCAACCCCTCCTCGACGGTTGCTACCGGGTAGAGATCCAGATCCGGATGATTGATCAGCAGGTAATCGTGTGCGGCATGGCGGTTGACCGCACCCACGCGTTCGTTACGTAACTCCCGCAGGTCTCCTATAAAGCGCCCGTCGTCGCGAATGGCCAACGCAATGGGTACACTGACGTAAGCCCGGGTAAACAAAAACGACTCCTTTGTTCGCGGTGTGCGCGACAAACCGGGCAGAATATCCACCTCGCCGGAAATAAGTGCCTGCTCCGCAACCAGGCGATCTTCCAGGATATACTCGTTGAACGTTGCTCCGAGTTGATTCTCCAGGCGGGCAACAAGGTCAGGCACAAGACCAGTGGCGAGGCCGTCCTGTTCGTATTCAAACGGCGGCCAGTCAGAACGATAGGCAACTTTGAGGTCCGGATGGCGCTTGAGCCACTCAACATCAGACGCAGACAACTCCACTCCGTTTTTTTCCAGCGCCGAGAGGTCCACTTCGAGCCACGACTGCCGGATAACCCTGTGCTCATTATGGCTAATGGCCTCCACTGTCTGATCCAGAACCCGAAATAAAGACTCGCTGTCTTCATCAACCTGCAAAACAACATCTACCGATTTTTGCTCAAGCAATACCGACAGGCCAATACCGTCGATCATGGTCGACTTAAGATAGTCAGACACCACGGGCACTGCTCCAAGAAAGGCATCAGCCTGACCAGACAACACATGGCTTACCGCTTCACCCAGGCTCTGGACGGGAACTGGCGTAAAGCTTTCAACGGAATCAAGCATGGTGTACTGGTTGGGGTCGCCTTCCACAACGGCTATGCGGCGATTTTCCAGATCCGCCAGCGAACGAATAGTTGAGTCGCCCGCGCTGATGAACAAACCATAGGTAAGGGTCATCAATGAGTTGGTGTAGCGCGAGCCGGCCGGGGCAGGTGTGCCCGGTAGCCGGGTGGTCAGGAGAGCATCCGTTTCCGGCCGGTTGAGCACCGGCCCGGCACTGCCGCCCGAGCTGATAACCACAGGCTCGATAAGCAGGCCAAGCTTGTCAGACAGCCGGGTCAGGTAATCAATATACGTGCCTGCAAGGTGTCCGTTTCCTGTCTCGAAAACCAGCGGTGTCTGGTTTGCGCGCACACCAATTTTGAGCCCGTCCTGCTCGCTGACCCACTGCAAGTCATCGTTACCCAGTACCGGTGCCGGAGATACCTGGGGAGGGTCTGCCAGCGCGGTGGACTGGAACACGAGCAGAAGCCAGCATAATGTAAACAGAAACGTTGTTTTCAACGGACAGCCTCAGAAATGGCGCTATATTTTTCGATACAATCCCCGTACATAAGAGAAGCCCGCGCTAGCCTCCTGGCTGGCTGATTTTGACACAATTGCGGCCTTCCTCTTTTGCAATATAAAGCGCTCTGTCTGATCGCTCAAAAACCGACTCTTCGGTATCCTCAGGGGTAAAGGCGGCAAGGCCGGCGGAGAAGGTTATTGTGACTGGCTCGCCCCCAAAATGAAACGGCAGGGCACTGATGTGCAGTCTAAGCTTATCCATCACAGCTTGCGCGTCTACGGAGGGTGTTTCCGGAAACAGCAACACGAATTCCTCACCGCCGAAGCGGGCGACAAAATCAGTGGTGCGCAAACGACTTTTGAGTTCCTTGGCAACAAGCTGAAGTACCCGGTCACCGGCTTTGTGCCCATAGGAATCATTCACACGCTTGAAAAGATCAATATCCAGTACGCCAATCGTTAGCGGATACTGGTGACGCTTCCAGCGATTGAACTCAAACGCCAGACGCTCTTGCCACGCTTCACGGTTGGGCAACTGCGTAAGCAGGTCAGTCATGGCTCGTTCACGTTCCTTGCGAACCTGCCCCTGCATTTGTTCTGAGTGGGCCTCCATAATAGCCACTTTTTCCTGCATGGCCATCAATTGCTCAAACAACAGTTTCTCTCGCTCGGTTTCTTCAACCCGAAAGCGGCCAACCGCTTCGCCAATGCCCTCAAGGTGACTACTAACCGACTGCTTCAAGCCATGAATATCGTCGCTGGCTTCAATGTGTCGGCCAGCCTGCTCAATCTCATCACGAATGTTACGATCCAGGGTTTCTGCGGCGGCCTGGCGATCTGATTGCGCAGAGGACTGCACAGAAAAGTGTTCCTGCAGAACCTCAAGGCGCTCATCAAGGCGCTTTAGAAAGGCTTCGAACTCCCTTTGGCTGCGGGTTACAGCGGCAACAATCAAGTCTGCCACCTGGTTTAGCCCCTCCCGCAATTCATCCCAGTTATCGCTGGAGAGTAGCGCTGTTTGAAGATTTCTTGCGTGTGCCTCAGCGACAGACTCCAAAGACACCCGGCTAAGCAGTTGGCCTAAGAGATGACCAACCCGCCGGGCGATTCGAAGTCGCTGGCTGTTGGTGTCGTCAATATCGTCGCTGCCTGCCACCCCGGTGTCAGCAATTGCTCCAGCCACAGGCTCAGGCGCTATGTTTACCGAAGGGCCGGGTTGGTTGTCATGTTTGAGGGACGGCAGGTCGTCAAGGAGGGCGACCTGGTGATCAATCTGCCTCTGCAGCTCTCGCCAGGTCTTTACATCTATCTTTTTTTTTCGCAAATCGGATCGCACGCGCGCAAGCAGACGGTCCAGCTCTGGTGTCTGGCCTTCAGAGGCGAGACTGGTGCGTACCAGCATACGCTCCAGCGTATTGCGCTCGGCCTTCCACTGCTCTTGTTGCTGGTTTACAGTCTCAAGCTCCTGGACGTACTTTTCTTTCCAGGTTTGATCCGATGACATTACATGCTTCCTTCCTGTCCGGACTTCTGATCGCCATGGTTGCGGGCGTTACGTCGGCGCGCCCTGGGATGGCTCTGGTCATACACCCGGGCCAAATGCTGAAAATCAAGATGAGTATAGACCTGTGTGGTGGTTATGTCCGCATGGCCCAGCAATTCCTGAACCGCTCGCAAGTCACCACTGGATTCAAGCATATGGCTGGCAAACGAGTGTCGCAACATGTGCGGATGGAGCTTCTGATCGGCCCCTTTGACACCCCCCCAGCGACTTAGACGAGCCTGTATACTGCGATGGCTAAGACGATCGCCGCGCCGGCTTACGAACAGGGCTGCTTCGGCCTCCGGCGCCAGCTCTGCCCGAACCGGCATCCACTGGGCTATGGCGTCCAGCGCTTTGCGGCCTACGGGCAATATGCGTGTTTTCCCACCTTTACCAACTACCCGTGCCTCGCCGCTTTTGCGATCAACCGCTTCAAGATTCAGGCTGGCCAGTTCAGCCAAACGTAAGCCCGAAGAATACATTAGCTCAAACATGCACCTGTCCCGTATTTCCAATGGGTCGTCCGGCGAAGCATCCAGGAGGGAGTTAATCTGATCCACGTCGGCCACTCTGGGCAGGCGCCGACGGCTCTTTGGCGGGCGGATATCCAGGGCCGGGTTGTCAGTAGCCAGTCGCTCTCGTAACAGATACTGATAAAAACGCCGAATTGCCGACAGGTGCCGGGCAATGCTGCGGCCGCTTAACCCTTGGCGGCTGAGGTTTGCGACATAACGGCGCAGATCGTAGCCGTTAACGGCCCGCCAGTGAGCACTGCCCTGCTCCACAAGCCAAACGGCCAGCCTCTGGAGATCCTGCTGATAACTGTCACAGGTAAGGGAAGAATGGCGCTTTTCGGAGGCCAGATGCTGGATAAACTCGGTAATGCGCCCGTTCAACTCATCAGGTAACTGAGCCAGCGCGGGGGCAGCCGTCACGCTAACGAGACTCCGACGCAAGATCGGTTACCGGAAGGGCAGATGTATGGCGCCGAACCATAGGTGGCAAAAGCCTGCTGAGCGTGTCACTGATGTAGCTGAGAAACAATGAGCCCATGCTTTGATCAAAATAGCCTGGCTGGCAGCTGCCCACCGCAAACACACCGACCAGTTCATCGTGGCGCAAGGGTACCAAGGCCACCGACGCAATGGGGATGTCCCTGTCCGGGAACAAAAACTCCCGCTCGCTCTCGCGAAACTGACCACAGACGGCTTTACTGCCCTCAAGAAGATTACCAAGACGTTCCTGGGCCTCGGCCGGGCTCACAACATGCAATGCTCCTTGAGCACTGCCTGGTACTTCTGCGTCGGTAAACAGGATCACCGAGGCAGCATCAAGCCCAAAGTCGCCACGAATGCTGTCATCAATGGTAGACGCCATATCAACCAGGTTGCGCGCTTCAATAACCTGCATCAGCAAGCGTTTGCTCTTTTCAAACAGACGATCATTGTGGCGAGCGATAGAAACCAGTTCCACCAATTCGTGGCGCAGAGTGTCCCTTTGTTCGCGGAACAGATGTACCTGGCGTTCCACCAGAGAAATTGCCCGGCCGCTGTCATGGGGTAGGGTCAAACTGCGCAGAAGTTCATCCTGACCGATAAAAAAGTCAGGATTATTCTTCAGGTACTCAGCTACCTCTTCACGGGTGAGCTCCTCGGCCTTCTGGTGGGCCGTTTGGTCTGTCATCGTGCTCTCCTGGCTGTCAGATCCGTTGTTTGTGAGGGCGGCTGGGCTTTCGGCGCCGGCTACCACTTGAACCACCTGGCAGTCTTAACTGCCCCTCAAATACACTTGTGGCAGGGCCTTCCATCATAACAGGGGCCCCTTCGCCCTGCCATTCAACGACTAACCGCCCACCACGCAACTCTACCACTACGGGGCTTTCCAGAAGGCCCTGCAGGCACCCTGCAACAACGGCCGCACAGGCGCCACTTCCACAGGCGAGTGTTTCGCCGGAACCACGCTCATACACTCTCAAACGCGCATGGCTTCGGCTGACAATCTGCAAAAAACCCACGTTGGCCCGTGACGGAAATCGCGGGTGGTTTTCCAGGCGCGGCCCAAGCTCCGACACCGGCGCGGACTCTACATCATCCACCACAACAACGGCGTGGGGATTGCCCATAGAAACAGCGCTAAGCTCCACTGTTTCTGCGCCCATTTCCACGGTGTAGGCCTTTTTTCGGCATTCTGCAGCAAAGGGAATAGCAGGCGGGTTCAGCTCAGGCACTCCCATATTCACCACCACCATGCCATCTTTGAGAAGCCTTAACTCAATAACACCACGGGCCGTCTGGACACGTATAACCTTTTTATTGGTTAGGCGTTGGTCCCGAACAAACTTTGCAAAGCACCGGGCGCCGTTACCACACTGTTCAACTTCGGAACCATCGGCATTGAATATCCGGTAGCGAAAATCCACATCAGGTAACCCTGGGGGCTCCACAACCAGCAACTGGTCAAAGCCGATACCCACATTGCGATCTGCCAGTTCGCGAATTATGTCCGGGCGCAGCCGAAACGGCTGACTGATGGCGTCGATCACCATAAAGTCATTACCCAGTCCATGCATCTTGGTAAATCGCAGCAAAGGCCCCTGATTGCGTCGCGGCTGGCTCATGTCCTGGTCGTCAGTCATTCCGGCAAGCAGTTTTCTGGTGCGAGCTGATCCTCAATCGTCTCGCGATGGCGAACAATGTGAACCTGCTCGCCATCCACCATCAGTTCCGGCGGGCGGTTGCGGGTGTTGTAGTTGGAGCTCATGACAAAACCATAGGCCCCCGCAGAGCGCACCGCCAGAAGGTCTCCTGCCTTAAGCTGGAGTGGCCGGTCCTTGCCCAGGAAGTCTCCGGTTTCGCAGACCGGTCCAACCAGATCCCAGTTCTTTTCTTCCGCATCCTGGTGAGGCTGCACCGGAACAATAGCCTGCCAGGCACTGTATAGCGCCGGGCGAATCAAATCGTTCATAGCGGCATCAATAATGGCAAAGTTACGATGCTCGGTGCACTTCAGGAATTCAACCCGGGTAACCAGTATGCCGGCGTTGGCCGCGATGGAGCGACCAGGCTCAAGAACCAATTCCAGATCCCGGTCGCCAATACGCTCATCCAGCGCCCTGACGTACTCAGACGGCTCAGGTGGCTGTTCATTATGGTAGGTAACACCCAGGCCGCCACCCATATCAAGGTGCCGTATATTGATACCGTTATCAGCCAGCGCATCAACCAATTCCAATACGCGATCGAGAGCATCCAGGAACGGAGAAACCGTTGTAAGCTGCGAACCAATGTGGCAATCCACACCTTTAATCTCCAGGTTTGGCAAAGTTGCAGCCCGGGTATAAACAGCCAGAGCTTCCGCTATATCAATGCCAAACTTGTTTTCTTTCAGGCCGGTAGAAATATAAGGATGGGTTCCTGCGTCTACATCCGGATTCACACGCAGGGACACCGGGGCTACAACACCCAGCTCGCCGGCCACCGCGCTAAGCCTGTCCAGCTCGGTGTCAGACTCCACGTTGAAGCAACGCACACCCGCTTCCAGAGCCCGGCGCATTTCCCATTCCTGCTTGCCCACACCCGAAAACACAACCTTGCCAGGATCGCCGCCGGCACGCAGAACTCGTTCAAGCTCCCCGGCAGAGACTATGTCAAAGCCGGCTCCCAGGCGCGCCAGCACGTTCAGCACAGCCAGGTTACTGTTAGCTTTCACGGCATAACACACGAGGTGCGCGCGATCTTTCAGGGCGTCGTCGTAAGCCTTGTAATGACGCTCGAGCGTGGCGCGGGAATACACGTAGGCTGGCGTACCGAAGCGTTCAACAATTGAAGAGACAGGCACATCTTCAGCATACAGCTCGGCGTTACGGTAATTAAAATGATCCATTTGGTTCCTGATTCGTTTGGCAGTGACTGGTATAGGCAGGACTATCCGGCATTCGAGTCGCTGTCGTCCGGGCGCTCATTTTGCATTCCGGCGCTGGCAGCCTCTTCGACAGGCGCAGATGATGGTTCGGGGTTCTCCCGGTACAGAGGCCCTTTTTGACCACAGCCATCAAGTGCCGCCGCCACAACCAGAATCACCATCGGCAATGTCCACGCGCGCATGCTCGTCACCCCTGAGTTTATATTGGCGAAAGTATACCTGACCTGCGCCCTGCGCGGCGAGGCCAGAGGATTATTGAAACGCTTCCAGTTCACGGTTCAGTGCTGTTTCGAGAACCGAACGGTAATAAAGGTACTGAGTGGTCTGTATATCTTGCTGATACACCCTGGGATCCAGATCGTGAGGCAAATGCACATCCGTAAGATAAACAGGGTAGCGATCACCGCTCTGGCGCAGCGAATAAATGTAGTGAGCCACAGCCGGGATCAACTGATCACCGTATTGCAGCACGGTAAATTCCTGCTCACCACAGTAAAGATCAAAGCGCACCCGGTCATCACCTTCCTGCACGCCTACAGCTTGCACCTCAAGCCCTGGCAGGGCAGCTCCGGTTTCGGCTTGAGGCCGGTATTCCGGACGCCAAAACCCATCGCTCGCAATCAGCTCGTAACAGCGCACGCCGGCATATGCCACCGGCATTTCACTGTAGCGCAAGGTTCGTCGCTCAATCAGATTCTCCAGAAAACGTAACAGTGGAGTCAGCATATAGCGTCGGCGGCCGGCGAGTTGGCTCCACCCGAATAATGAACCTCGCTCATCAATCACCCGGATCTGCAATCGCTCGCCACGCACCCGATAAAATACCTGAACGCTATTTGGCTCGCTGGCCCTGCACGCTGCAAGCATAGCCGGGTCATCCAGCAGGGCATAACGATCAAAAACGATAGGCAGGTACTCTTCTCGTGGCTGTGCCAGGCATTCCATCAGAGCCGCACGGCTTTCCAGAACAAGGAAACCAGGCTCAGTACCATTGAATTCCAGCAAAAAATACCGGCGATCCATTTCAATAACGTAGCGCACAGGGTGTGGGCCAGTACCCCCCGCAAAAAACTGGCGCAACACATCTCCAAACAGCTCCCGCACACGCCTGGCGATAGCGCTGCCATGCCCCCTATTGTGACTGTGTACCGCAACACCGGGAATAGCTCGGGGATCCAGCGCAACCGAGGCCAGCACGTTCTTCAGGCACTGAATTAACGTGTCTCCCGATGCATAGTGCTGAAGACTCACCTCGTGCCAGGTGTTCAAGGTGATCTGATCAATGGTCACAACCAGATTTTCACGCCCGCCGCTGAAACCCAGCGAATCATGCCGCGCGCTAAGCTTATGCAAGCCTCGCTCAGCGAGGTGAGGTTGTGGATCCACTCCCACATTGATCAGCAGAAGGTTACGTAAGGGGCGAACGCCACGGGCAAGTGCCTCACGCTCTGCCGGTTCTACAGGAAACGGCGCAAAACCCACCAGAGCATTCAGCATTTCCCGCAATTCGCTGATCGAGGCTACACCTTGCCCTGAGCGCACATTGAGGCGGGTGGTACGGGTAAGCAACCCATTGCAATAACACCACACAACCAGTTCAGCGAGGTTGCCAGCACGCCGGATAACCGGCTGCCAGAACGCATCAGAAGGATCTTCCAAATCCCGGTACAGCAACCAGCCATCTCCCGCCTCACCCTGTTCCGATTGGTGGTGAAACGCCAGATTCTCCTCTGCCAGCGAGGGCGCCAGCCCGGGATTAACCTGTTCAACTTTACCGGCCTTGCGCTGAAAAGCTGCATAGAGCTTACGGCCTAGCAGGTTGATATCGTTCGCGTTGATTGCCGACTGCCCGCCATGATCCCGAGCCATTTTTGAAAGTAGCCGGTAGCTATGGGTCAGCTCCGATACAATCATTCGGCGCAATGAAGATACCTCTTCCACGCGCCAGAGATGTCGGTTGTCCAATGCTTCAATGTGCTTTTCCTGCCAATCCCAACCAGCCACAAGACTTCTGAGCAGGCGAACTCTCCAGGGCTCCTTGCCACCAGTGGTCACACCCGCGCGAGACAGTGGCAGGCCAGCTTTGATATACAAGCTGCGGCGCACCAGATCCAGCCTGGTTTTGGCCTCGGCTTCTGTTAGCCATTGCTCCAGTCGCTGATAAAGCAATACATAAGGATCCAGAATATCCGCATCCGTCACACCACTGAACACCGCCTGCTTGAACACACGTGATAAGACTGGCTGCTCCTGAGTCTGTGCATAACACTCCACAAGCAAAAGTTTCAGAATAGATTTCCAGGGAGCTTCAATCCCCTTGTAGAGCTGCCACACACCTGCCCCGAGAAATTCTATGGCCGTTATGGCAGGTACTGCGCCAAAATCAATGTATTCGTCGGCTCGAATAAACCGATAATCGACAAGCCTGTTCACGCATTCCTGGTATCGCCCTTCCTGCTCTGATGGAATAAGCCACCACAGTGGGTAGCAGCCACCCAGATGAATTCCGGTGCGATAAAACTCATCCAGAAGCAGATAGTGTTGTGCGCTGCCGCAGTTCTCGCCCTTCACTTCTGCGTGCTGGCGCCCATCTCGCCAATCGGCTGCTGAGAACACAAACACGTGCAGTTCAATGCCAAAAGAAGCGGCCCACTCCGTCAGCTTTTCAGCCTTGCGCTCAAGACTCCGAATGCCCGGCTTCTCAAGGTCGTCTCTATGGATCAGCCAAACATCTAAATCACTGGTTACTGAATGCCCCACTGTGCCAGGACTGCCCATTAAAAACAGGGCCTCTAAATCGGCCCGGCGCTTGCCTTCGTCCCGCAGGCTGAAGGTGCGGGCCAAACGACGCGCAGCGCTTACAGTTGCTGTATCAGGGCGATAATGGCTTAAACCATAAGGGCAGCTGGCGTCCAGGTAGCCGGGCAAAGCCGGGTGATTGGTATGAAACACCAACGGCAGTATTGCCAATACTCCCTGCTGCCGATAGGTAAGCGACGAGTGCGCCCTCTCCCAACGCTGGCGATTAACCACGAGAAACCTTTCCCGCAGACGACGCAGGGTTTTTCGGTCAATGCCCTCTTCAAAATCCAGGACAATCGGTGGGGCGTGAGCAATCAAGGCAGCTCCAGGGGAGAGGTTCTTTCCGGTTTAATTATCAGTATGATGAACTCATCGTGGCAAAACCGTCCGAAGAATAACAGCGGTCTATGCTTCAGAAAACCCGAGGTCCTGCCCAGTGAAAGAGTTTGTCATACAGCGTTATCGTGCCGAGGTATCCGCTGGCACCGGCCGCCAAACCCTGTTGCGTATTGACGACGACGGCAAGGTGTTATTCGCTGACAACAATGCTGAGGCTGTGCTCGGATACGACGCCAACGAGCTTCTGGGCAATATGGTACACCAGGTTCTGGCATCAAGAGAGGACGATCCCTTCGCGCCCGCGAACCGCCACCGCATAGAGAGTGGCGAAAACGTGCTGGTAACCTTCCGACATAAAGAAGGTTTTTTCTACACCGCCTGTCTTTCACTGCGCGTCAGTATGCGTGATTCAGACGAAGCAGCCAGCGCCCGAATCATTCAGCAGGAGAGCTCCGCCATAGACCCGCGCCTGCTGCGCTTCGCAGAGAGCGCCGCAGATTTTGGCGTGTGGGAGTTGGACATTGTCAGCAACCAAATTACCTGGACGGAGGGGCTGTACCGGCTGCTTGGCCTGAAACCGGGCACAGACATTAAACCCGAACAGGCACTGTTCTACTGCCAGAGTGGTCAAGGGCGTATCCGGGCGCTATTTCGCAGGTGTGCACATACAGGCGCGCCCTTCACAATTGAACTGAACCTGCTTACAGCGCAACATCATAAGGTTCGCGCAACTCTGAATGGTCGCGCCTTTAAAGCAGGCGGCAGGGTACGTAAGCTCGGCGGCACCCTGGTTAACCGCACCAACGAAATGCAGCGCGACCTGGCCCGAATACAGGCGGAAAAAATCCTGAGTGCCACCACCGCGGCAAGCCCGGGGCTGATAGCCGCCGTGGACAAAAACCTCAACCTGCTTCACTTCAATATGCCTTACGCCAGACTGTTCGCCGGTATTTTCGGCGCCACGCTTCAGGTAGGCGACAACCTTGGCCAGTTACTGGAAAAGCACCCAAACGAGCGGCATCTGGCGGAACAGCTTTGGCGGCGAGCCTTTGAGCAGGACAGTTTCGTGGTGGACATGCCCATCACCCAGCAAAGCGGCGAATGGCCGGTGTATGAGTTCCATTACCAGCGCCTGACTGATGGCAAGAGCGAAACCACAGGCGCGGTCGTTGTTGCCAGTGATATCAGCAACCGCGCCAGCAACACAGGCGACAGCGAATACCGCTACCGGCACGATCCGGTGACCGGTCTAACCAACCGGAGGGAATTCACGGCCCGGCTGCAACGCACCATGGAAGAAAAGGAAGAAACAGCAGCCAGCAGCGGTCTTTTATATTTGAATCTGGATGCCTTCGGGGACTTCAACGCTATCGCGGGTAACGGTGCATGCGACCGTTATCTCAGGGAACTGGCCAGCAGTCTCGAAATTCGAAGCAGACCCCAGGACACGGTATCCCGGCTTTCCGGTGACACCTTCGCCCTACTTATTGAAAGCTGCACGGAAACCGACGCCCGCAAGCTCGCAGACGATATTCTCGACCTGATTCGCAGCTTCGTTTTTGAATGGCAAGGGCATCAGTTGCAAACCACTGCCAGTGGCGGCCTGCTTATTATGAGCACACACACGCCCGCCAATCCCGAGCAACTACTGTGCCAGGCCTCAGACCTGTGCCACGGTGCAAAAACATCCGGACGCAACCGGATCCATACCGCTCATGCCGCTACCCCTAAAACAGACGACAGCATCAGCAATGAATACGTTGACCAAATTCGCAAAGCGCTGGACCAACAAGCGCTGACACTTGAGTTTCAAGCGTTAAAGCCAGTCGCCAGTGTCGCCTGGGGCGATCATATCGAAATCCTCACCCGCATTCCCGGCAAAGGTGAGCATGAACAATGGCTGCAGCCGGAGCAGTTTCTTGCGGTCGCCGAGCGATTTGGTTTGGCTAAACGTTTAGACCGACAGGTGATACTGCAAACCCTCACCTGGCTGGGTGACTACCCATTGCTGGAACCGAGGCTGAAGTACTGTGGCTTTAACCTGTCGCTGGCCAGCGTGCTGGACGATACCTTTGCCGATTTTATGGCGTCTGTGCTCAGAGTTTCCAACTACCCGGCAGAATGCTTTTGTCTGGAGATTCACGAAGCCCACGCCACTCAGTACCCGGATGAGGTCGCTGTTTTGTGTGATGCCCTGCACCACATTGGCTGCCGCATTGCGCTTGATGGCGCCGGCGCGTCGGTAGAAAGTTACCGCCTTGCAGCAAAACTGCCAGTAGATGTCATCAAACTGGATCGCAGCCTGATGCTAAGACTGGGAGACGATCCGGTTCAGCAAATTATGGTGGAAGCGTTACACAGGATTGCACAGGATTCGGGGAGAACAACCGTCGCGACCTTTATTGAGAGTGACGACATTCTCAGAAAAGTCCGAACGCTGGGCATTCACTACGGCCAGGGATTCAGGCTAAGCTCACCCAAACCCCTGGCTGAACTGGCGCCGGTGGCCGTAGACCTTGCCACCGGAAGGATTGGTGGTTCAGCCCAGTAGCTTACGCGCCCGGGCCACTGCCGCCCGAACCTGAACCGGCGCCGTGCCCCCAAGGTGATCACGAGCCTGAACCGAGCCTTCCAGCGTTAGCACATCAAACACGTCTGCGCCGATGGTGTCGGAGAAGCCCGCCAACTCTTCCAGGGTCATATCAGAAAGATCCCGCTCTTGCGCAACACCATAGGCAACGGCTTTGCCAACCACTTCGTGGGCATCCCGGAAAGGCATGCCTTTTTTGACCAGATAATCGGCCAAATCCGTTGCTGTTGAGAACCCGCGCTTGGCAGCAATTCGCATGTTGTCTGCCTTCGCCTCAATGGCCGGGATCATATCGGCGTAGGCTTTGAGGCACCCCTTGATAGTATCCACCGTATCGAACAAAGGCTCTTTGTCTTCCTGATTGTCCTTGTTATACGCCAACGGCTGGCTTTTCATTAAGGTGAGCAGGCTGATCAGGTGACCATTTACCCGGCCGGTCTTGCCACGAACAAGCTCAGGCACATCCGGATTCTTCTTCTGGGGCATGATGGATGACCCTGTGCAGAAACGGTCTGGCAGATCAATAAAATCGAACTGTGCCGAGGTCCAAAGCACCAACTCTTCGCTGAAGCGGGACAGGTGAGTCATCAACAGGGACGCAAAGCTGCAGAATTCAATGGCAAAATCCCGGTCACTGACCGAATCCAGAGAGTTCTCTGAGGCGCGGTCAAAACCCAGTAGCCGAGCCGTCATGGCCCGATCAATTGGGTAGGTTGTGCCGGCAAGAGCCGCTGCCCCCAAAGGCATAACGTTCACTCGCTTACGGCAATCCTGCAGGCGCTCACCATCGCGCACCAGCATTTCATACCAGGCAAGCAAGTGATGCCCGAAGGTAACAGGCTGCGCTGTTTGCAGGTGGGTAAAGCCGGGCATAATGGTGTCGGCTTCACGCTCGGCCAGCCCCAGAAGACCGGTTTGCAGTCGCCGAAGTTCTTCCGCAATCACGTCAATTTCATCACGCAAATACAGACGGATATCTGTCGCCACCTGGTCATTACGGCTGCGCCCTGTGTGCAGCTTCTTGCCGGTAATGCCAATACGGTTGGTGAGTTGTGCCTCTATATTCATGTGCACATCTTCAAGGCTTACAGACCACTCAAAACGACCTGCTTCGATATCCTCTTTCACTCCTTTCAAACCTTCAATAATACTGTCACGTTCGTTTTCCGTCAGAACACCCACCTCTGCAAGCATGGTCGCATGGGCGATAGAACCGGTAATATCGTGGTGATACAGGCGCTGATCAAACCCTACGGATGCGGTAAAACGTTCTACAAACGCGTCGGTCGGCTCGCTGAAGCGTCCGCCCCAGGGTTTTTCGGAGGCTGTGGCCTGGTCAGGTTTTTTCTGATCCGTCATGTATTTAGTACTCCAGTAACATGTAACATTTTCTCAAGTGCCTGTTTTTACGAGAAATCAATAAAGTGACACTTTTTGGTGTTTTCCGAGTAATTTTGAGCTCATTGTAACCTTTCAAGATTCAGGAATCGCGTTGAATGTTGCGGGAACGGCAGGAGGTTGCCAGACAACTTATAGGTGGCTGTTCATACTCGGCAGGGGGAAAATTCTACGAGAGCTTAAACGCGTTCGTAAGGGTCGCAAAGCGGACATTCAGATTTCGGAATAACGCTTGCAGCATGCGTGCCTACGAAATGGAGCCGAAGGCGCAATGTAGTAGGCGTCGCTGTGCCTGCACTTGTTAGGCAATGGTTCCACCGCTCACCAAACTTATATTATTGGCTTAAGTCAGTTCCATCGTCTAGCCGCTGTGCAACTTCCTTATAAGATTCAGAGCAAGATCTGAGGACATCAACATCATTTACAGAAAGCCTGAAATTATGAGCATCTGACTCAATATCGATCAACATTTGTCCCAGACAATATAAAAAGAAACTCGCACCATCGAACGCCTCATTCCTATAACTGGTACCTGAATCCGTGACTTCACACGGCCTAATTCAACCCCCAGACCTGCAACCGCA
>NZ_JBQDCO010000060.1:0-17553 GCF_052091845.1 Marinobacter sp. | reverse complement strand
TAGAGTTTTCTTGAACATGGGTGGAACCTTTTCCTGTTGTTGTATCGTTATGTTCGGCAACTAACGGGGCCGGTCTGATCCGGTAAGCCCGATGTCAGTGGCCTGTTCTGCTTAAACGGTTGTTTGAAATTTTAGCCAGCGCAGTAAACCAATTTCTGTATCTATGACTATAACGACACTAAGGCCGGTGTTGATCAGCCAAAAGTGTGATTCTTGCTGTTTGGATCCTCCACGCACAAAGGGAGTTCGACCTCATTGAAAAATAGTTGGCCGAGACCTTTTTGTCGAGCCTTGGCGGGGGATATGCAGGGGTTTTTACAATTTGTATCAATTGCCCGCCAAAACAAGTGTTCTGGCGGGTGGAGGCGTTATTCAAAGCTTGAGAAATCCGGCTTTCGCTTTTGCATGAACGCTCGAAACGCCTCGGCCGCCTCCGGCGATTTCAGGCGTTCCGAAAACAACGCGCCTTCGGTCAGCATAGTCGCGGTAAGTTCTTCGTGAGTCGGGCCACTAAGTAGCTTTTTGGTGGCCCGGATGGCCGCTGGCGGTTGGCTGGCAAGTTTTTGGCAGGCTTCAAGTGCTGCTGCTTCCGTTTCAGCGGGATCACACACTCGGTTAATCAGCCCAAGGCGATACGCATCGTCTGCACTGAAGGTTCCGCCCAGCATTAGAAGTTCCGCGGCACGCACTCGGCCAATCCACGAGGGCAGCAGCAGGCTGGAGCCACCTTCAGGGCATAGCCCTAAGTTGGCAAAAGGCATTTGGAAACGGCTGTTGGTGCCGGCAAATACCATGTCGCAGTGCAGTAGCATGGTGGTGCCAATGCCCACGGCTGGGCCGTTTACGGACACAACTACCGGTTTGGTGGCATTGGCCAGAAGCAGCAAAAAGCGGCCTACGGGCGTTTCTTTGAAATCTCCGGGTAAGCCACTGGCAAATTCACTCAGGTCGTTCCCGGCGGTAAAACACTCATCGCTGCCGGTAAACAGTATGCAGCGGATATTGGCATCTGCGTCGGCTTGTTCAATCGCATCGTCCAATGCGGTGTACATAGCGTGAGTGAGGGCGTTTTTGCGTTCCAAGCGGTTAATGCGAACAGTGAGAATCTGGTTGTTGATTTCGGTATGAACAAAGTCAGTCACGGTGTCTCCTAATGTGTTTTTTATCATTTGGTTAGGATGATACCTTTTTTAAAGTGTTTGTTAAGAAAAGCTTCGCTTTCTGCTGAGTGCCTCGCTCTTTCGAATTTCTGGTAAACTGTGCCTCCTGTTTTTAATGATACCTTCATAACGATACCAACCTGATGAGGCGCCCATGACCACTGTAATCCGCCAGGATGACCTGATTGAGAGCGTAGCGGACGCGCTGCAGTTTATTTCTTACTATCACCCAAAAGATTTTATCGACGGTGTTTATAAGGCTTACCAGAAGGAAGAGTCGCAAGCAGCCAAGGATGCCATGGCGCAAATCCTGATCAACTCGCGCATGTGTGCCGAGGGGCACCGGCCGTTATGTCAGGACACAGGTATTGTGACTGTATTTGTAAACATTGGCATGAACGTTCAGTGGGATTGCGAGTTGCCGCTGGACGATGTGATCAACGAAGGGGTGCGCCGTGCCTATAAACAGCCCGATAACATACTGCGCGCGTCGATTTTGGCAGATCCCGATGGCAAGCGTCAGAACACCGGAGACAACACACCGGCAATCATCCACTACAACATGGTGCAGGGCGACACGGTTGAAATACACGTGGCAGCCAAGGGCGGCGGTTCGGAAGCCAAATCCAAATTTGCCATGTTGAACCCATCCGATTCTGTTGTGGATTGGGTTCTTAAAATGGTCCCGCAGATGGGCGCGGGCTGGTGCCCGCCCGGTATGCTGGGTATTGGCATTGGTGGTACCGCTGAGAAGGCGATGCAGTTGGCAAAAGAGTCGCTGATGGATCCCATCGATATTCACGATCTGCAAGAGCGTGGTGCGTCTGATCGTTCTGAGGAACTGCGCCTTGAGCTTTTCGATAAGGTGAATGATCTGGGCATTGGTGCTCAGGGCTTGGGTGGTCTGACAACCGTATTGGATGTGAAGGTGAAAGATTATCCCACCCACGCGGCGAACAAGCCGGTGGCGATTATTCCTAACTGCGCGGCCACCCGCCATGCGCATTTCGTACTGGATGGTACTGGTCCATCCTTGCAAACTCCGCCGAGCCTGGAAGACTGGCCGGAAATCACCTGGGAAGTGGGTGAGGACGTGCGCCGGGTGAATCTGGATACGGTCACCCCGGAAGATGTAAAAGACTGGCAGCCGGGCGAAACGGTGTTGCTGTCTGGCAAGATGTTGACGGGCCGTGATGCTGCTCACAAGAAGATGGTCGATATGATCAGTAACGGCGAAGAACTGCCGGTGAATCTGAAAGGTCGCTTCATTTATTACGTGGGGCCGGTTGATCCGGTACGGGAGGAAGTGGTTGGTCCCGCAGGCCCCACTACGGCAACCCGCATGGACAAGTTTACTCACACCATGCTGGAAAAGACCGGTCTTACAGGCATGATCGGTAAAGCTGAGCGTGGCCAGGTAGCCATCGATGCGATAAGGGAGTTTGGGGCGGTGTATTTGATGGCCGTGGGCGGTTCTGCTTATCTGGTCTCCAAGGCCATAAAAAATGCAGAAGTGGTTGCCTTCCCGGAGCTGGGCATGGAGGCCATTTACGAGTTTGATGTGAGGGATATGCCGGTCACGGTTGCGGTAGATTCCAAAGGCACATCGGTTCACCAGACCGGCCCTGTAGAATGGCAGGAGAAGATCATTGCTGCCCGGGCTGTTTGAGTTTACGTAAGCTGTGAAAGCGGGGCCGGGAATTTAATTCTGGCCCCGCTTTGCCCTTCCTGTTTGTTCTTCGCTAGCTTGAGCAACTGATGTTCAGGTGCTTGCCCCAGTCTGGTGGCAGTGCTGCGTATTTTTCAAAGTCTGGTTGCTCGTCATACGGCTGTTCCAGAACGCTTATCAGTTCTTTCAGAGGCTCATAATCGCCACTCTGGGCTTCCAGGATAACCTGCTGAGCGAGGTAATTACGCAAAATGTATTTGGGGTTTATCCTGCGCATCTGGTGCTCACGTTCCTCATGGGTACGGGTTTCCTGCTCCAGTCGTTTCTCGTAACGGTTTAGCCATCCATCAGCTACTTCATGGTTCACAAACAAATTCCGCAAGGGGGTATTACCATGCTCTTTAAGGTTGGAGAGCGCGCGGAAAAATGCGCTGTAGTCGGTGTGGTGTTCGTTCAGCATGCTAAAGGTGTCCATGACAAGGCGCATGTCTCCCTCGCTTTCCTGCGCCAGGCCAAGCTTGTTTCGCATGTTTTGTAAAAAGCGCCCATTGTAGGCGGCTTCATAACGCTGCAGACTGTTGTGAATGGCATCTTCGTCCATTATCGGTAGCAGGGCGTTGGCAAGGTATTGGCAATTCTCAAAGCCTACCTGGGGCTGGCGGTTGTAGGCGTAGCGGCCGCCTTGGTCGGTATGATTGCAAATGTAACCTGCATCAAAATCGTCTAAAAACGCGAAAGGCCCATAGTCGAAAGTGTCGCCGATGATCGACATGTTGTCGCTGTTCATCACGCCGTGGCAGAAGCCTATAGCCTGCCAATCGGCTATCAGGCGGGCGGTGCGCTCGACTACTTCCGCAAGCCAGCGGGCATGTCGTTCTGGCTTATCCAGCTTTATAAGATGTGGGAAGTGAAGTTCAATCACGTGTTCAAGCAGGTTTTTTACCGTTTCCGGCCCCTCATGGTGCGCTGCAAACTCAAAATGGCCGAAGCGGATATGGCTTTGGGCCACGCGCATCAGTGTAGCCGCAGTTTCAATAGATTCCCTGCGCACAGGATCGCGGGCGCTGACCATAAACAGAGCCCGGGTGGTGGGGATGCCCAGCCCATTCATGGCTTCGCTGCACAGGTATTCACGAATAGTCGATCGCAGAACCGCCCGGCCATCGCCAAAGCGGGAGTAGGGCGTTAAACCCGCACCTTTCAAGTGCCAGTCCCAGCGACGGCCATCCGGGCCTAAGGTTTCCCATAACAGAAGGCCGCGGCCATCGCCCAGTTCCGGGTTGTAGTTGCCAAATTGGTGGCCGGTGTACTTCATGGCAACCGGGTCCATGCCTTCCAGTAATTCTGTACCGCCGCCGACTCCCGCCCAATTGGTTTCATTAGTGGTGTGAAACCCCATGCTCTGCGCCAATTTGTGGTTGAAGCAAACCATCTTGGCGCCTTTTAAGGGACTGGGCTTTACGCGGGTATAGAAGCTGTCTGGGAGCTCCAAATGGCGGTGTTCTATGCGAAAACCGTTGCTGCTCATAAGCTGTTCGTACTCCCGATTGATACGAATGCGGAATGACCTCTACCTTACCAGAGGCTGAGTGACTTCAGGCCGCCCGCTTTGTTATACCTTTATGTTTAGTGTTGAATGTCTACTTCACCCAGATGAAAACATCCTCATTACAACCACCTGACGACATGCGGTATGCTGATTGAATATCCCTTGCTGGACACTCGAACGTGCTGAGATTTGATTCATGATGAAAGCAATCAAGGTAACTGGTGATTCCCTTACTTGGGAAGACTGCGCAAGCTATGAAGAATTACAGGCAGGTCACGTAGCCATTGACGTGGTGTGGAGTGCCGTGAATCGTGCCGATTTGATGCAACGGGCTGGTGTGTACCCTCCGCCCCCGGGCGCATCGGACATTCTGGGGTTGGAAGTGAGTGGTCGTATCGCGGCCATTGGCAAATCGGTAACAGGGTTTGAGCTAGGCGATGAGGTGTGTGCTCTGCTTACTGGCGGTGGTTATGCAACCAAGGTTGCGGTACCTGCCGCTCAGGTGTTGCCTGTCCCTAAAGGGTATTCGCTGGAAAAAGCCGTGGCTATTCCGGAGGTGTTTGCGACAGCCTGGCTGAACCTTTATCAAGAGGCCGATCTGCAGCCTGGCGAGAGAGTGTTATTGCACGCCGCAGCTAGCGGCTTGGGCACCGCCGTGATTCAGATTGCGACAGCCTTTGGCAACCCGGTGTTTGCAACCGCTGGTGGTGAAGAAAAGCTGGAAGCGTGTCGCAAGCTGGGGGCAACAGGTACCTGGAATCGCAAAGACGGCTCTTTTGTAGATGCGGTGAAAAGCTGGGGCGGAGTAGACATGGTGCTGGACCCGGTGGGCGGCAGCTATATCAAGGAAAACCAGAGAGTTTTAAATGTTGATGGGCGGATTGTTCTTATAGGCCTGATGGGAGGCCGGTTTGCGGAAGCCGATTTGGGGCTTATGCTGGTGAAGCGCCATAAATTGATCGGCTCTACCTTACGGTCCCGTTCAGTGGCGGATAAAGGGCGGGTATTACAGGAGCTGTATCGTCACGTTTGGCCATTGCTGGTAGCCGGGCAGATTGAGCCGCTGATTGACAGCACCTGGCCAATTGAGCAGGTTGAAGAAGCCATGGCCTATGTGGCAGACAACAAAAACACCGGGAAAGTTCTTCTCAAAATTGCAGAATAACCTTCCCGGCGCTGTCTGTTGTTTATCTTAATCTGCGATATGCACCAACTGTTTGCCGAAGTTCTTGCCGTTCAGCATGCCCTTGAAGGCCTCAACTGCGTTTTCGAGGCCTTCAGCCACCGTTTCACGGTATTTTATTTCGCCTGAAGCAATGCGGTTGGTGAGAATGTCGGTGATTTCCTGGTGTTTATCCTGCCACTCGGTTACCAGGAAAAAACGGTGCTCAGGAACCGGGTCGAGGCGATTGAGAATATCAAACGGGGTTTCTACTTTGTCTGTGCTCTTGGCATTGTAAGCCGAGACAAAACCGCAAATGGGCACCCGTGCGCCAGGGTTGAGTAGCGGCGCAACAGCGCGGGTTACGTCGCCACCCACGTTCTCGTAGTAAATATCTATTCCGTCTGGGCAGGCGGCTTTCAGATCGGCCTCCAGGTTGCCTGCCTTGTAATCCACACAGGCATCAAACCCAAGTTCATCAACTACATAGCTGCATTTTTCCGGGCCACCGGCCACGCCCACTACGCGGCAACCGTCGGTTTTGGCGGTTTGGCCAACAACCGTGCCCACGGGGCCGGAGGCAGCAGAAACGACCACGGTTTCACCTGTTTTGGGTTTGCCTACATAGGTTAGGCCACAGTAACCGGTGCGGCCTGGCATACCAGCAACGCCGAGGTACGTTTGCAGCGGCACACCCTCTTTCTGGTGAATTTTGTAAACCATTGGCGCATCTGCGGGGAAGGTTACATACTCCTGCCAGCCTGAATAGCAGGTAACCAAATCACCAACTTTCAATTTGTCTGAGCGGGATTCTACAATCCGTGCAACGGTTTCGCCGACGATGGGTTCATCAATGGCGATCGGGTCCATATAGCTTTTGGCATCGTTCATGCGCGGGCGCATGTACGGATCCAGCGACAGCCACAGTATCTGCGCGACTACCTCGCCCTCTTTGGGCTCGCGCACCGGGCGCTCTTCCATAACCAGATCGCCTTCCTGAATTTCGCCATTTGGGCGTTGCTTCAGCACAATGGCACGATTTTGGTATTGGCTCATAGCGTTTCTCTCTATCTCTGGATGATGGGATACAACCCCAAACGCGGCAAATAGAGTTGCCTTCATTTAGGTTGCGTAAAGAAACCAAATTAGCTTGCAACAGAATAATCCTGTGGTCAAGCTCTCATGTTTCAAGTGGCTCTGGCCAGCGGGGTTACATTCCGGAAACTGGAGGTTATAATCAGTTATCGGCTCAGGATGAGCGCGAATAACACACCAATCTTCAGGGACAGAAGACATGCCCCAGGCAAGCGGACTGCAGTTTACCGCCCGTGTTGGCGAACTCCCCACTGATTTATTTTCCGTTATTGGCTTTACGCTGACCGAACGGCTATCCGAACTTTTCCACGGCTGCCTTGAGTTGGCCAGTACTGATCAGGGTATTGATGCTTCGGAAATTCTGGAGCAAGCAGTAGATTTGGTAATTTGGCAAGACGGCATACCCGTTCGCCGCTTTAACGGCGTGGTGAACGAATTTGTTCGTGGTGATTCCGGCCATCGCCGCACACGTTACGAGCTGATTATCCAGCCGCCCTTATGGCGCTTGGGGCTGATGCACAACAGCCGTATTTTTCAGATGCAAACCACTGACACCCTCGTGCGCACGCTATTGGAAGAGCGGGGCATTATGAGTGCAGAGTTCGATTTAAAGCGTGTGCCCCAGGAACGGGAATACTGCGTTCAACACCGGGAAAGTGATCTAGCGTTCGTTGAACGCATGGCCGTAGAAGAAGGTTGGCACTATCGTTTTGAACACGGCAGTGTGGATGGTGGCGAACAGCCCGGCCTGATCATAGCCGACCACCATGGCGATGCACCCCGGCTGGAAGCGGTGGAATATAATGGCAAAGCAGGGGGAAGCACCCAGCAGCCTGCAGTGTTCCGCTTCCGCTACGAAGAACGAGTGCGCGTTGCTTCCGCAGCGACAAAGGACTACACCTTCAAGAATCCCGCTTACGCCCTGATGCACGAGCAGAGCGTGGCCAGCCGCAACCAACGCCAGGACTATCAACACTTCGACTACCCAGGCCGGTTCAAAGCCGACGCCAGCGGCCAGCCGTTTACCGAAGCAAAACTGGATGCCCTCCGAAACGACGCCAGCACCGCGAGCGGCGAAAGCAACCGCGCAGACTTCACCTGCGGCGCCAAAACCGAACTGACCGAGCACGATAACGCCAACCTGAACCGGGACTGGTTGCTTACCGCCGTTACTCACACCGGCAAACAGCCCCAAGCCATGGAAGAAGAGGGCGGTTCTGGCCTGACCACCTATCACAATACGTTCAGTGCCATTCCTGCCGATAAAACCTGGCGACCCCTGAGCGACCACCGCCCACTGATGGACGGCCCCCAGATTGCCATTGTTACCGGCCCGGAAGGTGAAGAAATTCACTGCGACGAATTTGGCCGGGTAAAGGTTCGATTTCCCTGGGATCGCTACTCTCAAAACAACGAACACAGCAGCGCCTGGCTAAGAGTCAGCCAGGGTTGGGCCGGTGGCCAGTATGGATTCATGGCACTGCCCAGAATTGGCAACGAAGTGATCGTCTCCTTCCTGGATGGCGACCCGGATCAGCCCATTATTACCGGGCGTACCTACCACGCCACCAACACACCGCCTTATGCGTTACCAGAACACAAAACCCGCACCACCCTGAAAACGCAGACCCACAAGGGGGAGGGCAGCAACGAATTGCGGTTTGAGGATGAAGCAGACAAACAACAGATCTACGTTCACGCCCAAAAAGACTTGGATCTGCTCACCGAAAACAACCGCACGGAAGTCATTAATAACGACAGCCATGTGACCGTTGAGAATGACCGGTTCAGCCACGTAAAGAGCAATGATCACATCACCGTTGGTGGAGAAAAACGCCAAACCATCGGTGCGGATTGCAGCCAGAACGTTGGTGGCACACTGCATCAGACTTCCGGTAGTGCCACTTTGTGTGAAGCCGGCAGCGAGGTACACCACAAGGCTGGTGCCAAAGTGGTATTGGATGCCGGTGCTGAATTAACGATTTCTGGTGGTGGCAGTTTCCTTAAGCTGGATCCTAGCGGGGTAACTCTGAGCGGGCCGGGGATTAAGATTAATTCAGGGGGGAGTGCTGGGAGTGGCTCTGGGCAAGCTGTGGGTGAGCCCATACTGCCTGGTGATCTTCCAGATAACAGTTCAACCAAAACTGCACGTACTAGCTTGACAGCTACTGATCAAAGGGAAAAAGCGCAACCTTCCAATATAGAGGCTAACAAATTCCATCAGCCTAATCGTCAACTCATTGTCGACGTTATCGGTGGAGGTCTTAAGCAAGAGGTAGTCGTAGTTTCAAGCAATTCGGCTGGGGAGAGGGAAGTATGAGTAGTTCAGTCACGTTTGCAGATGAAAAACTGGACAGAGCTATTCGCCGCCGTGCGGAATACGACGATAACCACCCTGGTGATCTCGTGTTATCGATACCAAGACGCAATGGTGGCGCTATCTCTCTTCCTTTGTTGAAGCATGCGCGCTCCAATATTGAACAAAAAGAGCATCAGGAAAATACCTTGATGCGCGTTAAACCATTAGCTGAAATAGATAATAATCTCCCAGTAAGTACTGACCATACCCGAGTCAACACAGGTAAGGGCGTTGCTCTGCTCCGCCCGGGCTACCTTTATATTTTCCGAAATGATGAACTGTGGCGGGAACTGGAAATCGATCCCGCTGGAATGATGAGCGATGTTGATCTGAACTACGCTCGCGAGGAGTTTGATGGTTCGGAGAGTTCCGACAACAGTTCACGACCCAGTGAGGGAAAGTGGTTAACGGATGTTCTGGTACCCGTATTTCTTCAGGGTCAGGCAGTCATGCATCAAACTCGTATGGCTTATAGCGAGGTGCAATGGGACTGGAGTTACGTCCGATATCTTGAGAAAAACAAGCGCGCCAGAGAAGCTCGAACCTCCGGTATCGGACATGCCTGGGCGGCAACCACCGTCGATACACTTACGTTCGCTACGGGATTTCCTGCATCGGGTATACAGCATGTTACCGAGTTGCGACCAAGGGATCTTGGGTTGGAGTTGATGTTGGAAAACCCTCTCGATTTCGCGCCGGGGTTTGAAGGTCCGCAAGACCGGGAGCTCTATGTTCGAATTAATAAGCGACTGGATCAACTCGGGGAAATCCAGGGAAAGGGTTCAGATTTGGGTTCCGGGGATTTCGTCGAAGAACCAGAAGCGCCGAAACCGAATGACACAACACCGATAGGCATGGACCTCAACTGTGATGCCGGCGACGATCTGCTGGCGGGTCTTCGGGACCAGGAAGGATTGGTGTGCGTCGCCATCCCGGATCCGCTTTTCAAATTACGCCATTCGCTGACCCAATTGCATTTGGCACTGCATTATCTGGATGCGGTTGACGCGACGATTCAGCAGAACCCCATGGCCCACTCGGCAATGTTGATCCGTCAGACAGTTTTTGATCCGACGCAACAGGGCGGCAAAAGCGCTCTGGCGAAATACGCAGGGGCTATAGACCGGACGAAGCTGGACAAGGTGTTAGACACGGCGGAAAAGAATCACGCGATCGCTGTTATTGAACGACATGTTGCTCAGTTACAAGGGCTCATGAGCGGGCGAGAGCTGAGCACCGTATGGGAGGATTACCGCCATCGCAATGACGTGGCGATCTCCGAAGCTTACCTTCTTATTGCAGACAAAATCAACGTATTACAGCAGATTCCAGGGGTCTTGAAAGCTCAGGGCGTTGTCGGAAACAGTCGGTTGTTTATGGCATTAAAGCGCTGGGTGGTAAATGATGATTTCTTGGCTGACTGGGCACCAGAAAAATCTGCTCAATTTGATCGACTTCAGCGCTTGGTGCAAGACCAGACGGATATTGATGAGGAGTCGCTGAATAAATTGAATCTCCAGTCTTTGGTTTACCTTGAAAAACAGCTGCAAGAGAAACCCGGTGAGGAAAGCAGTGTTGCGGATAAATTCTCTGATGGCGTTAAAGTTGGAAAGCTCGTTTCCGGCGCACTAGATGAGTGGAGTGCTGCGATATTGATGGTGGGTAAACGTCTCGTCGAAGAAGATGCCGTTCAGCAGATTGAACTCCAGCGCGTTATGCAGGCGGCGGCGTCAAACTTTGTCCTGGCCGACCCCAGCCTGGAAGGCATCGAGGTGATGGACAGGGCAGGTGCCCATAGCAAAGGTTCGATTCTGGGTGTATACGGCAACAGGATTAACCGGGGGCTGACGGATTTTGACCGCTCTGACGGGGTACTTACCAGAGCAAAGGACTACCTCACCGCGGATTTACTCGATGATTCCGGCGAAATGCTTGGCTCAACTAGCCCATCTCGCGCCACCAATGCGTTGGAAGAGGCAGTTCATGAAACCGCTGGCGGGACGATGGTTTTCTTCGCCCCTGCAGGTCATCCTGAGGCCCAAAAGCTGAGCCTGATTAAAGTCAATTTTGCGCAACGAATAGGCAAAGTTGTGGACGGGCCTGTGGTGTCCCGTGGGTTGGTGGTTTTGGCAGCGTTTAATATGTTCGTTGAGTTTCAAGCATACTTAAATGCATATAACTCTACGCATGAGAGCGCCACGCTGGCATTTGCTAAAACATTTGGTGGGGCCGCAGTTGATCTAACAGCAGCGTCACTCAAACTCAGCCAAGTTTTAGGTGAGCAGGCTGGTGGTGCTGGTAGTAGCCGGATTCATCAATTGGCCACGAGGCCGCTTTTTGATATGAAGAATTTCTGGCTTATCGGAGGGCGGCTGCAAACCGTTGGTGCACAAACTCTGGTACGAACAGCCGGTCTTGCTAGTTTTATTGCAGCGGGGATTGGCGTGGGACTGAGCTTTTGGGAGTGGAGAATCAGCCTTGCCAATAAAGATTTTGATGCGGCATCAGGGCATGTCATCGCCATGACCGGCGGAATGATTTTTATGGTTAGCCCCTTACTTGCGGGAGTTTTGGCGGTTCCGGGGTGGGGTTGGGCTGTATTAGGAATGGGGATAATCGTAGGGGGTGGGTTGTACGCGGGCAACATGACGGATGATCCGTTTGAGAAGCTGCTGAAACTTGGCCCTTTTGGTACCTATCCCGACACATCGTCGAGAAGAATTGAAGAAAAAGCTTATTATAGCCAACTAATGTCGCTGCTGACGCCGATTCAAGTGACGGCACAAAAGTACGCAGATATTGATCCGAATCCAGAGTTGACCCACTCTGGCGAGACTCCAGCACCAGATGACTATGTTATTACTCTCCACACCCCGTTGATCAGCAGGCTGAAAGTCACGAGTGAATTTCGTTCAGAGTTGTTGCCTGATCCATTCAGTCTGGTCGTCCAGGAAGTTGCTTACCTGTCGTCGTCAATGGCTTCCACAGCTGTAGGTAAGATCGAGACAGATCAAACGCTGAGTACCACGTTGTTGCGCAAAATCACCGCAAGGCAATCACTCCCTCAGCAGTCCGCAGTTCGGTTTCTGGTAAAGAGGGAAATAACTGAAAGCAACTACAGTCGTTTTGGTCATAGCCAGTCCGTTACCACCAGTGTGAGGATTGGCTTGCAAGCGGTGATTGACACAGAGCTGGGACCAATGGTGTTCCCCGCACCCGTACATGAAAATTATGAAGCGTTTGATAAAGATCGCCATGGTACGCCGCCCCCGAAAGACAGAGCAGCCATGAACCCGTATGCGCAACCCAGGTCTCCCTATTGGTTCTTTACTGAGGTGTTTGTGTGAGTAAACAGCAAGAAGCGTCGACTTTTGCCGCGAGCGTTTATAGGAGGGAAATCGTTAAAGGCCTTCCCGAAAGCCCGGTAAAGCGAATTCGTTTGGGTGATGAATTGCAACCATTCGGTACCTATGCAGGCGCTGACCCTTATTATCGGGTTATAGAAGATGTGGATGCGTTGCAAACCAACGAGCAAACAGATCCCGAGTTCCAAAGTAAAGACTGGTGGTGGGATCATCAGCAAATTCGGTTTCTTAATGAGAAGCTAGGTCTTAAGGCTTTAATTTTTTTAATACCTCTTATTTGGATCCTTATACTAATTGTCGGAGGTATGGCTCTGATGGGATGGGGAGTGCTAGAGGTTGCTGATCATTATAACTTGCCTGGATTGGTGGTGGGGGGCTTGGGTTTGGTCTTTGTTTCTGGGTGGATGCTGTTTTCTCTATGGGTTGCCGGGCCAACCACCAACTGGCTCATGAGCACCGGCATCGGTTTTCTTATGAAGCCTTTTGAAAAACGCATCAATAAAAAGCTGGACCAAGCCTTCGAAGACGGCTGCAGTGAATTTAATCGCGTTACCGGTCAGGTTCGGTTTGCCCTTGGGCGCAAACGTTTTTTCGAAGCACCCTTTGTTGAGTTTGATGCCTATGTGGAACGGGTTGTGCAAAAGGGCGGGATATTCTATCGGTTGATGTTTGTGCATCGCTATACTCAGAAAACTTTTAATAAAATGTGGTTCAGTGGCATTGAACCCCAGAAAACGGAAGTTTTGGCCCTGTGGGATATGCTGCAGCGATACATGGATGTGTCTCAGCCGTTACCTGATGTCCCGCGCCTGGAGCCTTTCCGCCACTTGGATTCGGTGACTCATGAGCACGACAAAAAGACCGGGCGCGCTCCCCGTTATTGGCGCGACCTGAATTTGGAAGAATGGAAGCAGGGCGAAGGATCTGAGTGGCTGAAGCGACAAGTCGAGTACCCCTGGGGGAAACGCACTTGCCGGCTAACCCCGCAACTGGGCAAGGTCTCGATGGCAGAGTACCGTAAACAGCGGCCTGCGGAAGCCTGGCCGATTTAATGCGAGGTCAGGTGAAAAAGTCGGCATGGCTTCCGCCCTTGGAACGGCCAATATTCTCTGACTTTTGCATTGGTTTCCATCACCCTGAAATTGGCGAGAAATACACCCGAGAGTTTGAAACCCCGGCAAGCCTAACCGCTTGATCGAAACTCAACAATTGTTGCAAGGCGCAACGCCTATGGTAATCTGTATACATGCTATATAGGTCACAGGAGGCTGCCATGACTACTGCCATTCGTCTGGATGATAATCTGGTTCGTCACGCATCTGCTGAGGGGCAGGTGCACCGGCGCTCTACGCCCAAGCAGATCGAGTATTGGGCGGAAATAGGTCGTGCGGTTGCAAGTGAGGTGAGTGCGGAGGATTTGATTGCGATCCTTCAGGGTATCCGGCGCGTTAAGGTAGAGCCTGTTGTTCCGGAAGATATCACCAGTGATGATTTGTGGGCAGAAGTAAATCAAGCTCGCCAATCTGGTGAGTTAAGCCGCTCGATTGCCCGCGGGCAGACGGTTTATCAGGCAGCCGTTGATAAACCGGGTTACCTGGAAGCGGTTTACCCCAGTGGCATGCGCGAGATCGGTCAGTTTCGCAACGGGCGTTTTGTAGCTGTGAGTGGCCGTGACGACGCAGCCTGAACTTTGGTTGCTCGTCGGTGGTAATGGCGCAGGCAAGTCGACGTTTTATGAGCGGTTTTTGGCCCAGCGCCGCATACCTTTAGTCAATGCGGATAGCATTGCGCGTAGTCTTTGGCCCGATTCCCCCGAGAAACATAGTTACGAGGCTGCGCTGATTGCTGAGAAAGAGCGGTACCGCCTTTTGCAGGAGCGCCAGAGTTTCTGTTTCGAAACGGTTTTTTCTCATCCTTCGAAAATAGACTTTATGGGCGCCGCGAAAGCCGCAGGTTTCCGTATCCGCATGTTCTATTTTCATCTGGAAACAACGGCTCTCAACAAAGCCCGCGTAGCGACGCGCGTGCAGTCTGGTGGGCATAATGTGCCGGAGAAAAAGATAGAGAGTCGGGTTCCGAGAGCATACGCCAACCTGCGCGAATGTGTCGGGCTGGCGGATGAACTGCATCTTGTTGATAACTCCAGTCTAGACAGGCCCTTTGTTCGTGTGGCTGCCTGGGAAAGCGGCGAGTGGCGGCGCTATTGCGAGACGTTGCCCAGATGGGCGCAGGACTTGCTGGATGACTGAAGCTTTTATTCAAAAGCCTCTATGAACAGCTCACGGCCAAGTTTGCGGCACCACAAATAGTCGGTCTTCCTCCAGCCAGTTTCCCGTTTGACGCTCTTGGCGCATGATGGCGAACAGTTGCGGCGTAGACTTGCTCTCAACACGCTCCAAAGCCTCCCGAGTATGCGCTGCGTCCGGTTGCTCGGCCTGAAACCAGTTGCCAATCCAGTGTGGTTTACTGAGGACAGCCCAGTGCGAGGTGTCCAGCACTTTCGCGTTATGGATATACATCCAGCGCCCGCGCAAATGTTCTGCGGGAACATAGCCTGGAGTGGCGGCGTACTGGGCGTCGGGGTAAAACAGATACCCGGGCATGAAAATTCGCGGCGCTAGCGGCCCGGTTATATTAAATTCATCGAGCAATGCAAGAGTTTCCGGGAGCTGCGTCCTGCGACTTTGCATTTCCAGAAGGCGGGATGTTTTTAGATCCAGCCGGTCACGGGCATTTGGGCCATACCAGAGAGTAGGGCCAGCCTGCTCAGGTACGCCAAGATAAAATTTGATCGCAATTTCATGGTGCTCAATGCAGTCTTCTGCCCGGTTGTGTACGACAAAATCCAGCTCTCCGATGGTGCGCCCGTTTGATTGGATTTGCTGATTCTTCAGCAGAATAGGCCAGCCAAGTAGGTCTTCCAGCATAATCTGGTACAGTCGCTCAAAATAGAACCCCAGCCTGCGCTGTGGAGGTTCACTTAACAGTGCTGGTGCCGTTTTTGCGTTCTGATCCCAGGCTTTGAGAATGTCGGGGTAATTCGGGGGCAGATATTGCGTTGGTTCAAGTGTGATCGGTGAGCGCAAAAGTTGCGGAGCTTGGCACAGCCATGCGAGATGCCTGATTGCTGGCGTTTGGTACGATTTGATCAGCTCGGAGGTGAGTTTTGCATTCATTCGCCCAGAATACCGTAAACTGTTCGTTAATAAAGGTTTGAGTGTGCCACTGTACGATGATGTGAATCACGAAGGGGGCTTCGTACGAAGCCATAGTAAACAACAGGAGAAAGTATGCATTACCTACATACGATGATCCGTGTCGCCAATCTTGATCAAACTCTGCACTTTTTTTGCGAACTACTTGGCATGATTGAGATTGATCGTAAAAGCAGTGACAAAGGCCGGTTTACACTGGTGTTTTTGGCCGCACCAGAGGATGAATCCCGAGCACGTGAAAACAGGGCGCCGATGATCGAACTGACCTACAATTGGGATCCGGAGGAGTATTCAGGCGGTCGTAACTTTGGTCACCTGGCTTACGGGGTAGACGATATCTATGCCTTATGCGAAACGCTGCAGGCAAAGGGTGTGACGATTAATCGCCCGCCCCGGGATGGGCGCATGGCGTTTATTCGTACGCCAGACTCAATATCCATAGAGTTGCTGCAAAAGGGTGAGCCGCTGGCGCCCAGAGAACCCTGGGTGAGTATGGAGAATACGGGAACCTGGTAAGTTGGGTGCACCCAGTGCGTAAGAGTTGTAGAGGCACAAAAACGGCCATAAAATAAATCATGGTTTGAAAGACGCGTTATCAATCTAACGTTCAAAGCATCAGGATGATGCGATTAAACAGGGAAATGTTTTATGGAAGACTGGCAAGGATGCCTGGCCCCGCAATGTCAGGCTGCGTTGCTGTACGCCCGTGAGGATGTTGATCGTCGTGGCGGCACAGTCATCACAGTTGAAGACTTTTTACTTGCATTACTTGATGCTAGCCCTGCTGCAAGCCGTTTTCTGCGGGGCTCTGGTGTGGACATGGATGAGCTTGTTCGTACCATTCAATGCGAGCAGCCCATCGTTACTGAAGTAGGCGGTGAAGGTCTGCTCTCTTCCCAATTAATCTACTGGTTTGCGACCGCGCGGGAAACCTTTGGTACGCCCGCCTGGCTGGATTGGCCGCAACTTTTGAAGGTGCTCGCCCAGTACACAGAGCGTTTGCAGGAAAAGGCCTATGTTGCGGTTCTTGAACTGGTTTCACGCTGGCCTGAGTTGAATGCTTCGGATGTGAGCAAAGAAAGCGTCGAGGAGCCGGGCATTGAAGAGTATCAGCCCACGCCAGTTGTAATCACGGACCCGGCCTGGACCGAGTTGGCGGAAGATGTGGCCATTACGCTTGCGGCAAAGCCAGAGGCGCTGGTGTGGGTGCGAGGAGAGCGCGGGGCAGGAAAGTCTTCGTGGTTGCGCACATTGTTATCGTCTCTGGCGCAACCTTATGTCGAAATGGATTTGCGCCGCGAAGTTGAACTGATGGCCAGTGAACTCGCGGTTATTCCTGCCGCCGCTAGCAGGCCCTGGCCTGTCCTTGTGCTGGACAACGTAACACCGGCAGATCTGTTGATGATGATGGAGATACCCTCTGGCCTGGCCTCTGATTTGGTTCTCCGGTGGCGAGGGCCTGTGCTGCTTTTAGGGCCAGACCTGCCAAGCGGCGACGCGAGCCCTCGAATGTTGGAGCAGCGGCTTGGGCGAGCGTTGGAAATTTATGATATTCCCCTTTCCAGTGCGATGCAGCGCAAGGCTATTCTGGTTGCTCATCAAGCGGTGATTGAGCGTCACTGGAGCATTCATCTACCTCATTCCGTTATTCAGTTTGCCGCCACCCGGCGGAGCCGGTGTGTCAGTACGCCAGGCGGAATGTTGCAATGGGTAGAGCGGGCAACAGCGCGGTTGGCACTTTTTGCCCGGCGCGGGCCGGTAAGTTCAGTGGCACTTTCCGGACAAGCGGATACGCTGCGGCGCCAAAGCCTTGTGGCTATGGCGCGACAGGAGCCATTGGTCGACATTGAGCAGTCGCTTGAAGAGGTGCATCTCCTGCGCATAGCTTCTGAAGTAGCGTGGCACGAACGTAAAGCCTCGGGGATGCTGTACCAGCTTACGGTAGAAGATCTGCGTCAGGAGCTGGAACGCTGGGTTGC
>NZ_JBQDCO010000059.1:0-17629 GCF_052091845.1 Marinobacter sp. | reverse complement strand
TTAGGCCTTCGCTTTCTTCATTACGCCATAAGGTTGTTGAAAGGCGACGATCGCCGGGTAGCCCTAAACACGTTCAAATACTCTATAACTTACCTAATGGCGTTGTTTGTGGTACTTCTCGTAGATCATTACGTGTTTTTCTGATTTGGTGTAGACACGCCAGCAGGAGGGTGCCTTTTCCTCTGGGAAAAACAACTCGCTGCGCTCAGACATTTTTTCCCGACAGAAAAGACCCCCCTCCTACTGTCGCTGCGTTACTTTAGAGTCTGCTAAGTGGAGTTATAATGAATCGCTCAGTTCAAATAACGTTGGTTGTTCTAGTATTGGCCGTGGTTCTGGTTTTTGGCTTGGTCGTTGGGCAGCAAGTGTTTCAGGTGGGCAACGTGGAGCCTGAACCGGCACCAGATCTTGCCGAGATGAACACCTATGTTTATGACCAGCCGCGTACCCTTAGCGAATTTACGCTTACCAACGAAAACGGTGAAACGGTCACCCGGGAGAGCCTTAGAGGCCGGTGGACATTTGCATTTGTGGGCTACACCAATTGCCCGGATGTTTGCCCGGCGGCTATGGCCAACCTGAGGCGAACAGATAAATTGCTGCCGGATGAACTACCACAGCCCGATTATTTGCTGATCACTGCCGACCCGGAGCATGACACCCCAGGTAAACTGAAAGACTACACCGCCTTTTTTGGTGAGAACTTTCATGGTTTGACCGGAGATCTTGAAACACTGCGCGAATTGGCCAAAAACCTGAGCGCAGTTTTTGCCCATCGCCAAGTGGACGGAGAGCTTCTGGTTGACCACAGCGGCCACTTTGCATTGCTGAATCCGAATGGTGAGTTGGCAGCGCTGATCCAGCCGCCGCACCATCCGGAGGAGTTGGCAAGCGCCTTTGAGCGCATTTACGAGTGGGCAAAAACCAACCGTGAGAACGCCCGCTCCTGAGCGGGGCAACAGGCTGTTCTGCCAAGGTCAGACTGACAGAACAGCCAGACTCGAATAAACTGCCCGGCTGAACATTCACTAGCCGGACCACAGATTATGCCACAGCAGAAAAGCACCACTCCGAAAGAGCTCTTCGGCGTACTGGCCGCGGGCGCCATTATGCTTTTGGTTGTGCATGCGCTTGGTCGTTTTATATACACGCCTTTGTTGCCTTATCTGGTAGACGACGGCCTGTTCAGCGCATCCGATGGCGCAGCGATTGCCACTTGGAATTATCTCGGTTATCTGATGGGAGCCATTCTGGCCATTCGCTGGCACAAAGTGAGCCAGATCCGCGTCATGCTGCCGGCTTTCCTGACAGTGCATGTAGCCACGACCCTTTTGGCGACCCAGATTGACAACCTCACAGCAATGTCTGTCAGTCGCTGGCTGAATGGCGTCGCCAACGGCGTGGTGTTTGTGCAGGCACCGGCGTTGATTCTTGAATGGCTGGTGTTGCGCAACCGATCCAGCATGAGCGGCCTTGTGTACATTGGCGTAGGCCTGGGTTTGCTGGTGTCCAGCGGGCTGGTTACCGTTAGTGCCGGTTGGCTGGAAGGCGCCGGGCGTTGGTGGCCTGCGGCCCTGCTGTCTATTCCGTTGGCAATATGGGGCGCATACCGGTTAGCCAAGCTGGATGTACCAGACGAAGATCGCGGCAGTGACGGCAAAGCCGTGACCACATCACCCTTGTTCGACCGTGCCAGCGTGCCCCTGTTTTTGTCTTATGGCGGCGCCGGGCTGGGTTATATTCTTCCCATGACTTTTTTGCCGCTGTTGGCAAAGCTTGAACTTGAAGCCGACCATTGGTTGCTCGACGGAGCCTGGCTCATCGTCGCTTTGTGCACTATTCCGGCCGCTTGGTTGTGGAACCGGCTAGGCAGCAAAATGGGAGACATCTCCGCCCTGAAGCTGAATTTTGTGATTCAGCTGGCGGGTGTATTAGCCGCCGTGCTCTGGCCCGGTGACATTGGTTTGTTGCTTTGTGCGGCGCTGGTGGGTAGCACGTTCCTTGGCACGGTCTTACTGACCCAGCGTATTGCCCGCGCTTTGCATCCGCACCAGGGGCCCAGACTTTCCGCGGCCATGGTTGCACTCTATGGCTTCACTCAGATGGTTGGCCCCTGGTTGACCAAGCAGTGGCTGGACGCCGGTGGTACGTTGGTGTCTGCCTTCAGTATCGGTGTCGGCGCACTGACCTTCGGTCTGATCTTTGTTTTCTTCGTTCCCCGCCCCGACGTCTGGCACGCAAGAACGTGCTCCCGATAGACCACATTCTCCCAGAGCTTAAGCACACTCTGGAACAGACAGCCACCGCTCTGTTACAGGCACCTCCGGGGGCTGGTAAAACCACCCGGGTACCTCTCGCCTTGCTGGATGCAACCTGGCGGCAGGGGCGCAAAATCCTGATGTTGGAGCCAAGGCGGCTGGCGGCCCGATCTGCGGCAAGATACATGGCGGCGCAGCTGGATGAAAAACCCGGTCAAACCCTGGGCTATCGAACGCGACTGGATACCAAAGTATCCAGCGAGACCAACATAGAGGTGGTGACTGAAGGCATTCTTATCCGGCTAATCCAGAATGACCCGATGCTGGAAGAGTATGCCGCAGTGCTTTTTGATGAATTTCATGAGCGTTCTTTGCAGGCCGACCTGGGGTTGGCCCTGGTACGTGAATCTCAAGAGGCTCTGCGGGAAGACCTTCGGGTGTTGGTGATGTCTGCCACGCTGGATACTGCACCTATAGCCCGCCTGCTTGGGGACGTTCCAGTATTAACCAGTGAGGGGCGCGCCTTTGCCGTTGATGTGCTCTATCGGCCCACGTCTCCTGCACAACGTTATCCCCGGCTGGTGGACCAAGTGGTGGACGTGATTATAGAGGCCTTGGCAAACCAGCCGGGCTCGGTGCTTGTGTTCCTGCCGGGAGCCGGCGAGATTCACCGGGTGGCTCAGGCGCTGGCGGGGCAGGTAGCGCAGAATGTGGTGATCGCGCCCTTGTTTGGCAACCTCAAAGCCACTGAACAAGATCAGGCCATTGCGCCGGCCAGAAAGGGCACTCGCAAAGTGGTGTTGGCGACTGCCATTGCCGAAACCAGCCTGACCATCGACGGCGTGCGTGTGGTGGTAGACAGCGGCCAGCAGCGTCGGGCGGTGTTTGATCCGAACAGTGGTATGACGCGGCTGGTAACCGGGCGGGTATCAAAAGCTTCGGCAGAACAACGCAAGGGTCGCGCCGGGCGGATTGAACCAGGTGTGTGTTATCGGCTGTGGAGTGAATCCGAGCAGTTTGGGCTGGCGGAATATACACCGCCGGAGATTCGCGAGGCCGATCTGGCGCCGCTGGTGCTTGAACTAGCTCAGTGGGGTGCTCGCACCCCGGACCAATTGGCATGGATCGACCCGCCGCCGCCCGCGCACTGGCAACAAGCGGCAGAACTGCTGCAGTGGTTGGACTTGCTGGATACGGAAGGCGCAATTACCGGGCACGGTAAATCCGCCCGGGCGCTGGGCATTCATCCCCGGCTGGCGCACATGGTGGTATCGGGGCGGGCGCTTGGGCTGGGCAGGCTGGCTGCCGAACTGGCCGCACTGTTGGAAGACCGGGATTTGCTGGGCCCGGGTGCCGGCGCGGACATGCATGAGCGAATCAGAGTGTTAAGAGGCGAGGGTGGTTCACCGCGTGTCGACTCGCATCGGTTACGAGCTTTGCGCCAACAGGCAAAGCGCCTGTGCGAGCCTGGCGTCCACACACAAAGCGGGCAAGATCAGATTCCAGCGGCCACTGGGGTTGGCCGCTTGTTAGCACTCGCTTATCCGGATCGTATTGGTAAACGACGGCCCGGAGGGGCGCCACGGTATCAGCTCAGTAATGGTAAGGGTGCTGTGCTGCGGGAAGACGATGGGCTGGCCCGGTATGAGTGGCTAGTAGCTGCGGATCTGGATGGTAAGGCGCGGGAAGCCAGAATCTATCTGGCCGCCCCCGTGGATTTGCCAACCCTTGAGGCCGATCTGGCAACGCACATTCGTGAGCAGGATGAAGCGCAATGGGATGAAAAACGCGGCACGGTCGTTGCCCGAAAAGCTCGCCGGTTGGGTGCTCTGCTTCTGGCGGAAACAGCTTTTAAACAGCCCTCGCCCGAGCTGATTCAGCAAGGTCTTATAGCGGCAGTAAGACGTAAAGGGCTGGACAGCCTGCCATGGACGCCCGGCACCCGGCAATGGCAGGCAAGGGTTATGCTGTTGGCCAAACACTTCCCCGGTCAATGGCCGGATGTCAGTGATCAGGTGTTGGCCGATGCCCTGGAACTCTGGCTGGCCCCCTTTCTGACAGGCATCAGGCGCTGGTTTGAACTGGCCAGGCTGAATCTTCAGAATGCTCTGGATAGCCTGCTGGAATACCCACAACAACAGCGGCTAGCAGAATTGGCACCTCCTGCCCTCACCATCCCTGCGGGCAACGCTGTTACGCTGGATTATACGGCTGAGAATGGCCCGGTTCTGGCAGCCAAGCTGCAGGCGTTGTTCGGCTGGACAAAAACACCGGTAGTCGCTGGCGGCCAGGTGCCGGTGTTGATCCACCTGCTCTCGCCTGCCCGGCGGCCGCTGGCTGTCACGGCTGATTTGGCGAGTTTCTGGTCTAACGTGTATCCACAGGTGCGCAAAGATACCCGTGGCCGATATCCCAAGCACCCATGGCCAGAGGACCCGCTGAGCGCTATTGCCCAGCAGGGCGTCAAACGGAAATAAGGCTCTGTTACTTTACGATCTTACGGCTGTTGGTAAGGTACTGCTCGCCGGCAGAGCGCACTGTGTCCGGATCAGCATGCTCTGAGGCCTTGTGAACCTTCTCCAGGGTTTCTTCCAACTCGTCGATTTCGTCATTCAGTTTCTGCAGGGCATTTTCCAGAGTGTAGGTAAGCTGATGCACTTCGTTCATGGCTTCCGGGGACAGGTCATTAGCCAGCGCGTTTTCCAGCTTGTTGTTGTACTCAGAGAAATTGGCAACCGCCTGCTCGAGGGTGTTGGCGGGCTCGCCTTTGAAATGGCTCGTATCACTTGCGAAAACGGGTGTGGCAATCAGGAGTGAGGCGGCAATGGCAGTAAGTTGGTGAGAAAGTTTCATGGTATGGCTCCGTTGTTGGTCAATGCTCAAGTTAATGCGAATTATTATCAATTCCTTTATTGCCTGCCATGACGAACGTCAAATTAACCCATAAAAAGCTTGTGCACTGAGCAGGGTTGTATAAAAATTGCGCATCTTAATCTGCGCGACACTGCCATGCATCTTGTTTCTTTTGATATCTTTCGCACCCTTGGCTTTCCCGATACCCGTGTACTTAAACCCGAGCACTACCTGCGCCACAAGGCACTGTTAAGCGACGCAGACTGGGTGTTGTTCCCCGAGTACTGGCAGCTTAATGCGCTAGTGCATGGCCTGAAGTGTCGGGTTTTCCCCAGTGTGGCCAGCTATCGTATTGGGCACGACAAAGTGGAAATGACCCGGGCGTTTGAAGCGGTAGCCCCGGAGCATATTCCCTGGACAATCATTGAAGCCAACGGGCCACAGGAGCGAGAACATATCTGGGGCGCTATGGTGCTGCCCTTTGTGGCGAAGCTGCCCAAGGCGAGTATGGGCGACGGGGTGTGGCTGATTGAGAACCGCGATGACTGGCTCAGATACTGTGAGCGAACGGATGTGCTGTATGTTCAGGAATACCTGCCGATAGATCGCGATGCGCGCATAGTGGTGGTGGGCGATAAAGTGGTCACCGCGTACTGGCGCAGCCAGGCTGATCAGGGCTTTTACAACAACGTGTCCAAGGGTGGCAAAATTGACAATAGTCCTGTGCCGGCCGTAATGACCGATCTTGCCTTGCGACTCGCGCGTGAGTTGGATGTGGATCACGCTGGTTTTGATATTGCGCTGGTTGAAGGCTACCCGTTTGTGCTGGAGTTCAATCGTTTATTCGGTAATCAAGGGCTGCGTCAGGGCAGTGACTTGAAGCAGGCCATTCTGGATTATCTGCAGCAGCAAACGGAGCCCCGGGGTCCGGGAACCACAACCCCGGAGCCATTACATCCAGTAGCGGTCTGAGTTCCTGGCTCTGAACCCGGAACCGCACGGCTACAGGTTCTCGTAGCGGTTGATGTCGAATACACCTGACTGCAGTGGTTTGTGTTCCTGTTGCCAGACAGTGATATCTTGAAGTATTTCCCAGAAAAAGCGATGGGTACGGCGCACGCCCCACACGCTCACAATGGCTTCAAACGCCTTGTGCTCTTCTGCGTTAAGAGCTTTCATTCGGTCGGTAAACAGCCCCAGTTGTGAGGCTGGAATATCGAGCATAAAGTTCGGATAGCTGCCGATAATGCCCGGGTAAATCGTGAGAGTGTCGTTTTTTGGCTGGTAGCGGCCGCTCTCTCCTAACAGAAAGGCAACGTTGCTGTGGGCGCGATCCCGGAGCAACGTGTACACCGTGCGTTTGCCTTCGTCGTTGTACACTCTCACAAAGGTCACCTCCGGCAGGTAATTGATTGCCGGAAGAAACTCCGCTCGGGTTGCGGACAACTCTGATAGTTCCTGATCCGCTTGCCGAATCCATTCAGGCTCATCCATACGGCCACAGTCGCTACCACCACATCGGTTGATGGGGTCGTCCCGCTCGGCATTCAGATCGCGGAACTTCAGCAGCAGGCGCGCGCCCAGCTCTGCATTGAAGGCGGAGGTTGCATAAGGCACCTGTGAGGGGCTCGTGTCGTCCATGCTGGCGTAGCTGTAGTCCAGTTTTAGCTTGCCGGCGCCCTGGTACCAGTTTTGCAGTACTCGATTACGCTCCCCGGGTGGCACCAGCCGCAGGTAATCCTCTTCGCCGCCGTTGCGGATCAGGTCGAAGTAAAGGCGTGTCTGGGCTTGATGAGCCACACTGCCGAACACATCAAAATTGACCACCAGCTCATAGTAGGTGCGCTCGAACAACGGGTAATCCATCCACCAACTGGTTAACGGAACCTGGCCAATCAGTCCGCGCTGCACAGACGCGTTGTCGTGATGACGAAAAACGGTTAGCAGGGCGTTGGTATTGTCGCCATCGCCATCCCAGATATGATCCAGGGAGGCGCCTTTCGGGTAAGCGGTTTGGTAGGCCTTGTTGCGTAGGCCTCTGTATTGATTGCGCTTGCCTTTGTAATCAGTCCAGTTGCTGCCCAAATCCAGCAGGGCGGTGTCCTGCCCGGGCAGTGCCAACAAAGGCGTGACAGCCTCACGATAGTCAGCATCGGTTATATACAGATCATTTTCCGGATCGTGGTAGGTCACCCAGAAGCGATCCCGGATAACGTCGGTAGCTATCTGACCACGACACACAGGCCCGCGAATGAAGGTGCGCGTGAAATACTCGGCGTTGTCCAGCATGAACTGGTAACGGGCTTTTGCGGGAATGGCGGCAAAGGTGGCGAACGGGTTGGCGCGGCTATCCCGGCTATAACCCGGAACCGTGTCTACTTGCCAGCCGGTTGCTTCGAACAGATCGCGTGTTCGCTTGAATTGTTTCTCACCAAACCTGAAAGTTATGTGGCGCTTGTGCACAATGCTGCCGGCTACCGGGCGCAGGCGATAGTACACCTGGCCCTTGGGGTCATCGTTGGGGCGACGGGTGGCGATAATATCAATGGGTGTGCCGGGCCGGGTGTGGGAGCGCACGATTTCAAAGAAGCGAGTGTCAGCGCCATCTTCTTCAAAGTACAGATGGGCGAGATAGAGGTGTTCGTAGATCCAACGACTGAGCAGTTGTTGGCGCTGGCTACCTTCGTTAAGCCAGGTTTCCCAGCGTTGAATGTGCGTTTGTTCGGCTTCACTCACTTCCATAGCCAGCGGGCTGATGGCTCCACCCTGGTTGAGCCAGCCGGTGAGTGTGGCGTATTCGTTGTCGGTCAGGCTGGTTGTGGCCAGTGGCATGCCTTCGTAGGGGTGGTCGCTGGCGTAATCCGGGAAATCAGCGTTGCTGACACACCGGTTGGCCCGCGACAGGCCCAGCTCTATGTCTTTTGGCAGCTTGCTGTTGGGTGCAAATTCGTACTGTTTGCCCAGGCGGATCATGTTTTCAAAGAGATTGCGGGGTTGGTCGCCTCGGGCCAGTACGGAATAGAAGCCCATGCCGCGCCATTGTTGTTCGGTTTGGGCGTCTATACCCAGGCGGGTGGTTTTTTGGTTATCAAGGCGCGAGCCGTTGTATACGGAGTCTTTGTGGGCTCCTCGAATGAGGCCGTCGGGGGTTTCCATTTTCAGCTGACAGGGTGCGTCAAAACAGCCGTGGCAGGCCAGGCATTTGGCTTCCACGATAGGGCGTACGTCTTTGCTGAAGCTGACTGGTTGTTGGGTCGCGGTGGGCAGTGCCTGTTTGAAGCTGGGCGGCGCGGCATTTTCAGCACAACCGGCCAAAAACAGCAGGGTAATGAGTGCGGCCGTGATGAGTTGCGCCATGAGTGGAATTCGCTTTAGCGTCGGTTCAGGTTTATTTTGATGGCCAGTGGTGACACCACAATGCCATAGGCCAGCATCACAATAATGGCGTGTCTTATGTCGCCGGTCCAGTCTGAAAGCAAGCCGCCCAGCATGGGCACGGCGAAGGCAATGCTGTAGCCAACCAGAAAGTTGCCGGCCGATAGTCGGCCGGTCTCGCTGGCGGATACCAGCAGTGGCGGCAAGGCTACCATCATGATTAGCAATATGCCGGCGGTGAAGCTCATGAATGTGGCGCTGGCAATGGCCCACCACCCGGTAAACACCAGAGTCCCCAGTGTTCCGGCCAGGCTGCACAGCAACATGGTGATCAGTGGTATTTTTTTACCCACCCAGAGGCGTGCCATTTTTAACATCACCAGTGACGCAAATACTTGCGCAAAGTTGTACCAGAACAGGGCTTCGGTGAGATTTTCGAGTTCGCCCCTTTGTTCCAGTAGCGTGCCCATGTAAGCGTTAACGCCGAAAAAAAGAGAGCCGGAAACGCCCAATAGCAAGCCCAGTGTCAGGGTAAGTGGGTTTTTCCAATCTGGTAACCAGGCGGCTTTTCGGTCAGGCGGTGCCAGGTCGCGTTTTGGCAGGAACAGGGCGGCGGCAACCAGTATGGCTGGCAGCGACCATACCAGCAGTGTGGCCCGCCAGCTGTTGTCCAGCAAGGGCATGAGTACCGGCAAGGTAATGCCCGCACCGATGAACTCACCCATCAGCAGGCCGTTCATGTAGATGGCAGAGCCCAGGGCCAGGTGTTCAGGCTCCAGCCAGCGGGGCAGCAATGCCGGCAAGGCGGGCTGCATCATGGCAATACCAAGGCCCATAACGGCACTGGTGAGCATCAGAGTGACTGTATCTGGCGCCAACCCACGGCCGGCGGAACCTATAACCATGACGAGCAAGGCGAAAGCCAGGGTGTTGCGCGGGCCGATACGGGATATGGAGAGCGAGCCAGGCATGGCGCCTATGGCAAGCATCAGGATGGGGAGTGTAGTCAGAGCACCAGTGAGGGTCTGTGACAGGCCTACTTCGGCACTGATAAACGGGGCCAGCGGCGGCGCAACCAATATCGGAATGCGCATATAAACACCTGCCAGCCAAAGCAGCACCGCCACCGGCAGCAAGCTCGCTGTCGGTGGCGGTGTTGGTTTTGCCGGGTTGTCAGTTGCAGACAAGAAAAATCAGTCTTCGCTGGTGTCCGGCAGATACGCGCCGTCTTCGTCGTGTACTTCCTGCCCGGTAACGGGCGGGTTAAACGCACAGATCAGCCGCATGTCTTCGGTGCCGCCTCGCAGGGTGTGCTGATCATGTTTATCGAGGGCGTACAGAGTGCCGTCGGAAATGTCGTGGGTTTCTCCGGTAGCTTTGTCGGTAATAGTGCCATTGCCGGCTACGCAGTAAACCGCTTCCAGATGATATTTGTACCAAAGGTTCAGTTCGCCGCCTGCCGGGATGATGGTCTCGTGGAAAGAGAAACCCATACCGTCTTTTTTCAGCAGCATGCGGCGGCTGGTCCAGCCTGGGCCGTGTACTTCGCGCTCGGTACCTATGATGTCCCCAACTCGTACAATTTTCATGTGCACTCCCCGTTTTTTTGATGGAACAGCTTTATAGTATAAACACCCAACTCAGGTCCGGTTCAAGCGCCAATCTTCGTAACCTGTCATGCATTCCTCTATGGCGAGGTGAAATTTATGTTGTTGGTTCTCGTCCAGAGGCTGCAGTTTACGGCACTTGTCCAGCGTTCGTTGAATGATCTGACGGCTCATTTTATCGAGACGTTCCAGCCAGTGGTGGTCGGCAGGTTCCAGGTCCAGCAACTCCCGGCCGGCGTGGTTGCGATGGCTTATGTGCCACCAGTGGTCTACCGCCCGACCCAAAACCACATAACCGAATTGACTGTCTTGTACCGGGCCGAAAGTGGCTGTTTTAAGGCCGTCCCGGAGTAAACCTATGTTCAATACGGGCAGGCTGAGTTTGTCACCGTAAAAATAGCTGCCGGCAGCGCCAATCAGGCCACCTACAAGGGCTCCCGTGCCCAGTGATGTGCCTAATGTAATGGCATCCAGGCCAGCACCGCTAACAGCGCCGGCACCAAAGCCCGCGGTGGCAAGGTAGCGTTTGCTAACGGCCCAGTGTTTGCGGCTGCCTTCGGAAAAAAGGTCGTGATCGCTATGCCATTCCAGCTCGGCTTCCTGGCGGCGAACCCGTTGGTGCTGGTACAAATGCTCGATGTCTATCCGAAGGGTTTGTTCGCGTTGGCGCTGTTGCTGGTACCAGCGTTGCCGCAGTTGGTCTGCGAGAGTGCTGTCGCTGGTACCGGCAACCTGATCGAGGGTTAGGGTGCGTTTTTCCTGAAACGACATCATGTCTTCCAGGGCTTTTGCGACAATGCCTGCGGCCAGGGTTTTACGCCGCTGGCGCTGGGCAGACAAATGATGAGTGGCCTGATCCAGGGCTTGTTCCCAGTTTGGTTCAAGCTGTCCGAATGCACGCAAAAGGCTCAAGTGTTGTTCGAACGGGGCACGAACAGCGTCGAAATTGCGCACAACTTGAAAGAATTGCCCTAGGGCTGCTTGCCAGGTTTCGCTGTAATCGTCTGGCCCGATACTGTTGATCAGCGCCAAGCTGGGCTGCCCCGTCCAGCGCAGGATGGTCATTTCGGCCTCGTGTTCAGCGCTGTATGGGGCGGAGCCGTCCACCACATAAATTATGCCAGCACCCTCAATCAGAGGCGTTAATAGCTCACACTCGTCGGTAAAGCGGTTGTCGCCCTGGTGTTGCAGCACAAACGCCCGAACCGTTTCGCTGTGATCCGAGGCCGATACACTGTGGGCTTCCAGCCACTCCAGAACTCGTCTGGGGCGCTGGAAACCGGGTGTATCCACCAGTGTGTAGAGGGTCTTGCCGTCTACGCTTAGCGGGTAAGACTGTCGGGCGCGCGTGGTACCTGGCTCCAGGGCAATGGCAATGGCGTCGTTTTGCGATAGCGTGGCCACTACGCTGGATTTTCCTTTATTCGGATGGCCCACGACGGCAAAGGCAGGTGCGATATTCATTCCAAAATCCCCCCATCCATGTCGGGCGTGACCCCGTGGGTCGGTACAAGGCTAACGGTTATAAACCCGGGCCCCACCCGTTCCGAAAATCTCAGCCATTGCTGAACCTGATGCGTGTCAGGCTCTTTTTCGAGTTGGGTTGCCAGGGGCACCAGAGCGATTTGACTACCTTTCGGCCAGGTCTCTTTTGCACTGATCAGAAAATCCTCCAGCTCACCTGTGGGCGGCTCCCAACTGCGGGTAAACAGGAGAACCGAAAGTGCAGGTGTGTGTGCCAGATGCTTAGCTACGCGCGTCAACGTTTGCTGGTCTTCGGCCAGTGTCATCCTGCCACCCGCTTTTGCAATCAGGCTTTTGCCTGCACTGAGCGCATCTGGCAGCTCCGGGTCGCCAGCGCCGGCCCAGCATAGAGCAATTCGGGCATCGGGCAATGGCTGTATATTCAGGTGGGTGTCGGTATTTGGCTGGTCTGAGGCGTCGCTATGGTCATTACCGGTATTAAGGGCGGGCGTTTCCATACGGTACATTAACGCGTGCCTTGCGGGATGGTCGGCCAGCAGGAGCCGGGCCCTCCGACGGATTAGGGCGCTCGCCAATATGCAAAGAGCCAGCCGGGGCAACAGCGCCCCAGTGGCCCAAAGCATAGTGATAAATGGCCACCACTGGCCCCATCGTGCCGGGTTTATGGAACCTTCGCCTGTGCCGGCACGAAAGAATCGAGTCGCCTCCACAAGTGCAAATTCAGGCGCGGCGGCTGGCCATAGCCAGGCCCAGGGTGACGCTATGGTTGCAATCAGGCTGTGATAGCTGCTGGCATCGGTTTCAACCGTGGTGCTCCAACCAAAAGCGAGGTCCTGTAACACCACCATAACCAACAAGGTTGCCAGGCCCGTCAACGCAAAGCACAGCCCGCCGAGTTGCGCTGCACGCGCCATCAACACAGGTTGAAGCTTCATCGAAATAGCAGAGTCGGAGTTGTTCCGAAAGTGCCGCAGCACTGGACGCCAGGGCTGCCAACCGATAAGCGATTGGGCGGTAGTCAACAGCGCCAGCAAAAGCTGAAAGGCTACAAAAGCGAGAAAAACGGTAATGTTGATGCGTTGGCCGCCGTCGTAAAACAGCAAACCGAGCATGGCCAGTATACCGAGCGCGGCACCGACAACCATGAACCCACTATTGATTCTGCGCCAGAATCCCAGGGTTTGTGCGGAAGGGGCCTCACCCGCGCCCGGGCCGCTAAGATGGTTCATGTGGGCCATCCAGCGCCCTGGGTTGGGCGTTAGGCCTTGTTGTTCGCAGGTCAGTGCAAACTTGCGATCCCGCCTGTGTAAAAATGCCGGGGCCTGCCCGTTGTCCCTTTGGGCGCAGGCATCGAAATCCAGCAGCAGGCGAAGGGAGTGATCTGTCATTAACGGTTCCGGTTGTGAATTCGATCTGTGGGGCTTTGGTGTTAGGATATCGGCTTTACCCCTTCCGACACCAGACAATGAGCCTGCATGCGTCACCACTTGATGAATTTGCGCCATGTGCCTGATGACGAAGCCGAAGAAATCCGGGCTTTGTTTGATCAGCACGAGGTGCGTTTTTACGAGACCCCGCCTAGTCGCTGGGGCATCAGTATGGGTGGCTTTTGGGTGCACGACACTGAAGAGGCCGAAAGAGCCAAAGCCATACTGCAGGAATACCAGCGCCACCGAATGCAAAGCCAGCGCGAAGCCTATGATGAGTGGCGCCGGCAAGGTGAAGGTGGCGGAATCGGGTATATGCTCCGGCGCAAACCCCTGCGCACGCTGGCAGCCTGTTTGGCCATTCTGGTGATTGCCGGCCTAAGCCTTTTGCCATTCATTCGCATAGGTTAGCTTTTGCAACTGTCCGGTAATCGCTACGGTGTCCTGCTATCAGGACAAACAGGCTGCCTTAGCCGCTTGCCAGTGGTGCCCGCCCCCTTACTCTCACTCCCGGTATAGCCAGCAGTGTCCGGAAATCGGAACACCTGCTCTTCCAGGTTTTAATAAAAGCATAAAAATAGCTACGAAAACAGACAGATAAAATAATGGCACAGGATGCGCATATTGGTTGTTTCGGGCTTTGAACCCGGCTTGTTCTTAACAACAACAAACAAGGAACGACCCATGAAACGTCTCATGATCTGTACGCTGATCGGCGCTACAGGCTTCTTATTGAGTGCCTGCAGCGACAACAATAACGACGATGACAACACATCTGAGGTTAATCAGGTTCCCGGATTTATCGATGGCGATATCCGACACACCCAATATGACGGTATCACCGACGACCTTCTGACCGCCGGTTTAGGGGCCAGTGGTCTTGGCAGTGCAACAGCACCTGCCTTTGCTGACCCACTCAATCCCACCTCGGCCGAACTGCGCCAGCTTGCGATCTACAATAACTACCGGGCGCTGGTGGATACGTCCCCTGGTGGTGGCTACGGGCAGTTTTTTGGCCCAGGTGCAGGTAACGACACCGAAGGCCTGGTACCGGGTCATGAATACCTGGCGTTTATGACTGTTCCAGGCAGCAACGTGCCTGTGACGGTTATGGCTCAGGTGCCCGACGGCTTTGATGTACAAAATCCGTGCATGGTTACCGCGCCATCTTCCGGCTCCCGGGGTGTTTATGGGGCGATTGGCACAGCTGGCGAGTGGGGGCTGAAAAAAGGCTGTGCCGTAGTCTACACCGACAAGGGCAGTGGCACCGGATCGCATAACCTGAAAACCAACGCCGCCCAGAAAATTGATGGCACTCTCACGGCATCCGGGGAACCTGTGCAGTTTCGTGCAGATCTGACGGATAAGGAGCGCGGTGATTTTAATGCGACCTCGCCGGACCGCTTTGCCTGGAAACATGCGCACTCGAAAACCAATCCCGAGGCCGACTGGGGTCGCCATGTGCTGCAGTCCGTGGAATTTGGATTCTGGGCACTTAACGAACAATTCGGTGGCGATAATAACGTTGACGCCATTACGTCTGAAAATACCCTGGTTATTGCCTCGAGCGTCTCTAATGGCGGTGGCGCCTCAGTTCGCGCGGCCGAGCAGGACACGAAAGGCCTGATTGACGGTGTCGCGGTATCCGAACCCAACGTAAACCCAACGGTTGATACCGGTTTTACCATTGTGCAGGGAGACAATGCGCCAATTGCTGGCCACAGTCGTAGCCTGCTTGAATACACCACGGCACTGGCTGTGTATCAGGGTTGCGCCAACCAGGCGCCAGCCATTCGGGATACCGCACCACTGAACGCCCTCAACCCATCAGACGTGCGCGACAATATCTGTAACTCACTGGCTAACAAAGGACTGCTCGCAGGCGCTGCCAGCGCAACCATTGACGACTACGCCACCGAAGCACAGCGTATCCTGAACGAGGACTTCGGTATCCAGCCCGAGCAAAACCTGCTTGCGCCTGTGCATTTTGCCTCCAAGGTTGCCCAGAGCATTTCCATGACCTACGCCAACGCCTATGGTAGAGCCGGTGTTGAAGACCGAGTGTGTGGGCTAAGCCTGGCCGCAACGGATGATAATGGGGCGGTCACACCGTTTGCGCCGGCTCCTGAAGCAGCCGCCTTTGCAACCAGCAACGGTATTCCACCCACGGCCGGGGTCAATATCGTTTACGATCAGGCTGAAGGCCAGCCCACGGCTCTTCCCACCAGTGCCTCTCCCAGTAGCAGCCAGGTGGATTACGGTCTGGATGCCCTGTTGTGCCTGCACAGCCTGGCCATGGGCCGTGATGTGGTAACCGGAAGTGAGTTGACCGGTGAGCAGGCTGCCCTCGCTGGCGCCATTGCGGAAGGCATTAGCGACATTCGCGCGACCGGCAATCTACAGGGCAAGCCCGCCGTGTTTGTGACGGGGCGTGCCGATGCCATTCTCCCTGTCAATCACGCCTCTCGGCCTTATTTCGGGCTAAACCAGCGTGTAGAGGGCCAGAGCAGCGAGCTGCGTTACTACGAAGTGCTCAATGCTCACCATCTGGATGTACTGAACCAGTTTGACGGAGTTGGCAGTCGGTATGTGCCGCTGCATCACTACTATTTCCAGGCCCTGGACCTGGTGTGGGAACGCCTGACCAAAGATACTGAGTTGCCACCAAGCCAGGTCGTCCGTGCTGTACCCAGGGGAGATCTCGCCACGCCGCTGGCATTGACCAATCTGCCTGCAGTAGCTGCACAGCCACCGGAGGAAAACCTTATTCGTCTGGTTGATAGCGAGTTGCGCATACCTGATTAGCGGCGTTTGGGCCGTCCCAAGCCCTCTTCTATTTGCTCACCTTGAGGAGAGGGCCATATACTTCCGACAGGGCACCCGGTACAGCCGGGTGTCAGGGCTTTTACTATGAATGGCATTGAACCCGGCGGTACACGCTACATGACGCAGTTGTTTGGTGAGAAAAATAAAAGCGAGTTGACCCGGGAGCTTATCGAAGCGTTGTTTCCCATGTTTGAAGAAGCCAGCGCAGGCGCGATTGCGGTGGATCGACAATCTCGCATTACCTGGATAAACAATCGATACTCCCAGCTGTTAGGCCTGAAAGAGCCGGCAACCGTCATTGGGCGCCAAGTGCGCCAGATAATTCCGGAAACCCGCATGCCTGAGGTGGTAGAAACCGGTAAACCACTGTTACTGGATATCATGGAATATCAGCAACAGCAGCTGGTCGTTACCCGGCTGCCCTATTACGACAAAGCTGGCGAGATTGAAGGCGCTGTGGCGTTTGTACTCTACGATGACCTGCAACCACTCACGCCACTGGTGAGCAAATACCGTCGTTTGCACCAAGATCTTGCGGCGGCCCGCAAAGCGTTGGCAAAAAAAGTCCGTAGTACTCGTTACAGCCTGGGGGATTTTGTAGGCGCCAGCCCTGGTGCACTTGAGGTAAAGCGCCGTGCGCGGCTTGCTTCCGGTCGCGATATGGCCGTATTGGTGCTGGGTGAGACCGGTACCGGTAAAGAGGTGCTTGCCCAGGCCATTCACTCCATTTCCAACCGCGCCGAAAAGCCTTTTGTAGGGGTGAACGTGGCGGCCATTCCCGATAATCTTCTGGAAGCCGAGTTCTTCGGCGTTGCGCCAGGGGCCTATACCGGTGCCGATCGTAAACTGCGTGAAGGGAAGTTTCAGCTGGCCGACGGCGGTACTTTGTTTCTGGACGAAGTCGGTGACATGCCCCTGGCGTTGCAAGCCAAGCTGTTGCGAGCCTTGCAGGAAGGTGAAGTTGAACCTCTGGGTTCCAACAAGGTTGCCCTGGTTGATGTTCGGGTAATTGCGGCCACCAGCCGCAACCTGGACGCCATGATAGCCGAAGGCAGTTTTCGCTCGGATTTATATTACCGGTTGAATGTACTGGAAATTCCCATACCGCCATTGCGGGATCGCCTGGTCGATCTGGGGCTTTTGTGTGAAACCCTGTTGTGGGACATAAGCGAAAGCCAGGGCGTGCGCGCCGAGATTACCGATGCCGGCGTGTCGGCTCTGGCCAGTTACAGTTGGCCGGGAAACATCCGCGAGTTGCGCAATGTGCTGGAGCGGGCGCTGACCATGGGAGAAGATAGCGGAGTTCTGGATGCCGATGCCGTGTTCAAGGTGTTGCCTCGCAATAGTGTACGCACGGATTCCCAACTGGCGCCGCGCCCGGTCAGACCCCTGGCTGAAACACTGGCTGAAGCTGAGTCTCATGCACTGGAGGAAGCGCTGGTGGCAAGCCGCGGCAACCGTACCAAGGCTGCCAAACTGTTGGGAATTTCCCGCTCTGTGCTGTACGAGAAACTGGCTAAACTGTCCTGATTTTCGGACGCATGTCTTGATATCTGTACAACTACTTACGAATTTCAGATCAAGTTGTCCGTAATTTCGGACAGCTTTCTCCCGCCTGTGTTTAATTTTTGTATTAAGTAATTGATATGAAGGTAAAAAGTGTTGTTGGCATAAACCCTGCATTTTCTGGAATGCAGGACGTCAGAACAACACGGAAATAAAGGCTGGCACCAAAAGTAGGACCCCTGATTTACCAGTGCCACCTTGTTCTGTGTTTTCTGGCGGATTTTCAGCCTAG
>NZ_JBQDCO010000058.1:0-17728 GCF_052091845.1 Marinobacter sp. | reverse complement strand
GCAAGAGCATGGACGAAGGCACACCAGGCTACGGTTTTGTGGATGCAGGCCTGACCTACCGATTGAACGAGAGCGCACGAGTGAAGGCCGGCGTGTACAATATTGGCGACAAGAAGGTAACGAACGAAACCTACGGTGTTGTGCTAGACGGACGCCGCCTGAACTTGGGGCTGACAGTCGATTTTTGATGTCTGAAGCCGGCAGCATGGTGATCGTATAATGGCTTATCCGGTGATGTATTAAAAAACCAACCCTGAAAAATGCCCCGAAACGGCCGGCGAATGAAGCCGGCCAGAACTTCGTTGCAGTGTGTGTATCGCTCACATTCTGTTTCGTTGTGTACTCAATGCTACTGGTGACCGTGCCGGTTTACGGCCTTGAGCTCGGGGCTTCCCCATTAATGCTGGGCGTTATTCTAAGCTCCCAGTTTTTACTTCCTTTTTTGCTGGCTATTCCTCTTGGGGGCGTGGTCGCACGCCATGGTGGCCGGGTTACGCTGGTAGCCGGTGGCTTTTTGATGGCTGCAGGCCTGCTGCTTATGCAGTTAGTGCCCGGTTACTACGGGCTGATCGGTGGCCAGCTTTTAATAGGTCTGGCTCAACTGCAGATGGTGCTGTCGGCGCAAACAATCATTTCCTCATTGGCATCTGGCTCAAAACTGGAAGGCTATTTTGGTTGGTATTCCACTTGGCTGTCTGGTGGGCAGGTGGTAGGTCCGCTGATGGCAGGCGCCTGGATTCACTGGGCGGACGGCGTTAACAACCTGTTTCTGGTGATGGCCGGTATCGCGTTGCTGGGAGGTATAACTGGCCTGTCACTGACCGGCGATGCAACTCACGGCATGGCCGTAACCGGTAAGCAAACCGGGTTTCGTGCCCAGGCTTCTCTAATCCGCCGCAACACCGGCGTTCAGGTGTCGATTGCGATTACGGTCGCTGGCATGTTCGCCTTAGGCGTTTTCGGCAGTTACCTGCCCGTGTATCTCGACAGCTTGAACATGAGCGCGGTGATGATCGGCGTGCTGGTAAGCTTGAGGTCGGCCACTTCTATGGTGATACGCCCCTTTATTCCACGAATTATCGGCGTCGCTGGCGGGCGCAAACAAGCAACCCTTCTGGCACTGTGCGCCATCTCTGTGGGCCTGGCTTGCATGGGGTTTGCCGGTCATGTGCCTGTGATTGCACTGCTATCCATTCTGGTAGGGCTTGGCGGGGGGCTTACGCAACCCTTATCGATGGTGGTTCTGGCAGAGAGTGTGGAACGCGAGCAGCGATCAGGCGCCTTGGGTATGCGGCTGATGGCCAACCGCGCAGTTCACTTTGTGGCACCTTTAGTGTTCGGTGCTGTTCTGGGGCTGGGCGGCTTTGGCCTTTCGTTTGGGCTTTCCGGCGTCTTTGTGGTGTTGGTGGCAGCACTACTGCTTCGCCTTCAAGCTCAGCAAGCCACGTCGCTCTAAGTGTCCATAAGTTACTCAGTATCTCCTACGGGGATGGTGTGTGTGTTTTTTATTTCCCGCAGTGCAAAATTGGAATGAACCTGCGCAATGCCCCGCAACGTGAATATTTTTTCGTTTAAAAAGCGATCATAGCCAGCCATATCCGGCACCACCACCCGCATCACAAAATCGGCATTACCTGTCACAGCAAAGCATTGAAGTACCTCGGGGAAGCTACTCACCTGTTGCTCTATTTCTGCCGTGCTGTCTATGGTGTGCCTTTGCAGCGACAAATTCACCAGCACACACAACCCCTGGCCGACTTTTTCAGGGGCCACATGTGCGCTGTAGCCTTTAATGATGCCGGTTTCCTCAAGAGTTCTTACACGCCGCCAGCAAGCAGCCGGTGATAAGTTAACCTGTTCTGCCAGCTGCTGGTTACTGAGCCGACCGTCCTGTTGCAGTATTGCCAGAATGCGCTGGTCGAGCTTGTCCAGTTCAGCTTGTTTCATTTGGTAACACCTGATTTTTATCAAAGGATATTTCCCGATATTGTCGTTTAGCAAATAATCTTTCGCAAACGGAAAAAATAACCTTTCAATAAGCAAGCACCTTTTGCGAACTTCCCTCTAGACTTTTGGTCATAAAATCGACAAGAAAGGAGAGGGCTTATGTCTACCGACACGTCTCATTCTGATAACTCTCAGACAGGCTCAGCTCAGGCAGGCAGTTCGCCGGGCAGTCCAGAGCTGGACAACTACAAGCTCGAAGACCGTTACTTGCGAGAATCCGGCCGGGTATTTATGACAGGTTCGCAAGCCCTGGTTCGCATACCTTTGATGCAGGCCGCGCTGGATCGCAAGCTGGGGCTGAATACCGCCGGCATGGTCAGTGGCTACCGTGGCTCACCGCTGGGCGCCTACGACCAGGCGCTGTGGCAAGCACAGACTCTGCTTGATAAAAACCGTATCGATTTTGTACCCGCGGTGAATGAAGACCTTGCGGCCACCATTATGCTGGGTACGCAACAGGTAGAAACGGACGATGATCGCCAGGTAGATGGCGTATTTGGTGTTTGGTATGGCAAAGGACCAGGCGTAGACCGCGCCGGTGACGCGCTAAAGCACGGCACCACCTATGGCAGCTCTCCCCATGGTGGCGTTTTGGTTGTGGCCGGTGATGACCATGGTTGTGTGTCTTCCTCCATGCCGCACCAGTCTGATGTGGCGTTCATGAGCTTTTTCATGCCCACAATCAACCCGGCCAATCTTGCCGAGTATCTGGAGTTCGGCCTCTGGGGTATTGCGCTGTCTCGTTACAGTGGCTGCTGGGTCGGGTTCAAGGCGGTTTCCGAAACTGTGGAAAGCGCTGCGTCTATAGAACTCCCGCCGTTGCCCGATTTTGTCACCCCCGATGATTTCACCCCACCAGAGACCGGGCTGCACTATCGCTGGCCAGACCTGCCTGGCCCGCAGCTGGAAACCCGGATTGAAGACAAGCTAGAGGCTGTGCAGGCGTTTGCCCGGGCCAATCCTATCGACCGTTGTTTGTTTAATGAGCCGAACGCACGCTTTGGCATAGTGACCACCGGTAAAGGCCACCTGGACCTGCTGGAAGCACTGGATCTGTTGGGCATTGATGAAGCCCGCGCCCGCGAGATGGGTCTGGATATCTATAAAATTGGTATGGTCTGGCCGCTCGAACGCCGAGGCATTCTCAACTTTGTGCACAACAAGGAAGAAGTGCTGGTTATCGAAGAAAAGCGCGGCATTATCGAAAGCCAGATTAAAGAAGCCATGTCGGAGCCGGATCACCCTGGCGAGGTATTAATCACCGGCAAGCAGGATGAAGTGGGCCGCCCGCTGATTCCCTATGTAGGCGAGCTAAGCCCCAAGCTGGTCGCAGGTTTTCTGGCTGCACGCCTTGGCAGGTTCTTTGGCAATGACTTCAGCGATAGCCTGGCGGCTATCAACAATATGACCAACGCTGAGGACCCGGGTGGCGTTAAGCGCCTGCCGTATTTCTGTTCAGGTTGCCCCCACAATACCTCCACTCACGTGCCCGAGGGCAGTAAGGCGTTGGCCGGTATCGGTTGCCACTTTATGGCTTCGTGGATGGGCCGCAACACAGAATCGCTGATTCAAATGGGCGGCGAAGGGGTTAACTGGATAGGTAAGAGCCGGTATACCGGCAACCCCCATGTGTTCCAGAACCTGGGTGAGGGCACATATTTCCACTCAGGCTCTATGGCGATTCGTCAGGCAATCGCTGCCGGCATTAACATCACTTACAAAATTCTGTTTAATGATGCGGTGGCCATGACAGGCGGTCAGCCCGTGGATGGTCAGATCACCGTGCCGATGATCGCGCAACAGGTGGCTGCCGAGGGCGTTAAACGAGTAGTGGTGCTCAGTGATGAGCCGGAAAAGTACGATGACCACAAGCAGTTGTTCCCGAGCGACGTTACTTTTCACGATCGCACAGAGCTGGATAACGTGCAGCGCGAACTGCGGGACATTCCTGGCTGCACTATTCTGATTTACGACCAAACCTGTGCGGCCGAGAAACGCCGCCGGCGCAAGCGTAATCAGTATCCGGACCCGGCCAAGCGGGCGTTTATCAACCATCATGTGTGTGAAGGCTGTGGTGATTGCTCGGTGCAATCGAACTGTCTTTCTGTGGTGCCACGACCAACGGAGCTGGGCCGCAAGCGTAAGATTGATCAGTCGTCCTGCAACAAGGATTACTCCTGCGTGAATGGTTTTTGCCCAAGCTTTGTCACCATCGAGGGGGGCCAACTGCGCAAATCCCGGGGTATGGACACAGGTTCTGTGCTCACAGGCAAGCTAAAGGATATTACAGAGCCGGTTCTGCCGCAGCTGGCGGGCTCCTACGATGTGCTGGTAGGCGGCGTTGGCGGCACGGGTGTAGTGACTGTGGGCCAGCTCATTACCATGGCGGCTCACCTGGAGGCCCGTGGTACATCAGTGCTGGATTTCACCGGTTTTGCCCAGAAGGGCGGCACGGTGCTGAGTTACGTGCGCATGGCGCCGTCTCCAGACAAGCTGCACCAGGTACGCATCAGCAACGGCCAGGCCGATGCGGTGATCGCCTGTGATCTGGTGGTGGCTTCTTCACAAAAAGCGTTGAGCGTATTGCGCCCGAACCACACCCGTGTCGTCGCCAACGAAGCTGAGTTGCCCACGGCGGATTATGTGTTGTTCCGGGATGCAGACATGCAGGCAGATAAGCGCCTGGATCTGATTCGTAACGCTGTTGGAGATGATAATTTCGCACGGTTTGACGCCAACGACATTGCCGAGAAGCTACTGGGCGATACGGTGTTCTCCAACGTAATGATGCTGGGCTTTGCCTGGCAGCGGGGACTTTTGCCTTTGTCGCAAGCGGCACTGATGAAAGCCATTGAATTGAATGGTGTAGCTGTTGAGCGCAACAAGGAAGCCTTTGGCTGGGGCCGTGTTGCCGCTGTAGATGTGGAGGTAATCACCAACCTGCTGGACACAGGCGGAACCAAAGTAGAGGAAGTAAAAGCAGAGCCAAGCCTGGATGAACTGATTAGCACCCGCCACCAGCATTTGGTGAACTATCAGAACCGGCGTTGGGCTAACCGTTATACTGAGGCGGTAAAACAAGTTCGTAGCGCAGAGGAAAGCCTGGGTGAGACAAATCAATTGCTCACCCGTGCTGTTGCGCAGCAGCTATATCGATTTATGGCGTTCAAAGACGAATACGAAGTCGCCCGTCTGTTTGCAGAAACCGACTTTATGAAGGAGGTAAACAACACCTTCGAAGGCGACTTCAAAATCCACTTCCACTTGGCTCCGCCCCTTATGAACCGGGGCACGGATGCCCAGGGCCGACCCAGGAAGCGCCAGTTCGGCCCCTGGATGTTCCGGGCCTTCAAGCTGCTGGCCAAATTCCGGGTGTTGCGTGGCACAGCCATTGATCCGTTTAGCTACTCCGCTGACCGGAAGATGGACCGGGCGCAATTGAAAGACTACCAGAAGCTGGTTGAGCGCATTGTCAATGAGCTGGATACCAGCAATTACGACACTTTCCTGCAACTGGCAGAGCTGGCCAGCGAGGTGCGGGGCTACGGCCCGGTGCGTGAACAGGCAGCAGAAGCCATTCAAGAAAAACAGCAACAGCTGACCAAGGCCCTGGATACCGGCCGCCCGACTCTGATTCGCACCCAACAGGCCGACAACAAGGAGGCAGACCATGTTTGAGGCGCTTAAACCGTTACCTCAAGACCCGATTCTGCAATTGATGCAGATGTACCGCGATGATACGCGGCCAGGCAAGGTGGACCTGGGCGTCGGCGTCTACAAGGACGACACGGGCAACACACCCATCATGGCGGCGGTACACGAGGCTGAGCGCCGCTTACTTGAGGGTGAAACGACTAAAAGCTATGTAGGGCCCGCGGGCTCTGCAGGCTTTAACGAAGCCATGGCACGCCTCATTCTGGGTGAGGGTAGCACCCTGATTCGTGAAGGCCGGACCTCGGTGATTCAAACGCCGGGCGGCTGCGGCGCACTTCGCATGGCCGCTGAGTTTTTCCGGTTGTGCAAGCCAGACATCAGGGTTTGGGTTAGCACGCCCACCTGGGCGAACCACATGCCACTACTCGGCGGTGCTGGCCTGAACATTCGCGAATATCCCTATCTTAATCCCGAGACATTAACGGTAGATTTCGCCGCCATGCTAAACAGCCTGGAAAGTGCTGAAGCAGGGGATGTGGTGCTACTGCACGGCTGTTGTCACAACCCATCCGGTGCTGACCTTACGTTCGATCAGTGGCAGATGGTTACCGAGTTGATCCAACGTAAAGGGCTGCTGCCCTTTGTGGACATGGCCTACCAGGGGCTGGGCGATGGGCTTGAAGAAGACGCAGCCGGCCTTCGCTATCTGGCCAGTCAGGTGCCTGAAATGGTGGTTGCGGCGTCTTGCTCCAAGAACTTCGGCCTGTACCGTGAGCGCACGGGTGCCTTGATGCTGGTCTCTGCCACCGAGGCTATCAATAAGGCAGCAACCAGCCAGCTGTTAAGCGTTGTGCGATCTCACTATTCCATGCCCCCGGCACACGGGGCGGCCATCGTTGAAACCATTCTGGGTGATGACGCCTTGCGCGCCCAATGGCAGGGCGAATTGGGTGGTATGTGTGAGCGCATTCTTGGCCTGCGGCACGCCTTTGCCGAAGCGCTGGCGCCTGTGGGCGATTTTAGCTTTATAGCCCGGCAACGGGGCATGTTCTCGTTCCTGGGTATTACGCCAGAACAGGTTCGTCTATTAAGAAAAGAACACGGCATTTACATGTTGGAAAGCAGTCGGGTGAATGTGGCTGGCTTGAATGATCTGGTGTTGCCAAATGTTGCCAGCGCGGTGCGCAGCGTTATGTAACCGAGTTATCCCGGAAACAGCACACAGCCAAAGCCTCTTTTACAGGGGCTTTGTTAATGACGATCCGACAAAAACAATTATTCGGAGAACGCAATGAGTGAGACGGTTCATCCCCACCAGCAGGCCAGCAGCCTCTGGACCTCCAAAATGGCCTTTGTATTGGCTGCAGCCGGCTCGGCCGTTGGGCTTGGCAATATCTGGAAATTTCCATACATCACCGGTGAGAACGGCGGTGGTGCTTTCGTATTGGTTTATCTCGCTTTTATCTCCCTGATTGGCGTGCCGGTTCTTATCGCCGAAATCATGATCGGGCGCCGGGGCGGTCAAAGCCCTGTGGCCAGCATGCGCACCCTTACAAAAACCGAGGGCACCTCCAAAGGCTGGCGAATTATCGGTTGGAACGGTGTGGTTGCCTCTTTTCTGGTGCTGTCGTTTTATGCGGTGATCGGTGGCTGGGCCCTGGTATACATTGGTAAGGCGGCAGTCGGCCTGTTCGTGGGCGCAGATGCAGAAGCCATAGGTGGGCAGTTTAATAACCTGCTGGCCAACCCTTGGGAACTGCTGCTTTGGCACACGGTTTTCATGTTTATTGTAACGTTTATCGTGGGCCGAGGTATTCGTTCCGGCCTTGAAAAGGCAGTTAACCTGCTGATGCCGTTGCTTTTTCTGTTGCTCGTGGTAATGGTGTTCTACGCCATGAACAGTGGCAGTTTTGGCCGTGCAGTCAGCTTTATGTTCTCGCCGGATTTCAGCCGGCTTACCACTGAAGGTGTTCTGGTTGCCCTTGGCCATGCGGCGTTCACGCTCAGTATTGGTATTGGCGTGCTCATGGCCTACGGCTCCTACCTGCCGAAAAACATCAACATCGCCAAAACGGCTATGACCATCGCCGTGCTGGATACCGGTGTGGCGTTACTTGCCGGGCTTGCGATTTTTCCGCTGGTGTTTGCAAACGGCCTGGAGCCAGGCGCAGGGCCGGGGCTTATTTTTGTCACTCTGCCGCTGGCTTTTGGTCAGATGGGTGGTGGTATTATTTTTGGTGCCATCTTCTTTGCGTTGCTGCTGGTAGCGGCCATCACTTCCGCAATCTCCATGCTGGAACCGGTTGTTGAATGGCTTGAAGAGTTCAAAGGTGCAAACCGGGTAAAAAGCGCCATAGGCGGCGGGCTTGCAGCCTGGTTTATCGGCATAGGCACGGTGCTGTCGTTTAACTTGTGGGGCGATGTGCATCCACTGGGCTTTATCAGCTTTTTCGAAGGTAAAACCGTGTTCGATCTGCTCGACTTTCTGGTCTCAAACGTGATGATGCCTTTGGGCGGTCTTGCCATTGCTCTGTTTGCCGGGTGGGCTATCCGGCGCGAAGGGCTGGCAGAGGATATCGGCCTTCAAGGTGGCGCCTACAGCGCGTTCATGGTAGTACTGAAATTCATAACGCCGGCGGGTATTGCGGTTGTGTTTCTTTATAACCTGATCTGAGGCCGATCTCGAAGAGGGCGGTATCTCGGGTCGAAAAACGTCAGATCAACCAGGGCGTTATCCTGATTGAATGCAAATGGAGAAAGACAATGTCCACACCTGAACATAAAGAAAAAGTCTGGAAGCTGATTAAAGGCATTAAGGCGGGCATGTTAACCACGCTGCATGGGCGCGAGTTACGGGCACGGCCAATGTACCTGGTGCAGGACGAATACGATGGTACGTTGTGGTTTTTTAGTGACCTGAACTCGGAAAAAGTGTTTGAGCTTGAGGAAGATAACGACGTATGCGTATCGTTCAGTGACCCCCACGATCACACCTATGTTTCGCTGACAGGCGTGGGTCAGGTAACCCGGGACAAAAAGCTTATTGATAAATTCTGGAACCCGTTCGTGGCGTCCTGGTTTCCCGAGGGTAAAGATGATCCCAACGTGGGTCTGCTGGAAGTCAAAGTACACAAAGGTGAGTTCTGGAACAGCAACAACAGCAAGATGGTGAAGTTCTTCGAAATCGCAAAAGCCAGCGCGCAGAATGAAACGACGAACCTGGGAGAGCACCAAAAGTTCGGTTCAGAGTAATCGGAGTAAGTAGTTGGGCGCCTGCGGGCGCCTCAGGCTGTGTTGAAGAGCCCACAAAAAGCCAGGGATAGTTCCTAATGCGCATTGCCTGGAAACCACTTGTCTGGGGTTTATTTACGGTGTGGGTACTAGCCGTTCTGCTGGGTGCTCTGGCAGTACGCTACTTCTGGAACGAGACGCTGCAAAGCAATGGTATTGAAACGCTCGAGTGGCAAGGCTTGGGTCTTTCGCTGAGTGGGGTATCTTTACGCCAGTTAGAACTCACCCAGTCTCTGCCAACAAGGAAAGTTGTGCTGCAGGGCAGGGAGTTGGCCTTGGATTGGCGCTGGCCGGACTGGGATAGCGGATGGACACCCCGGTTGATGGAGCTAACAGCGAAAACCCTGAAACTGGATTGGTACACAAAACAGGTAGGGTCTTCTGCTGCCAAACCTCAAGCCTCATCTAAGCGCCCGTGGCCGCCAGATCTACCAGCATGGATGCCTTCTGAGGTAATCATTCAGCAGTTCGAGGTGACTCTGCCTTGCGAGGCGGGGCGCTGCCCGCTGGCAGGAGACCTGTCGATCACCAGCTCCCACCCTGATCCCGAGCCTGGCCTGGCCGCAAGCACCAGGCTTCCTGTTAAAGCCAACCTGCAGCTTGATCACGAAGGGCACTACATTAACGTGCAGGCAACGCTTGATGGCTCCTGGCTTGATGAGCTGAGCCTTGCGGCAGAGTTGGCGGTTGATGGCACCCGCTACGTGTCTGTTGAATCCGGTTATCACAAACAAAATGCAAATGGTCTGGTCTCCTGGGATGGCGCGGTGGACATATCAGACCTGCCCCGAACAGACTGGTTGCTGGCGTGGCTTCAAACCTGGCAGAGCATCCCTACCGAGTCCTGGCCAGAGCAACCTGAAACAGCAACCATTAGCGCGGATTGGAAGTTGCAGGGGGCGGGGAATGAAAGGTTTTTGGCGCAGGCAACGGGTGGCTTGAAAGTTAAAGCACGAGTGCCGCAGCCCTGGTTTGTGCCCGGGGTGGGGAAAATAAGCGGCAGTTTAGAGATCGCTCTGGATGCCAGGCAGGGACAGTGGCAGCCCGACACTCTGAATGCCGATATAGAGTTGAAGCATCCTGCGGCCTGGGTCAAGACATTGCCGGAGTTGATGCAACCAGGTTCTTTATCACTGTCTGTTCGGCCAGGTAAGCCGGTTGCGCCGGTTTCTCCAGCCGTTAAAGCAGTCGCAGAACAAACATTGTTACCGTTGAACGTAGAGTTGAGCAGCCGCGCTGGAGCAGATGTTTCTATGCGCTCCCACCTTGCGATAACCACCCGTGCTCCATGGCGGGTAGAGCTTGGGAAAACCCACCTGCACGCAGCATTGCCCGAGCTGGAAGCTTCGGGATGGTTGCTAACCAAACCCCGGGCCGAAATTGAACTGACAGGCTGGCTGGATACCACCAGAGCGGTTTTGAAATTCAAGGGGCCGACGATTCTGAAGGCGGACAAGCTTGAGCCACTTGCTGGCACAGCGGGAGTGTCTGGAGATGAGACCTTGCTCAAAGGTCTTCGTATGGATCTCGCCCATACAATACTGGAGGCCAGCTACCTGCCAGCACAGAGCAGGTTAGGAAAATTCAGTTTGAGTGGGCCACTTGGTCTCACTGCGAAGCAGGTTAAGCACCCCCAATTACGGCCTCAACCCTGGCGTTTTGAGGGCGCGTTGAACGGTAACCTGACACGCACGAACGTCACGGGTTTGCTTAAAGCCAAGGCAGGAACCAGCGTGAACCTTGATCTGAATGTGCCATATCAAGGTCCTTTTCGACTGGCCGGCAAAATGCGGGTGAGCGGCGAGCAGGAAGCTGAGGCTTTATCCCGTATTTTCACCGCATGGCCAGAGCTGCTTACGGTATCCGGCGGCACCGTTAGCGCTAACGCCGCTTATGAGCAGCCGAAGAGCGGCGCGGTATACCTGACCGGAAATCTGGTGCTGGCAGACTGGAGTGGTACATACGATCGCACCACCTGGAGCCGAATGAATGGCTCTGCTGATTTTCTTCTGGACGAAGGGCGCATGAAGGTCTCAACGCCGGAACTGACCGTTGCGGAAGTAAACCCAGGGATACCATTTGGTCCAGTGCAGTTGGCAGGGCAGTATGAGGCACCTTTGGGCCAGTTAGCTGCCGGGCAGTTAGTTGTAGAAAAGGCTGTTTCCGGCGCGTTGGGCGGCGAGGTAACCGTCCAGCCAGAGAGTTGGGATTTGGCGCAGGCGCCGGTGACGATTCCCGTTAAACTCAAACAGCTTAACCTTGCACGCCTTCTGCAGCTCTACCCGACAGAAGGGCTGGCAGGCACAGGTATTCTCAGCGGCACTCTCCCTGTGTTATTTGATCCGGCTACCGGAATAAGGGTGAAGCAGGGCCGTATTGATGCGCTCAAGCCAGGGGGGCGTATACAGTTGACCGCCGAACGATTAAAGGCGCTTGGCAATCAGAGCGAAGCCATGGAGCTTGTGGCAAAAGCGTTGAAGGATTTTCGTTATTCAGTTTTGGACAGCGGCATCAATTATGATGAAAACGGCACACTCCTACTCTCACTACATCTTAAGGGTAATAGTCCGGAGGTGGGCAAAGGACAGCCGGTGGTACTGAATATAAATCTGGAAGAAAATATTCCAGCCTTGCTCAGAAGCCTGCAATTAAGCGGCAAGGTGAGCGATGCGGTCACAGAAAGAGTCAAAAATTTATTGAAGAAGCGTGAGCGTGATTAAGGCGACCTGTTAGAGTAAGGGCAACAAAGGAGTACACCGATATGACGCAATTTGGTTCCAGGTTTTCCCGGCGCGCGCTTGCTCTGTGTGCGAGCCTGATAATGGGTAGCTTGCTGATAGCTTGTACCCCTACTGTTCAGGTGGCCGCGCCGAAGGAGCCGATTACCGTAAACCTGAATGTAAAAATTCAGCATGAGATTTACGTGAAGGTCGATAAAGACGTAGACGAGCTGTTCAGTGAAAAAGGCCTGTTCTGATTGTGTCGGTATTTTGTATATAGCGGATTAATAAGGAGTTAACCATGACATTAGTTGCGCGATTCAGTGTCTTTGCTTTAACGCTTTGCCTGGCGCTGCCTGCAATGGCCATGAGTCTTGATGCAGCAAAGAACGCTCTCGAATCGGCAAAAAGCCAGGGACTTGTGGGTGAGACGCCGACGGGGTATCTGGCGAGTGTAAACTCTGATCCGAAAGCGCAAGAGATAGTAAGCGCAATTAACGATGCCCGGCGTGAGGCTTACAATAAAATTGCTGAAAAACACGGCATTGCCGTAACCAAGGTGGAGACAGTAGCCGGCCAGAAAGCGGTCGAGAAAACACCGTCCGGGCAGTACATCAAAGTGGATGAGCACTGGATTAAAAAATAGAACCAAATTGGTAACTGGCTGATGGCGTTATAACCAATGAATCTTAAGGCAAGGCCAGCGCCTGCCGATAACCGTTACACATAAGACCTTGCAGGAGGTAAAGGCTATGGTAGCGCCAATCATTGGTCGTGGGCCGGATATGACCGGTCGAGTGAATACAGGGCTGTCCGCGGCCCGGCCGGCAGGCCAGGTAGCCCAGGAGGCCCGTGTAGACAAGCAGGCTACTATTCGCACACCCGCAGACGCCATTAATGTTATGCGTGTGCGCATGGAGCAGCGGTTGCAAGAAACCATGGGTGGCCAGAGCAAAGCCGTATCCGGGGCTGACAAATACGCGGCGCAGGCCCAACCACCTGGTGCGTCTGACGTTGCCGGCGTGATTCTCGGGTTTGTGCAGAACCGACTGCAAGCAGAGGCTGATGCCGGTGCCGATGTTGAGAAGCTGGCTGGTTTGATGGAGCAGGCCCGTGCCGGTATTGAGAAAGGATACGCCGAAGCCCGCGATCAGATTGAGGCCCTGGGCATGATGAACGAGACCCTGGGCGCGGAAATCGGCAAGGGTTTTGATCTTATCCAGGATGGCCTGTTGAATTTGGAGAAAATGTTTTTGGGCGAGAAACCGGATGCGGATAAGGCCACCAAAACCGGTTAATCCGCTGGCGTATGCTTGCCCTGTTCCAACAGGGCTTCGTTCAGGTTGTGCCAACCCGCGTTAATGTCAGGGAATTTTTCGGTCATGGTTCGATAATAGTCTTCTGCCTCGGACCATTGGCCTTGTTGATAGGCAAGGTTCCCCAAGCCTAACAGGGCTGCAGGCTGATCCGGCCAGGCGTCGACGGCTGCTTGATATGCAGAAGTAGCTGCCGCAGTCTGATCAGTTGTTTCCAGATCATGGGCTGCCATCAAATAGGTGAGGGGCTCGGCCGTTTCAGGTATTTGGCCGGCAGGCAGCATTACCCGGGCCCATCGCTCTGAACGATCCCAGGTTGCCATAAACCCGCTGGCGGGTTGGCGGTAATGTTCTTCGGTGCCGGTATGGAGAATCAGCGTTTTGTCTTCTTTGTCGTAACCAATTACTACGGCAAAGTGCCATTGTGGCCACCAACCAAAGCGCAGGTTCTGCAGAACCAGAACCGGATTTCCCGCCCGAACTTCCTCTAAAATACTGTTAAGCCTTGGTGCCAGGGGATAAACCAGCATTCCGTATTGGCGCGCAGCTGCAACCATCTCAACCTGCAGGGCGCCTTTGCGTTCTGGCAGGTACACCTTGCTAACCAGCTCATCGGGTGTTGCTCCTGCATGTTGCGTATTGAGCATCATTGCCAGCGAGGCTGGGCCGCATTGGTATTGAGCCTGTGGATAGAAAGGCACCTCGGTGAGCGTATGGCTATCGAAGGACTCTGGCCAGGGCGGCTGGCTGGCGCAGCCTGAGAGAAGTACTCCCAGGAACGCTGCAACAAAAAGCCGGGCTGATGTCAGCCAGAACACATGCATGGCCAACCCGCTTAACGAATACAGTTAATAAACGGGAAAATATTCGTTGCACACAGCATGTCTGTGATGATGAAAACCAGCAAAAACAGTACGATAATCCCCACAACACCTTCACCCGTGGGTGCTTCTGCCAGTTGTTGTTGGAAGTCTGCAAGTTCTGCGGGCGTTAGGCTTTGAATTCTGTCCTGCACTTCTTTTTCGCCCACCCCCATGCTCGCCAGCGTGTTTTTAACGTCTTCCCGTTCGAGCATACCCATTAAAGCCGCGCGATCGACATCCGCTCGCTGCTCTGTGAGGAGTTCGCCGGTACCAACAATGCTGGCAGAGGCAGGAATTGCCCACATTGAGCTTAATATCATTACTAACGTCATGATCGCCGAAACAGACTGGGTATAAGATCTTATCGTTTGCATCTGGCTGTTCCTTCTATGGACGCGCTTAGGTTTGTATTGGTGGATCAGTCGGGAAGGGAGTGTAAACACTTGCGCGCCATTTGCCGATTAAATCAGATTAAGATGCATTAACCCTCAGTTCAGACCTGGTGTCGGACAAGCATCGCCTTGATTCGACCAATTTCTTTCATTGGGTTGAGCCCTTTGGGGCAATAGGCCGCACAGTTGCCAATACCCCTGCAGCGGAACACGCTGAATGGGTCTTCCAGCTTTGCCAGCCGTTCTGCCGTTGCTGTGTCTCGGGAGTCGAGCAAAAAACGATGGGCTTGCAGCAAGCCTGCTGGTCCTACGTATTTTTCCGGGTTCCACCACCAGGATGGGCAAGCAGAAGAGCAGCAAGCACACAAAATGCACTCATATAATCCATCAAGCTTTGCTCGGTCTTCGGGGCTCTGGAGGCGTTCAATGGCCGGCGCTGGCGTATCATTGATTAACCACGGCTGAATACTTTCATACTGCTTGAAGAACAGAGTCTGATCGACCACCAAATCGCGAATAACGGGCATGCCTGGCAGTGGTCGGATAGTCAGCTTGTTGGATTTGCCAAGCGCATCGCTTACTCGGGTGATACAGCCCAGCCCGTTTCGACCGTTAATGTTCATGCCATCCGAGCCGCAAACGCCCTCGCGGCAAGAGCGACGGAAGGAGAGGGTGGGGTCGACTGTTTTGAGGTACTCCAGCACATCCAAAACCATGCGCTTTCGATAACTCGAATCTACCTCGATGTCCTGAATGTAAGGCACGTTGTCGGTTTCGGGGTTGTAGCGATAGAGTTGAACGGTGATTGTTGCCATGGTCTACCTCCTCTTTCTATTGTAGGAGTTCTAGCAGCAATGAGCGGATTGCGCTTTGTCATCTGTCAAATCGGGCAAATTTCAAATGACTTAAATCATACTTCGGTGCGTGTGAGGCAGTTCCGGTGTTGCCGGAAAGTTTCAAGACAAGCGTATCTGCCACTATGCTGGGGGTATGATATTGCTTGGCTGACGAAACCGGAGAATGTGCAACACCATGATTATACCCGCCAATGCAACAGATAACCGCAGGCTTGCCCAGGCCCGCTTGCCTCGGATGATGTTCGATTACCTCGATGGGGGTGCGTTTGCTGAACAAACCCTTCGAGAGAACACGGCGGATTTTCAGCACATTCACTTTCGTCAGCGAGTTATGCGGGATGTCTCCAGTACGTCTGCCGCTACCCGGATACTGGGCCGGGATGTCTCGTTGCCATTGGTCCTTGCGCCTGTTGGCCTTGCCGGCATGCTTGCGCGGCGGGGAGAAGTGCAGGCGGCTAAGGCCGCACAACAAAGTAACGTGCCGTTTTGCCTGAGCACCGTTTCGGTTTGTTCTCTGGAGGAAGTCGCCCAGGCAACTGGCCCGGCTAATTGGTTTCAGCTTTATGTTCTGAAGGATCGAAGCTATTCCGAAGCATTGCTTGATCGGGCACACAAAGCCGGTTATTCCACTCTGGTTTTCACGGTAGACCTCCCTAAGCTGGGCTTAAGATACCGGGATGTGCGCAATGGAATGAATGGCGGCCTTTCTCCCTGGGGTAAACTTCAAAAGCTGTCTGATCTGCTTTCACATCCCTTTTGGCTGTGGGATGTTGCCATTAAGGGTAAACCGCTAACGTTTGGCAATCTTTCCGATGCGGTGCCTTCGGGCCGAAGCCCCGAGGATTTCAAAGCCTGGGTTGATCAGCAATTTGACCCGTCTGTAACCTGGGCGGATCTGGAGTGGGTCAGGAAGCACTGGCCGGGCAAGCTTGTAATAAAAGGGATTATGGACCCTGACGACGCCCGCTCGGCGGTGGATGTTGGCGCTGATGGCATTGTTGTATCTAACCATGGTGGTCGCCAGTTGGATGGCGCACCTTCAACTATTTCGGCGTTGCCGGCTATTGTGGAAGCTGTATCTGGTAAAACCGAGATTTTGTTTGATGGTGGTGTGCACTCTGGACAAGACATTGTACGGGCACTTTGCTTGGGCGCCAACGGCTGTTTGGTAGGCCGTGCATGGGCGTATGCGTTGGCCGCGGGTGGCGAAGCAGCGGTATCGAAAATGTTGGAAAACTTTCGCAATGAAGTGGAGCTGACCCTTGCACTGTTGGGAAAAAACTCGGTGAAACAACTGTGTCCGGATGATCTTCTATAACCGGTACCTGTTTTTTTTGATTAGCAAAACGGAGGCTTGATGATGGAAATTCGAACCAAAAGAGCGTACGAAGAAGCGGCTAATTCCGATGGCCCACGTATTTTGGTCGACCGGGTATGGCCGCGGGGCGTTGCCAAGGAAGAGGCAAGGCTTGAAGCCTGGCTGAAAGGGCTGGCCCCGTCTACCGAGCTGCGAAAATGGTTTGGGCATGATCCAGAAAAATGGAAGGAGTTTCAGCAGCGTTACCTGAAAGAACTGAAGAAGCAAGACGCTGCTGAAGCTCTGGAAGACCTGCAGGCAATCGTAAAAGAACACAAGCGAGTCACGCTGGTGTTCGCCGCAAAGGACACAGAGCACAACAACGCTGTCGCCCTTCGCGAGTTTCTTGATAACGGCGATTTATAACTGAGCCAAGGCCTGGTTCAGGTCTGCGATCAGGTCGCTTGCATCCTCTAGCCCGACAGACAGTCGCAGCATGCCATCTGTGATCCCGTGGCGTGCCCGTTCCTCTCGGCTGATGCTGTGATGGCTGGTATTACAGGGTTGGGAAACCAGGCTTTCTACACCGCCCAGGCTGGTCGCCAGAAGAAAAATCTGCAGGTTGTCTGCCACACTGGCTGCCTGTTCCCGGTTTCCTTTGATCTGGATTGTCAGCACGCCTCCAAATCCATCCATTTGCCGGGTGGCCAGCGTGTGGCCAGAGAAGCTTGGCAACCCGGGGTAGAGTACCCGTTCTATGGCTGGGTGGTTTTCCATTGCGTTGGCAACGGTCATGGCATTTGCATTGTGTTGCTGCACCCTTACTGGCAGGGTTCTGAGGCTGCGGGACAGAAGGGCGGCGGTTTCTGGTGCCAGAATTTGGCCAAGGTTTTTCCGCCATAGCGCGATAGGGTTAATCTGCTCTGCCGAGGCCATTACGGCGCCTGCGGTAATATCACTGTGGCCACCAAGAAACTTGGTTGCGCTGTGAATGGTAAGGTCCGCGCCCAACGCCAGGGGGCGTTGATTGATTGGCGAGGCAAAGGTGTTGTCCACGGCGAGAAGCGCGCCTCTGGCATGAGCCTGCTTTGCCAGTTCCCGGATATCCAGTATGGCCAGTGTGGGGTTGGCCGGCGTTTCACAGTACACCAGCATGCCAGGCTCGCTCAGAGCATTGGCCAGTTGTTCGGGTTCGTGGTGCAGCAGGAAGGTGACAGGAATGCCCAGGGGCTGAAAGTGTTTGGTTAGCAATTCCTGTGTGCCACCGTATAAATCCCCGTAAGCGGTCCAATAACCCCATCTATACAGGTATCGTTTAGACCGGTAATGTC
>NZ_JBQDCO010000057.1:0-18483 GCF_052091845.1 Marinobacter sp. | reverse complement strand
CCTTTCCGCCTAAAGGCGGCAAACCGTGGGTTTGAGGGCGGGGAGGATGTCAAGACATTTTGAATCGCATCGTTGGCGGAATCTTCAGTTTCTCTGTCTAGCAATTCACCGTCCCGGAGCCACTGGATTGCGTCTTTAATGGTGGCTTCTGCGCTTTCCAAGCGTTCAACTAAATTTTTCTCATTGGGCATACTCATTAGCTCTAACCCCCGAATATACTGGTTTTGGTCACGGACGATTCTGGAAAGCAGCTCAGGACTTTCACCGCGATGGTGTAGCATCATCGCGAAATTGGCCACATCCTCAAGCGTACCCTCGTTTCCTTTCGCTAGATGTTCAACCAGCAAGTTAGCCAGGTGTTCACCACTGCACTGGGTTTTGTCGTCCCACCCACCCCGGCCTTTTTGACGGCTTCTTGCAAGCTTGGCTTTCATGGCAGTGGCAAAACGGTCTACGGTTAAATCATCCGAATGAAGTGTGGGATCATAAAACAAGTTGGTAACAAAACGCCGCTATAGCCCGCATTCTTCCGCACCGAAAATTCCTGAATAAAGAATAGAGTTGGTAACTTTTGACAGTAATCTCTACTCAGGCGTTAGAAAGCCTGCGATCCGTACTAATAAAGTTGGTAACTTAACGCTATTCTTTGCCGTTGTAAGTTGTTTTCGACGCACCACCCACAAATGAGATTTTCACACCGTTGCCAATAATTTCATCATCATCCGGATCTTCTTCTGCATACCGTGACTCTTGATCCTCAAACAGATCAGTCAACTCGGCCTCTGTCCTGACGCCAAATTCTCTTTGGAGATCGTCTGGAAGAATGCCGCCATTGTTGTAGTAGTATTGATGAATATCATTAATGGCATGAGAGATTCCGCCAGTGTTTTTATACTCTGCCAGGATGCTTCTAAGCCACAGGCTAAGCTGTTCATATTCTTTCTTTAGCTCCCGAGCACACTGATCTTTGTCGCGCATAATCCCTGATAACAGTTCGGGGCTCTCTCCACGTTCGTGGAGCATCATGGCGAAATTTGCCACATCCTCAAACGTGCCCTCGTTTCCTTTTGCTAAATGCTCAACCAGCAAATTAGCAAGATGCTCACCACTGCACTGGGTCTTGTCATCCCACCCGCTCCGGCCTTTTTGGCGGCTCCGGGCAAGCTTGGCCTTCATGGCAGTGGCAAAACGGTCTACGGATAAATCATCCGAATGAAGGGCTTCTTGTGTTTTCGCTTCCATAATTCTCTATTCCTTAGTTACCAACTTTATTACCTTGTTACCGACTTTATTACGATCCCACAAGAATACACCATGAGTCTGAGAGCTTATTCAACTGTCACGCTTTTGGCCAGGTTTCTGGGTTGATCCACATCCGTACCCTTGAGCACCGCAACATGATACGACAGCAGTTGGAGGGGAACGGTATACACAATCGGCGCGGTGATTTCGTGTACTTCCGGAAGCTGCAGCACATGAATACCCTCTTCCGGCTTCAGGTTTGCTGCGCGATCTGCAAACACGAATAACTCACCGCCCCGGGCACGGACTTCTTCGAGGTTCGATTTCAGTTTCTCAGCCATGTTGTTATTGGGCGCTACGGTAATCACTGGCATTTCACTGTCTACCAGTGCCAGCGGGCCGTGTTTCAATTCACCTGCGGGATAGGCCTCGGCATGAATATAGGAAATTTCTTTCAGCTTCAGCGCACCTTCCATAGCCACCGGGAACTGAGAGCCCCGGCCCAGAAACAACGCGTGGTTTTTGTCCATGAAACGCCTGGCCATTTCTGCGATGTCGCCGTCCAGTGCCAGTATGTCATTGACCTGACCAGGCACCAGGTGAAGCGCTTTGACAATATCGGCCTCACGCTCATCGCTAAGGCCATTTTTGTGGGCCAATGCCAGAGCAAACAAAAGCAGCGCTGTGAGCTGTGTTGTAAAGGCTTTGGTAGACGCAACTCCGATTTCCGGACCAGCCTGGGTCATGATCACCAGGTCAGACTCCCGCACCAGAGAGCTACCGGGCACGTTACAGATAGCCAGTGCCGCACGAAAACCCGCTTTTTTGGCCTGGCGCAGTGCGGCCAGGGTATCGGCTGTTTCGCCCGATTGCGAAATACATAAAAACAGTGTGTCTTTCTGGATAACGTGCTTGCGGTAGCGGAATTCTGAAGCCACCTCCACAGAACAGGGCACACCGGCCAACTCTTCGATCCAGTAGCGCGCGACCATGCCGGCATGATAGCTGGTGCCACAGGCAATGATCTGTACGTGTCGAACATCTTTCAACAGATCGCCAGCGTCGGTACCAAGAGCCTGCTCCAATACACGCGTTTCTGTGACACGTCCTTCCATGGTGGCCTTGATCACTTTTGGCTGCTCATGGATTTCTTTCAGCATAAAATGCCGGTATTCACCTTTGTCTGCGGCATCGGCGCTGTGCTCGAAGCGGCTGGTTGGGCGCTCAACCGGCGTTCCTTCGCGATCATGAATCTGGATGCTGTCCCGGTGGATATCGGCGAGATCCCCTTCTTCCAGAAACATAAAGCGGTCGGTGACCGGTAATAAGGCAAGCTGGTCGGAGGCAATAAAGTTCTCGCCAATACCTACACCAATCACCAACGGGCTGCCTTCGCGGCACACCACCATGTGATCTGGCTCATCCGCATGCACCACGGCCAGCGCGTAGGCGCCGCGCAGGCGGGTAACGGCGTCTTTCACTGCATCATAAACCTTACCCAGTTCGCGGAAGTTCTTTTGAATCAAATGAACAACCACTTCGGTATCGGTTTGGGAGGTAAATTCAAAGCCATCGGCCTTCAGTTCTTCGCGCAATTCCTGGTAGTTCTCAATGATACCGTTGTGAACAATGGCCAGGCGGTCGCCAGACATGTGTGGATGGGCATTGAGTTGCGATGGCTCGCCATGGGTTGCCCAGCGTGTGTGCGCAATACCCAAATGGCCGGAACGCGGGCTGGCCTCAACAGCAGCACTCAACGCCGCTACTTTGCCCACCTCCCTTGCGCGTTGAACAGCGCTTTTACCATCCAAAACAGCCATACCGGCAGAATCGTATCCCCGATATTCCAGGCGGCGCAGGCCTTCTATAAGAATGCCCTGAACGTCCCTTTCCGAAACTGCACCTACAATGCCACACATGTTGCTTTACCCTGTTGGTGATAAAAATTCTGGAAAATAGTGAGCGCCTAGTGTTTTTCCGGCTTTTGCCAACCGGAAATATTGCGCTGACGACCCCTGGCCACGGCCAGTTCCTGCTCCGGCACATCTTTGGTAATCGTAGAGCCAGCGCCGATTGTGGCGCCTTCAGCCACCGTAACCGGCGCAACCAGAGAGCTGTTGGAGCCAACAAACACGCCGTTACCTAACACTGTCTGGTATTTATTTACCCCATCATAATTACAAGTAATGGTGCCTGCACCTATGTTTACGCCGGATCCCAGCGTCGCATCACCCACATAGCTGAGATGGTTAATTTTACTGCCCTCGCCCACAAGTGTTTTTTTGGTTTCAACAAAATTACCCACCTTGGTATTGGCCGCTAATTCTGTACCCGGGCGCAGGCGCGCAAACGGCCCCACGTGGGCATTGGGCCCTATACTTGCCTGCTCAATCACGCTGTTGGCGTGAATCTGGGCGCCATCGGCAATACTGGCGTCAGTGATAACACAACCCGGGCCGATGGAAACGTGGTTGCCCAAGGTTACTTTGCCATTAAATACGACGTTTACATCGATCAACACATCGTTGCCAATAGTCAGTTCGCCGCGCACATCTATCCGCGCCGGATCGGCAAGGGTAGCTCCGTCGGTCATCAAGCGATCGGCTTCCCGGCTTTGATACCAGCGCTCCAATTCGGCCAGCTGCAGACGATTATTCACACCCTGCACTTCGAACGGGTTGCCAGGCTGGGCCACATTTACGGTCATGCCCGCCTGTACGGCCATGGCGATAATATCGGTAAGGTAGTATTCGCCTTGTGCGTTGCTACTGGAGAGCAGGGGTAACCAGGTTTTTAAGTGGCTGGCGCTAACGGCGAGGATGCCGGTATTAACTTCGTTAATGGCCAACTGGTCAGAGCTCGCGTCTTTCTGTTCCACGATCGCCGTTACCTGGCCGGCCTGATCACGCAAAATTCGGCCGTAGCCCTGGGGGTTGTCCAGCGTTACGGTTAGCAGCCCGAGTGTCTCTTCGTTTAGGTTTTCAACCAAATCCTGAAGCGTGTCTGCGGTGGTTAGCGGCACATCGCCATATAGTACCAGCACGCGGGCGTCGTCGGGCAACGACGTCAGTGTTTGCGCCACAGCATGGCCGGTACCCAGCTGTTGTTCCTGCATTACCCAGCTAACAGTATGGTTGGTTGTCGCCGCCTTTACCTGATCGGCTCCATGGCCAATCACACCATGAATTTGCTCGGCGCCCAGAGTTTGAGCGGTATCAATTACATGATGGAGCATAGGCCGCCCGGCCACTTTGTGCAGTACCTTCGGCAACGATGACTTCATCCTTGAGCCCTGGCCTGCAGCCAGTATAACAACGTGCAACGGTGACATGGGGCAACGACTCCCTTAAGTGGACGTGGTTCAAATAATGGGTTTCTACATAATAAAAAAACCGCATACCGCCGTGGCAACCGGTGCTGTATTGACCCTTTCAGGTGGAACAATACCCGCTACCCACACCGGGATGCGGCTTCAGCCGGGCAAGCCCTGGCAATTGTTCTAGCGAACGTTTTTGCGCAGCTTTTGCAACGTGCGCAACTGAGCGGCTGCTTCAGCCAACTCGGATGCGGCACGGGAATATTCAAACTCGCCCGTTTTATTCGCCAGTGCGGCTTCGGCATCTTTTTGAGCCTGCTGTGCTGCAGCCTCGTCAACGTCTTTTGCGCGCACCGCCGTGTCAGCCATCAGGGTAACAAGGTTGGGCTGTACTTCCAGATATCCCCCGGATACGTACAGGATTTCCTCTTCACCACCCTGTTTGATGATCCGAACTGCCCCCGGCTTGAGCGCGGACAGCAACGGAGCATGGCCTAACTGAATGCCCAACTCTCCCTCGGTGCCGGTAGCGATCAGCATCTCTACCAGGCCGGAGAAAATTTTCTTTTCAGCACTTACGACGTCACAGTGTACAGTCATAGCCATATCTCTAAGCCTCTTGGGTCAAAAAGTGAAAGAGGATTACTTACCCTCTTTCGCTTTCATGTCCTTCGCTTTTTCGATGGCTTCGTCCATGGTGCCGACCATGTAGAATGCCTGCTCCGGCATATCGTCATAGTCGCCATTGAGAATGCCTTCAAAGCTGCTGATAGTCTCTTTCAGAGACACATACTTACCCGGGGAACCGGTAAATACCTCAGCAACGTGGAACGGTTGAGACAGGAATCGCTCAATCTTACGGGCGCGGGATACGGTCTGTTTGTCTTCTTCTGACAGTTCGTCCATGCCCAGAATGGCAATAATGTCTTTCAGTTCCTTGTAGCGTTGCAGTACGTTCTGCACACCGCGGGCGATGGTGTAATGATGATCACCAATCACCAGGGGATCCAGCTGACGGGAGGTGGAGTCCAGCGGATCGATCGCCGGGTAAATACCCTTGGAAGCGATATCACGGCTCAGCACCACGGTGGCGTCAAGGTGGGAGAAGGTGGTTGCCGGAGACGGGTCAGTCAAGTCATCCGCCGGTACGTATACCGCCTGGATAGACGTGATGGAACCATCTTTGGTGGAGGTAATACGCTCCTGCAGCTCACCCATTTCCTGGGCCAGTGTGGGCTGATAACCTACCGCCGAAGGCATACGACCCAACAGCGCAGATACCTCAGTACCCGCCAGGGTGTAACGGTAGATGTTGTCCACAAACAACAGTACGTCACGGCCTTCGTCACGGAACTTCTCGGCTATGGTGAGACCGGTCAGGGCTACACGCAAACGGTTCCCGGGGGGCTCGTTCATCTGGCCGTAAACCATGGCTACTTTATCAAGAACGTTGGAGTCCTTCATTTCGTAGTAGAAGTCGTTACCTTCACGGGTCCGCTCACCAACACCGGCAAATACCGAAAGACCTGAGTGCTCTTTCGCGATGTTGTTGATCAACTCCATCATGTTAACGGTTTTGCCAACACCGGCGCCGCCGAACAGGCCAACCTTACCACCCTTGGCGAACGGGCAAATCAGGTCGATAACCTTGATGCCGGTTTCCAGCAGGTCGGCAGACGCTGCCTGGTCTGCGTAACCTGGTGCCTTGCGGTGGATACCCCAACGCTCTTCTTCACCGATTGGGCCCTGTTCGTCGATAGGACGACCCAGAACGTCCATGATGCGACCCAGCGTCTGGGTGCCCACGGGTACGGAAATAGCTTTGTGTGTGTTCTCTGCTTTCAGGCCACGCTTAAGGCCTTCGGTGCTGCCCATGGCGATGGTACGAACAACGCCGTCGCCCAGCTGTTGCTGAACTTCAAGAGTTGTATCGCCACCTTCAAGCAGCAGTGCGTCGTAAACGCTTGGCACGGCGTCACGTGGAAATTCCACGTCGATAACCGCGCCAATGATCTGAACGATGTGTCCGCTACTCATGCTCGGTTCCTCGTTATCTTAATAGTCAATAAAACCAGTAGGATTGTGGCGGATCAGACCGATGCCGCGCCGCTCACAATTTCCGAAATCTCTTGCGTGATGGCCGCCTGACGGGCTTTGTTATAAACCAACTGCAGCTCGTCAATAATGTCACCGGCATTATCGGTGGCACTCTTCATGGCAATCATCCGGGAGGCCTGCTCACAGGCCAGATTCTCTACCACACCCTGATACACCTGGGACTCAATAAAACGTGGCAGCAGCCCGTCCAGAATCGGACGCGCATCCGGCTCATAGATGTAATCCCACTGGTGACCAATATCTTCGTCTGTGCCTTCTGGCAGCGGCAAAAGCTGTTCGGCTTTCGGTTGCTGCGTCATGGTGTTTACAAACTCGTTGCTCACCAGGTACAGGCGATCGATTTTGCCTTCGCTGAATGCATCGAGCATTACCTTAACGTTACCGATCAGCGTGTCCGCACTGGGGTTATCGCCCAGTTGGGTTAGCGCAGCAATCACGTTTCCGCCGTAACTGCGGAAAAAGGATGCACCTTTTTGCCCGATTGCACAGAGATCTGTCTCAACGCCTTTATTTTTCCAGGCGAGCATTTCGCGTACCAGCAGCTTAAATGCGTTGTTGTTCAAACCACCACACAAACCCCGGTCTGAGGAAACAACGATGTAGCCTACACGCTTAACCTCACGTTCAACCATGAACGGATGGCGGTAATCCTTGTTCGACCTGGCAATATGCCCGATTACCTGGCGCATCTTTTCAGCATACGGGCGAGTCGCCTGCATGCGCTCCTGAGCTTTACGCATTTTACTGGCCGCCACCATTTCCATGGCGCTGGTAATTTTCTGCGTACTCTTGATGCTGCCGATCTGGTTACGTATTTCTTTTCCGATGGCCATAGGTCACTGCCCTTTCAAGTTAGACACTCATTTGGAACAACAGGCCCACCGCAGCGGGCCGTTGGTGTTACCAGGTTTGAGTGGTCTTGAATTTGTCCAGTGCAGCTTTCAGGCCAGCGGTAACGTCGTCGTTGTACGTACCTTCAGGACCAATCTTCTCAAGCAGGTCTTTCTGCTCTGCCCGCATCCAGTCCAACAACTGGGCTTCAAACTTAACGACCTGATCAACATCAACGTCATCAAGATAGCCTTCGTTGGCGGCGTACAGAACAGTGCCCATTTCAGCCACAGACATTGGGCTGTACTGGTTCTGCTTCATCAGTTCGGTCACACGCTGACCATGTTCCAGCTGCTTACGGGTCGCTTCGTCCAGATCCGAGGCAAACTGGGCAAAGGCTGCCAGTTCACGGTACTGAGCAAGAGCAAGACGAATGTTACCGCCCAGCTTCTTCATAATCTTGGTCTGAGCAGAACCACCTACCCGAGATACCGAAATACCTGCGTTCATCGCCGGGCGAATGCCGGAGTTAAACAGGTTGGTCTCAAGGAAAATCTGGCCGTCGGTAATAGAGATTACGTTGGTCGGTACGAAAGCCGACACGTCACCAGCCTGGGTTTCAATGATAGGTAGTGCGGTCAAAGACCCGGTTTTACCTTTCACTTCACCGTTGGTGAACTTTTCTACGTAATCTGCGTTTACACGGGAGGAGCGCTCCAACAGACGGGAGTGCAAATAAAACACGTCACCCGGGTATGCTTCACGGCCTGGCGGACGACGCAGCAGAAGAGAGATCTGACGGTAAGCAACGGCCTGCTTTGACAGGTCATCATAAACGATCAGAGCGTCTTCACCACGGTCGCGGAAGTATTCGCCCATAGTGGTACCGGAGTACGGCGCCAAAAACTGCATGGCTGCCGGGTCTGCTGCACCAGCAGCAACCACAGTGGTGTGCGCCATAGCGCCGTGCTCTTCCAGCTTGCGCACAACTGCCGCAATGGAAGACTGTTTCTGACCGACAGCAACGTAGATACACTTAATGCCTGTATCTTTCTGGTTGATGATCGCATCAATGGCGACGGCAGTCTTACCAATCTGACGGTCACCGATGATCAGCTCACGCTGGCCGCGGCCAACCGGAACCATGGTATCGATGGCTTTCATGCCCGTCTGAACCGGCTCATCGACCGACTGACGCTCGATAACACCAGGTGCTACTTTTTCGACCGGGTCAGTCAATGTGTTACCCAGATCGCCTTTACCGTCAATCGGGTTACCCAGGCCATCTACTACGCGGCCCAGCAGTTCCGGGCCTACCGGAACTTCCAGAATACGGCCGGTACAACGTACTTTCTGGCCTTCAGCCAGATCTTCGTAGTCACCAAGAACCACGGCACCTACGGAGTCACGCTCCAGGTTCAATGCCATACCGAAAATGCCATTGGCGAATTCGATCATCTCACCGTACATAACATCGGCCAGACCGTGGATCAGCACAATGCCGTCTGCTACCGACAAAATGGTGCCTTCGTTTTTTGCTTCAGAGGAGATATCGAGCTTCTCGATTCTCTTCTTGATGATGTCACTGATCTCGGATGGATTCAGTTGCTGCATGCCTTTGTCCTCAAACCTTTTGCTGAAATCAGGAGCCCAGTGCTTTAGCCATTTTGGCCAGCTTTCCACGGACTGAAGCGTCGATAACCAAATCGCCGGTATTAACCAACACACCACCGATCAAAGAGCGATCAACGGCGGTCTCCAGGGCGACTTTCCGCTCCAGTTTCCTGGACAATGCTTCTGCCAGTTTTTGCTGCTCTTCGGCGGTCATCTCAAACGCAGTGCTTACCTTCATGTTAACTGTGCGTTCAAGTTCTGCACGGTAAAAAGTAAACAGAGTCGAAATTTCCGGCAGCAGCGCCAGGCGCCTGCTCTCAGCAAGAATCAACAGGAAGTTTCTGAGTGCGTCGGGCATCTGTTCTTCAGCGGTATCGAAAAACAGTTCTGCCTTGCGCTGCTCAGAGAGGCCAGGATTGGCCAGAATATTCTTCACAGCCTTGTCTGCCGCCAACAAACCAACAAAAGCAAGTGCCTGATTCCAGGAATCAACGGCATCTTGCTCTTTAGCGGCATCAAAAACGGCTTTCGCATAGGGCCGGGCTAACGTAATCAGTTCTGCCATGGGACCCTCGCTTAGAGTTGTGCGGCCAGCTTGTCCAGCATCTCGCTGTGAGCTTTGGCATCGACAGAGGTTTCCAGAATCTTCTCAGCACCGGCAATGGCAAGAGTTGCCACTTCTGTTCTCAGTGCGTCGCGAGCCTGAACACGCTCCTGTTGAATTTCCGCCTGGGCCTGCTCAATGAGCTTTTCACCTTCTTTGCGAGCATCGTCTTTGGATGCCTCCACAATCTGGGCGGCGCGCTTGTTAGCTTGATCAATCAGTACAGCAGCTTCCTCTTTGGCTTGCTGCATTTGTTTGGCGGCTTTTTCCTGAGCAAGCTCAAGATCCAGGGACGCCCGGTCAGCAGCAGAAAGACCATCAGCAATTTTCTTCTGGCGCGCTTCCATGGCTGCCGTGATCGGCGGCCACACATACTTCACGCAGAACCAGACGAAAACAGCGAAGGCAATCGCTTGCCCTATTAACGTAAGGTTTATATTCACGGCAATATACCTCTTGCTATTCGTTGCGTGCTGGAAGCCAAAAAATCGGGCGCCCGGTTCTGACTATCAGAACAGCTCGCCCGCATCTCCAGGCAGTGTTAGCCAGCAACAACGAAGATCAGGTACATCGACAGACCAACACCGATCATGGGAACAGCGTCCAGCAGGCCAGCCATAATGAAAGCCTTAACCTGTAACTGGTTTGCCATTTCAGGCTGGCGAGCAGTTGCTTCAAGCAGCTTGCCGCCCAGCAGACCAAAACCAATACCGGTAGCCAGGGCGCCCAGTCCAAGAATGATCGCAGCTGCAACATAAACCATTGAAATATCCATAAAAACTCCTCAGTTTTTCATTTAGTTAAAGGTAAATTTTTTTCTGAAACGTAAATCAGTGTTCTTCGTGCGCTTGTGCTAAGTAAACGATTGTCAGCATGGTGAAGATAAAGGCCTGCAACGGAATAATCAGAAGGTGGAAAATGGCCCAGGGCGCGCTGAGTGCCCACTGCGCCCAGAACGGCAGCAACGCAATCAACACAAACACAACCTCACTTGCATAGATGTTACCGAACAAACGTAGCGCCAGACTGAAAGGGCGCACAATCATTACTAGAATTTCGAGTATCAGGTTCACCGGAATCAATGCCCAGTGATTAAACGGGTTCATGCCCAGTTCCTTTGCGAACCCGGACACGCCCTTAACCTTAAAGCTGTAAAAGATAGTCAGTACAAACACACCAATGGAAATGCCAAAGGTAGCGTTGGGATCCACCGTAGGCACAATCTTGAAGTAGTCAAGGCCCAGACCCTGAGCAAGCGCCGGAATGAAATCAACCGGAACAAGGTCAAGCGCACTCATTAACAGAATCCACACAAAGATTGTTAACGACAGTGGGGCGACTAGCGGGTTGCGGGCGTGAAAGCCGTCGCGCACCAGGCCATTAATAAATTCGAAAGAAATTTCCGCCAGGTTTTGCAGTCCGCCTGGCACTCCGGTGGTTGCTCGCTTGGCGATAAAACGGAATAAACCCAGGAACAACAGACCCATAGCAACGGACCAGCCCAACGTATCAACGTGAACTGCCATGAAGCCCATGTCTGACGCTTCTTGCGCAGTGCGCGCAAAGGTCCAACCGGTTTCGTTCATTACACTGCCGTCAAAGCGCTCGTAGCCTGCCTCGAGTTTGCCGTAGGTCAGATTTTGGAGGTGATGCTTTATATACTCTACTGGGGTGCCAGCCATACCGCTCTCGTCCAGTCATCGCCGTGTTTGCGGTTGTATCAGCCAGCGCAACGCGTTACCTGTTACAACCATCACAGCAAAAGTGAATAACAGAGCCGGCACATGTACCGGCTCTACTAAAGTGAAAACAGCCGCAAAAAAAACTGCGGTCAGGGCGATTTTGGTGGATTCTGCCCGAAACATATTCCCCACCATAAGGCGCATTTGACGGGCGCCCTCATAACGATAAACCCGACGCACAAACCAGGCATTTGGCACGATAAAAATAAGACCACCGATAAGTGCGGAATAACCAGCCAAACCACTGTGTAGCGACCATAACAGGCTGAGAATGATCAAACCTGTGAACTCAATAGTCAGCCAACGGGCCAAGGGAATGTGGGTGATTCGAGATTGACGATATTTCATACCACTGCCATCATTCCAATCGCGCGAAATTATATGTTTTAAGCACTTTGTATTCAACCAGGCTCTGCATGAAAACTGGCTGGATTTTCACCAAGATAGATTCAAAAGCTGCTACTTATCACACAATGTATGTGCGACCGGCCTTTTAAATCACGACATCTGGTGGTAACCACCTTTTTCGGCCCGGATGCTAATTTTATTCCTCATTTAACGGATATGGCCAAGAATACCGTCCAACTCGTCCAGTGAACTGTACTCAATCACCAGTTTTCCTTTGCCACGCTGCCCGTGGGCAATGGACACCCTTGCCCCCAAACGCTCAGCAAGATCGTCTTGCAAAGCGCGAATATTGGGGTCGACGGCACCCGGTTTTGCCGGTTTTCCGTTCGTCTGCTCCTGCTGTACCCGGCGCACAAGAGCCTCTGTTTGACGCACAGACAATGATTTGGCGACAACCTGTTTCGCCACCTGCGTTTGCTGTTCGGGAGACAGTGTCAGCATGGCTCGGCCGTGGCCCATTTCCAGGTCGCCGTGCTCAAGCATCAAACGAACATCTTCGGTTAAGCCAATCAAGCGCAGAAGGTTGGTGATGGTGGTGCGGGATTTACCTACAGCCTCAGCCACTTGGGCCTGGGTCAGGCCGAATTCCTCTTGCAGGCGCTGAAGCGCAAAGGCTTCTTCAATCGGATTAAGATTTTCTCGCTGGATGTTTTCGATGAGCGCCATGGCAATGGCAGTTTCATCAGGCACATCGCGTATAATGGCGGGTATGCTGTCCAGCTCCGCCATTTGAGTTGCACGCCAACGCCGCTCACCTGCGATCAACTCAAACCGGCCTTCAGCAACGGGGCGCACCACGACTGGCTGCATAACACCCTGCTGGCGAATAGAGTCTGCCAGCTCCTGCAAGGCTGCCGGATCCATATCCCGGCGCGGCTGATACTGGCCACGCTGGATCAGATCAATGGGAACCTGGCGCAACTCACCGTCGTGGTCTTTCGGTTCCTGATCCAGATCAACCCTGGAACCAGCCAGCAGGGCTCCCAGCCCACGCTCGCCTAATCCTCGCTTCTTCGCCGCCATGGTATCAGTCATTCTTCCCGTTGATAGTTGTTGTGTATCTGTCAAAAAAGACGAGGCGCTATATTACACCGCAACCGGAGTGGATGTCTTTGTCGCCCCGTGACGGCGCACCATTTCGCCGGCCAGCGCCAGATACGCAATAGCGCCTTTGGATGCCTTGTCATACTTCAGAGCCGGCACCCCGTAACTGGGTGCTTCTGCCAGGCGCACATTCCGGGGTATAACCGCCCGATAGACCTTATCGCCAAAGTATTCATTGAGCTGGCCAGAAACGTCGAGCGTCAGGCTGTTACGAGGGTCATACATGGTTCTGAGAATGCCTTCCATCTCAAGGTTCGGGTTCACCGACTCCTTGATCTGCTCCACGGTATTCATCAGGGCGGCCAACCCTTCCAGAGCGTAGTATTCACATTGCATGGGGATAAGCACCGAATCGGCGGCAGAGAGCGCATTCACGGTTAAAAGACTCAGTGAAGGCGGGCAGTCGATCAGAATGTAGTCATAGTTGTCGCGAATGCTGTTAAGGGCAAGCCGAAGCCTGTGTTCCCGTCCGATTTCGTTCATCAATTCCACTTCAGCCGCCGTAAGGTCGCCATTGGAGGGCATGATGTCAAAACCGGAAGCCTCTGCCGGAATGATGACTTCAGCGGCGGTGGCGCGCTTGGTGAGCAGATCATACCCGGAAAGCCCCAGATCGCTTTTGTCCAGCCCGCTACCCATAGTGGCGTTACCCTGAGGGTCCATATCCACGAGCAAAACCCGGCGTTTGGTAGCGGCCAATGAAGCTGCAAGGTTGACGCAGGTGGTGGTTTTTCCGACACCGCCTTTTTGATTGGTCACTGCAATCACGCGCGCCATGTCTCGCCTCCTTGTTTGCGAATACAGTTGCTGGAGTTGTTCTCTACCGGGATTGCTTTCAACCGGGCTCTATTGTCCGGGCCACAACCAACAGATGTCTCTCTCCCGCTGCACCGGGAACCTCAAGAGCATGGCTGGATGATACCTGCCAGTCAGCAGGAAGGGCAGCCACCTCATCATCCGGAAACTGGCCTTTCATGGCAAGGAAACTGCCGCCATCCGCCAACAGTTCACCACACCAGGCTATTATATTGTCCAATGCCGTGAATGCACGGCTGCTGATCTGGCTAAACGGTTGTACCGGTGCACAATCTTCCGCACGGCCATGGATCACGTCCACGTTTTTCAGGCCAAGTTCCAGCACACACTGCTGCAGAAAACGGGTTTTTTTACCATTGCTGTCTAACAGTGTGAAGCGTTTTTCCGGTAGCACTATGGCCAGGGGAATGCCCGGTAACCCGCCACCCGCACCCACATCGAGCAAGTGCTCTGTGGTTACCCAAGGCAAGATACTAAGACTGTCGAGCAACTGCCGGGAAACCATCTCCCCTTCATTACGAACCGCCGTGAGGTTATAAGCCCGATTCCACTTATTCAGCAGGGCCAAAAACGCCAGTAACTGTTGTTGCTGAGTGTCGCTTACGGCAAGTTGCATCTCAGCCAGCCCTTCCCGAAGCTGGCGCGGCCAGTATGTTTGGGTCATGGGTGCAGTCAGGCGCTCTGTTTGCGTAGAAGATCACGCTTTTTCAAATGTACCAGGATCTGCGAGATCGCCGCCGGCGTAACTCCCTGAATCCTCGATGCTTGGGCTACGGTTTCTGGCCGCACTTCCTTCAACTTCTGTTTGATTTCATTCGACAGCCCGCCAATTACGTCGTAATCCAGATCTATGGGTAACGCCGTGTTCTCATTCCGGCGCAAACGCTCAATTTCGTCGTTTTGACGGGAAATGTAGCCCTCGTACTTAATCTCTATTTCAACCTGGTCTGCCACCACCGGGTCGTCCGCTTGCGCGGCTCCAATCTCGGCAATATGGCTATAGACAATCTCCGGGCGACGGAGCAGCTCAGCCAGGGTCTGGTCCCGGGTCATCGGCTGCTTAAGGAATTCGTTGGCACGATCGCCCGCCTCCGTTGACGGGTGGATACGGGTAGTCTCCAAACGACTGCGCTCGGCTGCAATTGCTTCGAATTTGTCGTTAAACCTTGCCCAGCGTTCGTCATCCACCAGCCCCAGCTTGCGGCCGGTTTCAGTGAGACGCAGATCGGCGTTGTCTTCACGCAAAATAAGACGGTACTCCGCACGGCTGGTGAACATGCGATAAGGCTCGACGGTACCCATGGTAATCAGGTCGTCGACCAACACCCCAAGGTAGGCTTCATCCCGGCGCGGGTACCATTCGCTTTTTCCCTGGGAACGCAGGGCGGCATTAACACCCGCCAGCAAACCCTGGGCACCCGCTTCTTCATAACCCGTGGTGCCGTTAATCTGGCCAGCAAAATAAAGGCCCTGAATAAACTTGGTTTCCAGGGTGTGACGCAGATCCTGGGGGTTCAGATAGTCATACTCAATAGCGTAGCCGGGCCGTGTGATGTGCGCATTTTCGAAACCCGGGATGCTACGCACGGCGGCAAGCTGGATATCAAATGGCAGGCTGGTGGAAATACCGTTCGGGTAAAGCTCGTGGGTGGTCAGGCCTTCGGGTTCTACAAAGATCTGGTGGGAATCCTTGTCGGCGAAGCGGTTAACCTTGTCTTCAATAGAGGGGCAGTAACGCGGGCCAATGCCTTCAATATTGCCGGCAAACATGGGCGAACGCTCAAAACCACTGCGAATAATATCGTGGGTCTGCTCATTGGTGCGGGTAATGTAACAGCAAATTTGCTCAGGATGCTGGTCGCGGTTGCCTACAAAAGACATAACCGGTGCAGGATTATCACCCCATTGTTTCTGCATCACCGAGAAATCCACACTTCGGGCATCAATGCGCGGCGGTGTGCCGGTTTTCAAGCGGCCAACATTAAAGGGCAACTCACGCAAGCGCTGGGCCAGTGCATTGGCAGGCGCATCGCCGGCCCGTCCACCAGAGTGTTGCTGCATGCCAATATGGATAACACCACCCAGGAACGTACCTGTGGTCAGCACCACCGTTTTGCCCTTGAACCGGATACCAGTCTGGGACACCACACCGGTAACCTGATCATTTTCCACGATCAGGTCGTCCGCCGCCTGCTGGAACAGGGTGAGGTTGGGCTGGTTTTCCAGTGTGTGGCGAATCGCGGCCTTGTACAGAACCCGGTCTGCTTGCGCGCGGGTCGCCCGCACAGCGGGGCCTTTGCGGCTGTTGAGCACACGGAACTGGATACCAGCCAGATCCGTTGCTTGAGCCATGGCACCGCCCAGGGCGTCGATTTCTTTCACCAGGTGGCTCTTGCCAATCCCGCCGATAGCCGGATTACAGGACATCTGCCCCAGGGTTTCGATGTTATGGGTCAGCAGCAGGGTTTGTGAGCCCATGCGCGCCGCCGCAAGCGCGGCTTCGGTACCGGCATGGCCGCCACCAATGACGATAACATCAAAACGGGTTGGAAAATCCACGGTTCACCTCGGAATTCGGGGGATAAAAACAGGGCGGGGAGTATAACGTTTCACGCGTAAAATTGCAGTCGAAATGTGCAAAATTTAACCAGAAAAACTCTAAACAGGGGCTTCTAAGTAACGTTTATTTGGGAAAACCTTTCAATTGCCTCAATATTTCTTTTGTGAAAGACCGAAATCACCAGATTTTCATAGGTTTAAACGGTTCTCCTAATAAACATTTTTACTAAAGTTATCCACAAAAAAGAGCGCCTACCAAATACCCCTAAAAACTACTAAACCATTGTTTTTAAGTATTTTTAAAAAAACTATCAAAAGCTTATGCGCAGCTTATTCAACTACTTATCCACAGCTGACGACGACGTTATCTGCCGCAAACGCCACACGGCTACCAGTACGAAGCCGTTGACCAATGACAATAACAACAAGAACGTCGGAATCCCCACATTAAACACCCCCAGTACCAGAATTCCCGCCAGCGCACTCATAACCATGAACAGCGCGTTGACCACATTCAATGCCGCAATAATCCGCGCCCGTTTGAGTGATGGAGTTTCATGCTGAATAAAGGCGTAGAGGGGAACAATGAACAGGCCGCCACACACTCCAATACCCACCAGGTCAAGCAATACCCGTATATAGACCGGATCTGTCACCAGGGTCCACCAGGTGGATGGCTCGGGACTGGCTGGTACTGCAAAAAACAGATCCACGCCCAGCAAGCTCAGGCCAAGAGCGCCCCAGAGAACGGGTGCCAGAGTGATGCGGTGCCGGGTAAGACGCTCACACATCATTGACCCGATAGAGATCCCTATAATAAACATAGACAGCAGCAGAGTTACCACGGTTTCATCACCGTGCAAATTACTGTGGGCAAAGTTGGGAAACTGAGTGAGGTAGGCGGCACCAAGAAACCAAAACCAGGAGATGGCCAAAATCGCCCACAACACAGGTTTACGTTCCGACGCTACAACCATCAACTGCCAGGTTTCTCGAACCGGCCGGAATTGCACGGCAGGCCCGGTGCCCGTGACACCTGAGCCCTCGCTGATTGTTTCGGGTATTTGTCGCGCGGCCAGATACCCAAAAATCGCCAGCAAAAGCACACCAACAGCGGTGAGCTTTGCGGCCGCCTCATGCCCCATCAACAAACCGGCGGCGATGGTGCCAAGCAAAATGGCCACAAAGGTGCCCATACTTACCAGGCCGTTGCCGCCTACCAGCTCATCCTCGCCAAGTACCTGGGGCAGAATGGCGTACTTTACCGGACCGAAAAACGTAGACTGAATACCCATCAAAAACAACAACACCAGCAGCCCTTCGTACCAGCCAAACCAGAGCGCCAAGGCAGCAAACGCCATGATGCCTATTTCTGCCAGCTTTACTTGGCGAATGATTGCGGCTTTCTCATAGCGGTCGGCTGCCTGCCCGGCAATGCCCGAAAACAGGAAAAACGGCAAAATGAACAAAAAGGCAGCCAGATTGATCACCGTGTTTACAGAAAGCCCGAACATGCCAGTGGTCTGGTAGGCAATCAGTAAAAGCAACGCATTTTTATAAAGATTGTCGTTAAACGCCCCGGAAAACTGGGTGAGATAAAACGGCAAAAATCGCCGCTGCCCCAGTAAGCGGAACTGACTGTGTGTGCCCATGAACATATCCGACGTTTGGTAGGTTGGCCGACTCCATAGGTTACCCAATTAGCCTGCCAAGACACTAGTCTGACAAGTTAGCCTTGGGCAGAGACGCCTGGCGTTCCAATTCATGTTCAACCGCGTTGGCTGACTTGGTAAACCCGGCAAGCAAGTTATATAGCACCGGAATAATAAACAGCGTAAGCGTGGTCGCAAAAATCAGCCCGCCCAGAATTACCATACCAATAGCCGCCCTGCTCTCGGCACCTGCGCCGGTGGCGATAACCAAAGGCACCGCACCAAAGACCGTGGATATAGTGGTCATCAGTACCGGCCGGAAACGTAAGGACGCGCCTGCCAGAATTGCATCCTTCACAGCGTAGCCTTCATCCCGCAGCTGGTTCGCAAACTCCACAATCAATATGCCGTTTTTCGACATTAACCGTGGATTCAAGCAATAACCGCAGCACCGCTCATTTATAGTGCCCCGGAATA
>NZ_JBQDCO010000056.1:0-18707 GCF_052091845.1 Marinobacter sp. | reverse complement strand
TCGCAATCGTGCGGTGTGTTCTTTCCACAATCTGAGTAACGCCACCGGCAACATCTAGAAGCAGTTGGGCGGAACCGTGCACCGACTTCACTGATACCATTTTATTGTGCTCCAAAAGACGTTAAGAACCGGCGGATCAAACGATTAAGTCATTATGGTAGAAACTCTAACGCTCGCACATGGCTTGTTTGAAGGCAAAAGAGGGCATATCGGTATTATTCCATGCTGCACGGCCTATCATAAATGTTCATATATTGCTATATTGTTCACATGTGAACACGCACGGGCTGGAGGTGCACCATGACAGCTGTTGTTGAGCGTAGAAGTGCAGAAGGTGATCGTGAGGCTGAGAAAGGGCGCGTAGCGCTTAAAGGGTTCTTTCGAGTAACACAAGAGTGGGGGTGCAGTGTAGAAGAGCGGACAAAACTTCTTGGCAGCCCCTCCAGAACAACTCTGTATAACTATTCAAAGCTCAACCCGACCAAACTCTCCAACGACACAATGGAGCGTATCAGTTACATGCTCGGTATTTATAAGGCTCTGCAGGTCTTGTACCCAACCCATGAACGAGCTAACCGAAGAATCCGTCTGAAGACATCCGAGGTGCCGTTTTGCGGGAAATCCGCGATGGAGTTCATGGCCCAAGGGTCGATGATGAACCTGATGATGACCCGTCAGTATTTCGATGCCAAGCGGGGGTGGTGATGTTCTCGCCACCTCTGCTACGCCTGCCCAGGTGGAACACCTATCGAATTATCCCCAGCCATTACCCACCCATAGACCTTTTTGAACGCATCTATGAACCGGATGAATTTGAACTGGCTTTCGAGATTGAGGGCATGACAAACCCGCGGTTGCGTGATGAGGCAGGGGATGTTGAACTGGTACTCCCTGAAGATCGAATTAGCGGGCCAGGCAGTACACCAGTGATGGCGTCATTCACCCATATTGGCTTTGGCAGCCGTTTTGCTGATAGAAATTTCGGAGTGTATTACGCCGCCAGTACCCTTGATGCCGCTATCCGGGAAACCGTATTTCACAAAGAGCGTGAGATGGCAGCGGCCCAAGAAGACACCATTGAGCTCACCATGAGGGCCTACATTGGTAAAGTAGCGCTAGAGTTGCACGACATTCGCGGACCAGAGTTTGCCGACCTGCATAACCCCAATGCCGATGATTACGCCTTAAGCCAAAAGTTCGCACGTTACTGGCGCTCAAAGGGCTCAAACGGTCTGTTGTATAATAGCGTCCGGCACCCGGGCAGTGAGTGCATAGCTGCGTTCAAACCGGGTTCCGTGACTATCCCTGTGCAAGGGCCGCACTTGAAATACTTTTGGGATGGCGATAAGCAGCGCATTACTCACTGGGCAGAGATAGGGCAGGCTCATTCCCTGAGCGGCTTTTGAACTCTCTTTTTACAAAGACCCTCAACACGTAAAGCGTTCCCGGCTAAAAGCAGTCAGTTACAGGTGTTACTCCTCTACAGGCACCTCCCAGGTGATGGTAACGTCCTTTTTTCCCCAGTCGAGAGCGTCCTGCCTGCTGGACATCAGGATATCGATCTTATCTTTCCAGCGTTTATTCATCTTGTCGAGAACGAGATAGGTGCCAGGCAAGCCCTCGATTTCCACTTCTGTTCTGTGGCTCAGGCCCGCTTTGATAAGATCACGGGACACCGCGATCGCCTTCATACCGGGCTCCAGTTGGTCGCCCCAGGCGGCGAGGCCGACATTGCCTTTTTTGGTCTCGGCTTCGGACAGAGTATAGGCTGAAGCCGTCACAGAGCGTGTGTGTTCAACGGTGTTGCTACAACCATAAAGGCTTGTCGCCAGCAACAGGCTGGCGGCCGCAATAATCAATCTCATAAACGTCCTGTATTAATAGATTTAAAATCCAACCCCTCAAGAGGTGCCCCGGGAACAAGCACCTGGGGCATTGGATTAATATTTACGGACTCTTCTCATCTTTAGACCAGGAAGACCCAAAGCCATCTAACCCTTTGGATTCTCATTGTTTCGCTGCTTTTGCGCCAAAAGGAAAATAACCAGTCCAGCCACTGCTGTGGCTGAACCTACGTAACCAGTAACCTGCCAGCCCATACCGGCGCTGATTGCCATACCCCCCAACCAAGGCCCAAGTGCATTGGCAAGGTTGAAGGCCGCGTGATGAGATGCCGCGGCTAAGGTTTGCGCACCCTGTGCAACATCCATCAAATGAGTTTGCAGAGCAGGGCCGAGGGATACCATGAGAGCGACCAAAAAGCAGGCAATCAGAATGCTCCAGATGGAGCCCGTAGCAATTGGAAAGAGTGCCAACATAATCGCAGCCCACAGCAGAATCATCCCGACACTTTTGAACTGAAACCGATCAAACAGCCAGCCACCAAGCATGTTTCCAACAAACCCGCCCAAGCCAAATACGAACAACCCGATTGGAATCCATATAGGCTCTACTTGAGTAACGTTCAGAAGTGTTGGCGCCAAGTAACTGAATACGCAGAACATGCCTGCAAAACCAACAGAGCCAATGGCTAATGGGTACCAGATTTGCGGGCGGTTGAACGCCCGCAGCTCGCCTAAAGAACTGCGACGCTCTTCTTCCCGGTTTAAAGGCAAGATAAAGAACACAAGCACGGTTGTCAGTGTGGCAACACACGCAACAAAACCAAATGCGTATCGCCACTCCAGATGCTGCCCCATCAAGGTGGCCAGGGGGTTGCCAAAGAGCAGGGCCAGTGCAAGACCCATCATAATATAGCTAACGGCTTTTGCTCGCTTGTTCAGCGGCACCAGCGACGCGGCTACCAGTGCGGCAACACCAAAGTAGGCACCATGGGGCAGGCCTGCAATAAAGCGGGAAACCATCAACGTTTCGTAACTGCCTGCCAAGGCACTTGCGAAGTTACCCACCGCATAAAAGGCCATCAGCGCAATCAGCAAATGTTTGCGAAAAAATTGCGCACCAAAAATCGCGAGTACAGGCGCACCTACAACAACCCCCAGCGCGTAGGCACTGATCAGATGCCCCACCTGGGGCTCGGTAATGCCGAAATCCGAAGCGACGTTGGGCATCAAGCCCATAATGGCGAATTCTCCGGTGCCAATTCCGAACCCGCCCATGGCGAGTGAGAATATAATCAGCATGACCTTGCGGGGCGAATGGGTTGGTGCAGTAGGTGAACGGTCTGGCATGTAGTAAAGCGTCTCGGGAGCTGTAAAATGGAAACCAGCTAGTATATCACTAATCCAGGCACGAGGACTCTTATGATTGCGACCCTCGAAGATCTTGCAGCGTTGGCAAACTATTCATTCATGGACACTCTCAATAGCGACCCGGACGCGACGGCAAACGGGCGCGACCACGCGCCCCGGCAAGTATTTTCGGGCCACTATGTGCCCGTTATGCCTACGCCCATCGAAAACCCCGAGTACGTCGCCCATAGCAAACAGCTCTTCCGCGAACTGGGCTTCGCCGACAGCATGGCGCACTCCGCCGACTTTGTTCGGTTATTCTCCGGCGACACCTCGCTCGTCCCGGCGCCCATACGCAAAGCCGGCTGGGCCTGTGGCTACGCACTTTCTATCTTCGGTACAGAATTTATACAGCAGTGCCCGTTCCAGACCGGCAACGGCTATGGCGACGGCCGCGCCATTTCAGTGCTGGAGGCCGTTATCAACGGCCAACGCTGGGAGATGCAATTAAAGGGCGGCGGCCAAACGCCTTACTGTCGTGGAGCAGACGGCAGGGCGGTTTTGCGCTCGAGTGTCCGCGAGTTTCTGGCACAGGAGCACATGCATGCGCTTGGGGTGCCCACGTCGCGCTCTTTAAGCCTGTATGTGTCGAAAACGGAGAAAGTCAGACGGCCTTGGTATTCAGAGGGCTCACGCTCAAGAGAACCAGATACACTGGTATCTGAGCCCGTAGCCGTTACCACGCGCGTGGCACCGTCGTTCATTCGCGTCGGCCAACTTGAACTGTTCGCTCGCCGTGCCCGCAACAAAGAGCACCCACAAGCGATGGACGAGCTTGAAAAAATCGTACTGCATTTGATCGATCGTGAGTACCCAGGCGAAATTGACCAAATGCTCGCCACCTCCGACAAAGTGTTGTTGCTTGCGCGCAAGTTCCTTGGCCGGCTTACTTCGCTGGTGACGAACTGGGTTCGCGTAGGCTACTGCCAGGGCAACTTTAACAGTGATAATTGCGCCGCAGGCGGCTTCACCCTCGACTACGGCCCATTCGGATTCTGTGAAGTGTTCGATCCGCTTTACCAGCCATGGACGGGTGGCGGACATCATTTCGCGTTCCTGAACCAGCCTGTGGCAGCCGAGCGTAATTTCCAGTCGTTTTGTTCGGCGCTGCGCCCGTTGTTGGCAGCGCACCAGGAGTGCTTGACGCAGCTCGACGAGATTCAAAATGATTTCTCGCGGGTGATGCAGGAAAAACTGGAAAAGATGTGGGCCGCAAAACTTGGTCTCGATGCTTTTCACCCCGCGCTGTTCAAGGAACTGATAACGCTGATGCGGCAAATGCCTGTGGATTACACTATTTTCTTTCGTGAGCTTTCGGGTGTGCCTGACGACATTGGCCCACTGAAAGCAAGCTTCTACAGGAGCCAGCCCTACGATTCAGATCCCGAAGGGATGGACAAGCTTTGGGCGGATTGGTTTTCAAAATGGCAGTCTCTTACTCAACCCAGCACCCGTGATGAACTTTCCCGCCAAATGAAGCTGGCCAACCCAAAATACACCTTGCGGGAATGGTTCATGGTGCCTGCCTACAAGCAAGCCGCTGCGGGAAACTATGCTTTAATCCGGGAGTTGCAAGCCATCATGACGCAGCCGTACGCTGAGCAATCGAAGGATGTGGAAGAGAAATACGTCAGGCTGAAGCCGGAGGCGTTTTTTGAGCTTGGCGGGTCTTCACACCTTAGCTGCTCGTCGTAACTGCTGATATTTTCTGTTTCCGGCGGGCAAGGTGGCCGCGCCTTGCTTGAATTCTGCACAGCAGCTTGTGTTAAGATTTGTAACAGAACAAGCTACGATAAGTCGACTACACTACATCAACAAAGGAAAGCTCACAGCCGTTCTTTCCTGATCAGTTTCGCAGTATGTGCACGCGAATCTCTACGGTCAGAAATGGAGGAACCGCAATGACACGGAGTGCTACTGACTCTTCTGCCAATGCCACCGCCGACCAGACAAACGGCGACATTCTTAAACCCCGCACGACCGGCCGGCCGGTCTATATTATTGATGGCGCCCGCACCCCCTTCATAAAGGCGCGCGGTGAACCTGGCCCGTTTACCCCCGTTGATCTCGCCGTTCAATGCGGACGCCCGCTATTAATGCGCCTGCCCATTCCCCGCGATGCGTTCGATCAGGTCATTCTGGGTTGTGTCAACGTACTGCCTGATGAAATGAACCCGGCTCGTGTGGCTGCGTTGCGCCTGGGAATGGGCGAATCCATGCCCGCGTTTACGGTTCAGATCAACTGCGGCTCGGGCATGCAGTCAGTAGATACAGCGTACAAATACATTCGTGATGGCAGCAGCGATCTGATTTTGGCGGGGGGCGCAGAAGCGCTCAGCAAAGCCCCTATGATGCTGAGTGAAGACGCTGCGCGCTGGCTCGCCGGCATGGGAGTCGCCTCTTCAGCACAGGACTACGTGCGGCAGGTGACCCGGTTCAACCCTATGCAGTTCAAACCAGAGGTTAGTCTGATTAAAGGGCTGACGGACCCCATTGTGGGTTTGAGTATGGGGCAGACCGCAGAAGTGTTAGCACAACAGTTCAATATTACCCGCAAGGCGGCCGACGAGTACGCGGTTAGCAGCCATCACCGGCTAGCCAGGGCGCAACAGGAAGGCTGGCTGGATGGTGAGGTGGTCCCCGCCATCGCGCCCGATGGCAGGATCTACAAACAGGACGACGGGGTGCGACCCGATACCTCGGTGGAGGCCCTGGCCAAGCTCAAAGCGGCTTTCGAACCACCCTACGGCCAGGTAACTCCGGGGAACAGCTCCCAGGTTACCGACGGCGCTTCCTGGCTGGTGCTGGCTTCAGAAGAGGCTGTCGAGAAGTACGGCCTGGAGCCCATTGCGGTTATCCGGGACAGCGAATGGTCCGCTCTGGACCCGAAAATTATGGGGCTGGGCCCCACGCTGAGTTCCACCGCCATTCTGAAACGCCAGGAATGGGGCCTGAACGACGTGGATCTGTGGGAAATTAACGAAGCCTTTGCAGCCCAGGTACTGGCATGTGCTGCAGCCTGGGAAGATGAGGAGTTCTGTCGCGTGGCTTTGGGCATGGATAAACCCATGGGCCGCCTCGACCCTGAACGGCTGAATGTGGACGGTGGCGCCGTTGCCATAGGTCATCCGGTGGGCACCAGTGGCAACCGGATTGTGCTTCATCTGGTAAATGCGCTGCGCCGCAAAAAACTGAAACGTGGCATCGCAACCGAGTGCATTGGCGGTGGTCAATCCGGTGCCATGCTGATCGAGGCGATTTAGGTTCTCCACAGGACGAGAGAGGATGGTTCACCATGACAGACCCTATTCTGAAAGCACTAAGTAGCCGGGAGGTGGAATTCGGCCCCTGGCAAAATCAAGGGAAGAGCCAGTGGAACCATTGGCATCTTGCCCGGGATGACAACAGCGTGGCCTGGCTGCTCTTTGACAAAAAAGACGCAAGTGCCAACGTACTCTCCGTTGACGTGCTCGAAGAGCTGTCCGCGATCATCAATGAGCTGGAAACGGACACACCAAACGCATTGGTTCTGAGGTCTGTTAAAGCCAGCGGCTTTTGCATGGGCGCCGATATTTCAGAGTTTGAGTCACTCCGCACTGAAGATGAAGCTGTAGAAAAGCTCACGCGGGCCCATGAAGTGATCGACAGGTTCGAGGCACTCAAGGCCACCAAGATAGCCATCGTACACGGTGCCTGTCTTGGTGGTGGCCTGGAACTGGCACTGGCCTGTGATTACCGGTTTGCCATTGCCGGCGCCAAATTGGGCTTTCCCGAGGTGCAACTGGGGCTTCATCCCGGCCTGGGTGGAACTGACCGCCTTACGCGGCTGATTGACCCGGTAGAAGCCATGACCATGATGCTTACGGGCAAAAACACCCATGACAGCAAAGCCAAAAAACTGGGGTTAGTGGACGATGTCATCCAGGAGCGGCATGTTCAGGCGACCGTTCGCGCTGTTGTGGAAGGCGACGTTAAACAAGAAGGTACCCGCTTCCGTGATCAGCTGATGAGCACGCGACCCGCACGGCAGCTTGAAACCCGCCAAATGCGATCGAAAACCTTCAAAAAAGCGCCATCCGAACACTATCCTGCACCCAAAGCCTTGATCGAACTGTGGGAACACCATGGGGGGCAGGGCAAGGACATGCGGGAGGCAGAAATAAAATCCTTTGCCCACCTGTTGAATACGCAAACCTCCCGCAATCTAGTGCGGGTATTCTTCCTGCGGGAAACCATGAAAGGATTGGCGCGGACAGAAGCAGACCCCATTACTCATGTGCATGTGGTGGGGGCCGGCGAAATGGGCGGGGATATAGCCGGGTGGTGTGCGTTTCAGGGCTTACAGGTGAGTTTGTTTGATAAAGAGACCGGCAAGATTGCCCGTGCCATCAAAAAACTCAACGAGTTATGTGAGAAAAAACACCGGTCCAAATCTCAAACCCGAGACATTCTGGATAATCTGATTCCCGATTTTGCTAATCAGGGCATTGGCCACGCGGACCTGGTTATTGAAGCTGTACCGGAAAAGGTGGAAATCAAGCATACCGTGTATGCCGAGGTGGAGCCCAAGCTTAAAAAAGGCGCCATTCTGGCCACGAACACTTCAAGCATTCCACTTGAGAGCCTGCAGGAGGGATTAAAAGACCCGGCGCGCATGGTAGGCCTGCATTTTTTCAACCCGGTCGCCAGTATGCCGCTTGTGGAAGTGGTTACCCACGACCGAATTTCAGACAAAACATACGACCGTGCGCGTAAGTTCGTCGGCCAGATAGACCGCTTGCCGGCGGCGGTTGCTACCGCACCTGGCTTTTTGGTGAACCGGGCTTTGACGCCGTACCTGGTGGAGGCCATGGTCATGCTTGATGAAGGTGTGCAGGCAGAGGCCATCGACAAAGTGGCCGTCGATTTTGGCATGCCCATGGGGCCAATCGAACTGGCGGACCAGGTGGGCCTCGACATTTGTGTAGGCGTGGCTGAAATGCTCCAGGAACGCCTTGAAACCGAAATGCCTGCCACCCCTCAATGGCTTAAAAGCCTGGTTGACGAGGGCAAGCTGGGTAAAAAGTCAGGCAAGGGCATCTACAAATGGGAAAACGGTAAACCCGAAAAGCAGGACCCGGATTCCTCGGCCCCGGAAGATGCGCTGGACAGGCTTCTGTTGCCCATGCTCAACGCCTGTATGACCTGCATTCGTGAAGGCGTTGTTGCTGATGAAGACACGGCAGATGGAGCAATGATCTTCGGTACCGGCTTTGCGCCTTTCCGCGGTGGACCGATGAAATATGCCCGGGACGAAGGCGTGGAGGGCATCCGCCAACGCCTCGAAGCACTTGCCGAACGGCACGGCCCGAGATTCGGCCCGGATGCGGGCTGGCAGGATCTTGAATAACAGTAGAGTCTTTGCAACCGCTGGAGAAAGGAGGAGAACCTGTGCCTTCAAGTAATCAGAAACACGCCATCATTTACCGCATGGTAATGCCCGATCACCTGTGTCCTTTTGGCCTTAAATCAAAGGACCTGCTTGAGCAAAAGGGTTTCAAGGTAGAGGACCACCATCTTGAAACCCGTGAACAAACCGACGAGTTCCAACAGCAGCACAACGTAGACACCACGCCCCAGACCTGGATCAACGATGAACGCATTGGTGGGTATGACGAGCTGCGTGAATATTTCGGTAAACAGGTAAAAGGCAGTGATGAAACCAGCTACACCCCGGTAATCGCGATATTCGGGTTGTCGTTTTTTATGGCTCTCGCCATCAGCTGGGCTGCTTACGATAGCATCTTTACTGTACGAGCAATTGAGTGGTTCATTTCCGTTGCCATGTGTTTGCTCGCTGTTCAGAAGCTACAGGACATTGAAAGCTTCTCAACCATGTTTCTCAATTACGACTTGCTGGCCCAGCGATGGGTAAGATACGGCTATCTGTACCCGTTCGGCGAGGCGCTGGCCGGTGTGCTGATGATATCAGGAGCGATGATCTGGCTTTCTGCGCCTGTGGCCCTGTTTATTGGTTCTATAGGAGCGTTTTCGGTGTTCAAAGCCGTCTACATTGATAAACGGGAACTCAAATGCGCCTGTGTTGGTGGCGACAGCAATGTACCCCTCGGTTTTATCTCGCTAACCGAAAACCTGATGATGGTGGCCATGGGGTTGTGGATGCTGATCAAATAGTACAAGCAGATTAAAGGGTTATAAGCACTGGCCTGCTAGAGGTTTGATCGCCGCCGGTCCCCGTCAATGCCCCGACTTGTCCCAGCTGAGGTCCTTCGGGAACAAAATACGACCGAACCACAGCCAGGCCGCTGGTTAACTGATCAAGCGCCTGCTCGAACGTAATGTCTTGTGCCGCCGACGCACAAGATACGAGACTCAAGAGAAGTGCAACCCTGAACCTAATCATAACTTCATCCTTTGAAGCTTGCTTCGAGACTCATGCCAGAACTGGGATTGCTGATTGTGGCTGGTTATGGGGAAGCAAGCAGCGCTGTCATCGCCGCAAGCACTCTGATTGTGCTGGGATCACTGATTGCGGGCAGGGTAAAGCGAGAGCCGGTGCCCGAACCAAAAAACCTTCATTAATCTATCCTTGCTCTGTAGGAGTTGAATATGATCAGTTGGGATGACTTTGAAGAGTGATCAGGGTTACCTGCCTCACTCTATATTAACCGCCCCCGACCCTCAAAGCGCTTTCGGGCCTGGTCTGAGTTCACATACACAGATTCCGTAAAAGCCGCACTGGCGTGTCCCAGCTCCTCACTAATGTGGCGTATATCCGCACCAGACTCGATCGCCTGGCTGGCTCCGGTATGGCGCAGATAGTGTGTTTCCGACTTAATGGCTTCAAACTGGCCAGCCTCTTCCATAAAGCCGTAATCCCGCATTCGCTCAACTGTCAACATCACCGCTTGTTCGTAAATACGCTGAACCTGTCGCTTGCCCAGTGCATTACCGTGGCTTGAGGGAATAATCGGGTTGCGTTCGTTTTGCTCGGGCATGGTGCCCGGTGACCCAAGATACTTGCGCCAGCGCCTGAGGTAGGGGAGGTAGGCGTCAGGCAGAGTGACAGAACGGGCCTTGTCGCCCTTACCAAACACAAAATAAGACCAGTATTCTTCACCCTGAATCACCTTTCGCCGAAAATCCCCAAATACCGGAATGCGCTCGGCGCCGTCTTCCAGTGGTCGTGGAGCCAACTCCCCGACGCGCAAAAACAGTGACTTCATGGTGACCACAACAAAAAGATGTCGTTCGTATTTAGAGTGTTGCGCAGCAGCTTCCGCTACGGTTTCCAGAAAATAGGCCCACTGCCAGTCCGTCAAACGGCGCACATCAGCCTCAACGTCATTAGACAGTTGTGGCTTTGCCTTACGGTCACGCTTTCGCACTTCATCAAGCGGATTCGATAACAGGTATTGCTGTGAAACCAGAAACTTGAAGAAGGTTTGCAGAGCAGTTCGACTGGCATTCAAGCTGGCTTGGCTGGCGCTGTACGTTGAGTTCTCATCCTTCGATCGCAAGGCAAACGGCCGCCATACATGATTCGGCACACGCAGGCCGCCCAAATCTGTAAAGGCAGAAAATACGCCCCGACTTATCCAGGACTTGGGCGGATTCTTCAGGGTTTTAAAGTAGGCGGAAACCACATCAGAATCCGTTTGTGACAGCGTTCGTCCAGACGTAACCCACAAATAATTAAGAAAGCGCTGAACTTCACTCCGAAATCGCGTAAACGTGCCTGCGACATCGGAATACCTCAGAAGAAACTGACGGCTGATCTCATAGTCCTGACGAAGCAGGCCAGTTGCCTGGGGAAGTGTCCCAAGAAACTGCGGTATTGACGGGTGACAATGAAAGTCCGCAAGGTCTTCGAGATAGTTCGTCGTATCGAACAGTGGATGACCCGTGAATGATCTGGACACGTGAGGCCTTGATTGATTGAGTATTTCTGGGGAGAGTATATCTATATGAGTGAAATGTCCAATACTCCTAAATATTGGACATTACGTGTGTTCGCTCTAGAAGCGCCTTAGCGCTCTTCATTTGATATTTCCTAAAGTGCCTTGGCGTAGACAGTTCTCTGAGATAGCTTCGGTAAAGTATAGCGGCTTTCGGTGTACGGCTACTGACTGCGCAGAATTGGCTGGGTAACACTCACGTTTTCAGCACGACAATTATAACGACTAGTGCCGTCACAGAACTGGCCTTTTAGCCGTCCACGAATGCTTACGCGCGTAAGAATGAAATGTACCACCCAGTTACCAAAGAAGAGAACAGGTGCGTTAGCCGGCTGACGTTTAAAGAAACGAATGATATGACGGGCGCAGGAAAAACCAGTGTGCAGGATGATGCAACCCTCAGGCTTGCCAAGTTCCTTCGTAGGTCGGACTGAGCGAATGTCTGACCTGAGATGTTCGTTGGCCTGAGTATCTTAGCCGCGACAGTTAGGCGCACGAGCGTGCACATAAAGCAAAGTTCGGTGCTATCCATGGCTCGATTTTAAGGTAGACAACGTACAGAGCAGAACGAGTATTTGCCAGCACCTCTTACGCACCTATACCAAAACCATACTGCGCATAATGTATATTATGTTAAACCAGGTGCGGTGTACCGAAAGGTTCATCAGGTCGGATTGGTCACAAAGCGAACGTTCAGGCAAATAGATTTTGGAATATGCGCAGTAGACGGGTAGGCACTCTGCGAATGATCGTGATAACCGGTAAAGACGTGATAGCAAGGTGCCAGGCCGAATCCTGGCACCTTGCTATCGGCGTTACTCACCAAGAGTTCGCTGTTTCCAGAGATAAAAGAGCACAGGAATCACCAGCAGCGCCAGAATGACAGCGGAAATCATACCGCCCACCATAGGTGCCGCAATCCGGCCCATCACCTCCGACCCTGTACCGGTGCCAATCATAATGGGCACAAGCCCCCCGATAATGGCGGCCGCCGTCATCATGATTGGCCGAACCCGCATACCGGCACCGTGTAGTACGGCATGGCGGAGGGTTTCTCGCTTTGGCGTCAGCCCTTTGTCATCACACGTTTCCAGCATTGCGTTATAAGCCTGATTCAAATACACCAGCATGATCACCCCAATCTCTACCGCAACGCCGGCCAGCGCAATGAAACCGACACCGACGGCTACCGAAAAATTATAACCAAGCAGATACATCAGCCAGATAGCACCGATCATCGCAAACGGTAGCGTGCCCATAATAATCCCCACTTCGGCAAAACGGCGGAAGTTAAGAAACAGCAGGATGACGATGATGGCCAGCGTTAACGGCACCACATAGGTCAGTTTTTCCTTCGCACGGAGCATGTACTCATACTGACCAGACCAGTTGATTGAATAACCGGGAGGTAGATCCAGCTCTTCACTCACGGTAACCATGGCCTGTTCAACATAGGTGCCTACGTCGACACCCTCAATATCCACAAAGGTCCAGCCGTTCAGGCGGGCATTCTCACTCTTAATGGCCGGCGGGCCATCCTCCACGCCGATCTCCGCCACATCTGCCAGGGCAATGCGCTGGCCGGATGCGGTCACGATGGGCAGTTGCTCCAGCTTCTCGGGCGAATCCCGGTAGTCTTCCGGATAACGAAGATTAATGGGATACCGCTCAAGTCCCTCGATGGTTCTGGAAACGTTGATTCCACCAATAGCGGAGGCCACTACCTGCTGAACATCAGCGATATTCAGCCCATAACGAGCGGCACGCTCACGATCAATATCCACCTTGATGTAGCGGCCCCCAGCGACTCGCTCAGAGTAAACGGAGGCTGTACCGGGGATGTCGACCATGACTTCCTCAAGGCGTTTACCGATGTTCTGGATGACGGTAAGGTCCGGACCGGCAATCTTGATGCCCACCGGCGTTTTAATACCCGTTGCCAGCATATCGATGCGCGTGATGATCGGCATAACCCAGGCATTGGTTACCCCCGGGAACCGAATCAGAGTATTGAGCTCCTGCTTCAGCTTTTCGGTGGTCATGCCTTCCCGCCATTGATCCCTCGGCTTGAGCTGGATGAAGGTCTCGATCATCGTCAATGGAGCCGGATCGGTAGCGGTATCCGCCCGCCCCACTTTGCCGAACACGGTTTCGACTTCGGGTACGGTGGCAATCAGCTTGTCCGTTTGCTGCAACAGTTCCCGAGCCTTACCAATGGAGATGCCCGGGTAGGTGGTGGGCATGTACATCAGGTCGCCTTCATCCAGTGGCGGGATGAATTCACTGCCGATTTTGGTGGCTGGCCAAAGGCCCACAGCCAATGTCAGCAACGCAACAATAACCGTCGTTTTCGGGAAGCGTAACACCAGCTTCAGCACCGGCATATAAACGCCAACCAGCAGGCGGTTCACGGGGTTCTTGTGCTCCGGCAGCACCTTGCCGCGAATGAAATAGCCCATCAGCACCGGCACCAGCGTCACCGCCAGGGCCGCACTCGCCGCCATGGCGTAGGTTTTGGTGAACGCCAGGGGAGAAAACATCCGCCCTTCCTGCGCCTCCAGGGCAAACACCGGCACAAAACTGACGGTAATGATCAGGAGCGAGAAAAACAGCGCGGGCCCGACCTCAGAGGCTGACCGTGCAACGACTTCCCATCGGTTCTCAGACGTTAACGGGGTTCGCTCCATGTGTTTGTGCATGTTCTCGATCATTACAATAGCACCATCAATCATGGCGCCGATGGCGATGGCAATCCCCCCGAGTGACATGATGTTGGCATTGATGCCTTGCCAGTGCATGACGATAAAGGCCGCCAGAATACCCACGGGAAGGCTGAGAATCGCCACCAGCGACGAGCGCACGTGGAACAGGAAGACGATGCACACCAGGCCCACCACCAGAAACTCTTCAAGCAGCTTGAAGCCGAGATTATTGACCGCCCGCTCAATCAGACCAGAGCGATCGTAAACCGTCACCACCTCGACGCCTTCAGGCAAACTGGATTTCAGGTCTTCCAGTTTCGCCTTCACGCCATTAATGGTTGCCTGAGCGTTCTCACCAAAGCGCATCACCACAACACCGCCGACGGTTTCACCTTCCCCATTCAGTTCGGCAACCCCACGCCGCATCTGCGGGCCAACTTCAACGGTGGCCACATCTTTCAGCAATATGGGGGTACCGTTGTCATCGAGTCCTAATGGAATCGACAGAAGATCCTCACGGGATTTTATATAGCCAGACGTGCGCACCATGTATTCCGCCTCGGCCATCTCGATGACGGAGGCGCCCACTTCCTGGTTGCCTCTCTTGATGGCGTTCTGGATGTGAGCCAGAGGAATTCCCAGCGCCCTGAGTTTTTCCGGGCTGACCTTGACCTGGTACTGCTTCACCATACCGCCTAGCGCAGCCACCTCAGAGACACCCGGCACCGTTTGCAGTTCGTACTTCAGGAACCAGTCCTGCAGGCTGCGCAACTGGCTTAGGTCCTGGTTCCCAGTGCGGTCTACCAGCGCATACAGGTAAACCCAGCCAACTCCGGTAGCGTCTGGCCCGAGCTGAGGCCTTGCAGAGTCTGGAAGGCTGGGCGCAACCTGGGACAGGTATTCCAGTACCCGGGAGCGGGCCCAGTACATGTCGGTGTCTTCATCGAAGATCACGTAAACATAGGAGTCACCGAAGAACGAGTATCCCCTGACCGTTTTCGCGCCCGGTACCGAGAGCATGGCTGTCGTCATCGGGTAGGTCACTTGGTCTTCCACCACCTGCGGCGCCTGGCCTGGGAAACTGGTTTTGATAATGACCTGCACATCGGACAGATCCGGCAGAGCATCCACCGGCGTTTGTTTCAGCGAATAAAGGCCGAGCCCTGTGATAAGCAACGTCGCCAGCAACACCAGGAAGCGGTTACGAATAGACCAGTGAATAATAGCGGCAATCATGACTCGCCTCCGCCATGGCTCATGGTGCTGTGATCCATGCCTTCATGATCCATCCCCTGCTCATCCATATCCTGAGGCGATGACATCCGTTGGAAGTCCGAGGTTTTGCTGGATTCCGAATCGATTAGGAACTGGGCGGATGTGACCACCGTGTCGCCTGGCGAGAGGCCATTGAGTATTTCCGCATACTTGTCGCCGACGCGCCCAACGTTCACGTTAACCGACTTGAAGGCGCCCTCTTCCATCGACAGAACCAGTCGATCGCTCTGTCCGGTGCGGATGACCGACTCCCGTGGCACCAGAAACTGCCGCTGTCCCCGTTCGCCCTGAACATCCAGGCGAGCGAACATGCCTGGCATCAGAACACCATCATCGTTATCAAAGCGCATCCGCACTTGCGCCGTCCGGGTTTTCGGGTTCACTTCGGGGTAGACGTAATCCACGTTTCCGCGCCACTCGCGACCGGGCATGTAATCCAGCGTCATCTGCACCCGATTACCAGCCTCTACGGCGGAAAGCTGGCTTTCAAACACTTCGCCGATCACCCAGACCTCATCCAGTGCGGCAATCGATAAAACCCGGTTTCCGGGCTTGATGAACATACCCTCACGAACATTCAGATTCTCGATCACCCCGGAACCCGGAGCGTAAACCGTCATGGTTCTCTGGACTTCGCGCTTCTGGCGCAGTTGGCTGATCAGACTAGCCGGTACGTTCAGCGCCAACAATCGCTCGGTAGCAGCATCAACCAGTCTCTGATTGCCACGGTTCATCGCGAGAAGCAGTTCTTCCTGCGCATTCACAAGGGTGGGCGAGTACAGCGTGTACAAAGGCTTGCCTTGCTCAACAGGCTCGCCCTCGGCTTTGACATAAAGCGCTTCGATCCAGCCTTCAACACGAGGGTGCACGTGGGCCATCTCGTCTTCGTTGTACTGCACGTAGCCTACGGTAGTAATGTTGTTAGGCAGGCGCCCCTGAATCACCGGCTCCGTTCGAACCCCAAGGTTGTTGACGACCGTTGGTGAAATTCGGACCGTGCCGGCTGGATCCTCAGCTGACCCACCCTCCTCGAATACCGGGATTAGATCCATCCCCATCGGGGATTTTCCGGGTTTGTCACTTTTGAAATTGGGGTCCATCGGGGCTACCCAATACAGCGGCTCCTTTGGGCCAGAAGCGGCCATTTCAGCTGCAGGCGTCGAAGTCGCGTCAGTGTCAAGCCAGTACGTGGCCCCTGCACCGGCGAGGCCGCCGAGCAATACAAAGCCCAAAGGGCGAGCAAAATTAGCCATGATGGTCAGTCCTGGTAACGATTCAGTGAAAAGGAAGGTATGTCGGAAGTGTCGGACGTCAGATAACGGAAACTCGCCAGATTCTTGGCCCGCTCGGCCATCATCTGTATCAATTCAACCTGGGTATTAAGCTCTGCAATTCGCGCTCGTACCGCTTCGGCGAAGTCGCCGTCATCGTTGTTGTAAGCAGTCAATGCTGCGCTTGCCTGCGCCTCCATTTGCGGCAGCAGGGTCTGTTCATAGAGCTCTATGCGGTCATCCAGTCGTTCGATCCGGGCCACGGCCGCACGGGCTTTGGCCTGAAGTCCCCGGATCTGCAAAATACGTTCTGTTTTTGCCGCCTCCAGTCGCGCCACTGATGCATTCAGTTTTCGATCCTGCCGGTTGCCTGTAAAGATCGGGAGATCAAAGCCAATGCCTACAGAAAACAGGTCGGCCCTGTCCTGACCGTTTGGTGCCCGCTCCCTGTATCCATATTGTGCAGATACTGACCATTCCGGCTTGTAGGCCTGGCGAGCCAGGTCAACGTCAACACTCTGGGCATCAATCAGCTGATCAGTCGCGCGGATTGACGGATGACGGATCAGTGCCTCTGCGGATGTTTCAGCCCAGCCCAGAGGAAACACTCTCAGCAACTCGTTGGGTACATCTTTACTGACAGCCAGCTTGGCCTGGTCCGGGCCTATCCACTCTGCCAGCTCCGCGCGGTTCGATGCCTGTTGCGAATGCAGCACCGTCAGCCGGTCCTCAAGTCGCGTCAGTTCCAGCGAGGCACGGATAACATCCTGCTGCCTGGAACCCATGCTTGCTGAGGTATACCCAGCCTCTGCGACATCCTCTAACTGTTGAAACAGAGCACGATTATCTTCAATCAGTTCGATGCTTTGCTGGGTTCGCCAGACCTCAAGCCAGAGATGCGCTACCGATTCCATGACCTGCGCCCGGCGGTTCTCGCGCCGAAAAGGCTGAACGCCTGCCATTTCCTGCTTTTTTTCACTGGCCAGCTGACGGCTATCACCTCGCGGAATTCGCTGGGTAAATCCAATGGTGGCCTGAGTCATTGCCTCCTGTCCGGTATCGAAAGTATCCGTGGGCAAATTCGCGGCACCAAGCGTCATCCGGGGGTCCGGGAGTGCCCCATCGGCAACAGCTTCTTCCAACAGAGCATCTTGCATCTGCACACTCTGACGCAGCCACGGATCGTTCTCGATGGCCGCATCAATCGCGCCGGTTAACTCAAGTCTGGGTGCCGTCCAAGCGGGCAAACTGGTCAAAACCAAAGCACCGAGAAAGGCCGGCTTTATAAGGTGAGGAAGAATGGACAATGTTATATCTCCATTGAAATGTTTCTGAATCGCAATCTTATAGCGCTTATCTGAAACCAAACTGAATTGCAGAACGAAAATGCACAATTTGATTTATATCAAGATACTGTTATTCCTGAAAAAAGTTACTTTATTTTAAATTGTTTTGTTTCTTTCAGGATCAATTCAGAAACCGATGTTTTAATTAACTCACCAACCAACTAGGAGGTGTAAAAATGAAAAATTTACTTATATTTGCAGCAGCAGTTACTGTTTCAACGTCCGTACTCGCCGGCAACATGTCAGACAATAAGGACATGAGGGCCATGCACAGCCAAATGATGGACAAATCATCCATTGAAGAAATACTTAAGAATGAAGAGATGCAGCGCTTACACAGAGACATGACACGTAATGCGATGTCCGAAGGGGGCTTTGAGGCTCGCGTGCAAATGATGACGGAAGAAGGCCGGGCTTATCACAAAGCTCTGAAACAAAGGCAAAAAAATACCGCAGGGTAATCCCTGCGGTAAAGTCAACTCGTGGAGACGCAAGCGCCGGCTGGCTCGGGCTTCGAGCAGTCGACGTCCTGATCGCGCTCAAGTAAATCACAGAAAACTGAAACTGAACTGAATTTCTTGAACGGTTTAAGGCAATTAAGGAGAGTATCATGAAAAAAATCATTATCGCTGCCGCAGCTGCCACTTTATTTTCTACCATGGCCACTGCCAATTCAGGATTGGCCGATCGGATTAATGAAGCGCGCACTTACCCGAACAAAACAGTCGACACGAAAACCAGAATGATGACCTGTATGAAAGACATGCAATCTCAAAAAGATATGAAGGGGTCCAATATCAATAAACAAGAAATAAGATCAGGAAGCAATACACGTCACAATCATACTTAAACCGTGGATTCAAGCAATAACCGCAGCACCGCTCATTTATAGTGCCCCGGAATA
>NZ_JBQDCO010000055.1:0-19747 GCF_052091845.1 Marinobacter sp. | reverse complement strand
TGCTGTACCAGCTTACGGTAGAAGATCTGCGTCAGGAGCTGGAACGCTGGGTTGCAGCGCAGCCTGGGCCGGTTCACTATGTGCTGCATTGTGACCATCAGCATGGAGAATCTGCGAGTGCAGGATCTGGAAATCTACATTCGTGACCTGGAAGCAGGCGCGGTTTGCCGTTGGCTGGAAAGCCGCCTTGAGCAGTTGGCGCTTGATGATAGTGATGTATCGTCCGTTGTCAAAGGCTCCGGTTATTATGGTGAAGATCGTTTGAGAATAACATTGTATCCACGGGCTTTTGGTAAGCGGTTTACCTCACTGGTTATCGAAGGCGAACGGTTACCCTGGAGCAGTGATCTGGATTGCGCCCGCAGTGCAAAGCAAACCATGGATACCGAAATTCGCTGCAGTTCCGGGGAATGGAAAGAAGGAGAGCCGGTAGAGGATGAAAAATGGTGGCGGCTGGATAGCCGGGGAGAGCAACTGGTGGTTTGGAATTGAATAATTTGGCATTAAAAAAGGCAGCCTGTAACAAATCTCAGGCTGCCTTTTTTTACATCAGAAAACGTTTCAGTCGCTTAGAATAGAAACATTGTCTGCCTGAAGGCCTTTTTCGGCTTCAACCACGCTGAAGCGAACCAGTTGGCCCTGGCGCAGAACCCTGCGGCCACTGCCGCGAATCGCACGGAAATGCACAAAAACTTCGTCTCCACTGTCACGAACAATAAAGCCGAACCCTTTTTTAACGTTAAACCACTTTACAGAGCCTTCTTCGTCGCCTTCAGGGCCGTTGTCATCATAATCTGCATCATCGGAGTAGTTCTGATTAGAGCTCTGACTGGAACCCTGGTTCCTTGATGGTGAATTATTACGCGCAGGCTGTTGCTTTGCAGCAACGACGACGGCCAGAAAGCCGGCAATGCCGAAAATGATGACGGCGATAATGTATGCGGCGATACCCTGGGCACTGCCGAGAACGAATGGCGTGCTTTGGGCCAATTCGCTGCTCTGGGATTGAGACAGGATCTGGAACAGTTCCGGGGTAAAAGATACCAGCAGAAAGCCAAGGATAAACGGGGCGGGAATAGCGATCAGAATAGCAACAAGGATCGCTTTGGCTGGATTACGCATTGACTGATAATTCTCCATTTCTTAATAACGCTGACGATAAAAAACCGGATATCGGGTAAAGTTACGTATCCGGCCAGTGAATACCGCCTGATTTTCCGAAAAACGGAAGCTCTGGCGGGCAAAAACGGCATGATAACAGATTATCTCGACGGCTGACCAAGCTTCGCCTATCCACGCCAACGATTCATGCGAGGGAGTTTCAACATCCGATGAGCCACAACGATTTGCAAACCAGGCTAGACGAGCTGGAAACACGGCTTGCTTTCCAGGACGATATTATTAATACATTGAGCGAACAGGTGGCAAAGCAGGAGATGGATATCCGCGAACTCTGGAATGCAAAGCGGTTGCTGCACAACCAGTTAAAAGAGGTCGCGCCTTCCAATATGAAATCCCAAGAGGAAGAAACTCCGCCACCGCATTACTGACACGCCGAAACAAAAAGCCGAAGCAATGGCTTCGGCTGTTCATGTTGTTCAGTGTTCAAAGAGACGTGTCAGGCTAGTAACCCTACTAGAATGTGCTCGTAGATTTTCGAAAGCGTGTTGAGGTCTTCCGCTTTCACGCACTCATTTACCTTGTGAATGGTAGCGTTGATCGGGCCAAGCTCCACAACCTGAGCACCCGTAGGTGCGATGAAGCGCCCGTCCGAGGTGCCGCCTGACGTGGAGAGTTCGGTTGTACGCCCGGTCACATTGTGAATGGCACTCCGGCTGGCAGACACCAGTGCGCCTTTGTCGGTAAGGAAGGGGCGGCCACTGAGATGCCATTGTACATCGTATTTAAGATTATGCCGGTCGAGAATGGCGACCACTCTCTCTTCAAGGCTTTCAGCCGTATTTTCTGTGCAGTAACGGAAGTTAAAGTGCACCAGGCATTCACCAGGGATAATGTTACTGCCAGTGCCGGCTTCCACTTTCGTTATTTGAAAGGTTGTTGGCGGAAAGTAGTCATTGCCGTTATCCCAAAATTCGTTGGCTAATGTATGCAAGGCGGGTGCAACCGCATGAACGGCGTTTTCTGCCAGGTGCGGATAGGCCACGTGGCCCTGAACCCCTTGCACTGTCAGATAGCCGTGTAGTGATCCGCGCCGGCCATTCTTGATCACATCGCCAACTTCCCGGGTACTGGACGGCTCGCCAATCAAGCACCAATCGATTTTTTCAGAGCGGGCTTCAAGGGCTTCGACCACCTTTACAGTGCCGTTTTGAGCCGGACCTTCTTCGTCGCTGGTGATTAACAGAGCGATAGAGCCGCGGTGGTTTGGGTGGGCTACCACAAAGCGTTCGCAGGCGGTGATGAATGCCGCAAGACTGCCCTTCATGTCGGCCGCGCCACGGCCATATAGAACCCCGTCTTTGATAATCGGCTCAAACGGTGGGTGCGCCCAGTTTTTTTCGGGCCCTGTAGGAACCACATCGGTATGGCCTGCAAAAGCCAACACCGGCCCGTTTGCACCTTTGCGAGCCCAGAGGTTGTCTGTGTCGCCAAAACGCATGTGTTCGCTGGTAAACCCCAGGGGGGCCAGCCGGGACATTATCAGTTTCTGGCAGCCGCCGTCGTCTGGAGTGATGGATGGCCGGCTAATCAAATCAATGGCTAATTCAAGCGTAGGTGAAGGTGACATATTAATCTCTGTCGTTATAAAGATCCCCTCTCCCCAACCCCTCTCCCACAAGGGGCGAGGGGCTAAAGCACTATCCATTCTTCCACAAGGGGAGAGGAGCTAAAGCACTATCCATTCTCCCACAAGGGGGGAGGAGCTAAAGCACTATCCATTCTCCCACAAGGGGGGAGGAGCTAAAGCACTATCCATTCTCTCACAAGGGGAGAGGGACTAAATCACTGTTCCCTCTCCCCTTGTGGGAGAGGGCCAGGGAGAGGGGGGAGTTTGCACGAATTAATTATTCGCGTGCAGCGCCTCGTTCAACTCAACAGCAGACTGGTTGGTTTTGCACTCAACTGCACCGGTCTGGCTGTTGCGACGAAACAGTAGATCTTGCTTGTTCGCCAAATCCCGGGCTTTGATAATCTCAACCAGCGTATTGCTGTCATCCAGTAGGGCCACTTTGGTGCCTGCGGTAATGTACAGGCCTGCTTCGATCTTGCACCTATCCCCCAAGGGGATACCAATACCTGCATTGGCGCCAATCAGGCAGTTTTCGCCCACGGCAATAACCATGTTGCCGCCACCAGACAGGGTGCCCATGGTTGAGCAACCGCCGCCAAGATCAGAGCCTTTGCCTACCATCACGCCTGCAGAAATGCGGCCTTCAATCATGCTGGTGCCTTCGGTGCCGGCATTGAAGTTGATAAAACCTTCGTGCATGACGGTTGTGCCTTCGCCCACATAGGCGCCGAGGCGCACGCGCGCTGTGTCTGCAATACGCACGCCTTTGGGTACCACGTAATCTGTCATTTGCGGGAACTTATCGACCGATTTAATCTCCAGGGTGCGGCCTTCCAGTCGCGCCTTAAGTTGGCGCTCTGGCAGTTCGTTCAAGTCGATGGCACCTTCGTTCGTCCAGGCCAGATTGGGTAGTAGGCCGAAGATGCCATCGAGCCGCAGGCCGTGCGGTTTGACTTGTCGGTGGGAAATCAGGTGCAGTTTCAGATAGACCTCTGGCGTGCTGGAGGCAGTGTCGTCTGTTGCCAGCACGGTTACGACAACCGGGCGCTTGCTGTTAGCAGCTTTTTCTGCGAGAGACGCCTGCTCGGTCGCACCGGTTTGCCGCAGGGCGTTGGCAAGCTGTGTCAGTTGCTCGGCAGTGGTAGGAATGGCCTGGTTGCCGCCTTTATAATCGAGCGCCGTTTCTACCACATCAATCAGTTCGGTATCCGGTGTTATAATTGGATGAGGGTAAAATACCTCTAGCCATTCACCTAGATTATTCTGGCTGCCAATACCGATACCGAATGCAAAACTCATGTGGCGGTTGTTCCTGTTTGGTGGATTCGTGTTGCCCAGTCTGTGGCGTTAAAGCCGACGAAAACAGAGCCTTCGTGTTCGACCACGGGCCGTTTAATAATGGAGGTGTTTTCCAGCATGATGTTATGGGCCGATTGGGCGTTAATATTATCCCGAGCATCCTCGCTGAGCTTGCGCCAAGTCGTGCCACGGCGGTTAAGCAGAGTTTCCCAGCCCACCGCTTCTTCCCACTGGTTCAGCCGAGCCGGCTCAAGTCCGTTCTTTTTGAAGTCGTGGAACTCGTAGGAAATGCCTTGTTCATCAAGCCATTTGCGAGCTTTTTTTACGGTGTCGCAGTTCCGTATTCCGTATAGCTTCATAACGCTGTTTGCCTTCACAAATTTAACTGTGCGTTTCGCAGCTTCTACCCATTCTTCCAGCGCTGCAACTGGTGCCATGCGTGCTTGGTTTTCCCTCGGGCTGCTGGCTAATTGGCCAGCCAGTTCAGGTTCGGATTCATTGAATCTCATCCAGCATTTTGCATAGGTCTTGCTGCAGGGCGCGGCATACGGAGGGGTCGCTGATCGGTTCGCCTTGTTCGTTGGTCACAAAAAATACGTCTTCCACCCGTTCGCCCAGGGTGGCAATTTTAGCATTGCTCAGACGTATACGGTGCTCCAGAAAAACCTGCCCAATTCTTGCCAGAAGGCCAGGGCGATCCGGGGTGATCACTTCAATTACCGTGCGCTCGTTGATGGTATCGTTGGAAAATAGCACATCGGTTGGGAACGCAAAATGCCTGAGTTGCCGTGGTGTCCGGTGGTGAATGATGTCGGGGTAGTCTTCTGGATCGTCCAGTTCCTCGATCAGACGCTTGCGCACTCGTTCTTTGCGAGCTGGGTCTGCCCCCAGAGGTTGGCCTTTTTCATCCAGCACCACATAGGAGCTGATGATGTTGGGGCCTTCGTTTGAGCTGATGCGGGCGTCAACAATGTTCAGGTTGAGTTGCTCCAGTACCGCTGTGGTGGCTGCAAACAGGGTGGCCCGGTCGTTCATGTACATGGTGATTTGGGAATAACCGTCGCTTGGTCCGCCAAGGGTGTCCCGAATCAGCACCAGGGGGCCAGGGGTTTTGCCATGGTTGATAATGGCAGCTGTCTGCCAGGCAATATCAATAGTAGAGTCCTGTAGAAAGTAGTCCTCATCAACCGTGTTCCAAATGGCGTCAATTTGTTCGTCGGTAATATTCTGGGCGTAGAGAATTTCGCGGGCCTCGGATTGAGTTGCCAAAACCCATGCCTGCCGGTCTACCGGAATCTCTGTCCCACGACGAAGAGCGCGCTTGGCTTCTATATATAGCTGGCGCAATAGCGAGGCTCGCCAGGTATTCCACAGCTTGGGGTTGGTGGCGCTGATGTCACACACAGTCAGAATGTAAAGGTAGTCCAGATGTGTCTGGCTTGGCACGGCGCGAGCGAACGATTGAATGATGTCCGGATCGGAAATATCTTTGCGCTGGGCGGTCATGGACATCAGCAGGTGATTTTCTACCAGCCAGGACGCAAGCTGAGTGTCTCTCTCGCCAAGGTGGTGGCGGTGGCAGAAAGATTGAGCATCCTGGGCACCCAGCTCCGAGTGGTCGCCACCCCGGCCTTTGGCAACGTCGTGGTAGAGGCCGGCAATATAGAGTACCTCGCGCTTTGGTAGCCCGTGAATCAGCTTGGCTGCCAGTGGAAAGTCATCGATCGCATCCGGGCTGCTGAGTTGTACCATATTCCGGATAACCCGCATGGTGTGGGCATCAACCGTATATATATGAAACAAGTCGTGCTGCATCTGGCCAATAATTTGGCCAAACTCTGGCAGATAACGGCCCAGCACGTTGTACTTTTTCATGGCAGAGAGCGTGACATCCACTGCATGGGGTGTTCGTAGCAGCTCCATAAACAGCGATGTTACAGCTAAATCAGCCCGAAATGCGTCATCAATCAGATGCCTGTGTGCTCGTAAAGACCGAATGGTGGTGGCTCGTATGCCCTTTATTTCAGGGTTCTGGGCCATCAACACAAAAATTTCCATAATCGCGTAGGGCGAATAGGCAAATACCTGATTGTTTACGGCTTCTATATAGTTGCTACGGATCTGGAACCGGTTGTTAAGGGGTTGAATATCATCATCGGTGCCTGTGCCGAGGATCGCTTCGTCGTAGTACTGCAAAATAACATCGGTGAGCTCTGCCAGTGCCAGCACGGCACGGTAATAGGACTGCATCATCAGCTCTACGTCGAGCCGTTTACCTTCATCTTTATAGCCCAGCATTTGCGCCAGGGCGCGCTGATGGTCGAACAGAAGTCTGTTTTCGTTACGATCTGCGATTAGCTGAAGCCCATAACGCAACTGCCACAGGACAGTTTCGCCCTGGAATAGAATCTGGTGTTCCTCATCTGTGAGGATGCTGAACCGGGTCAGGTCCGCAAGGCTCTGCAGGCCGAAGTGCCGCTTGGTAATCCAGCCAATGGTCTGGATATCCCGCAGGGCGCCAGGGGAGCTCTTGACGTTGGGTTCCAGGTTGTACTCGGTGTCACTGTATTTTTTATGGCGCCGCTGCTGCTCTTTGCGCTTGGCGATAAAGTAATTGCGGTCGGTGATGAGGTTGTCAGAGTAGGCTTGCTCGCTGAGTTCTTTGCGCAGTTCATCCGGGCCGGCAATGGTTCGGGTTTCCAGCAGGTTGGTCAGCGTGGCTACATCAACCCTCGCTGCGGCTTTGCTTTCTGAAATGCTGCGTACGCTGTGTCCAATGTCCAGTTTCAGATCCCAGAGCAGTGTAACAAACGCCCCGAAGTCTTCCTGCCAACTTGGCTCAGTGCCGTTGCGAGTCAGGATCAGAAGGTCGATGTCTGAGTGGGGGTGCAGTTCGCCGCGGCCGTAGCCACCCACGGCGATTAGTGCAACATCGGGCGAGCTGGAAAAAGAGTAGCGGTTCCAGATAAGTTTTAGCACGGTATCAATGGTGTTGGCTCTGGAGTGAACCAGAGCTCTTACGTCTGCGCCTTGACGAAAGCTTTCTGCGTCGGCGTTATATCGCTGTTTCAGAAACTCTCTGGCTGCCTTGACAGGAGAGGTATCCTCACTGATTTTGGCCTCCAGGTTCTGTCGTTCCACTTAGAAAGACTCCTCCGACCTTTTTGTGAGCACTTCATGGCCGTCTGCGGTTACCAGAATGGTATGTTCCCATTGCGCTGAAAGTTTGTGGTCTTTGGTTACGACAGTCCATTGATCTGGCAGAAGCTTTGTCTGGTATTTGCCCTGGTTGATCATGGGCTCAATGGTGAAGATCATGCCTTCTTTCAGTTCCAGGCCGGTTCCTGGTTTGCCGTAGTGCATAACCTGGGGCTCTTCATGAAACACCTTGCCGATGCCATGGCCGCAATAGTCCCTGACAACCGAAAAACGATGTTTTTCAGCGTGCTGCTGAATAACGTGGCCGATATCTCCCAGCTGTGCACCGGGCTTTACCAGTTCAATGCCCTTATAAAGGCACTCCTGTGTGATTTTGATTAGACGCTCTGTGCCGGGCTTTGGTTTACCCACGATCCACATTTTGCTGGTATCGCCGTGATACTCATTCTTTATAACCGTGACATCGATATTTACGATGTCGCCATCTTTCAGGAATTTTTTCTCTGAGGCTATTCCATGGCAGACAACGTGGTTGATCGAGATGCACACAGACTTCGGAAAGCCTTTGTAGTTGAGCGGAGCCGGAATCGCTTTTTGCTCGTTCACAATGTAGTCGTGGCAGATCTGGTTGATCTCTTCGGTTGATACGCCTGGTTTGATGTGGTCCCCGATCATTTCGAGAACTTCCGCCGCAAGGCGGCCAGCGACACGCATCTTTTCAATTTCTTCAGGAGTCTTGATTGAGACTTGCATTGGGCTTCCCGTGGATAAGTATCAAACTATCATTTTAAGGGCCCGGCGCTCAGGGTACAAGGCAACTGAAAAGCGAAAGTAATGGCGCCAGGCCGGTATTTTGTGGTATAAACGCGCCCGCTGGAAACAAATCCGGCAAATTCGCACACGTGTCAGCACGTTGCCCCAGGGTGCCTACTCCCGCTTTATTGCTATAAAGAGGGACTGGTTGGGGTAATTGGACGCGTGGAGGACTAACCCGAAGCTAAACTAAGGTAATTATCATGGCTCAGGTAAATATGCGTGACCTGCTAAAGGCAGGTGCTCACTTCGGTCACCAGACTCGTTACTGGAACCCGAAAATGTCAAAGTTCATCTTTGGCGCCCGTAACAAGATTCACATTATCAACCTTGAGCAGACTGTTCCTGCCATGAATGAAGCGCTCGACTTTGTTCAGAAGCTGACAGAAAGCAAGAACAAGATTCTGTTCGTAGGCACCAAGCGCGCCGCGGCCAAGGTCATCAAGGATGAAGCAGTGCGTTCCAGTCAGCCATTTGTTAACCATCGCTGGCTCGGTGGCATGCTGACTAACTATAAAACGATTCGCCAGTCGATTCGCCGCTACCGCGATCTGGAAGCCCAGAGCAAAGACGGCACGTTTGACAAGCTGACCAAGAAAGAAGCACTTGAGCGCACCCGCGAAATGGACCGGCTTGATCGTTCCATTGGTGGCATCAAGGATATGGGTGGTTTGCCCGACGCCATGTTCGTTATCGACGTTGATCACGAGCGTATCGCTATCAAAGAAGCCAACAAGCTGGGTATTCCTGTTATTGGTGTAGTAGACACCAACAGCAACCCTGATGGCGTTGATTATGTTATTCCAGGTAATGACGATGCCATTCGCGCGATTCAGATATACGTGAAGGCCGTTGCAGATACCTGCCTGGAAGCAACGCAAGGTGGTGCTGACGAGTTTGTTGAAGTTGCCGAAGAGTCTGCAGGAACCACTCCGGCTGCAGAGTGATGCGTAAGCGTTACTTTTGAGATATAAGGCATACTCTGGCGTTTTTCCGGGTATGCCTTCCCACCGAATTCGAAAAAGTTAAGAGGATTGAACATGGCTGCAATTACCGCTGCAATGGTCAAAGAGCTGCGCGATCGTACTGGCCTGGGCATGATGGAATGCAAAAAAGCGCTGGTTGAAGCTGACGGCAGTGTAGATGCTGCAATTGAAGAGCTGCGCAAGTCTTCTGGCCTGAAAGCTGCCAAGAAAGCCGGTCGTACCGCCGCTGAAGGCGTGTCGCTGATCAAGATCTCCGACGACAATACCGCAGGCTACATTCTTGAAGTGAACTCTGAAACAGATTTCGTTGCCCGCGACGATAACTTCCTGGGTTTTGCCAACGAAGTCTTGAATGTTGCCTTCGAGAAGGGCGAGACAGACGTTGCCAAACTAATGGAAGGCGATCTGGAATCCAAGCGCGAAGCGCTGGTTCAGAAAATTGGCGAGAACATCACTGTTCGCCGTGTGCTTGAAGTGAAAGGCCCAGTTGTGGGTGGCTACGTTCACAGCACAAACAAAATTGCTTCATTGGTTGCGTTGACCGCGGGTGACTCTGAGCTGGCTCGCGATATCGCGATGCACGCTGCGGCGGTTAACCCGCGCGTTGCCAAGCCAGAGGACATGCCTGCTGAAGAGCTTGAGAAAGAGAAAGACGTCATCAAAGCTCAGCCAGACATGGAAGGCAAGCCTGCCGAAATCGTTGAGAAAATGATGGGCGGACGCATCAAGAAGTTCCTCAAGGAGAACAGCCTTGTTGAACAGCCTTTCGTAAAGGATCCAGAGCAAACTGTAGGCGAACTGATCAAATCTGCCGGTGGCGATCTGGTTGGTTTTGTTCGCCTGGAAGTAGGCGAAGGCATTGAGAAAGAGGAAGTGGATTTTGCTGCTGAAGTTGCTGCCGCAGCTGGTGCAAGCAAGTCCTGATTTCCTTGCAGGCGCTGTAACAGCCAGTTATAGCGCCATTTAAGTCTGCCACGTTGGTCGGTTTTTTCCGGTTCTCGTGGCGGGCTTGTATCTGAGATGCCCTTTTTTAAGGGGTATGTCAGATACAGGCCTGCAATGCGTATCACGCCAGATAGCAGTCAATAGACGAAAAAGGGGATCAGCATGTCGATACCAGCGAAAAACCAGCCAAGATACAAACGCGTTCTGCTCAAGCTCAGTGGCGAGGCCCTTATGGGCGAGCATGAATTCGGTATTGATCCCAAAGTTCTTGATCGTATGGCTCTTGAAATAGGTGCGCTAATCGGCATCGGTGTTCAGGTGGGGCTTGTGATCGGGGGCGGCAACCTGTTTCGTGGTGCTGCGCTTAGCGAGGCTGGCATGGATAGGGTTACCGGTGACCACATGGGTATGCTGGCGACCGTTATGAACGGGCTGGCTATGCGCGATGCCCTGGAGCGCTCAAACATCCGTACCCGCGTCATGTCCGCTATTCCCATGAGTGGCATTGTTGAGCATTACGATCGTCGTCGCGCGGTTCGCGGTCTGAAAGATGGCGATGTGGTTATATTCTGTGCAGGCACAGGCAACCCCTTTTTCACAACAGATTCTGCGGCTTGTTTGCGTGGTATTGAAATTGAAGCAGATGCGGTACTCAAAGCAACCAAAGTAGACGGTGTGTATTCGGCTGACCCCCACCTTGACCCAAGTGCGGAGAGATACGATAACCTGACCTACGATGAGGTGCTGGATAAAAAGCTGGGCGTAATGGATCTAACCGCTATCTGTTTGGCTCGGGATCAAGGCATGCCATTGCGTGTTTTCGATATGGAACGAGCCGGCGCGCTGACTCGCATCGTGACCGGTGAGAAAGAAGGTACACTGATCGAGTAACCGGTTTCATAATAGCTCGACGAACGAATTGAGGATGATCACGTGATTAACGATATTAAGGCTGAAGCCGAAAAGAAAATGACAAAGAGCCTGGATGCTCTGGGTTCGGCATTCAACAAGATCCGGACTGGTCGCGCCCACCCGTCTATTCTGGACAGCGTAATGGTGAACTACTACGGTCAGGATACGCCGCTTAAGCAAGTGGCCAGTATAAACGTTGAGGACAACCGCACGCTGGCCGTGTCGCCATGGGAAAAGGCCATGGTGCCTGTTATTGAAAAGGCTATTATGACCGCCGATCTGGGTCTTAACCCGACCACTAGTGGTGATCTCATCCGCCTGCCAATGCCGATGCTGACCCAGGAAACCCGTAAGGATATGGTAAAGCAATCGAAGGCAGACGCAGAAAATGCCCGGGTTTCCATAAGGAACGCGCGTCGCGATGCCAACAGCATGATGAAAGAGTTGTTGAAAGAAAAAGACATCAGCGAAGATGATGAGCGCAGGGGTGAGGATGAAATCCAGAAACTGACAGACCGCTACATCGCCGAAGTCGAGAAGGTTCTGAAAGCCAAAGAAGAGGATCTGATGGCGGTCTGATCGCCTCGGTGCACTTGCAAGCACAACCGCGGCCCGCAGGAGTTAGTCTGCTGGCCGTTTAGGGGATTTCATGACGGAAAAAGTATCCGCAGAGATTCCGGTGTCGGCTGATAGCCGGCCCCGGCACGTTGCCATTATTATGGATGGTAATAACCGGTGGGCCAAAGAGCGCCGGTTGAATGGGGTGGCAGGGCACAAGGCCGGAGTGGATGCGGTAAAGGCTGCCGTAGAAACCTGTGCCCGGGAGGGTGTCGAAGTACTTACCCTGTTCGCTTTCTCAAGCGAAAATTGGCGGCGCCCAAAAGACGAAGTAACGGCGCTGATGAAGCTGTTTCTTTTTGCTTTGGAGCGAGAGGTCAGAAAGCTGCACCGCAATGATATTCGCCTGCGAATCATTGGCGACCGCTCTGCATTCAATAAACCCCTGCAAGACCACATGGCCAAAGCCGAAGAGCTTACCCGCAATAACACCGGGATGACGCTCGTCATTGCTGCAAACTATGGCGGCCACTGGGACATTACCCAGGCAACGCGAAAAGTTGCTGAAATGGCGAAGAGCGGCGAGCTTGAACCTTCAGACATCACTGATAATCTTATCCAGCAGCACCTGAGCCTTGGCAGTTTCCCGGTGCCGGATCTTATGATTCGCACAGCGGGAGAGCAGCGGATCAGTAACTTCATGCTTTGGCACCTGGCTTACGCCGAGCTGTATTTTTCGCCCGTATACTGGCCTGACTTTAAAGAAGACGAAATGCGTAAAGCATTACAGGCCTACGCCGGACGTCAGCGTCGCTTTGGTCAGACAGACGACCAAATAGCGGCAAAATCGTCATTGTCAGAAGAATAACGAATTACAGCGACCCCTATTGTGCTAAAAACCCGAATTATCACTGCTCTTATTCTTGCCCCCGCTGCAATTGGAGGCATATTTTTTCTGCCGCCGACAGGGTTCGCCTTATTTACTGCAGCCATCATCACCCTGGGTGCCTGGGAGTGGGCCAACATGTCTGGCCTTGAACATCAGCCGGCGCGGATTGGTTACGCAGCAGCGGTTGCTGTGGTTTTGTATGGCCTTGTTGATGTGTCTGCCGTTGCGGTGCTTTGGCTTGCGTTGCTTTGGTGGTGTGTTTGCTTTCTGCTGGTTCGCAGTTATCCAGCGGGATCAGAACGCTGGGGAAGCGTGTTTGTGCGGGCGCTTATGGGCCTGTTGGTGTTGGTGCCAGCGTGGGTCGGCTTGAACTATATTCGTGCGGGCGGTTTTCACTTTGGTGATGCCAGCAACAACTTGTTGGTTATTCTGTATGTATTTTGCATTGTTTGGGTGGCTGATATTGGTGCTTACTTTGCTGGTCGTGCCTTTGGCAAAGCCAAGCTGGCCCCCAGAGTCAGCCCGGGTAAGTCGTGGGCCGGCGTGTGGGGTGGCTTGTTTGCTGTGGGGGTGCTTGCCCTGGCGGCGAGTGTGTTGGTTTCAGCCAGCGTCTCTGAGGCGGCTTTGCTGGTGGTGGCAAGCCTGGTAACCGGTTTGGTCTCGGTACTTGGAGACCTGCTGGAGAGCATGCTGAAGCGTTTCAGGGGTATTAAAGACAGCAGCCAGCTGCTACCCGGGCATGGCGGAATTATGGACCGTATCGATAGTCTTACGGCGGCAGCTCCGGTGTTTGCGCTTATTATTACCCAGCTTGGCTGGCTGACAGTTGGGCAAGTGTGAGTATGACCAAACGCTCGGTTACAGTGCTTGGGGCAACAGGCTCGGTTGGCCTTTCCACGCTGGATGTTATCCGCCGGCACCCCGATCGGTTTTCAGTTTACGCGCTAACCGCAGGTACTCGTGCTGAAGAGCTTGCCGCGCTGTGTCGGGAATTTCAGCCGACCGTTGCGGTAATGGCCGATACCATAGCCGCACAAAGACTGGCGGAGCTGCTCGCAGATTTCCCCAATATTTCTGTTTTAAGCGGTGAGTCAGGGCTGTGCGAGGTAGCGTTGGCCCCGCAAGCCTGTACCGTTGTAGCCGCTATTGTGGGAGCAGCCGGACTGGCGCCCACGCTTGCTGCAGTGCGCGCGGGCAAACGGGTACTGCTTGCCAACAAGGAAGCGCTGGTCATGACCGGGCAGCTGTTTATGGACGCTGTACTGGCTTCTGGCGCAGAACTATTACCCATAGACTCCGAACACAATGCCATTTTTCAATGCTTACCGGCAGAAAAAATCCGCGACCTGGATGGCGCAGGCGTTACCAGAATTCTTCTGACCGCATCCGGGGGCCCCTTCCGCGAGCACAGTGCGGAAAACTTGCGCTCTGTTACACCGGCCCAGGCCTGCGCCCATCCGAATTGGTCCATGGGGCAAAAGATTTCGGTAGACTCTGCAACCCTTATGAATAAAGGCCTCGAACTAATTGAGGCCTGCTGGTTGTTTAATACCACGCCCGATCGCATTGAAGTTCATGTGCACCCGGAAAGCATTATTCACTCCATGGTAGAATACGCCGATGGGTCTGTGCTGGCTCAGTTGGGCAGTCCGGATATGCGTACGCCGATAGCCAACGGGTTGGCTTGGCCAGAGCGTATTGATGCCGGGGTGGCGTCACTGGATTTGTTTGCGATAGGGCAATTCCATTTTGAGCGGCCGGACTTGTTGCGCTTCCCCTGCTTACGGTTGGCGGCAGAAGCCTTCGAGGTGGGGGGCACGGCACCAGCCGTGTTGAATGCAGCAAATGAGGTTGCGGTAGATGAGTTTCTCAAGGGAAACCTGGCGTTTACCGATATCCCCATTGTGATTGAAAGAACCCTGTCGGCAACGCCTGTTGTGCCTGCAGACAGTTTTGACGTGATCTTTGCGAAGAATTCAGAGGCTCGGCAGAAGGCCAAGGAACAGATCGATCTGTTACCGGTCTGATATTCAGCAACGATGTTCGCCGGCTGGCGCTTAAACCAGGAATGCTATGCAGATTATTCAAACCATACTTGCTCTTGCGCTTACTCTGGGAATACTTGTAACCCTGCATGAGTATGGCCATTTTTGGGTGGCTCGCCGCTGTGGCGTGAAAGTGCGGCGCTTTTCTGTAGGTTTTGGTAAGCCGCTGTTTTCCTGGTACGACCGTCACGGCACCGAGTTTGCCATCGCGGCTATTCCACTGGGTGGCTATGTAAAAATGCTGGATGAGCGGGAAGGGCCGGTTCCCGACGAACTCAAAGACCAGGCTTTTACCTCTAAAGCGCCTTCCCGGCGCATTGCCATTGCCGCAGCCGGACCGGTTGCAAACTTCATTTTCGCCATCTTTGCTTATTGGGTACTTGGTGTTGTGGGCGTTACCCATGTTGCGCCGATTGTCGGCGATGTGGCTGAGCAAAGTGTTGCCAGCAATGCCGGTTTACGCGAGGGAATGGAGCTTCGCGCCATTGATGGGCACAGGGTAAGCTCATGGCGGGACGTCAATATGCGCATTCTGGAGCGTGCAGGGGAGCAGGGCATGATAACCCTCGACGTGTCTGATGATGGGGCACAGGGAACCCTGACCGGTGAGCTTGGGGGCTGGAGCCTGAGCGATAAAACCCCTGATCCAATAGGCGAGTTTGGTATTACACCCTGGCGTCCTGATGTGCCAGCTGTACTTGGCCAGGTAGCGGAAGGTGGTCGCGCTCAAAGTGCTGGCTTGCAGGTGGGCGACCGCATTGTTGCGGTGAATGATGAGCCCGTAGGGAACTGGTTCGAGTTAGTAGAGTTTATTCGCAATGCACCTGAGCAAACGCTGGCACTTACAGTCGAGCGTGCCGGGGCGGAGCAGTCCTTGCAGGTTACGCCAGCGGAAAAAAAACAGGATAATGGCGAGGTAATCGGGTTTGTGGGTGCCGGAGTTGAAGCTATTTCCTGGCCAGACAGTGTGCTGCGCGAGGTGCGCTACGGCCCCTTGGCAGCAATTCCTGTCGCTCTGAATGAAACCTGGGGCGACACCCGCCTAACGCTTGTGGCTATCAAAAAGATGGTTACAGGACTGCTTTCACCCAGTAACCTCAGTGGCCCGATTACCATTGCCCGGGTTGCCGAAGCCAGCGTCACGTCGGGGTTTGAAGATTTTGTTCGGTTTTTGGCTTACCTCAGTGTCAGCCTGGGTATTCTGAATCTGCTGCCGGTGCCGGTTCTGGATGGTGGCCATATTGTATTTTACACCATCGAGGCGATCCGCAAAAAACCGCTTTCAGAAGGGGTTCAGGCCCTTGGATTACGAATTGGTATGGCAATGATTCTCACATTAATGGTGTTTGCTCTTTACAACGACCTGATGCGGTTGTGAGAATTGCCAGCTCCTTACGCGCATTAACCAGGCGAAATAATTGAATGAGACGTTCTCTTCTAGGTTTAGCCGTTGGCCTCGCTGTTGCCGCAACCGGCATGAAGCCAGCATTTGCAGATGAATTTACGGTTGCAGATATTGAGGTAGAAGGCTTGCAGCGAGTGTCTGCGGGTACGGTGTTTTCTGCTTTTCCCGTTAATATCGGCGAACAGATGGATGAAACCGAACTGGCCGATTCGATTAAATCATTGTTTCGCACCGGGCTGTTTACCGATATAGAAGCCAGCCGCAATGCCGGCATTCTTATCCTGACCGTGCGGGAACGGCCTTCGATCACCTCGATCGAAATCGACGGCAACAAGAACATTGAGACCGACATGCTAATGGACGCGCTTGCGGGCGCCGGGTTGCAGGAAGGCCAGGTGTTCCGTCGGGCAACCCTGGAGCGACTGGAGCTGGAGATTTTGCGCTCCTACATTGGCCAGGGTCGGTATAACGCTCGGGTTAAAGCGACCGCCGAGGTCTTGCCCCGCAACCGTGTGGCGATTCGCCTGGATATTAACGAAGGCACGGTCGCCGCCATTCAGCATATCAATCTGGTGGGCAACAAGGATTTCAGTGACGAGCAATTGCGTGATTTGTTCGAGTTGCGAACCAGCAGCTGGTGGAACTCTCTCACGAACTCCGACAAGTACGCCCGGGAGCGCCTGAGTGGTGATCTGGAAACACTACGATCATTCTACCTGGATCGTGGTTACCTGGATTTCAACGTGGAATCCAGCCAGGTTTCCATTTCGCCAGACAAACGGCAAGTGTTCATTGCCATAGCCCTGAATGAAGGGCCGCAATATACAATTTCGGAGATTCGGCTGCGGGGCGACCTTATTGTCGATGAGGAAGAGCTGCGTGAGTTGATACCAGTGGATGCAGGCGATGTATTCTCTCGTGCCCGCATGACGGCTATCTCAGAAACACTGTCGTTTCGCCTGGGCAAAGAAGGCTACGCGTTTGCGAACGTGAATGCTGTACCCGAGCCTGGAGAAGGCAATACCGCTGCGGTTACCTTTTTTGTTGAGCCGGGTAAGCGAGCCTATGTGCGCCGGGTGAACTTTGACGGCAACGTATCTACCCGGGACGATGTACTGCGTCAGGAAATGACACAGATGGAAGGCGGCATTGCCTCTTCGGATCGTATCGAGTTTTCTAAAACGCGCCTCGAACGGCTTGGTTTTTTCCAGACCGTCAATGTAGACACGGTACCTGTGCCAGGCACAGACGATCTTGTTGATGTGAACTATTCCGTTGAAGAGCAACCAACGGGCAGCCTCTCGGCGTCTGTAGGCTTTTCCCAGGATTCTGGCGTTATTCTGGGTGCCAATGTGTCTGAGAATAACTTTTTCGGCACGGGCAAGCGTGTATCGTTTGGCGTAAACGTAAGTGATTCCGTAAAAAGTGCCAATATTTCCTATATGGATCCCTACTACACGGTAGACGGCGTAAGCCGCGGGTTTAGCGTGTTTGCTCGGGAAACAGACTTTGAACGTGAAGACATCACCTCTTACCTGTTAGATGAATACGGTGGGCGACTCACGTTTGGCTATCCTACGGACAACATCACCCGGTTGAACTTCGGGCTGGGCTACACGCTTTCCAAGATTAAAGGTGGTGTGTTTACTTCCAAAGAAGTGACTGATTTTATTGAGGAAGAAGGCGATGCTTTCAATAATTACTTCCTGTTTGGTAGCTGGCGCCGTAGCACATTGAACCGGGGTGTTTTGCCAACCGATGGCTATAGCCACTCCCTGTCGCTTGATGTTGCGGTACCAGGCAGTGACCTTACGTTCTATAAGGCGAGCCATAAAACCGATTTTTACTTCCCGATTACAGAGTCCAAACGCTGGGTGGTGCGCACCAGAACCGAAATTGGTTACGGTGACGGCTACGGTGACCGCACGATAATGCCGTTCTACGAGCATTATTATGCAGGCGGCTATGGCTCGGTTCGAGGCTATCAGGCAAACTCGCTGGGGCCGCTTGCTACGAACGCGGATAACGATTTTTCGGATCCCGATCCATTCGGTGGTAATTTCTTGACCGAAGCGTCTCTGGAGCTGATTTTCCCAACCCCGTTTGCAGGCGACAGTCGGTCTATGCGCACGGCGTTCTTTGTGGATGGCGGTCAGGTGTTTGACCCGGATCGTGGGTTTGACCCAGCTCTGGATGAAGTGCGTTTGTCGGCCGGTATCGGCTTTCAGTGGATCACGGCAGTAGGCCCATTGGCCTTCAGCCTGGCAAAGCCACTGAACGACAAATCTGGCGACGATACTCAGATCTTCCAATTCTCGCTTGGCCAGACATTCTGATTTAACAAAACGAGAAATAATAAAGAATCACATTGAGGAGACCCATTATGTTCAGAAATATACTGTTGATTGTTGCAGTCATGGCGTTAGCTGTGCCGGCCGCCGCTGAAACCCGTGTTGGTGTTGTAGACTTACGTCAGGCCTTGTTTTCCTCTGATAATGCCAAATCGTTCAGCGAAGTTATGCAGAAGGATTTCGCCGGCGATGAAGAGAAAGTGCGCGAAACCCAGGAGGAGGCGCGCAAGCTGAAGGAGCGTCTGGAAAAAGACGGTGCAATGATGAACGAAAGTGAGCGTAACCAGCTTGCGGGAGAGTTTCAGGAGAAGGTTAAGGAGTTCAATTTTCTCAAGCAGCGTCTGGATTCCACCGTTAACAAGCGCAAACAGGCGTTTTTGGAAGAAGCCCGCCCGGAAGTGGACGCAGCTGTAAAAGAGCTACTGGAAGAAAATGACCTTGATCTGATTTTGCCTAGCGAAGCTGTCGTCTATGTGAAACCGGAAATGAACCTGACCGCTCAGCTATTAGAAAAACTGAACCGTTAATTCCTGCCAGAGAGCCCCAGGGCTTACTAGCGTGTTGTGGAGCGCGTGATGACAGTACAGTCTTACCGGCTTGGGGAAATCGCTGAAGTTTTGGGAGCAGAACTTCGTGGCGACCCGGAAACACGGGTTTCCGGGCTAGCGACTCTCCAGGCAGCTGGCCCGGATCAGCTAAGTTTTCTGGCAAATCCCGCCTACGCAAAATACTTAACGGACACCCGTGCTGCAGCGGTTATATTGTCCCCCGCAGTTGCAGGGGATAATCCGACCAATGTCCTGTTACTCGACAATCCCTACCTGGGCTATGCTCGCTTGAGTCACTGGTTTGATCCTGCCCCTGTGGCGCCACCAGGTATTCACCCGTCGGCTGTGGTTGACCCTGATGCCTCAGTGCCGGCCAGCGCCAGCATAGGCCCCAATGCGGTTATCGAGGCAGGCGTTGTGATTGGCGAGCAGGTAGCGATTGGGGCAGGGAGCGTTGTTGGTGCTCGTACCACGATAGGTGCTGGCTCCGTTATCCGCCCCAGAGTTTCCCTGGCTCACGATGTAGTGGTGGGGCAACGCTGCCACATCCTTAGTGGTGCCGTGATCGGTTCCGACGGGTTTGGTTTTGCCAATGAGAAAGGTCAATGGCACAGAATTGCGCAGCTTGGCCGCGTTATTCTTGGTGACGATGTTGAAGTAGGGGCGAACACAACGATTGATCGTGGTGCGTTGGATGACACGGTCATTGGTAACGGCGTTAAGCTTGATAACCTTATTCAAATTGCCCACAACGTCCGCATTGGAGACCATAGCGCCATGGCCGCTATGGTGGGCATTTCGGGCAGTACGAAGATCGGCAGCCACTGTGTATTTGGCGGTGCCTCCGGTGTGGCCGGCCATCTGGAAATCGCAAACCAGGTGCACCTTACCGGTATGACACTGGTAACCGGGGATATCCGGGAGCCGGGCGTTTATTCTTCCGGCACCAGCGCAGATACAAACCGGCGATGGCGCAAGAACGCGGTGCGTTTCCGCCAGCTGGATACACTGGCACGGCGCGTTAAAGAATTGGAAAAGAAATCAAAGGGCTGAGGCCGATCAACATGATGTATATCGATGAAATA
>NZ_JBQDCO010000054.1:19656-20851 GCF_052091845.1 Marinobacter sp. | reverse complement strand
GCGTTGCTGACGATATGTTGCTTCGAGCTCTTGAGAGCTTGCGAGCGACAGAGCGCTGCCACGTCCGTACGGGCGAATGTGGCAGCAGCAACGAATGCATCGACATCTTGCTGGATGCGTCGCTCCAGCCTGAGTTTTTTGCCCAATACCTGAACTGGCCAACGTGTCCAGTCACCTATCCGTCTAAGCAATCGGCAATGATGGTCCACTGATGCATCAGTGGAACTACGGAAATGCCTTTTAGCGGATTGAGGCAGATAGCCTGATCCGCTCCCCGTATTTAACCGCCCAGCACTATCGTATGAGTGGGGGCCCAGATAGTCTCGTTCCTATGGGTAACCAGAATAACGGTGCCCGGCAGTCTCCTTATGATTCTGGCGATTTCTTTCTCGGTATTCTGGTCCAAGGCTGAGGTGGCCTCATCAAGAACCAAAATGGGAGCGCCCTTAATCAATGCTCTGGCCAGTGCTAGACGTTGGCGCTCCCCACCGGAAAGAGCCGAGCCTTGATGGCCGACCGGCTGTTCTATACCAAGTGGCGAACGATCTATTACGCTTCCTAACGTGACGTACCTTGCAATCTTTTCTAGGTCTGCGTCTGATGCGTGCGGCTTTCCTATCCGAATGTTATCGGCGAGTGTGCCGGTAAAAATGACGGGGTCCTGCCCGACGTATGCAATGTGTGCCATTAGATCCTCATAGCGAATCTTCGCCAGCGGAACCTTACCGAGGGTAATTTCCCCACGCTCCGGATCGTCGAAACGCATCAGCAGTTCAATCAATGTACTTTTGCCACTCCCAGTAGGGCCAACGATTAGTAGTCTGGCACCCTCTGGGGCGTCCACAGAAATATCGTGTAGCATCGGTGAGTGGCTGACTTGCGTTGCCGCAAGGCCATATCCTTCTGGCTGTTTGACTTCATCTGGCCCGGCTTCTGGCAATGCTGGTGCATCAATGATTTGGTGATAGTCCTTCAGCGCAGCTCGCAAGTCGTTGATGACAAGCCCTGATAGGGCGAGTTCTTCCATAGGCGCTGCAGCACGAGTGATAAGCACCAACAGCGCCAACAATTGGCCGGGGTTGTCGAAACCTGTAAAGACCAGATAACTCGCCAGCCCCACTAATGGCAAGGCTCCCGCCAGTGCCGAGATGAAAACTGCAATGGCTGCGCCCCGGTTGATTCTCGCCATCGCCTG
>NZ_JBQDCO010000054.1:9929-19556 GCF_052091845.1 Marinobacter sp. | reverse complement strand
GTGCCGAGATGAAAACTGCAATGGCTGCGCCCCGGTTGATTCTCGCCATCGCCTGCTCCTGATGGCCCCATTGGCACTCGATACGCTTTAACGCCAGTACCGGCCCGGCAGCGTTTCTTAGCAGTTCCAGATGGTCTATGAGTTCTTGCGTGGATTGGGCTGTGTTCAGGTCTCTGGTATGCCGTTCTATATCAACTTTCTTGAGGGCGCGCTGTGCGAAAAACTGCATTCCCAACGACATGGCAAGCAAGCCACCCGCCACAAGCATTATCTCTAATCCACCGACTAATCCCAGACCAATCAGAAGTAACAGGGGTATGAGTGGAGCGTGCAGTAGTGACTGTAACTGGTGAGCTGGAATGCTCATAAATCCCGGAATTCCGCGTCCGGCCAGTACCATAACCTCTGCCTGATGCTCGCCGGAAAACCACGACAACTTGGCCCGTGCTAATGCATTGCCGAGCGCTGCGTACAGATCTCCAGACAACCGGGCGCCTAACAGAAAGCCTGCGCGTGTCACTAACACGGTCATTAATATGGCTATTGCAGCGCTTGTTACCACTGTGACAGGGGGGTGATGGTGAACAATTGCCAGCGCTAGTGTTGTGTATGCAGTTGCTTCGAGCGCCGCGACAACAATCCAGCCCAGACTGATTGCCAACACCCGGTTGCGAGAGTCTCGTGAGAAAGGGGATTTGCGAGTACTCTTTTCATTCAGCGTTGAGGCGTTCATTCCGGAACCCTTAATGTATTTCCCTGCATTTGTAGATGAACATCTGCTTCGGCGGCGCACACCGGATCATGAGAAACAATGACAATGGTTTTGCCTTGACTGTGCGCGAGTAGCTGCAGGGATTTGATGATGTGTTTGGTCGTATCCGGATCCAGTGCACTGGTTGGTTCGTCCAGTAGAAGTATCGGTGCGGACGTAAGAAACATGCGCGCCAGCCCCAGACGCTGCATTTCACCTCCGGATAGATTGCCGGCATGGGCGTCGAGATCAACTTCCAGCCGCGCTTGACGCAGTGCCGCTTCGAGCTTTTCATCAGCCTGCTCCGGATCAGCCAGAGTAAGGTTCTCTCGAACGCTTGTTAACAGAGCAGAGCTGCCCTGCGGTAATAGCCGGATTGCCTGATGACGAGCTTCTTCATCAAGCATGGCCAAATCGATGCCTGATAGGCGCATGGAGCCGCTGTGTGTTTGCTCCAGTCCCGCTAGAGTTCTAAGTAATGTAGTCTTACCCGCGCCGCTGGGTCCGGATATAACCGTTATCGTCCCGGGAGAAAAACGATAATTCGCCCCCTCAATAACGGAATGTCCACCTGCCATTAAGGTGACTGCTTTTGCTTCCAGCAATACACGGTTTCCCGGCACCCTTGCATTGGCGCTGGGGAGCGGGCATTCGCGAAAAAAATCTGTCAGGTGTCGCGCCGCATTTCGTCCGGCGGAAACGTAGTCCAGACCATGCCCAAGCCTGAGCGAAGGGGTTACGATAGCCAAACCGAAAAACAGGCCAGCGGCTATCGCTGCGGCACCCTGCTGGTATGTGATTGCGTAGGCAATGGCAAACGTTGCTACGGCCTGCAGAAGTGACACAGCAACCGCTGCGGCCGTTGCCACCTTTCTGACCCAGGTAATCATCCCGTGGGTAAATCTGTCTGTGGCACTGTGGTAGGAAGCCAGAGCCCCGGATTGTGCACCATAAATACGGCTAGCCTGAATGCCCCTCGCATACTCGTCCACTGCGGTTACGATTTCCGACATGACTTTCGTGCGCTGCTCACCATGACGTGCCGAAATTTTAGGCATAAACCATAGATAGTAGAGCGCTGCCGCTGCACCGGGGGTCAGCACCAGTAGTGCCTGTAAACCAGAGATGGCCACGAGAAATGCAATAGACACCAGAGGGACGATGGCAAACGTAACGATTTCGGCAGGGAGGTGGGCTACCAAATGATGTAGCGAGAGGACATCGTTTGATAACAGGCTGCGCAGTTTCTTGTCATCCCACCGGCTAAGCGTGCTTGCTGGCAGCCGGATCAGGTGCTGGGCCACCTGTCGGCGCAGCCGGGCAGCAAACCCGGCTTCCGCTTTGTGAGTGGACCATGATGCTGCGGATGACAATATTGCGCTGGCTAGCAACAGCACGCCTACTCCGATGATCCATGTTACGGATTGATCATCGATCACCTGCACCAGGCACCACAGTGCGCCCAGTTTTGTCAGGCCGGACAAGGCAGCCGCCAGAGTGCCAACTGCAAGCATAGGCAGCGCTGGTTTTAGCGCTGCCGTCAGGGGCTCGTTAATCAAGCCGGAATACCATTTAATACTACTCATACAGACACCGGTAATGAAGCAATTGAAGCGGATCGGTTGTCAAAAGTGTTCCACTGCTTAGAACCCCATCGTGGCCGAAAGCATGACCGTACGTGGAGCGCCCACGCCAAGTGAGGTGTAGTGTGGGGTCGCCCAGTACGTTTTATTGGTCAAGTTTTTAATGTTAAGCCTCCAGATCAGGGACTGACCTGAGACACTGGTGTCGTAACGGGCACCCATGTCGTACAGGGTGCGGCCTGACAGCGATATGAAGTTGTCGGAGTTGATGTACTGTTCCGATACAGAGGTAGTGTTCCCGGTCAACGTCAGACCCTGCAGTGCTGGAACATCCCATTCCACGCCTAGTTTTCCGGTCAGCTCGGGTATCCCTGGGGCCTGATTGCCCTGATTCACGCCGCCTGCCGTTTTGGTGAGCTCCGCATCGAGATACGCGATGCCGCCCATCAGGCGCAAGCTGTGCAGCGGGGAACCGAAGAAGCTCCACTCCGCCCCTCGGTTACGCTGTTCTCCGCCAGAGGAGAAAACATTAGTAACCGGGTCGGTATAACTGTTTGGTCGCTTGATTTGGTAGAGACTTACGGTATGGGCAAAGTCCCCCAGATCGAACTTCAGGCCGATTTCGTTCTGCTTTGTCTTGTAGGGTTCGAATACTTCACCGGCATTCTCCGCCGTGGTTGGTGCCGTTGCTCCCTGGCTCAGGCCCTCTATGTAGTTGGCATAAACCGACAGGGCGTCCGTGGCTTTGAATATCACCGCGACTGCGGGTGTCACCGCGCTTTCGTCATAGCTGCTCAGCGGCATACCCGTGCTGGCCAGAGCGCTGTCCTGAACCACTTCCTGATGCCGAAGGCCCAGAGTCAGTTGTACTCGGTCTTCCGCAACGGACAGCGTGTCTGCTAGGCCATAACTGGTCAGGCGCAGATCGGTTTGGGTAATGGGCTGGACGTTGAAGGGGGTATCCCGTGGATCCCAGACCGGATTGTAGATATTTGTGATCCAGTCTTGATTAAGGACGCCCCGGCGGGCGTTGAGTTGGTAGTCTTCTTTATATCGCTGGGCATTGATCGCTACCTCATGGCCAATGTAGCCGGTTTGGAAGTGGCTCTGAACACCCGTCTCTATAGACGTCCGCTCAACCTCGTCGCCCACGTCACCCATGTTATTTCGAAAGTCGCCAGCATCGTTGATTATCTGGGCTACAGACGAGTTCGTCGCCCGAAATGTCGTCTCACTGGTGCCGATTGCGGCGTACGCCATGACCTGATCGCTTACATCGATCTCGCCGCGTAGCATAGCGCCCTTATCTTTCGAGTGGTTGAATCCCCAGTCGGGGTTCAGCAAGGTGTCGGGCTCAGGGGCCGTGGGTAGTTCCACTCCCGGTGCAAGGGTGAGACCCCGGGTAGCGCCATTGATCCGGTCTTCGCTCATATACAGATCGGCGGAAATCCGGGCTTGATCTCCGCGCCAATCCAAGGCTAGCGAGGCCAGTTGAACTTCCTTCTCCTGCTGGTTAACGGCGGTTTCGCCATCCCGGTAGACGCCATTGAAGCGCACACCGAACTGATTCCTCTTGCCGAAACGTCGACCCACATCGATATGACCGCCAAACTGGGAGTCAGACATATAAGTCGCTGTAAACTCCGTCATTGGTTCGTTTCCAGCTCGCTTGGGGACCAAGTTCACGGAGCCACCTACGGACCCGTTTGGCGGCATGCCATTCAGCAGCGCTGAAGGCCCCTTCAAAACTTCAATGCGTTCAAACATTTCCGGCGAGCTTCGATAGTAGGGGGCAACGCCGAACATGCCGTCGAACGTAACGTCGCCGATGTCGGAACGGAAGCCTCGAATGGAGTAGCTTTCGAGGTTCTCCCCGGTCACGCCACTACTGAATACCGACGGATCGGTTGCCGCAATTACATCAGTTACCGCTTGAGCCTGACTGTCCGCAATAAACTTCTCCGTGTAGCTGACACTATTGAATGGCGTCTCCATGAAGTCCTTTTCACCCAGCATTCCGGCACGGCTTCCGTTCGTTACCTGACCACCTGAGTAGGCTTCATTTGCGGAGACCGTGTTGCCCAAGACGTCAAGTTGGGGAAGTGATTCAATGTTTGAAGGCTCGGGAGCAGTGTTTTGAGCAGACGCCAGCGGTACATAGAAGGTCACTCCCCCCAGTGCCAACCCAAGAACAATAGCCATGGGTGTGTGGTACCTCGCGACAACAGAGGTAAGTTGGCGTGCCTCACTCGCCTGGGCAGGTAAACAGCTGCCGTTCAATGTGCTTTTCATGGGAAATTCCTGTCAGTAAGTTGTAATAAACTAGCCCTGATACCCTGCGATAACCTCATCGATCAGAATCTTCAGCGAGGTCACGCTGGCAGCGGTGATGTACCAAGCGTCGGCATCAACAAAAACCACCCGCCCGTTCTTCCATGCCTTGGTTTGACGTAATAATGGGTTACCCATTTGCTCGGCAGTCATGACTGGGCGGCGTTCCATAACCGCCGTGCGGTCGATGACATAGAGAATGTCCGGGTCGGCTTGATGGATAAATTCGCTGGAGACGGGTTGGCCGTGCAGGCTGGATGCATCGATGTTGCTGGCGGGTTTCACGCCAAGCGCATTGAAAATAAACCCGTAACGTGATCGAACGCCGAAGGAGCTGAAAGTGCCGTTGTTGTGCATCACGATTAGAGCGGTTTCCGGTCGACCGTTTGTGACCTGCCGTGCTTGTGCTACCTTCGCGTCGATTTCATCTATTTTTTGACCGGCGACATCGCTCTTGTCGAAGATGCGGCCAAGCGACCGAAGATGCTCTTTAACGGCGGTGATGTGACCATTTTTGCTGTCTCGGAAGTCGACATCGAAATGTAAGGTGGGTGCGAGCCCGGATAGTTCTTCATAGTGATTGGCCTGGATAGGCGTTATCAGTATCAGGTCGGGGTTGAGGGCATACACCTTTTCCATGTTTGGCTGAGTAATAGCTCCAAGATCTTGCACGTCTGGAGCCGATTTGTAGCGGGCAAGAAAATGCGGCACATAGTCTTTCACCATCCCGGCAATCGGTACGCCGAGCTGATCGAGAAAGTCCGCCTCATTCATATCAAGCACCGCCACCTGACGGGGGCGCTGAGTAATCACTGTGCGTCCAAGGCTGTGTTCAACAATGACCGGTTCATCAAGAGGCAGAGAGGCCTGTTGGTTATTCGATTTTTCCCCGCACCCTTGCAACCAAATAGCCGTCAGAATTGTCAGAGAAACTATTGCCCGATGTGTCTTTTTCCATCTCATTTCCATACTCCGGAACGGGGGGTGAAGTAGTCGCAAACGCAGCCGCGTTCGTTGCTCAGGATTTCAAAGTCCAAGTCATACAAGTCGTGCAAAAGTGCTTCGGTGATGGTCTCGCCGGATGGTCCATTGAACCGGATCTGCCCGCCTTTTAAGGCCAGAATGTGGTCTGAATAGTTGGCAGCGAAATTAATATCGTGGATCACGAGAACCACGGTGCGTCTCTGCTCGTCACACAGGCGGCGCAGCGCATGCATAATCTGCACAGCGTGCTTCATATCGAGGTTGTTCAACGGTTCGTCTAGCAATAACACGGGCGTCTGTTGTGCGATGGTCATCGCGAGGAAGGCCATCTGCCGTTGACCGCCGCTGATTTCGTCTATGTAAGCGTGACGAAGTGGTTCAAGCGAGAGGAACTCGATGGATTCGTCGATCACTCTACGGTCATTGTCATTGATGACACCGCGGCTATAGGGGAAGCGGCCGAAGGCAACAAGCTCCCCAACCGTCAGGCGCATATTGAAATCAGAGGATTGCCTTAGGGTGGCGACACGCTTGGCGTACTCGGATGTAGGTATGCCTTCGACGGGTTCACCGTCGAAAAGGATGTCCCCACTGCTAGGCTCAGAAAGGCGCGCCATGAGCATCAGCAAAGTCGACTTACCGGCACCATTTGGCCCGATCACGGAGGTTACGCACCCGGGTGGAAAGCCGGCACTGACTGCAGACAGGACCGTCTTGGCGCCGTATGCCTTAGAGAGATTCTGGACAGTGATCATAGGGTGCCTCGAACTCGGACCGTCAACAGAAGGAAGTAGGCGCCACACACCAGATTGACTAGGATGCTGACGGTGGTTTTGTAGTTAAAGACGTGCTCGACCAGAAACTGGGCAACGAGGAAGATTGCGATGGCGATGGCGCAGCCGATTGGCAAGGTCAGGCGGTGCCTTCGGCTAGCTGCCAGCGCGTACGCAATATTGGCGACAAATATTCCCAGAAATGCCGTGGGGCCGATCAGGCTGGTCGAAACGGCGACCAGAATAGCGATTAGCGCAAGGTAGAGGCCCACGAGTCTGGAGTGATTAACGCCCAGAGACATCGCCTGATCACGCCCTAGCGCGAGGACGTCAAGCTCTGGTAGATATTTGCGGCCAATCACACACACCGCAGTAACCGCGACCAAAGAGTAGAGGAGGGTAGCGGGCTGGGCTCGGTTGAAAGAGGCGTAACTCAAGCCCTGAAACACTGCGAATTCACCAGGGCTGATCCGAAGCTGAACAAACTGTGTGAGAGTGCTAATGACCATTGTCAGCACCAGCCCGACGAGCAACAGACGGTAAACGTCATTGTTGCCGTTACCCAACAGCCATCGGTGGATGACCCAAGAGTAGAGCAGCACCAGAATTGATGAGATAAAGAAGTTCCCACCCAAACCGATGGCCACCAGCCCTTGCGTACCGAGAACAAGTAGCAGCATTGACTGCCACATCAGGTATACGGCCTCATAGCCCATGATCGCCGGAGTGAGGATTCGATTGTTAACGAGGGTCTGGAAGATAATTGACGAAAGCGCTACACAGATACCGCCGACAATAATGGCCGCCAGCCGTATCAGACGCTTGGGAATAATGTACTCGAAATTAAGCCCTGAGCCTGCGAATACGAACGCCAGCGCCAATGCAATGACCGCCAAGAAAATGATCCACAGCGCGCCTTTGCCCTTCATTGTTTTTCTCCCCGTAGAATCAACACGAGGAATACCGCACCGCCTATGAATCCGGCGGTTAGACCAATGGGAACCTCAAAGGGAAAGATCAGCAGGCGGCCAACGATGTCGCAGGCCAATAGAAGTGCTGCGCCACCCACTGCAACCAGCGGAAGCGTATGCTTAAGGTTATCACCGTAGTGCAGAACCACCAGATTGGGCACCACCAGCCCAACAAAGTAAATTGCCCCCACGGTGATCACCGTAACGGAGACAGTGATCGCTACCAGCAGCAGCCCCAGCGTCGCGGTCGCTGCATAGCCCAACCCCAAACTGGTCGCCATGTCCTCACCCATCCCCAGAACGGTAAACCGGTGGGCATAGAGGTATGCCAGAACAGCAATAGGTAGAATGAGATAGATGACTTCGTATTGGCCCTGAACCACTCTGGAGAAGTCCCCCATCAGCCAACCTTGCATGCTCTGCAAGATGTTCTGCTGGTATGCATAAAACTCGGCGACCGCGCTGAGAACGCTGCCGTACATGAGACCAATTACTGGAACAAGCGCGGTATTCCTGAACTGGATACGTCTTATCACTGCGACATAAAGAAGGCTTGTGACAAAACAGAACCCGAGCGCGAACAGCATCTGACTGAACTTCCCCATCGCTGGCATCAGCGTTAACGAGACCAGAACCCCAAGTTTTGCGGCATCCAGCCCCCCAGAGGTGCCCGGCTCGACAAACCTGTTGCGAACAATGTGTTGAAGAATAACGCCACATACCGCCAAACCGACACCGGTTAGGATGAGCGCTGCCATACGTGGCAGGCGACTGGCTGTCAGCGTTAGCCAAGTATCCCCTGACAGGAGCACTACCTGAGACCACTCCATTTGCCGCGCACCAATCAGCAGAGACCCAACGCAAAGCGCGACAAACAGACAAGCCATTCTCATACGAGTGGCGCCTGATATTTGGCTGCCACATGCAGCTTTGATGGGCTGTTGTTCACTCTGAGCAGGAGTGTTCATGAAAAACCTTGATGGATGGTAATGATAATTAGTCGCAACACAATAAATAAAAATTTATATAGTTGCAACTGTATAAACTAATTTGACGTGAGCTTTGTAACGCGGTTTCATGGATGCCCCAGTCGACCAAGGAGCAAACATGGCACAGTCGCAAAATACCCCCGCCCGCGGTCGCCCCCCGGTTATCACCCGAGAACGAATAGCGAATGCGGGCATAGAGATGGGCCTGCCGAATATCACCTTTGTTGGCCTTTCGGCCTCATTGGGTGTCAGTCACATGGCGCTTTACAAGCACGTTCCCAGCCTTAAAGAACTTAAGCGACTGGTTGCCGAGGAGATCTTTCAACGATGGGAGATTCCGAAAGTTTGCGGTACGGGGAAGGATGGCCTGAAGGATCATCTGGTGGCGCTCGTCACATCTTTGCAAGATTTAGTAAAGTCCAACCCGGGCCTTCCGCCTTACCTGCTAAGAAGGTCAGCTTCAACGCCGCAAATCACCGCAAAAATCGGCGAGCACCACAAGCAAGTCGCCGATGTATATGGAATTCCCGAGAACCGCGCGCGCTGGATAGTCGCCACCGTTGCATTCCATTGCATCGCGGTAGCTGACACGATCTATTCCGCAGCAGAGAATGATTCGGGCTTAGAATTGGGCCATGTGGCTGATGAGGCTGAAGTTGAGGCGGAGTTTTCTCAAGGTATGAACGCCCTTATTGTCGGGGCACTGTTTATTCTGAATAAAGACCATGACAGGGGTTCATGATGGCGTACCGTGATAGAGGGTTTTGTTCAGGGCTTTGGTGAGTTAGTTCGTGATCAATTTAGGGTGCGGTTATCGCCGCTAGTGTCCTGTATGTGCCAAACATGATTAGTTGTGGTATCCCTTGGAAGGCCAGCTTTTAACTTGTCATCACCACAGAGGATGATTACCATTTGAATGGGAAACAGACCTGCCACGGAACTTGGATGTAAAGGCGGGATTTAAAACGGAATTTCTAAAGGGATTTATTATGAGCACAGCAGCTTTTGCGACCAGCTATACCCAGAACTTCGATACTTTGCTGTATCGAGTCAGGTCCGGGGACAGTCTCTCCAAGATTCTTTATCGGTACCACGCAGGCCTGAACGATGAGCAGCTTTCACTACTGATTCAGCAAGTGCAGGCCGACAATCCTTCGATTATCAATCCTGACCTGATAAAACCTGACCAATTAATCCGCCTGAAAATTCCCCAGCAGTACTGCGCTGCCCCTAGGCCCAACCACC
>NZ_JBQDCO010000054.1:0-9829 GCF_052091845.1 Marinobacter sp. | reverse complement strand
TTAATCCGCCTGAAAATTCCCCAGCAGTACTGCGCTGCCCCTAGGCCCAACCACCACTTGCTGACCGTACGTACAGACAATCAATATTGGGTGCCTGAGCTGGAGCGTACCTGGAACCGAAGTACCCGCGAAGAACGTGATTTAATGTCTACTCTGCTGCCAGCCTTGATTGGTCTGGGAAGTGCAAAAATGTCGATGATAGACACCACTTTTTCTACCAATGCACCGCTTATGCGGGAAATGGTAACCAACCATGAAAACTACAAGGCCGGTGAGAAAACTAAAGGTCAGTACGACTATCAGCGGCGAAAGCTGGTTGCTCAGTTGACCACCAACCTTGGGCCCACCAACTTGATACTGAATGGTACACAAAGGCCTACAGAGGTGCTTCGTATATCCAGAAGCAAGGGTGTCACACCCACAATAAACATCAAAGCGTCGATCAAGAAGATGCAAGGCGCGGCGTCGCACGCCAAAACAGGCGGCATCTTACTGACTGGGGTAAGTCTAGGTTTGGCCTGCAACCAAATTGCCAACGCCCGAACACAGCGGGATAAAAACGATATCTTGGTGGAAACCGCAGGTGGAGTATTTGGAGGGCTTGTTTTCTCGCTCGGTGCGTCGCTTGTTCTACTTGCTATGACTACTCCTGTTGGCTGGGTTGGCGGTCTGGTTATCGGTTTTGGCGGTGTTGCAGCGGGATATGCTGGAGGTAGAACGGGTGTAGCACTCTATAATCTCAGTGGTGCGAAGGTCGATATTGTTTCGAAAGTAGGCGTCGGAACTCTCTGCTCTGTTGCACAAAAACATGGGCGAAAATCCTTACTTTCCGACGCCTCGTTGTCCATACTTTGAGCCGGAGAGCATTGCTGTGAGTGTTATTGATTTACTCTTTTACATTTACTTCGGCATCATGGGTGTTGGCTTACTGGTGATGCTTGTACTAATCCCCCTCTGGGCTGCACTCCATCACATCCTGCCGTCAAAACTGGACCCTATTTTGTTTCAAAGGCCTTTTTTTAAATCTTCGGAATTACTGAATTACCGGGTTTTCCCGTTGAGCCTTTTCCGCTCACTGAATTACGTCTATTTGATCGCATTGCCAACTTTTGCCAAGAAGAAACGCTTTAAAGGATTCAACGAACCGCTTCCGGTGGGGTTGTCGACTATCATAATGTGCAAGCTACATGCTGCTTTATGCATATTACTTTTTTTGATGGGCGTCCCCTACTTACTCATCAGTATCTGGGGGCTATTTGCTCTCTAAGCTGTAGTTCTCAATCCGGAGATGATGCCGAGGTTTTCAAGTTCTCTGCTTTCGGCTTTGTAGGTTTCGAAATATGGAAGGTGCTGACCCCAAATTTATCGTTTTCCTCTCTATCATGCTGGCAGGTGGAGCTTTTAGCGCAGTCTATTATCCCCTATGGGGCATTCTTCACAAGGTGCTTCCACGACGGCTTGATGCGCAGCTATTTCGAAAGCCATTTTTTAACGATGTGGAGCTCATCAACTACCAAGCCTTTCCATTTAGTCTTGTGAAAACCCTGAACTACAGCTATCTGATCGCAATACCTAGCATGGCGAAACGTAAGCGCTTCAAAAAACTCGATAAAAGGGTAAAAGTAAATCCTGCTATCAGAATCGCATGCATTATTCACATCTGGTCGGCCCTTTTGGGAACGGTAATCTTCTTTGCTATGTTTGGATATGGAGGGGGACTGTACTTTTTTTATACATGACTCGGAGTTGTATTGTGTGTACCACACAAGTTTATAGTTCTGGCGATGTTTTTTATACGCTACTTTTCCTGTAATTGGAGCTGCTGACGCCAATGATTGGAGAGCATGCTGACTTTGTGTTTTTTATCGCTCTATCCGCCTGCATACTTATTTTAGGCTTGTTGTACTTCCCTCTTTGGGCTGCCTTGCACAAATACCTGACACCCAGCTTGGACGACTTATTGTTCAGGGAACCCTGGTTTCAGAAGGCTGAACTCACTAATTACAGATTTTTCCCGCTGAGTTTGCTTAGATCCTTGAACTATATCTACTTGATTGGTTGCCCCAGGATGGCCAAGAGAAAACGCTTCAAGGGGTTGGAAGCTGTGATCCCTGTTGGGAAAGCCGTTGTTATACTCTGCAGGGCGCAGATGTTTATGGCTTTTTTCGGGCTCGGTTTGGCCGTTGTCTACTTTGGTTACGGCGGGATCATGGCGGTTTTCGTTCTTTGAGAGTTGACGTTCGGCATCATGAGGTCTGTTTGCCCTCTAATCTGAAGTAATATCCGGCAATCCAAAGCATAGCTGTAAGCAGTGTTGCGACGACAATAGCTGGCCCCACGGGTACATCGGAAACCACGGAATAGGCGATCGCGACTAAATGGCCGGTGATTGCACAAATCGCCGCGATAATTGGCGGTTTATCTTGAACAGAACCCACGATCAACGGTGTGATGATTAGGGTCGCGAACACGACGTAAATACCGGCGAGCGACACCGAGTAAGTGACTGAAATTGCGAAAACAGGCATGAAGGCAGCACCGGAAAACCAAGCTGGCAGCTTCCAGCTGAGTAGCCATACAAACGCTGTCAGTATCCCTGTTGCGATGATGAGCTCCCAGCTCGCCCATAGTAGATCTCCCGCGGCCGCCCTCTGCAGGGCTTGAGCGCCGTGAGGGTCACCACCAACCATCAATACTGCCAGACTAGCTCCTAGTACATAGAGAATGCCAATCCACGCCTCTTTGACCGCGCCGAGAAACTTAAAAATCAGTTGTACGGCTATGGCTGCGAGTAGGGCAAACAGCAAACTGCTTATCGACGCCCCTGCAAGTGTATGGTCTGGCAGGAAATACAATCCCGCCAGAGTTCCCAGCGCCGCCCACTGAGCAATCGCAAGATCCGCAAAAATGACTCCTCGAGCAATCACCTGATACCCCAGTGGTACGAGTAGCAGGCAGAGAAGTGCGCTGCCGAGCACCGGTAGGAGCATCCACTCAAAGGCTCCCATTAGCAACCTCTGGCATGGCACTTTCAAGGCGGTTGATAATTTCAGAAATCAGCTCAGCTAAAGTGTCCGTTTTTGAGTCGTCAGTAACGGTTCCCGGTAGTACCAGAATGGGTTTTCGTGTTTGAGTCGACAGCCATTGCGCAGGCTTTTGGTTCTGGTGACTGGCAATCAAAATCGCTGCCGCATCTTCTAACCTCGGATCTGCTAATAGCTGATTCAGGTGGCTGGCGCTTGGGGGCAGACCGGGTTTCGGTTCCAGATCCATGGTTGCGTCTATGCCAAGCCATCTTAATAGATAGCCGAACCCGGTGTGCTGGATGACAAGGGAGCGCCCCTGCAAGGCTTTTGCTCTTTCTTGCCAATTTGCACGGTGGAAGTTCCAGTTAACGCGCCATTTTATATAACGCGCAAAGATATCAGCTGAGTTGTCTGGCCTCATTGCGCCAAGGCGCTCAGCCAGCGCCTTGGCGATGTTCGGTAGTTGGTCCGGCGAGAGATGCACATGGGGATTCCCCTCGGGATGTACATCTCCCATGCTGCGATCTACGTGATCATGGGGAGCAAACAATTGAGCGTGATCTGCAGCAAAGAACAGCCCGGGTTGGCCTGGCTGAATGTCTGTATTGCCGGCTCTCTGAAGCAGTGCCGGCAACCAGCCCGCTTCCAGTGAAGCTCCCGTACACACAGCTATATCGGCCCGACTCATGGCTGCGATCAGGCTGGGTCTTGCTTCAATGTAATGGGGGTCCTGCAGATAGCTTGTGGCCGTTGTGAAGTGAGCGTCTGGCATGAATGTTCGGGCTAGAGCAGTCCATTCGGGCTCACAAGCAAACACATGAAAGTCTGCTCGGGCGGGTAGAGACATCAGCCCGGTCAATACAGCGGTGATGAACAATGGTAAGTAGCGCATATCAGTACCCATGAGCCCCGTGTGCGCCGAGCGACACTACATATTGCAGCGCCACGGTATTATCCGCGTTGCTGAATCCGGTTGCCGACTGATGAGTGTATTGGAGCCTGAGTGTCGAAAAATGTGAACGCGACCAGGCCAACATGACATCCGTTTCTTTAAGGCGTTGGCTGTGGAAGTGATCACCGTGCGCCTCACGCAGATCCACTTCGCCATACCGGATACCCGCCGACCACTGCGGGGCGAATTGGTGAACGCCAGACACGTACCAACCTTCGTGATAGTCATCGGAAGTCGCGAATTTGTTCAGATCATCGGCATAGAGGTATTCCGCGCTGAGTGTGAGCTGTTGTTCGCGGGTGTTGCCGTTTGGTGACCATTTCCACACGGCATCAGCAATGTAGAGATTTTTACCGCTGTAGGAAGCGCCATGACTGTGATCGTGCCCATGTTCGTGATCATGGTCATGGTCATGGCCGTGGTCGTCTTCGTCCACGCTGATCTGACGGTTATGCAGATAGGACAGCCCTGCCTGCCAGCTTTGGGCGGCAGAAAGGTCGCCTCCTACTCGGGTATTCAGGGTATAGACACCGATATCTTCGGTCCCTTCCGAAAGTTGATCGCCACTGAATGCCTCGGCGCCTATTTGCCAGTAAAACGGAGTGGGTAGCAGAGCATTTATGCGCAGGCCGGTATCGTAATAGTGGCTTCCCAGCAGCGCTCGGTAAGCGGCTGGTCGCTCCATGAAATCATCTTCATGCATATGTCGGCCATTGAGATAACCTACCTGAGAAAGGAAGCGGCCTGCTCGTACGTTCAGCCCAAGAGGTAAGCCGTTGGTTTGCAGGTAAGCCTCTTCAATTAGAACCTCGCTCTCGCCATCATGTTCTTCGAAAACGGTGGTTAACCGCCCCGAGAATAGATCGTCGATGGGAGAGGAGAGTGAGAGCTCTGTATGCCCTAAGCCAAATCCTTGTGCTCGGTGAGATAGCGCGGTGTCATTCTGCTTGTAGTGTCCATCCAGAGTAAGGCTTACGTCTGGGTTGAGCTCGTTTGCACTGGCACCGCTTGTGAGCAGTGCTAGTGATAAGGCGGTAAAAGGTACAATGCGATTTAACATGGGTGCTCCAACGGCAACGCAACAAGGCAAGCCAGTGATCACCGGCCTGCCTTGTGAGGTTCAGAATGGGTTAGTGCGAGTGTTCTTCGTTGTGCTCCCCATTTGTCAGGCCCAGCCAGACAACGGAAGATGCGTTAAAACCTAGGTCGATGCTGCGGACAACATCACCATCAGCCATATCCACCTCAATCACGGTTTGATTGTGCAGTACGAACACGTGTTCTTGAGCCGCCGATACAGTCACCGCCAAGGTATCTTCCTCGCTGGGCGCGTCCATCAGTTGAACGGTTTTGAACAATGTCCAGTTATCGGCGGGGTTGAATAGCCGTAGGCTGCCGTCGTTACCAAGTACATAAAACACCTCACCGTGAGTCGTAAATCCTTGGGTGAGTCGGGCTACGTCTGGGCCAATGTCCAGCTCTTGGTAAATAGTCGCTTCTGACTCTGGATCGATGATAAAGAGTCGGTCTCCTGCAATACCCACCAGCTCTTCAACGTCGTGATTGCCGACGAGGGTTCCAATGCGTGCGCCTGTTTCAAGGCTGTCAGGGTTAGCCAATTTGGTAGCTGGATAGCCAGCTTCGTGGAGGTCGATCACTAGCACACCGTCACCGCACCCAAACCCGAGACTATGCGCGTTCGCGGCGGCACCGTGAAGCTTCGGGCAGGCCTCGTCGTACCGAGTCTCGAAACCGAAACTGGAGCCGTCAAAATGATAACGCTCGACTGCCGCTGGGAGTGTGGTATCTGTAATGCCACTATCACGGTAGGTCACGAATAGGTGGTCGCCAATCAGTTTGGCAACACCGTGCATGTTGTTTTCAAGATCGAGACTGGCGAGAGTGGAGCTGTTCCCCAAGGACGCGTCAGAAAAAACAGTCACTTTTGAACGGGCAGCAGAACCACCGTCAAAGAAGACGACACCGTAAGGCTCGCCCAAAGTGTAGTGAGTGGGCTTGTGGTCATTCAGCGTCAAGGGCAGCATGGTCGGGGCTTCGGCATAGTCGTGCAGATGATCGCCGTGATCCTCTGTATAAAGCCCGCCATCAAAGAACGACACTCGATCTCCTTCACGCTGGATAGCGACTGCATACCGATGATCGGGCGATGAATAGAGGCGTGGGGGTTCACCGTCCATAGTCATGGACGTAAGTACTTCTCCATCGTCCAAGTTCAAGAACTTCAGAGCTGACGCATCGGTATCAAACAGGGCCAGGCGCCCGCCGGTATCGATGTCTGTGTCGTTGTGCGCCTCGTCTGAACTGCTTCCGCCACAGGCGGTTAGTAATGTTGCAGAGGCCAGCGTCGCGATAGTCGCCAAGCGGCGAAGAGCAGAGGGGAGCGGTCGGGGTTGGTAAATCATAAAGTCTCCGATTACATGTTATAACGTTGCATTATTGACATTAAAGCGAGCTCATCCTGATTCGTGACGAGGAGTGGTACCCTGTCAGTCGCAGATACTCGCGAACGGGTTTGGTCTAAAAACGAGGTGCTTCTTAATAGTCTTAAATGTTATGTTATAACATAATTAGTGTAAAGCAGAGTTTATCTGATAACGAAGGATCAGTAGATGGCAGAAAATCCGACGCGCATCCCCACTCACTTAGTGCTTGGTTTTCTCGGTGCTGGAAAAACCACGGCAATTCTCAATCTGTTAAAACAGAAGCCCGAAGGCGAACGCTGGGCGGTGTTGGTTAATGAATTCGGTGAGGTGGGTATTGATGGAGCCTTTTTGTCTAATCAGGGCGTGGCGGTTAAAGAGGTGCCTGGTGGCTGTATGTGCTGCATTTCCGGGTTGCCTATGCAGATAGGGCTTAACAGTTTGATCAGCTTTGCACGCCCTGATCGGCTGTTTATCGAACCAACTGGGTTGGGCCACCCGGCTCAGGTGATCGAAACGCTAACGGGCGAGTTTTACAAAGATGTTGTGAGTCTTTCCACATCCGTTTGCTTGGTTGATCCGCGCAGGTTGGAAGACAAACGTGTGCTTGCTAGCCGACAATTCCATGACCAAGTGGCTGTGGCCGATGTGTTGGTGGCGAGCAAAGCAGATCTTTGTACGGCTAATCAGTTGGATCAATTTGATATCTGGGCAAACACTTGGCAACCCCCAAAGCAGCGCATTGGGCAGATCAGTGGCGGTGAACTTCCGCTAGATTGGCTAGCAGGTAGTTCAGGCAACTTGCCTCCACATTATCCTGAAAGTCATCACTATCATCATAGTAAAGCTTCGGCTGAAAAACCTTCGCTGGCGGATGAGCCCTGGCAGTCATACTTCAATCAGGGCGAAGGTTATAACAGCATGGGCTGGCGGGTTCATGAAGACCTAGTGTTTGATCCAGTCGCGTTGCAAAGCTTGGCCTCCAGTGCGGAGTTTGAGCGCTTCAAAGGGGTGGCCCGTACGACCAGAGGCTGGTGGATGTTTAATGCCGTGGAGGGTGCATTAACGCTGCTAGACGCGGAGCCGACCGATGAGTCCCGGCTCGAGATTATCAGCCGAAAACTGGAGCCAGCGCAGCTGGATCATCAGCTTCGCGCTGCTTTAGCGGGAGAGACCGGAGCCGCGCTGTAACACCTATCTGCCTCGTTGAGTTTCACTAGGTATCGGAATAACATGTTATAACATATCATTAATCCTAGAAAGGTAGAGAAATGCTCTCCAGAAAACGAGTGACACTGTCCATCGTCTCAGTACTCATCAGTGCGCCCCTAATGGCCGCTGATAATCCCGGTTCACACCTGCATGGGCAGGCTAATCTCCAGCTTGCGGTCAACGATAATCAAATTGATTTACTGTTCATGTCACCCGCCGATAACCTCCTTGGGTTCGAGCATGAACCGCGTACGACGGAACAACAACAGAGGTCAGGCAGTGTTACCGATTGGCTGAAGACGACACCGTTGATCAACTCCGCCGAATCAACCTGTACAGTGCAGGCTGCGGAAGTTCAGCATCAAAGTCACGATGATGGGCACGCCCATGGTGGTCAGCAGCATCACGCTGATATCGAAGCTACTCAGGTTCTGGTGTGCCCCGGTCTAAAAAAAGCAGGGTCTCTAATAACGCCTATTACCGTTCGCTTCTCAGGAGTGGAACATCTCAACATCGAATGGGTCGGCCCAGATGGACAGGGCGCAACCCGCTTGGAGTATGGGGAGCAGACCTTCAAACTCGGGCGCTGAGCCTATTCTGTATAGGGTTCAACGGCCTTGGCAACCATGGAGTAAGATGAGGTGCCAACGGCGGTTTCGGTGTGATCAATCACCAGAGTACCTTCAACCCACACTGGGTCGTACAAGGCTTCAAGCTTAAACCCCTGTTTGTATTTTATGTGGATAATTTGGTTGGGCGGCGGAGGCGGAACGTGTATGCAAGCGCCATAATAGGGCACCAGAAAGAACTCTAATATGCGCATGTCTTTGGTTGTTTTCAGAGGCACGACAAAACCGGGGATTCTGCTTTCAATATTGCTCATTTCCGGAACAACCCGACCGGTCATGATTTCGTCTGGCAATAGGGGCGGCCCATCACCCTCATGCTCCAATTCTGGCATGTTTTCCAGCAGCGCCAGATCCTCAGCGGGCATGAGCTCTAGCCAGTCGATTTCACGCGGTTCTGAGCGTGCTTGCATAGAAATGCTCAGTAATAAAATTAGAAAAGCTGGTACGAGAGCCTTTGTAGGGCCTTGAAAAGAGTGGAGCATTGCAAACTTCCCCGGAAAACATGCAGCCGTTTAAGCGGTTGCGGATAAGATAAAGGCATAATACACGGAGCCGTTAACGATCAACATGAACAGCCAGTTATTATCCAGCGCAGATGGATCTATCGATAAGCCTGCAGCAATTGAAACCTCAAATCTTACGTTTTGCTGGGATCGTCTTCAGCCGACGCTAAGATTCCCTGACCTCAACGTACCCCGAGGCGAGCACCTCTTTTTATATGGCCCAAGCGGGACCGGAAAAAGTACGCTCTTAAGCCTCTTGGCTGGAATGTTTTCACCAGCCAGTGGCGTGGTCAAATTGTTAGGCACCGAATTCCACACGTCAGGTGCAGGCAAGCGCGATCGTTTTCGAGCGGATCATATCGGTGTGGTTTTCCAGCAATTCAACCTTGTGCCTTACCTCACCGCCGAAGCCAATGTGACTCTGCCCTGTAAACTTTCATCTCGACGTAAATCCGCAACTGGGGAAAGCCCAACACTGGCGGCACAACGGCTATTGTCTGCTTTGGCTATTCCAGAGAGCCATTGGCAACGTAAGGTTACCCAGCTGAGCATTGGTCAGCAGCAACGCATTGCCGCTGCACGGGCGCTCATTGGCGCTCCGGAGATTATTTTGGCTGATGAGCCTACATCCGCACTGGATAGCGATAACCGTGACCGCTTCATCAACCTGCTATTGGCATTGGCGAGTGAGCGCAACACATCCGTGGTGTTTGTTAGCCATGACAGATCGCTTGCCCAGTATTTTCATCATCAGGTTGAACTCGGTCAGGTGCCAGCATGAAGATTCGTCTCGCATTGTCTCTGGCAACAGCAAGCCTTTGGTACAGGCGTAAGGTGCTGGCGCTGGTGTGTCTCACGCTTACTCTTAGCGTCACGCTGTTACTCGGCGTCCAGTACTTGCGTACTGAAGTGAAGCAGTCGTTTACCAGCACCATCAGTGATACCGATCTGATTATCGGCGCTCGAAGTGGCCAGCTCAACCTGCTGCTGTACACGGTGTTTCATATGGGTGATGCCACCAACAACATCCGATGGTCTACGTATCAGGAACTCAAAAAAGACAAAC
>NZ_JBQDCO010000053.1:0-20981 GCF_052091845.1 Marinobacter sp. | reverse complement strand
CGTTTGCCGTCTGCGTCCCACAGTTCTGAATTGGTTGCGTGGTCAGCAAATTGCTCATTGGGACTTGCCGCGCCTGCCGCAACATAGCGTTCTTTGAGTGCTTGCAATTCTTTGTTGCTCACTTTGCCATTCTCCCTGCGTCTTCCATTAAACGGTTTCACTAACAGTGCAACTCTTTATAACCAGTGTAGAGTGTCACAACCAGTGTAGGAAGTACTGGTGAATGACACAATCAAATCAAGCCGAATATTATGCCGGTGGCTCCCGGAACTGTAATGCCGCCAAGCGCCGGTATAGTGGGTTGGTTTGTATCAGCTCATCATGGGTACCCACCGCCAACAAGCGGCCTTGATCCAGAACGGCGATGCGATCGGCATCCCGCACAGTGGCCAGTCTGTGCGCAATCACCAGAGTGGTTCTGCCAGAGGTGAGCGCCGGCATGGCTTGTTGAATAAGACTCTCGCTCTCTGCATCCAGTGCACTGGTGGCCTCATCCAACAGCAAAATGGGCGCATCGGCTAGCAATGCCCGGGCAATAGCCAACCGCTGCTTCTGACCGCCTGAGAGCCCCAGCCCTGCATCTCCCAGGCGGGTGAGATAGCCATCAGGCAGTGTTGCGATGAACTCATGGGCATGGGCAATACGAGCGGCCTTTTCCACATCGACTTGGCTGGCGTTTGGCCGTGCGTAGCGAATGTTGTCTGCCACCGTGCCGTGGAATAACGCTGGGTTCTGGGGCACAAGCGAAAAGCAGCTGCGCAACGCTTCCAGGGATACGGTTGTGCTGTCTGTACCATCAATATGAATAGTACCGCTACCGGGTTGATAGAAATGCAGTAACAGATCAAACAGCGTGGATTTTCCGGCCCCGGAAGGACCCACCAATGCCAGGGTTTCCCCGGCCTGAACATGCAGGCAGATATCGGCCAGTGCCGGGTGGTCGCTGCGACCGGGATAGTGAAATGTGAGATTTTTGATACGAATATCCCCGCTAATGGCACGGGGGAATTCATTGGCCTCTTCCACAGATGGCCGGTCAAATGCCGGCTTTGTTTGTAATAACTCGAACAGCCTTGCAGCGGAACCGGCCGCACGTTGTAGCTCACCAATCACCTCACTGATGGCCCCCGCCGCTACGCCCACAAGCAGACTGTAAAACACAAACGCAGCCAGCTCCCCCGGTGTGATCCGCCCGTGGATCACATCCAGGCCGCCAATCCAGATCACAATGCCAACCGCACCCATAACCAACGAGATAGCCAGAGTGGTCAGCCAGGCCCGTTGCCTGATGCGCTCCCTGGCGATGTCGAAGGCTCGCTCCGACACATCCGAAAAGAACTGCCGATCATGGGTTTGGTGATTGAACGCCTGCAGGGTTTTGATTTGTGTGAGGTTCTCGCCCACGTAGCTGCCTACATCGGCCACCCTGTCCTGGCTCAGCCGTGACAACTGCCGCACCCGCCTGCCGAAAAACAGAATGGGCACGATCACCAGCGGAAAACCCAGCAGAATGATTCCCGCCAGCTTGGCGTTGGTGATGAACAGTAGTAAAAGCCCGCCCACCAGCATCAGTGCATTGCGCAAGGCAATGGAAACCGTGGAGCCGATCACCGATTGCAGCACCGTGGTGTCGGCGGTAAAGCGTGATTGAATTTCCAGTGCCCGGTTTTGCTCGAAAAATCCCGGGTGCAGATCAATCAGATGATTGAAGACCTGTTTGCGAATATCCGCCACCACCCGCTCGCCGATCCAGGACACCAGATAGAAGCGCGCGAAGGAGCCGAAAGCCAGTCCCAGCACAAGAATGAAAAATAACCCAACGGCCCGGGCCAGATCGTCGGGGGATTGGGTAGCCAAACCTTGATCCACCAGAATCCTCAACCCCTGCCCTAAGCCTAGAGTGATCCCTGCGGTAATAACCAGCGCGACAAGCGCACCTGCAACTGCTTTACGATAAGGGTTTATAAAGCCCACGACCAGTTCCAGGGCCTTGCGGTGATTGATGTTGATGGTGTGCCTCCTGAGGGCCTGCTGCTGTAAACTTGGCCGGCTATACGGTTATGCTTGAAGTAGAAGACTTATCATACAGTCAGACAAGAGCATGTGGGCAGGTTCCTACGGCCAGAACCGTCAAAAGCCAAGGATGGCTTTTGTCGAGCGTACAGGGAAGTATTTACAGCGTGTTCTGGCCGTAGGAACCTGCCCACATGCTCGTAATTCCGTATTAACCGATACCCCACCATAAAAAAGGAACCCGAGTGCGCGCCTACGCTGATAGTGATTACGCTGCCAACCACAAACCCAACTGGAAAGTGATCGCTGGGCTCTGGCCCTATTTAGCCGAGTTCCGCGGGCGGGTGATTTTGTCCGTTGCCTTTCTGATCCTGGCAAAGTTGGCCACGGTGGCAACCCCCATAGCGTTGAAATACGTTGTCGATTACCTGGATCAGGGCCGGGAAAGCGGCGAACTGCTGCTTTGGATACCGGTAGCCTTGGTAGTGGCCTATGGCGTGCTGCGATTCGGCAGCACGCTGTTCAGTGAGTTGCGGGATGCGGTGTTTGCACGGGTCGCCGAGCGCGCCATGCGGCGGGTGTCACTGCGGGTGTTCCGGCATCTTCATGATCGGGAACTGGCATTTCATCTGGATCGGAAAACCGGCGGGCTGGCCCGGGACATTGAACGGGGCACTACCGGCATCAGCTTTCTGCTGCGCTTCACCCTGTTCAACATTGTTCCCACTCTGTTGGAAATCGTAATGGTGGCCGGCATTTTACTGGTAGCGTTTAGCGTCAGCTATGTATTGGCCATTCTCATCGCCGTGGTGGTGTATATCGCGTTTTCCATTGTGGTTACCGAGTGGCGAACCAGGTTTGTGCGCGAAGCCAACGCCCGGGACAACCAGTCAAACTCCCGCGCAATCGACAGCCTGCTTAATTACGAAACCGTGAAGTACTTCAATAACGAAACCTTTGAAGCCAAGCTTTACGATCAGGACCTTGCCGGCTGGGAGCAGGCGCGCCTGAAGAATCGCTTGTCCCTGGCGGCACTCAACTCCGGCCAGGCCCTGATTATCGGCGCGGCGATGATTACCATCATGGTAATGGCCGTGCGGGAAGTGGCCAGTGGCGCGATTACTCTGGGTGATTTCACCATGGTAAACGCCTACCTGCTTCAGCTATTTATCCCTCTAAACGCTCTGGGTTTTGTGTACCGGGAAATCCGGCAATCTTTGGTGAATGTAGAGCGCCTGTTTGGTTTGCTAGGCGAAAGGCCAGCCATTGAAAGCGCGGATGGAGCACCAGCGCTGGTTGTGGATAAAGCTGAGGTTGGCTTTCACAACGTCCATTTTGCCTACCGTGCGGATCGCTTGATTCTGCAGGATGTAGATTTTTCCATACCGGCCGGGCACACACTGGCGGTTGTGGGTGCCAGTGGCGCGGGTAAATCTACCCTGGCCCGCTTGCTGTTCCGCTTCTTTGATGTAGATAAAGGTCACATCACTATTGATGGCCAGGATATTCGCGAGGTTGACCAGAACAGCCTGCGCGCAGCCATAGGCGTGGTGCCGCAAGACACGGTGCTGTTTAACGACACCCTGTACCGCAACCTGGCCTACGGCCGCCCAGAAGCCACAGAAGCCGAAGTGTACCACGCCGCGAAACAGGCGCGGCTAGATGGTTTTATTCGCAGCCTGCCAGAAGGTTACGACACCAAAGTAGGCGAGCGCGGTTTGAAGCTTTCCGGCGGTGAAAAGCAGCGTGTGGCTATTGCCCGCGTGTTGCTGAAAAATCCGCCGCTGTTGATTTTAGATGAAGCTACGTCGTCACTGGATTCTATTTCCGAGCAGGCTATTTTGGGGGCGCTCAACGAAGTCAGCAGCCACCGGACTACGTTGGTTATCGCGCACCGCTTATCTACCGTGCGTGATGCAGATTCTATTTTGGTGATGGATCATGGTCAGATTGTGGAGAGTGGCGGGCACAGTGAGTTGCTGGCTAAAAACGGTTACTACGCCAGGTTGTGGCTGCAGCAGCATAGTGATGATGTTTCTTTGAGTGACTGAGTTTTCCGGCTGAGGTGGGCGTTGTATTTGGGTGCAACGCACAACTCCGAGGTTAGCGGATGCCACGGCCAGCGAGAACCGAAGCCAACCCCGAAGCACGCACAACTCTCTGGCCCACACTCTCGCTGAACACACTGGCATCGCCGGTTATCAGGCTGAACCAGTTTTTAGCACGGGTGATGCCGGTGTATACCAATTCTCGCGTCAGCACCGGGCTTAGGCGATCCGGTAGCACCAGGCAGGTGTGATTGAATTCCGAGCCCTGGGACTTGTGCACCGTCATGGCGTATACGGTTTCCAGCTGCTGCAGCCGGCTGGGGGATATCCAGCGGATATCGCCGCTTCCGTCGCTGGCCGGGAAGGCTACGCGTAGCACGGATTCAGGGTTGCCGCCGGTCTGGGATTCGGAACCCCAGGGCAGGCTGAAGGTAATGCCTACATCGCCGTTCATCAAACCCAGATTGTAATCGTTGCCGGTAATCAGCACCGGGCGACCGGCATACCAGCCTTCGGCCCGTGGAATCAGCCGTTGCGCCAGCAAGTGTTGAGCAATCAACTCGTTCAAGCCTTCTACGCCCCAGGGGCCGCGCCTTAAGGCGCATAACACCTGAAAGTCGCTGAAGGCCTTCAAGACGGACCTCGCCAATTCGTCCCAGTGTTCAGTAGTGCTGTTACTGTTCAGGCCGTGATCCTGCATCAACGTTAAGTACTGGCGGTAACCTACCGGCGGCGGCAGAGGTTGATTGTTGCCATCTACTCGCCCTTCTCCACTATTGCAGAATGCTTCCGGGCTTCCGTTGATCACATGACCGCAGATCAGTGCTTGTGTGGCTTCCAAAGACGGCTTTTTGTTGTGGCCATTTAGCCAAATCACATCCTCAAATTCCGCATCACGGGCTTGTTTCAAGGTGCTGACATCCAAAGTATTGGTGTTGACCGCTTCCGCCAGATGCCGAATGCCACTGCCTTCGGCAAAGCGATAGCTCTTGCGCAGCATGGCCACGGCTTGATCCAGAGGCTGGCCCTCAGTGTCTTGCAGGCCTGACGGAATGTCGCTTCCGGTAATGGATTTCAGCCATTGCACGGTCTCTGGCTGATAATGCCCCTGTGTCGCGCGCTGGCACAATTCGCCCAGCACAGCGCCGGCGTCTACCGAGGCCAGTTGGTCTTTGTCGCCCAGCAGGATCAACTGGGCGTTGGCCGGTAGTGCATCGAATACCGAGGCCATCAGATCCAGGTCCACCATAGACGCTTCATCGATCACCAGAATATCCACCAGCAGCGGGTTGTCGCGGTTGTGGCGAAACATTCGGGTGTGCGGGCGGCTGCCCAGAAGCCGATGCAAAGTGGTTACTTTGGTGGGAATATCCCCAAGGCTCACTTGCCCGGGCAGTTGTGCAAGTGGCAGGCGGCTGACGGCTCCGCCAATGGATTCGTTTAATCGCGCGGCAGCTTTGCCTGTTGGGGCCGCCAGGCGTATGCGGTATTTGCGCCCGCTTCGCTCTGTGGATTCACCGGCGACCGACTGCAGGGCTGCCAGCAAATTCACCACGGTGGTGGTTTTTCCAGTGCCGGGACCGCCGGTAATAACCGCAAAACGATGACGTGCTGCAAGGGCGCAAGCGAGTTTCTGGTAGTCCACAAACGCTTCCACTGAACCCTGTGGTTTGAACAGGGTATTCAGTGCCTGGCTCAGGGTGTGGGCGGCAGCTGAAGCCGGGTCAGCCAAAGGAGAGGGTTGCGCCAAACGGCGTAGAATACCGGCAGCAATTTGTTGCTCGTACCGCCAGAAACGGCGCAGGTATAACCGGGTGCTGTTCAATACCAAAGGCGTAGTTGGTGAGCCATCACTTACCGCAAAAGCCGCTCCCAGAGACGATACACATTCCTGAATCGATATGCCGGCCAAGAGATCGCCCGGGCTGATTTGGTGTGTGTCAGGGGCAGGCAAAGTTGCAGGCACCCCGATTGAAGCTTCCTGGTTTGCTGTAGAACCGGTTCCGGTTGGCTCCTCCGGCGGCAACGACAAAGTGGTGTCCGCATCGGCCAGCAGGTTAGCCAGATCTACGCATACATGGCCCCGACCAACCTGGTGGGACGTCAATGCGGCGAGCAACAATACCAGGGGTTTGGGTGCCGCCCCCTGCTCTTCGGAAAGATCCTGAATCAATCGCGCAAAGCGCACGTCCAGTGGGCGAACCCAGCCGGCTTGCTGCCAGTTATCCAGCAGGTGTAAAACCGTGGTTGTGTCGGTCAGCGCAAGACTGGCGCTGTCGTTTCCGCCAGCCCCGGATGCCGGGGTTTCGGGATCTGGAGCGTCACCCAGGTCAAAGGCAAACTGGTTGTCGGTGTGCTGTTTTTTGCTCATGCTGCCACCTCCCCGGCCGCCTTGCCATCGAACATGGTATCCAGCTGTTCGATCATTGCTTTGGGTGGTTTGTCAGTAAACGCCCCGGCTCCCGGCGCATGTATACCCCGTAAAAAAAGATACACCGCTCCGCCCACGTGCTGGTCGTAGTCGTAATCCGGCAGCCGTGCTTTCAATAATCGGTGCAGGGCCAGCAAATAGAGCACGTATTGCAGGTCGTAGCGCCGCTCCAGAATGGCATCGCCCATGGCCTGATCTGTATAGGCGCTGTCGTTGTCGCCAAGATGGTTGGATTTGTAGTCCAGCACGTAATACTGCCCATTGTGTTCAAACACCAGGTCGATAAAGCCTTTCAGCATGCCGTTGAAACGGCCGCCATCCACTTGTGGTCGGTCGGCTCCGTTAAGAGTGTATTGGGTGACCAGTCTGTCCATGGCCCCTGTGCTTACGTTGCGGCTTTCAAACCAGAACTCCAATTCGGGGCGCAGCGTGCCCAGGCTGGCCAGGCTGATGCTTTCATTGCCACTGCGATTCAACGGTAACGGACGTTGGATCAGTGCCAGTATCCAGTGCTCCAACGTGTCTACCCAGTCGCTCCAGCCCCGTGTGCTACAGCGTTTTATAAGCTGTTCGCGCAGTGGCAATGGGTTATCCACAACCTGTTGCAAGCCCTGTTGCACGCACCACTCCAATAAATCATGCAGGAACGTACCCGGGCCTGCACCTTTGGGGAAAAGATGCTGGTTGTTGCGTTGGGCCAGAGCAAAAATCAGACTGCTTTCATCGCTGTTATGGGCACCCTCTTCCCGCAGGTTTTGGGTTTCTGCGTCTTCTGCTTCACTTTTAAACACAGCGCCTGTGCCGGCCAGGCCGGTATATTCCAGGGAAGAATAGCTGGCAATCCACCAGTCTTCCCGCGCCTCACGGGTTGAGATAAGCGCCGGCCCCAGAGTGGCGGGTGCCTCCTCTGTAAAATGCAGCTCGGCAGCGGCAGGTAGTGGTTCGGTAGACAGCTCTGGATGGCCGCTGGTGAGTTGGTTTAATGCATCACTGAGAGGTTTTTGCCTGGCGGATTCATCACCAAGCAGATAGCCCAGACCACTGAGGTGCCAGTTTTCGATTTCCGCCACGCCCACCCAGGTTGCGAAGCGGGAACGGGTCAGCGCTACGTAGAGTTTTCGGATATCCTCCCCTAGCCGCTCCTGATCCGCCCGGGCAACGTCTTCCGGTTTTGGATCAAATACGGTGATTAGTTCTGACCGGTCATCGTGATAGCGCACAAAGGATTGTTTGTCGCTCTGGGCGCGAAACGCCGTGCCAAAGGGTAAAAATACCAACGGGTATTCCAGACCTTTGGATTTGTGCACCGTGATCACCTTTACCAGCCCGGCATCGCTTTCCAGACGTAGGGTGCGATGCTCGTCTTCTTCGTCTGCCGCCCGTAAAATCTGGGTGAAATGGTGCACCAGAGCGTGTTCACCATCCAGTTGCAGGCTGTCCTGTTGTAGCAGCTCTGCAATGTGCAGTATGTCGGTCAGCCGGCGCTCGCCGTCCGGGCGCTGTAATAACCGGCCGGGCACCTCAAAATCCATTAAGAAGCTGCGCAGCATGGGCAGCACGCCCTGGCTATGCCACTGCTTCTGATAACCCGTAAAACGCTCGATTTCCCGCTCCAGGGCCAGTTCGTCGGTGAGCAACTGGTCAAGATAACGCCAGGGTAAGCCCAGCGTAGGCGTAGCCAGTGCTGCCCGTGCATAGGCCAGTTGTCGGGGCTCGGCGAAGGCTTTGAGCCAGCACAGTACCTCGCTTGCTTCCTGGGAGGTCAGTACCGAATCCCGGTCAGACAGGTACACGCTCTTGATGCGCCTTTGGCCAAGAGCCTCCCGCACTGCAGCCGCTTCGTTGCGATTATTCACCAAAATGGCGATGTCTTTGGGTTCTACCGGTTCTATATCAGCCGGGTCACTTTCCAGTGCAAAGCCCGCTAATTTTTGCTGGCCCAAGGTCAGCAGGCGGGTAATCTCGCTGGCACAGGTTTCCGCCATCTCGGTGGTTGCGCTGCCTTTAGCCAGGCTCTTACGGTTGCCGCTTTTATCCTCCTGATCGCTTTCCAGTGACCACAGAGTAAGGCTGGGCTGTATCTCGCCACACACTGACCACAGGCGTTTGGTACCGTTAGCTTCCACGCCCTGGAATGGCAGCGGCGAGTTGTCGCCTTTGCCGAACAGAAAAGCCCCTTTTGGGCTTTGCAGATCGCCGTATTCAAATACCCGGTTAACCGCGTTCACCATAGGCCTGGACGACCGGAAGTTGCGGCCCAGTGTCCAGGTGCGATCATGGGCGCCGGCGCGGGCATCCAGATAGGTGTATATATCCGCCCCACGGAAGCCGTAAATAGCTTGTTTAGGGTCGCCGATCATCAGTAAACAGGTATCGGGTTGGTTCTCCGAAACCCGGTAAATCCGGTTGAAGATACGGTACTGCACCGGGTCTGTGTCCTGAAATTCGTCGATCAGCGCTACCGGGAATTGGCGGCGGATGGTCGCGGCCAGTTGGTCGCCGCGGGGGCCATGAAGTGCATCGTCCAGCCGCGTGAGCAGATCGTCGAAACCCATTTCCGAACGCTTCTGCTTTTCCGCTTCCAGCCGTGCCGCAATCCAGTGGGTGGCGTGTTTCAGAATGTCGGTTTCGGCGCTGGGCAGGTTGTTCGCAAAGGCAATCAGCTCTTCGATGACATCAAAGGCCGGGTGATGGGGCACATCGCCATCGCCTTTCAGTTTGCTCGCCAGTATCTCCGGCGTCTGGTTCTGAAAGCCGGCTTTCTCCAGTCCTTCCGGGTAAAGGTCGTCAGAGGCAGCCCAGTCCGGCAGCTTGTCCCAGGCGGCAATCATTGGTTTCATGCTGCCGCCATGCAGGCGTTTGCTCTTGTTAAGCGCGATCAGCATGTCGGTTACTTCGGGTTTCCAGGCAGCCCAGGGGTGCGCTTTCAAAGCTTGAGCCTGTTCCCGGCGCTGCTGCAGTGTGGCCTCAATGGCCTGTTCCACATTGTCTGCGCCTACCTCGAACGCCTCCGCGTCGCCAATCAGATTGCGCACGGCTGCCCGCAGGTTGTCAGGGGTTTTCCAGTGCTCCACCACTTCGTCCATCAGCGCTGGCGATAGCGGATAGATAAACGTGCGCCAGTAATCCCGCACCACTTCGTCAAGCAGATCGCTCTGGTCGGTTTCCAGTGTCAGCTGGAACAGGCTGCCGCTGTCGAAGGCATGCTCTGTGAGCATGCGGTTACACCAGGCGTGAATGGTCGATACCGCGGCTTCGTCCATCCACTCGGCAGCGAGAAGCAGTTTTTTCCGACAGTCTGGCCAGGTTTCCGGATCCGGGTAATGGTCGTCTCGAAGTTGGTGAATCAAGGCCGTTTCGGCCGATGGCTCGGCGCTGTCAGCAGCCTCGGAAAACACCTCGGCAGCCTGGGTCAGCCTGGTGCGTATACGATCCCGCAGTTCCTTGGTGGCGGCATCGGTAAAGGTCACCACCAGCAGGTTCGGTGGTAGCATGCCGGCCGCCAGCGCACTGCCTTCAGGCTGGTCGTGGCCCAGTACCAAGCGCACGTAGAGGATGGCGATGGTAAAGGTTTTGCCGGTGCCGGCGCTGGCTTCAATCAGGCTGCTGCCGTTCAGGGGCAGTGTTAATGGGTCGAGATTGGGCTTTCCTTTGCTCCCGGTTAGTTGAGTGTTGCTGGCTGTCATAGAGTGCCCTCAATTTGCTGCGCGGCAGATTTGTCCTGTTCCGCTTCCCATAAAGGCACGTAGAGATCGTGCAATAACGCCTCAAATTCACCGCTTTCCAGTAACAATTCGGCACTTTCGAAGGCGCCTCGCAAGTAGCCTGTGTCCCGCTCCAGTGCCGTGTTATACGCCTGTTGGGCATCGCTGATGGCGCGTTCGTGATCACCGAGGAATTTTTTGCTCTGGTAAAAACTGTAAATCCAGGCGAACCCGGCCTCACAGTGTATGGGCAGAGCGCGGGTGCTGGCTTCTATCCAGCGGGCCATTATGGTATTCAGGTGTTTGGTGGCGGTTTCCTGTGCCAGCGGCAGAAAACGAACTTTCCGGCCTTCTTCCTTGCCCAGGATCAGCGTTTCAAAGGGATGCTCCGTAAGCTGCCCAGCCAGATGAATCACCCAGTCTCGCATCAAATTGGCGTAACGCAGCTTTTTACTCTTGCCGCTGCCAGTAAGCAGGCTGGAAGCGGCGATAACCAGCCGGCAGGTTTGCCCTTCGGAATTGCGTCGCAAACTGCCAATCAAATCCAGCACGTCCACAGAGCCTGTGCTGTTGGTCAGGCTGTGTTCAAATTGCACAGGTTCGTAGATGGCTTCGGGCCAGTCGGCCAGGGCGCTTTGATAGCGTTCAAATAGATCCGGCAGGCGGCCGGAGAGTTCGTTGCGCAGCCGGTGTTCTGTGACGCCCATGCCAAGGTCGCCGCGCCGGGCCATGCAATCCAGAGTGCTTTCCAGGCGTTCTTGCAGTTCTTCTTTGTCGTCGCTCTTCAGCAGTCCTTGTTCGATCAGTTCGCTATCCAGACGCCAACGGTCGAGGCCGTTCAGATCAAAGTTTTCGGTATCTGTGTCGTCCTCTTCCACATCCTCAAAACGCACCTGCAGGCGGCTTTGGTAAAACGTATCCACCGGCTTTTTCAGAAAACCTGCCAGATCGTTGAGGGTGATGGGGTCTTCTGGTTGCCGGAAGGGCAGTGCTTCCTGTTGATGCCGGGTTGCGCTGTTACTGTGGGCACGGCGCCATTCCTGCTCATAGGTGAACAGGTTGCGTTGGTGCAGCACGTCTGCAAGAGGCTTTGGCGGGCTGTCTTTGCGATGACTTTGCCCGTTGGCCTGGGGAAAATAATCGCGGCTGAATGGCTGTAGCGGGTGGCATGTGGTCAGGGCGGTCGTTACCGACACCTCTGGGTGCTGCTGTACCTGCCAGAGGCTGTTGAGATGATCCTGTAACTGGCCTACAAGCACCGACGGAGGCCTTGGCGAATCATCACGAATGCTTCGCCCTACCCAGCTTATATAAAGCTGTTCGCGAGCTGATAACATGGCTTCCAGAAACAGATAGCGGTCGTCTTCCCGGCGGGAACGGTCGCCGGGGCGGTAATCCTGAGCCATCAAATCGAAATCCACCGGCGGCCGGGAGCGCGGGTAGTCGCCATCGTTCATACCTAACAGGCACACACTCCTGAAGGGAATGGCGCGCATAGGCATCAGTGTGGCGAAGTTCACTTTGCCAGCCAGAAAACGCTGATTCAAACCGCCTTCATCCAGCCCTTGCAGTAATACATCTTTTACAATATTCAGTGGCAGGGCTTGTTCCTGCAACCCTGCTGCGAGGGTGTCGTCCAGCCACTGTTCCAGCTGTCGACGGAAGCGGTTTAGCAGTAACAGGTCGTGGTCTGCCACATTGTGGAAAAACTGCTCCAGCATGGCAGAGAACAGCTCCTCCCATTGCCGTGGCGTGCGGCTGGCCTGCAGTGCTTGCCACAGGGTTTCAAGGCGATACACAAACTCCCCAAGCCGCCCCGCCAAACTGGCTTGCAGACCACCAATTTCGCCATAGGGCTGAACCCCGGCCCAGGGATCGTCATCGCCCATACCGTAACCCAGCAACATGGAGCGCAGGCCCGATTGCCAGGTGTTGCGCTCAAGATCCGCCGGCAGATCCAGGCTTTCCCGATGGGCGCCGTGCAGGCCCCAGCGAATGTTAGCGCCTTCAACCCAGCGTCTGGCCAGGGGAATCTCCTCTTCGGCAATCTCGAAACAGTCGCGGATACCGGGCACTTCTAGAAGGCTGATGATTTCGCTCACGCCAAACCGGCTGCGGGGCAACGACATCAGGGTTTCCAGGGCAATCAGAACCGGCTCATGATTACGCTGGCCCTGATCAGAAATAGTGAAGGGAATGTGGCGCTTTCGCCCCGCTGAATAGCGGCCAAACACCGCCTGAATATGGGGTGCGTACACGTTGATATCCGGCACCATCACCATCACATCCCGGGGCCGCAGTGTCGAATCGGCGTTGAAGGCAGCCAGCAGTTGGTCGTGCAAAATCTCTACTTCCCGTTGTGGGCTGTGGGCATCGTGGAAGGCGACAGAACGGTCCTGATTCGGGTTCAGCACCCGCTGCTCGTTGCGAATGTCCTGTAACGGGGTGAGGTTGTAGATGTCGTTCTGCAACTGGTGCAACAGGCAAGGTGTTTGCCCTGTGCCATGCTCCGAGAAGATGTCAATTTTCTGATCCGGCATCTGAAATCTGTCACGGTACTCTTCCGGGTTGTCAAACTCATCCAGCAGGCGTATGTAATCCCGACCCTGCTTGCCCCAGGCAGCCAGCAGAGGGTTAGCGTGTTGGTGCAGCTGGTCCGCATCTTCAATCTGCGACAGCGTGGGATGACTGGCACCGCGCTTGCGCTCGGCTTTCAGCAGTTCCCGGTCGCTGACTATATCCGCCCAATAGAATTGCGACGGGTTGTGAACACACAGCACCACCTGGCTGAAGCGACTAAGTACGTAAAGCGCCTCCAGCGCCTGGCGGGGTAGCGATGACACGCCGAATACCACAATGCGCTCGGGCAAACGGCCCGGGTTGGCAGGGTGGGTTATGTGCTGGCCTTCCGTCATAAACCGGGTATGAATCTGCGAGCGGCTGGTGTTGGCTTCAGGGCCTGTATCTTCTACCAGTTTGCGCCACAGCATAGGTTGCCAGCGAGTGTCTTCCTCAACCGGCTTTTCTTCACCGCGGGCGGTGATCACCACATCGCGGCCCCGCTCCCAGGCCGCCAGCCAGTCGGCGCGGAATACCTGATACTGGTCGTACAGATCCGCTACTTTTTCGGCCAGCTGGAACGCCCGTAAATCCGTGTCTGTGCCCTCCAGAAAACGCGCCAGCGGGCTGAACACCTCGTCTGTATGCACGAGTTCCGGTAACAACCTATAAAGCCGCCACACCAGCCGGCGCTTATCGAAAGGGGATTGCTCCGGCACTTCACCATCTGGCAAAACAGCCCGGTAGGCCTGCCAGATAAATCGTGCCGGGAATAAAAAATCCATACCGGCCGCAATGCCCAAGCCGCCTTCGCTGCCATCTTCCGAGCGCTTCTCCGCCAGCGCCAGCTTCAACCATTGAGCAATGCCGTTGCTCTGCACCAGAAAGGTTTCGCTCTGCAGCGGCGGCAACGGATTTTGCTGACAGATGAACACTACTGCCCGGCGCAGGTCTTCCAGGTGATTGGCGTGCACGGCGTGGAAACCGGGGGTAATGGCGGTGGTTTGGGGCATGGTGTTCCTTATTGGGTGCCAGACATGAACCGGGCCAGACATGAATGGGAATAGTATCTTTGGGAAGTCTGAAGAATCGCGACTTTCGTAACGGTTAAAACGTGTGCAATATCAGGTGCTGCGCTGCCTGCCTACGCCGACAACAACCAGGCAGCTGACATTCAGCATACCATTCTCAGCCAGATCGAAGCGTTTGCCAACAACGATGGCAAGCAGGCCTGGGCCGCTGCCCCACGGCAGCTTCCAGATTCAGGTGGTAAAACTCAAGGGGCCGCAGGACGAGTGCTGGAAGGTGTATTACCGGATGGTGAGAGCTGAGGATGCCTGGAAAATCGCCGGCGTACGCATGCAGCCGGGGGAGACCGGGATCTGAACGACCCGGTCCCGCGGCGGAGGCAGGGGTTTAGAAGCCGTAGGCCTGGGAAATGGCCTCTTTTTCGCCAGACGCCACCAGCTTGCGGTAGCCTTCATGCAGGGCCTGCAGGATTTTCGGGTCGGTGTCCTTGTTAACGGCGAGGAACATTGGGGTTTCGCGGAACACCAGCGCGTGCTTTAGGTTGGTAACGTCGGCGGCATCGGCGGCCATGTAAGGTCCAGCCAGGCCATCGGCCACCCACAAGCTGATCTGATCTTCCACGAGGCGGCGGGCGTTCAGCCCGTTTTTAGTGATGGCCTGAACATCAAAGCCCTGTTCAGCCAGATAGGTTGTCATAATGTCGCCATTGTAGCCCCCTATGCGGTACTGGCGAGCATCTTCCAGAGTTTTCAGTTCAATAGTGGAGCCGGGTTTGGCAAACAGCGTCCATTTGATGGATGCCAGAGGCCCGACCCAGTTGAAGGAAGGTTCGCGGTCCGCGGTTTTGGAGACACAGTAGATAGCATGGTTGGTATGTTTGCTGGCCCGGTTCAGGCCATAACTGAGATCTCGCAGTTTGATGTTGTAGTCCAGGTTGGTATTCGCCAGAAGTGCTTTCAACGTATCCGTGCACACCCCGCTAATGTCTTCTGTCGCATGGGCAAATGGCTGACCGTTTGAGGTCATATTGTAAGGCGGGTATTGTTCGGTATAAATTCGTAGCTCTTCCGTGGCTGTGGCACAGCCTGTCATCAGTAACAGACTGAGTATCAAACCGATTTTTCTTCCCATGAGCAAACTCCAGCTATTGGTTTCAGGGTTTCTGAAAGCGCCGGAGAGTAGCAACTGAGCCTGTGGGCAGGCTGTGCGTACAAACCATTACATCTCTGTAATAAACGGGCCGAAAGGATCAAGGTAGCGTATGCCTGTGTTCAGTACCAAGACGTTTTGATCCATGATGAGTAAACACCCCCGGCCCACTTCTGCGGATCTTCAAAACCCTCTGTATTACCTGCAAAATATGGAAACGGTGGTGGCCTGGGTTGCGAATCACCACTTTGATCTTCTGCTTGAGCAGGAGACGGCTTGTCTGCAGGGCTTTTTTGAATTGCCTCGCCCCGCGCGTGCCCTGCTGACCCGAATGGTGATGCGCAGCGGTGATGTGTTCCGTGCTGACAAGCTGAAGTATCCGGAGCTGGGAGGCCCGGAAACCGAAGCGCTGGATGATCTGGTTGCCGGTGACTGGCTGGATGCCGACCCACTACTGAGCCTGGATGACCTCTTTCGCTTATTCACTTTGGCCGAACTGCGGCCGGTTTTTGTACCTGTAGTGGTGGAGGCGGGATTCGCTAAAAACCTGCCTAAGGCGGGAATGCGAGTGGTCTTACAGGACATATTCATGGATGCCCGCACACCGGATAACTGGCTGAGTAACCATGCAAAACCCGTGGTACGTGTTAACCAGACGGGGCTATTCGACCGTATTCGCCTGATGTTTTTCGGCAATCTGCGCCAAAGTTGGTCGGATTTTGTACTGGTGGAGCTGGGCCACCACCGCTACGAGACCGTGGAATTTTCCCCTGAGGCACGAGCGTTCTCGCGGCGCGGTGAGGTGGATATCTATTTGAACATGCATCATTGCCGCGAGAGTCTGGATGCTGGCGTGCCGGCCAAAGACGTTTGGGAACAGGTGCCGGATGCCTTGGATAACCCCTGGCTGACCAGCCGCCGCGACCGCCTGTTGCTGGAACTGGGTCGGCAGGCGGAACGCCAGGGTGAGCGAGAGCTGGCATTGGAAATACTCACCGCCAGTAGCCACCGGGAGGCCAGGTTAAAGCGGTTGCGGCTACTGGAGCGGATGAAGCGCTTTGATGAAGCCTGGGCATTAGCTACACGCTGGCAGGGCACCGAATTGAGCGATGCGGAAGCCCAGGGCCTGGCGCGCATTCTGAAGCGGCTGGCAGCAAAAGTGGGTGCGCCAGTTTCGCCTGCACCCCAGAACCCGGAGATCCGCGAGTTCACGCTCACTCTGCCGCAAACCGCCGGTTCTGTTGAAGGCGTGGTTGAAAACTACCTCTCAACCCCGCAAGCCCCCGTATTCTACGTTGAGAACACGCTGATCAACGGATTGTTCGGTCTGCTGTGTTGGCACACGATTTTCAAGGCCATACCCGGCGCCTTCTTTCACCCATTCCATACCGGGCCAGCGGATCTGATGCGGGAGAATTTTGTAAGCCGTCGGCAGGCTGATTTTGACCGGTGTTTTGCAGCTCTGAAAGATGGTCGTTATCGTCAAAAGATACTGGATACCTACGCTGCCAAACAGGGCATCACCAACCCGTTTGTGACCTGGCCAGCGTTGAGCGACACGCTATTAATACTGGCGCTGGAGTGCATTCCCGCTTGCGACCTACAGATTCTCTTTGAGCGGATTTTACTAAATATTCGCGAACATCGCAGTGGTTTCCCCGATCTTATCCGCTTCTACCCGGAGAAACCTAACAACACGCCTCGTTACGAGATGATCGAAGTAAAGGGTCCGGGCGACCGGCTGCAGGATCACCAAATCCGTTGGTTGCACTTTTTTGCGCGCCAGGGCATTGCTGCCAGCGCGTGTTATGTACGCTGGCAAAATAGTGAAACGACATCGTGAGGGTTGCCGTGAGAACCCTCTGTGAGTTCGCCGCCCGGGAAGGCGATCTGGACTTTCGTTACACGCCCGCACCCAGTGCCGAAGAGGGCATTGCCGGCCACCAAGCCATTCAGGAAAAACGCGGATACGGCTATAAAAGCGAGTATTCACTTACCGGCGAATGTAAGGGGTTGGAACTGTATGGCCGTGCCGATGTGTATAACCCACATTCCGGCTTGCTGGAAGAGATCAAAACCCACCGGGGCGATGTGTCCCGTATCCGGCCCCACCAGCGAGCGATGCATCGTGCCCAGCTACGGGCATACGGCGCCCTGCTCTGCCGTCAGGAAAAGCGCAACACCCTGAAGCTGGCATTGGTATATTTCGATGTCGGCAAAAAGCGCGAAACTTCGATTGCTGAAACCGCCCGCGCGGACGAACTATGGCAGGAACTTGAAGCCCTGTGTGAGCGTTACCGGCTTTGGGCGGAGCAGGAAGCCCACCACCGGGAACAGCGAGACCTTCGACTTGCCGGCCTGCGTTTTCCATTTGCCCGGTTCCGTCCCCGTCAGCGTCAGCTTGCTGAAACCGTGTACAAAAACACCATCAAAGGCGGCAGTTTGCTGCTGGAGGCACCCACGGGCCTGGGCAAAACCCTGGGTACCTTGTTCCCTGCGTTGATGGCCATGCCCGCCGCTGGGCACGACCGGCTGGCTTACCTCACCTGTCGCAATACTGCGCGCCAATTGGCGGTGGATGCGGTGGAACGTCTGCGAGCCGCCCAGGAAGCGCCCGGTATCTGGCCCCTGCGCACGTTGGAACTGGTGGCCAAAACGGATGCCTGTGAACACCCGGACAAAGCCTGCCATGGTGACTCTTGCCCACTGGCCAAAGGGTTTTTTGATCGCCTGCCGGATGCCCGGTCCGAAGCCGTCCAGGCCGGCACTACGCTCATTCAGGAAATGCTGGCGAAGATTGCCGCCGGCCACAACATCTGCCCCTATTTTCTGGCTCAGGAGATGGCGCGCTGGTGTGATTTGGTCATTGGCGATGTGAACCGAATGTTTGATCAGACTGCCCTGCTCCATGGTCTTACCCGGCAAAACAACTGGAAAACATCGGTGCTGATAGACGAAGCCCATAACCTGGTAGATCGCGGCCGTGGAATGTATTCGGTACAGCTGGATCAGCAACGGCTGTTAAAAATCCGTAAAACCGCGCCCAGGGTGTTAAAGCCGCATCTGGATCGAACCGCCCGCGCCTGGCAAGGCATTATCAGTGATCACCCGGATGCCGGCACCGCCCCGGTGTTTCTGGACAGCCTGCCTGCCGTGCTCACCGGCAGCTTGCAAGGCCTGGTATCGGGGCTTACGGATTATCTGGTAGACAACCCGCCGGACCTGGCGTTGCAGGAAGTGTTGTTTGAATCGGTTGCTTTCATGAAGCTGGCGGAGACATTCGGCGCTCACTCCCTGTGCGAGTTTCGCCGCGAAGGCCGGGGCCATGCCAGTGTGACCATTCAGAATCTGGTGCCGGCGGATTTTCTGCGGGACAGGTTTCAGGCGGCCGCTTCGGTACTGTTGTTCTCTGCCACCCTCAGTCCCGGCATCTATTACCGCGATCTGCTGGGCTTGCCGGAGGACAGCCGCTTTACCTCTTTGCCCAGCCCATTCAGCGCTGATCAATTACAGGTGAACTTCACTCCCGAAATCAGCACTCGCCAGGCACATCGTGAAGCCTCTGCGCAGCCCATTGCCGAGCTGATTGCCCGGCAGTATATGGAGCGCCCAGGGCACTATCTGGCGTTTTTCAGCAGCTTCAAATATCTCATTGAGGTGAGCGAAGCACTTGCCAAAAATGCCCCGAACGTGCCCCAACGATCCCAGTATTCCGGAATGAGCCCGCAGCAACGCAGGGAATTTCTGGCGGGGTTTCAGGAGGAATCTGGCAGTGTGGCGTTTGCGGTTCTGGGAGGCGTGTTCAGTGAGGGCATTGACCTGCCGGGGGATCAATTGATCGGCGCTTTTGTGGCGACCTTAGGCTTACCGCCGTTTGACGCCTGGCACGAGATTCTCAAATACAGGCTGCAGCAGCGCTTTGGTGCCGGCTATGAGTATACGTATCGGGTTCCGGGCTTACAGAAAGTGGCTCAGGCCGCGGGAAGAGTGATACGCACGCCAGAAGATCAGGGGGTAATCTGGTTGATAGACGACCGCTTTTTGCAGCCGGTCAATCTGTCCTTGTTGCCGGACTGGTGGTTTGGCACCGGGGGTCGGTGAATAACGCGACCCCCGCTCCCGTCAGCCACAATTAGCCGAAGTGATAAAACGCCATTTTGTTGCCGTCCTGATCTCTCAGGTAAGCGCCGTAAAACTGATCTTCAATGCGTTGTCCTGGCTCACCGTCACTGGTGGCTCCCAACTCAATGGCTTTCTGATAGTAGGAATCAACAGCTTCTTTAGAGCCAGGCCAGAAGGCCAGCATGTTGCCGTTACCCGGATGGTTTGGCTGCTCATCGAACGGTGTGCACACGGCCAGCGAGGGCCCCTTCATGCTCTCGCCAATAAACGCAATCCGGCCCATATCCAGCAGCAGCTTTGCGCCCATGCCGCTTAAAAGCTCCGTGTAGAACGTCTTGGCTTTTTCCATATCACTGACACCGATGGTGACGTATCCGATCATGTTTTATTCTCCTACATTGCCCTCATACAGGGCGGTTGGTTCTTGGTTTTAAGTTAATTATCTGGTTTCCCACCGAAAATCAGCGGCCCAGCGCAGAGCTTCCGATAATGGCAGAGGCTTGCTGTAGAAAAAACCTTGGCCCAGGTCACAACCTAGCTCTATCAGTTTGCTTTCAACGTCTGCACTTTCAATGCCTTCGGCCACAAGTCGCCGCTCAAAACTCTTTGAGAGGCTAACTATGGCGCTAACAATCATGCTGTCATCAGTATCGTTCAACATATCCATTACGAACGAGCGGTCTATTTTGATCTCTTGGGCCGGTAACCGACGCAAATAATCCAGTGACGAATAGCCGGTACCAAAATCATCCAGTGATACGTCTACACCAAGTTTCTGACATGTTTTAAGGTTTTTCAGAACAGTGTCTGTATCATCCATCGCGGTGGTTTCCAGGATTTCCAGAATAAGGTGGCTTCGCAGCTCTTTTGGGCAGTTGCGCACCGCATCGGATAAATCTTCGCTGAATTGTTGGCTCAGGAAGTGCGATGGGCTGAGGTTTATACTCAACGTATACGGCAAATCCTGCTGTGCAAACTCCATTAGCCGCTTTACCGCTTCACTAATCGCAAAATTTCCCAGGGTGCGGGCGTACTCTGTGTATTCAATGTGGTCTAGAAAGTGACTGGGCCCGAGAACGCCCTCTTCCGGATGGTTCCAGCGAACCAGCGCTTCAAACCCATTGACTGAGCGGTTACGAAAACAGATTTTTGGCTGATAGTACAACTCCAGTTGATTCTGGCGCAGGGCTCCACCGATTTGTTCCAGCACTCGCACGCGTTCTTTGCGGGATGAGTGAGATTCAAGGTCAAATATTTTGAAGCGGTTCTTGCCGGTTTCCTTGGCGGTAGACATGGCCTGACCCGCATGGCGAAGCAGTAAGTCAGTTCCAGCGTTATCGTCGGGGTATACTGTGACACCCATGCTTCCCGAAACCTGAAGTAGGTGGTGCCGAAAACTGACGGGCTGTCGGATGGCATCCAGAAGACGGGCGTAAACTCGGTCGTCGTCGACATCCCGCAGAATGGCCACAAACTCATCACCGCCAAGGCGGGCCACTATGTCGTGGCAATGCACGGCGGCCTTAAGTTTGGCGGCTACGGATTTGAGCATTGCATCGCCCACCGTATGGCCGTGGCTGTCATTGATGGTTTTGAAACCGTCCAGATCAATAAAACACACCGAGATCGAGCCATTCCTCTGGTTGGCCTCGTACAATTCTTTTTCGAACAGTTCGGTGAGTCGACGGCGGTTGGGCAGGCCGGTCAGAACGTCGTAATTGGTTGCTAGCTCGAGATCTTTTTTGTGGGTTCTTCTTTCTTCGTACAGACGCTTACGCTCTATCAGCATACCCAGAGTTTGTGACAGTGGAGTCAGTTCGTCAGCCAGCTTTTGAGTATAGCCTTCGGCACGATTCGCTAAACCGATTAACCCTAGCCCGGATTTCTCATGAAGGGATAAAAAGAAGCGGCTAAAAGTGCTATGAT
>NZ_JBQDCO010000052.1:0-21377 GCF_052091845.1 Marinobacter sp. | reverse complement strand
ACTAGTCTGACGCGTGCTACTCAGCTGTAGAAGATGGGGTTGGTGGAGCGCTTACAAATCCCCCACACAAACTATGCCTTTGCTGCCATGGGCAAATAAGGAAGCTGAAATAGCGGCCATGCCAGAGGCAAAGGCCAGCGCACCCTCCGCCTCTTCAAGGTCGGCCAACCCCTGCTCAAGTTCCCGAATGGTTGGGTTGCTGCCCCAGCGAGTATAGAGGTTGCCCTGGGTGCGGCCCTCGATTACATCCTGCAGCGCAGCCGTATCTGGAAAACGGTAAGTGGTGGTGTTGTATACCGGCGAATAAGGGCTGCCAAAGCTGTCCTTATGGCGGCGGTTATGAATGATTCGGGTGGCTTTGCCCTGGTCTGAATGTGGCAAGGCGTTCGGCAAGGAATCGGATGACATGGGCTCTCCCTGAGGCTGGCTGTGGCGATTTAAAGAAATATGGCCGCGTGGTGGTAATAAGTTTGGCAGTCTTGGGTTGTGTTGACTACCAGGCGAGATGACTGGCGGCATGTGTTGGTGCACAAGGCGCGCCCCGGAGACGGGGGTCTGACCATCTGTTATGCTCCACCGCTGCCAGATTGCAGGTGTTGCCCGTGCTGCGTGCTATTGCATCAAATCCTTTAATTATTGGCTCGATTCTTGGCGTTATCTGGGGCTTTTCGAGATTGACTTTCACCCGCTCCTTGCGGGTACGCTGTGCCTTTTCTCGTGTCGTCTGCATTGAAACTGCTGATATTTCCCCTAATGCTCAGTATTCTCTGGTAAACACCTGAGGACGGCAGCGGCAATGCTTTGCTGGAATGCGGCATAACCGTTGGCGCTTGCCTCTATCTCCGTGGCGAGCGGGTCCCAGCTGCTGAACTTCACATCAAGCCCCTCGGTGATGGAGCGCCACCACTGCCGGTTGAACTGTGGCTCTGTAAGCAGGCACGGGTGGTTTGCGTGGCGCAAGCTTTGCTGAATCGCCGCAATGTGTCTGGCCCCCGGAGATAGCGCCGGGTTGAGTGTCAGCACACCCTCAACGTTCAGGTTGTAGTGCTCGGCAAACCGGATAAAGGCAGTGTGATAGGCAAACAGGTCGGTGTTCTGCAGCGGCTTCAGTTGCTCACGGATTTGTTTCTCTTTTTGTGTGATGGCCCTCCGAAAGGTTTCCAGATTGCGGTCCAAAGCGGGTATGTCTGCGCCCTCCAGTTTTGCCAGAGAGTCTCTGATGGAACCTGCCATGGTAATGGCCATTTGCGGATCTACCCAGATGTGCGGGTCTTTTCCGCTACTATGGTCATGCCCGTGGTCTTGATCATCAGGATGATGATCGTGGTCAGGTTTCCCGGTGTGTTCGGCTGCGCTCTCTGACGGCATTAACGTGACGGAGCGTTCAGCAAATTCACCGGCCGTTAACAGGCGGTTCAGAAAAGTCTCCATATCCGGGCCCACCCAGAATATAACGTCAGCACTTTGCAGCAACCGTCTTTTGGAGGGAGTCATGGCGTAGTTATGGGGGCTGGCTCCCGGAGTGACCAGAGTATCTATGTGCATGTCGTCCGGTGCCACAGCGCGCACCAGAAGCTCCAGAGGTTTAATTGAAGTAAGGACGCTGCCGGCGGCGAATGTGTTGTCGGTATGCATCAACGTACTGATGCCCAGAAAGACTAGGATTGCTGTGTTAAAACGACGCATAGATAACCGGAGCCCTGATACAAACATTGCAATGTTATATTGTAACATTGGCGGTTCTGCAATCGCAAAACCTGTATGCCCACGGACAGGCAAGGCAATGATACGCTTGGGGCCATGCGAAATAATGCCCGGGCCGGTATAATGCCCGGTAAATCAAACGGCTAACATTTTCAGGAAGGTTACATGACTGTACGTACCCGAATTGCTCCGTCGCCTACCGGTGATCCACACGTTGGTACTGCCTACGTGGCTTTGTTCAACCTGTGTTTTGCCCGACAACACGGCGGCCAATTTATTCTGCGTATAGAAGATACGGATCAGGTGCGTAGCACGGCCGAGTCGGAACAGGATATCCTCGGGGCATTACGCTGGCTTGGTCTTAACTGGGACGAAGGCCCTGATGTGGGCGGCCCTCACGGGCCTTACCGCCAGTCAGAGCGCAAGCATTCCTATGCCCAGTATGCGGAAGACCTGGTTACCGCCGGCCACGCGTTCTATTGCTTCCGGGCGCCAGATGAGTTGGACGCCATTCGTGAGGAGCGCAAGGCCCAAGGCCTGAATCCTGGTATCAAAGGAAACCTGGAGTTGTCTGAAGAAGACGTTAAGAGTCGTCTGGATGCAGGCGAGTCTTATGTGATTCGTATGAAAGTGCCAGACGAGGGCATTTGCGAAATTGAGGACATGTTACGGGGAACCATCGAAATCGACTGGGCGCAGGTAGATTGCCAAATCCTGCTGAAATCCGATGGTATGCCCACGTACCACCTGGCTAACGTGGTCGATGACCATTTAATGGAAATTACCCACGTGCTGCGTGGCGAAGAGTGGATTAACTCCGCGCCCAAACACAAGCTGCTGTACCAGTATTTTGGCTGGGACATGCCAGTGCTCTGCCACTTGCCGCTGCTGCGCAACCCTGACAAGAGCAAGCTTTCCAAGCGCAAAAACCCCACCAGCATTAATTTTTACGAGCGTATGGGTTTTTTGCCAGAGGCTGTAACCAACTATCTTGGCCGCATGGGTTGGTCTATGCCGGATGAGCGTGAAAAGTTCACGCTTGACGAAATGATCTCGAATTTCGACATTCAGCGTGTTTCCCTTGGCGGCCCGGTTTTCGATGTGGAGAAGTTGCGCTGGCTTAACGGCTTATGGCTACGTGATGAGCTTTCGGACGATCAGTTTGTCGAGCGCCTGCGAAAGTGGTGGTTTAACGAAGACGCTCTTGAGGCGTTGGTGCCGCATATCAAGGGCAGGGCAGAAGTATTCTCCGATGTGGCCCCAATGGCGCAGTTTATGTTCTCCGGCATGCTGACTTTGACGCCAGAGGATTTTGTGCACAAAAAACTGGAAGAGAGCCAGATCAAGCGCGTGCTCCAGTTCACTCTATGGAAGCTGGAAGCCCAGCGCCATTGGAGTAAAGATACCATATTTGCCGATATCAAGTTCCTGGCGAAAGCGATGGACCTGAAAATGGGTGATTTCATGTTCTCTATTTTTGTGGCCATTGCTGGCACACCAAACTCCTGGTCAGTGATGGATTCTATGGATATGTTGGGGCCGGATATAACCCGGGCCCGTTTGCGTAAGGCTCTGGAGTTGCTTGGCGGGTTCTCGAAGAAAGAAACCAAAAAAGTGGAGAAAGAATACGCCGCATTGAGTGTTTAATAGCCATTCTGATGAAGAAATGAACGGTTGGAACAAGGAAGTTCAGAAAACTGAAAAAAAGTGCAACGAAAGGTTGACGCCCATAGGGCGGATCCTTAGTATACGCATCCGTTGAGGGGCCATAGCTCAGCTGGGAGAGCGCAACACTGGCAGTGTTGAGGTCGGCGGTTCGATCCCGCCTGGCTCCACCAATTTCTAGTCCCCTTCGTCTAGTGGCCTAGGACTCCGCCCTTTCACGGCGGCAACAGGGGTTCGAACCCCCTAGGGGACGCCAATACGGCTATACGGTTTAGTCCTCCGGATAGCCATCAAAAAAACCGCCTTCAGGCGGTTTTTTTGTGGGTGTAAGAAAACTGCAGGACTTTAGCGCAATGCAATCGCGCCCTTACCAACACCCTCATAGGCTTTAACCCGGATTGTATCTTCCGGGGATTCTTCCTTCAGCCGGTCAGCAATATGGGCTGCAATAAATTCCACGGTGGTGTCCGTGGGCATCATGTAAACGCGTGCTTCCGGCAGAGTCAGGGCAAATTCTCCCTGGTTGGCTTCGTATTCAAAGGTGATATAGGCTACGCCATTGTCAGCCACATGCCGGCGGGCTATGTCTTCCTCAGACCCTACGTAGATATCCTGCCAATGTTTGGCCCAGGAGCGCTCCAGGTCGTGATCCCTGTGCCCGTTGCGGTCAATGCGAATGGGCGAGCGATGACCGTGGGCGATGCGCTGGCAGTTGCCGAGATGTTTTTTCAGACCGTGGACATAATGATAATAAGCGCCTTCTATCACTTCTTCGCGCAGGTTGATCTCAACCGAGGTTACATTGGCCGGCAGAACCGCCATCAACTCCCGCTCCAGCAGGGCAGCAACCACTGAAGGCACAACCCGATGGCCCGGAACCCAGGCCACGCCTTCATCCGGTGAGCGGTGGGTTATGCAGCTGCCATCGGCCAGTGCCCAGGTGAACGTGTCGCGGGCCTCCTGGTGACGGGAAAGGCCATCGTAGTCTTCTGGTATGACCAGGCGGTGATCTACGCGCTCGTCGATCACCCGCTTGATAGTGCGTTTCACATTGCTGAAATCAAACACCATTCCCTGTTCATCCAGTTTGCCTCCAAGCACCACATCGGTAATCCAGCTTTCTCCGACCAGCCCACGGTGGGAGTCGAGGTAAGCGAAATCAATAACGGTGAGGTTGTCTACAAACAGATGGTTCATCAAAATTCCGGGGCATATAGGGTTGTATGATCTGCGGATTCTAGCAAAAATTCGAATTGAATGAGCTGTCAGGCAATTGGCCCAAGTCGATTTTCGCCATGACGTACAATTTTACCGGGTTATCAGGAGCGATATCATAACTGCCTCTCTCCCCGACATCGATCAGGAATTTCCGGCACTTGTTCTTGCCGCAGGTGCTTCTCGCCGTTTTGGTCGTCCCAAGGCCCTGCTAAGCCTGCGCGGTCACTCTGAAAAGCGTGAAAAGTACGTGCAGCCGCCCACGCTGCTGGACTGTGCCATTGGACAGGGAAAGCTGCTCAGCCGGGATGTCCGGGTGGTATGTGGCGCCTGGTATCCGCTGGTGCGCTTTCGCAGTCGCGCGCAACCGTCGCGGTGGGTGCCGGTAGCAGATTGGGAGTCGGGTATGGCGGCGTCTTTGGCGGCGGGAATTCGTAGCCTCGGTCCTCATGCAAAAGGTGCGTTTGTATTGGTGGGAGATCAGCCGCTGCTGGATAGGCAGGCGCTTAAAGCGTTTGGTGAAGCAGCGAGGTGCTTTCCAGGGCAGCCGGCAGCCGCGAATTATGGCCGGCGGCCGGGCGTTCCGGCGTATCTGCCCCGCTGGTTATGGCCGGAGGTGCTGGCCCTGAAAGGGGATCGTGGAGCGGGGCGCTTACTGGGGTTAGCCAATGCAACCCGGTTGGATATTCCGGGTGTCCATGATGACATAGACACGCCGGAAGACTGGGAACGGATTCGGTGGGCTATTAGCCGAACAAGCCCGCAAGCCAGGCAATTCCCAGGCTGAACACTCCAAGGCTGACGGCCAGTGCGACGGTATACACCTTGGAGGAGGCCGAGCGCTGTTGCGAGACAAACAGGTCAATTGTGCGCTGGGCAATGTCTTCCGCCGTTTCGCGGGATATTTCGTGAGCTTGCTGTATGGCTTCAGATTGAAGTGTTTGCCAGAATTCGGTGTCGATGGTCTGCACGCTGGTAATATGGTCTTTCAGTTCAGCCATATGACTGCTGGTGAAGCCCGAGTTGCGTGAGAGTTCTTTTTTGAGGTCTGCAAGCTCCCGGCCCAGATTGAGGTTTACCTCAGCTGCTACTTCGTCCCGCAGGTTTTGGGTGCGCTTCTCTACCAGCTCGCTCATCGCCGTTAAGCGTTCCTCAATCATGCTCTCTTGCTTGCTACGAGATTCCTCCAGGGTCCTTTTAAGGTGGTCAAACTGTTCGTCAAACAGCGAGCTGAGTAGCTCGTGCAATCGATTGTTGACGTGGGTTTTAACCGCGGAACGTGAAATCTGCTCAATCAAATCGTTGGTAAGAGGCACAGCGCTGGGCGTGACATCCTCATTCGGTGCCGGTTCGTTTTCAGTCGGTGGTGGCGCTACTTCCAGCGATGAGTCGTCTGGAACTCCGGTAAAATGGTCGCCTGCTTCTGGCTCTGGCTCAAGCACGGGTGCGGTTGGCAAGGTTCCCTCGTGTACGTCGATCGCTAATTGATCGAGCACCAGCCCCAGCCCATCAGGCTGTGTTGGTTTGGACAGAATGTTGTAAACCCCGAAGTTTCTTGCTTCTTTTGTGAACGAAGATGACTTTTGGGAGGTGCACATAATGATCGGTATGCTTGAAGTATCGGGATTGCCCTTTATAGCCTTGGTGGCTTCAACGCCATTCATGCCGGGCATAAGGTGATCCATAAAAATCACATCAGGGTGTTGGTTTCCATTGAGGAAATCCAGGGCCTCTTCGGCAGAACCAGCCATGGTGACCTGCATGTTGCGGTTTTCCAGTAATTTGCTCAGAGCAAATCTGGCTACTTTGGAATCGTCTACCAAAAGAGCATTCTTGATCGCCATCTCACTACCTCAAACTGTTACTTCAATCGTGTTGGTTATCGGGTTTGTGCTACCAACCTTCGAGTTGAGGGCACTGTGTTGCCCTATAGCTCTTGTCCCGATAACACACGCCGGGCTCTGCGGTGCGGGCAGTGAATACCTCGCCGGCCGCTGTGGTCAGGCGTACCTGGCCGTAGGGCTCGCCGTGGCGGAAGGTTGCCTCAATGGAGCTGCCATTCGGATTGCTCAGCAAACCATTACCGTGGAATTTGCCTTCAATGTACTCGCCCTCGTATTTTTTGCCGTTGGCAAACACCTCCGAGCCGCTGCCGTGAAAGGAGCCGTTGGAAAACCCGCCTTCGTAATGACGGCCGTCTGGATAAGTAAGAGTGCCGCTGCCGTGAAAGTCGCTGTTACGAAAGCCACCCACATAGAGCAGGCCGTCGGATGTTGTTAGTGACCCGTGGCCGTTTAGCTGCCCTTTACTCCAGGCGCCTGTCAGGATATCACCATTGGCACGGGTGAGTGTGCCCTGGCCATGAAACACACCAGCCTTGAACTGGCCGGTATAGTTGGCACCATCGGCTTCACGCAATACGCCTTCGCCGCTGTGCTTACCGTTCTTCCAGTCGCCCTCATAACGCTTGCCGTCTGGATACCATGCCGTTCCTGAGCCGTGAAAGACGCCGTCTTCAAACTGACCCTCATATCTGAGGCCATCGGTGTTTTCGTAGGTTCCGTCTCCGGTTTTTACACCGCCAACCCAAACCCCGTTGTGGTAATTAACGGTGGTGTAGGCTTTCAGTTCGCCCACTAGCGTGAGCTTATTGCCAGCATCCAGGGCGATGCTCTTTTGCCAGGGCCGGAAGCCGGTTTTGCTTATGGTGATGTCATAGCTGCCGGGTGCCAGCTTTAGATCCAGGCGTGTTGCGCCATAATTTTCGCCATTAATTTCAACCTGATCACCGGCCACATTTGAGCGCAATGTAAGGCTGCCCGTTGTCGGGGCGGGTGCTGGTTCGGGGGCAGGGTCGGCTGTTTGGTTAGCCATGGCGGCGTCAGGCTCTGCGGCAGCAAGCTGTTGTTGCTCTTCCGGGAGTTCGGGCACCCGGAAAGGCTCAGTGTTCACTTTTGGCCGCTCGGGTGACGTTTCTGGCCCGGGCGATACCTCAACTGCAGCGTCCACTGTCGAAGCAGGCGTAGATACTGGTGCCGCTGTTTGCACAGGATTTTTCGGTGCTTCAGGCACCAACCCCTTGCCGGCGGGTTTCGGAGGCTGGTTATCCTGTGCCGGTTGCGCAGTGACGCCTACCATGGGTAGCTCATTGCTTACTGAGGCAAAGCCGGCAGTGACCAAAAGCATAAGGGCAAGGGCGTTCAAAAATAAAAGTGGTCTGAAATCGACCATGGTGGAACCTCTTAATCCAGCATTCTACAAGTTCGATAGCTCTTCGAGTTTAACCAGTGAGGGCTGAGATATGTAACAGAAAGTGTCTGAACTTGGCGATAATGCAGGTCAAATCACACTTTGGCCGGAAGTTGATCATGATTGAGTTGTTCCCATGCCCGCATGTATACATCTGCCTCGTATTGATACGGCGATTTAAACGGCGTGAGTACAAAATCAAAAATGAGGAAGAAGAAACCAATGGAAATCCAGGCAAGTGCCAGGGTGCTGAGGGTTGTAGCCTGAACCTCAGGGTTGGCAGCAACGAAGTCCTGTAGCAATGGAATAAGATCCGATGCCATAACAACCGGGTTGAAGCTGGACAGAACGAAGGGTACCCAGAACGCCATAAACACCGGAAAAAAGCCGAAAGACCAGAGCAGGCGCCGTGCCAGGTAGGTAACGACCTCGCGCCAGAAATGTTGCCTTACCTCCGGGGATTTCCGGATACGCTCAAGGTATCGGCGGCGTTCTGCCCAATAGACGGCTACTTCGGGTGCCTGCGCGGCTGTTACCGGGCCTGAAAATGTACTCATGAATCTGGTTGCTGCCTTATCGCTGTGGGACGAGTGCATGATACTTGATACTACGTGTTACCCTGTAAATCTCCAATTATTTAATGACAGGATAGTTTGAATGGCTGCAGTGATCGATAACGCGACCCATCCGGCTTTTGAGAAGCTTCGCAGTCACCGGATCGATACGCTTAATCTTGATGTTGAAGAGTATCGCCACAAAAAAACCGGTGCCCGTCACCTTCATCTTGCGGCGGATAACGAAGAGAACGTCTTTTTTGTGGCGCTCAGAACCTTCCCGATGGATTCAACGGGCGTAGCCCATGTGCTTGAACATACGGCCCTGTGCGGCAGTGAGCGCTACTCTGTTCGCGATCCGTTTTTTATGATGATTCGGCGTTCTTTGAATACGTTTATGAACGCGTTCACCAGCAGCGACTGGACGGCGTACCCCTTCGCGAGCATGAACCGCAAGGATTTCGATAATCTTCTGTCCGTTTATCTGGATTCGGTGTTTTTTTCGAAACTGGATCCGCTGGACTTCGCCCAGGAAGGCCACCGTCTGGAATTTGAAAAGCCAGACGACCCAAGCACCGATCTGGTGTACCGGGGGGTTGTGTACAATGAGATGAAGGGAGCCATGAGCGCACCCACGTCACAGCTTTGGCAGAACCTGAGCAGTCATTTGTTTCCTACCACGACGTATCACTACAACAGCGGTGGTGAGCCGGATCATATTGTGGACCTGAGTTACGACGACTTGATTCGTTTTTATCAACACCACTACCACCCAAGCAATGCGATTTTTGCCACCTACGGTAATATCCCCGCCCATGAGCACCACGAGCGGTTTGAAGAGCTTGCCCTCAAGCGTTTCGACAATCTGGATATCGATCTGCCAGTGCGCGATGAAAAGCGCATGTATGCGCCAGTGCGCGTAGAGCAGGGTTACAGCGTAAATGAAGGGGAAGACACAGCCAGCAAAACCCATATTGTTGTGGGTTGGTTGCTGGGCCACAGCTTTGATCTGCAGGAAAACCTGGAAGGGCAGCTGTTAGCCGCCGTACTTCTGGAAAACAGTGCTTCGCCATTGATGCGTGCGCTGGAAACGACCGATATTGGTTTAGCGCCTTCCCCCATGTGTGGCCTGGAAGATTCCAACCGCGAGATGACCTTTGTTTGCGGTATCGAAGGCAGTGAACCGGAGAAGCAGAAGGATTTAGAGGCGCTTCTTGAAAACACTTTGCAGCAGGTGGTTGAAGAAGGCGTGAGCGAGGAACGGCTGGAAGCGATCCTCCATCAATTGGAGCTGCACCAGCGTGAAATTGCGGGCGATAGCTTTCCTTACGGCCTTCAGCTGATCATGAGCGCGATTGCACCCATGGTTCACGGTGGCGATCCGGTTGAGCTGCTTGATCTGGAACCCGTTTTGGCAACCCTGCGCGAGGAAATCCGTGATCCGCAGTTCATCCCGAACCTCATTCGCCGCAAGTTACTGGACAACCCGCACCGGGTAACGCTCACTTTGCGTCCGGATGATCAGTTGGAGGCACGTCGTCAGCAGGCCATTAGTGAAGCCCTGGCAAAGCGCAAGGCCGAACTCTCGGGCGACGAAATCGCACACATTGTCGAGCGCGCACAGGCACTGGAAGAGCGCCAGATGCGCAAAGACGACGACTCGATTCTGCCCAAAGTGGATCTGACCGATGTGCCGTTGCAGATGCCGGAACCTGAAAGTCGTTTCGACGGCGATATATCCGCAACTGTCTTTGCACGAGGCACTAACGGGCTGGTTTACGAACAGGTGGTTTTGCCATTGCCAGCGCTGAGTGAAGATGAGTTGTTGTTGCTTCCTTACTACAGTGCACTGATTTCCGAGGTGGGCTGTGGCGAATTGGACTACCTGCAGATGCAGGATCGTATTTCTGCAGAGTCTGGCGGTATTGGTGCTTCCTTCACGGCAAAGGGCCGCATTGATGACGTTCAGGTTCTCTCTGGCTACATGATCTTTAGCGGCAAGGCCCTGGCCCGTAACCGCACAGTGCTGACCAAGCTGCTTCGGGATGTGTATACCAGCGCGCGGTTTGATGAGAAAGACCGTATTCGGGAAATTATGGCGCAAATCCGCGCTCGCCGGGAGCAGGCGGTCACAGGAAGCGGTCATGCATTGGCCATGGGTGCAGCTGCTCAGGGTGTCAGCCCTGGGGCCTGGTTGTCGTTCCGCCTGGGTGGCCTGGCAGGTATTCGGGGCACAAAGGAGCTGGACCAGTCCATAAAAGACCCAGCTGCACTGGAACAGTTTTGCCAGCAGCTGGCGAGCCTGCACGACAAGATTCGTAATCAGGCACGTGAGTTTCTGGTTATTGGTGAAGAAGAGCACCTTCCTGCCTTGATCGACGACCTTAAAACCTGTTGGCAAGCGGATGAAGGTACTCAATCGTCGCACTGGAGCATGGAGCCGGTCAGTTTTGTCGCTCGCGAAGCCTGGTTAACATCTACGCAGGTCAACTTCTGTGCCCGTGCATACAGCACGGTGCCAATAGATCATCCGGATTCGGCTGCACTCACCGTGCTTGGCGGCTTTCTGCGCAACGGCTACCTGCACAGAGCCATTCGCGAAAAAGGTGGCGCATACGGTGGTGGCGCAGCCCAGGATAGTGTGAATGGCAACTTCCGCTTTTTCTCCTACCGGGATCCGCGGCTGGCCGAAACCCTCGAGGATTTTGACGAGGCACTGGTTTGGCTTCAGGAAACTGACCACGAATACCAGGAGTTGGAAGAGTCCATTCTTGGAGTGATTGGCCAGCTTGACCGACCACGCTCACCTGCTGGTGCTGCGCGACATGCCTTCCATAACAGGCTGTTTGGGCGTAGTCCGGAGCAGCGGGCGCGCTTCCGGGAGCGGGTGTTGTCGGTAACCCTGGATGATCTCAAGCGGGTTGCTGCAACCTGGCTGGTGCCAGAAAAGGCGAGCACCGCCGTGGTCACCGGGCCGGAGAATCGCAGCCTCGTGGAAGGGCTTGGCTTAAGCATTCAAGAGCTCTAAGCAATAGACAGGCAGGCTGGCTCCGGCCCGCCTGCCTGCAGGTTAAAGGCCCAAACTGTTAGCGGTTGCGCTTCAAGCCGGTGGTGACCATGATGCGGGTTGAGATTTCTTCCACAGAGTAGGCCGTTGTGTTCAGGAACGGAATGCGCTCTCTGCGGTACATCAGCTCAATTTCTTCTATTTCCAGCATGCACTGCTTTAGGGACGAGTAGCGGGAATTGGGGCGTCGTTCATTGCGAATGGTGGCCAACCTCTCAGGCTCGATGGTCAAGCCAAATAATTTTTCTTTGTGTGGCCTCAGGATTGTTGGCATCTGCTGATCTGTAAGATCGTCATCCGTGATCGGGTAGTTGGCAGCTTTCACACCATATTGAAGTGCAAGGTAAAGGCAGGTGGGTGTTTTACCGCTGCGCGATGCGCCTACAAGAATCAGGTCTGCTTCATCGTAATGGCGGGTCCTGGCCCCATCGTCGTTATCCAGGGCAAAGTTTACGGCGCTGATGCGGCGCTCATATACGCCCTCGTTGTTGATCGAATGGGATTTTCCTACAGAGTACGACGAAGCGGATTTCAGTTCTTTTTCCAGCGGGTTCAGAAATGTCCCGAAAATATCCACCATAAACCCTTGAGCATCGGCGACAATTTCACGAATGGCGCTGTCTACAATGGTGTCGAAAATGAGCGGCCGGGCGCCGTCAATTTCTGCAGCTTTATTTATGCGTGTGACCATATCACGGGCTTTTTCAACGTCGTCAATATAGGGTACTGTTACACGCTCAAATTCAATTTTTTCGAACTGGGCCAACAGGCTATGCCCGAGAGCCTCGGCGGTCAGGCCAGTGCCATCGGAAATAAAGAAGGCTGTACGTTTCATGGTGTTGTTCCGGCTCCCTAGGTAAAATCCGAAGGTTACAGTATCATACTCGCCAAGTTTGAGACTCCGCAGTGGTTGTTACACGTTTGATGCCGCGCTGGCCCGGTTTTATTTTTTGTTATACAGACTCGAGGGAGACACGCTTTGCAAGATTACATAATCTGGTTTGATCACCTGGGAATGACCGATGTTGACCAGGTAGGCGGTAAAAATGCCTCCCTCGGTGAAATGATCAGTAATCTCGCCAATGCTGGTGTGACGGTTCCCGGAGGCTTTGCCACAACCTCCCACGCATACCGCGAATTTCTGGCCAAAGATGGCCTCAAGGACAAAATTGACAACGTTCTCGACAACCTTGATATCAACGATGTAAATGAGCTTGCGCGGGTAGGCGCGGAAATTCGCCAGTGGATTATTGAAACACCTTTCCCGGATGCACTGGAAAATGCACTCAAAGACGCCTACAACACAATGCTCAGCGGCAACGCAAACATGGCGGTTGCCGTGCGCTCATCTGCCACGGCAGAGGATTTGCCCGATGCGTCCTTCGCGGGTCAGCAGGAAACCTTCCTGAACGTAGTCGGCCTTGAACAAGTACGCATTTCAGTGAAAGAGGTGTTCGCATCTTTGTTCAATGACCGTGCAATTTCCTATCGTGTTCACCACGGCTTTGATCACAAGCTTGTGGCATTGTCTGCCGGCATTCAGAAAATGGTTCGCAGTGAGACGGCTGCAAGTGGCGTTATGTTTACACTGGATACCGAATCGGGCTTTCGGGATGTTGTCTTTGTTACCGGCTCTTACGGTCTTGGTGAAACCGTTGTGCAGGGTGCAGTGAACCCGGATGAGTTCTACGTTCACAAACCGACTCTTGATGCTGGCCGGCCAGCCGTGTTGCGCCGCAACCTGGGTAGCAAAGCCATCAAGATGATTTATCACTCAGATCCTGCCAGTGACCAGCTTGTGGAAACCGTTAAGGTGGATCAGCAGGAGCGCAGCCGGTTCTGTGTGACCGATGCAGAGGTGGAAGAACTGGCCAGGCAGGCCATGATCATCGAAAAGCACTACCAGCGCCCTATGGATATAGAATGGGCCAAGGACGGTGATGACGGCAAAATCTACATTGTTCAGGCGCGCCCTGAAACGGTGAAAAGCCGGGCCGCTGCCAACGTCATGGAGCGTTACCTGCTGAACGAAACCGGCACAGTGCTGGTGGAAGGTCGCAGTATTGGTCACAAAATTGGTGCAGGCCCGGTCAAGATTATTACCAGCATTAAGGAAATGGACCGTGTGCAGGCTGGCGATGTGCTGGTGACCGACATGACAGATCCGGACTGGGAGCCTGTGATGAAGCGCGCCTCCGCGATTATTACCGATCGCGGTGGCCGTACCTGTCACGCAGCCATCATTGCCCGCGAGCTGGGTATTCCTGCAGTGGTTGGCTGTGGTGATGCCACTGAGTTGCTGAGAGACGGCCAGGAAGTCACCGTGTCCTGCGCTGAAGGCGATACCGGCCTGATTTATGAGGGCGCTCTGGACTTTGAGTTGCGTGAAAATACCGTAGATTCCATGCCCAATATCCCGTTCAAAATTATGATGAACGTGGGTAACCCTGATCGTGCCTTTGATTTCCAGTCTCTGCCTAACGAGGGTGTGGGGCTGGCGCGTCTTGAGTTCATCATAAACCGCATGATTGGTGTGCACCCGAAAGCGCTTCTTAATTTTGACGGCCTGCCGGGCGATATCAAGCAAACGGTGGAAAAGCGCATTTCCGGCTATAGTTCCCCTGTGGATTTCTATGTCGACAAGCTGGTAGAGGGAATATCTACTCTGGCCGCGGCTTTTGCTCCCAAGAAGGTGATCGTGCGCTTGTCTGATTTTAAATCCAATGAGTACGCCAACCTGATTGGCGGTACTTTGTACGAGCCGGATGAAGAGAACCCGATGCTGGGCTTCCGTGGCGCGTCCCGCTATATCTCGGAAACGTTCCGCGACTGTTTTGAGCTGGAATGCCGGGCGCTTAACAGGGTGCGCAACGAAATGGGCTTTACCAACGTAGAGGTAATGGTGCCGTTCGTGCGCACTGTTGGCGAAGCCGAGCAGGTGGTTAGCCTGCTGGCCGAGAATGGTCTGAAGCGTGGAGACAATGGCCTGCGTTTAATTATGATGTGCGAGCTACCCGCCAACGCCATTCTGGCAGATCAGTTCCTTGAGCACTTTGATGGCTTCTCCATTGGCTCTAACGATCTGACCCAGCTAACACTGGGCCTCGACCGTGATTCGGGTATTATCGCGCATTTGTTTGATGAACGTAATGAGGCTGTTAAAGCGCTTCTCTCCAATGCCATTCAAGCGTGCAGAAAGGCCGGTAAGTACATAGGTATTTGCGGTCAGGGGCCATCTGATCACCCGGATCTTGCAAAGTGGCTGATGGACCAGGGTATTGATTCTGTATCCCTGAACCCGGATTCGGTGCTGGATACCTGGATCTTTCTGGCAGACGAGAAAATCGACTGAATCCATTTTTCGCACCTGAAGGAGAGCAATAACGTGACAACCATTATTACCCCGGATCTGTGTGATGAGTTTCCGGAAGTTAAAATAGCGGCGCCTGGCTTTAATAATTATGGCGGTATCAAAGCCTTCGGTGGCGAAATCGTCACCGTAAAGTGCTTTGAAGACAATTCCGTGGTTAAGGAGCAGGTGGGCCTGCCTGGCAAAGGCCGGGTTATGGTGGTGGATGGTGGTGGTTCAATGCGCCACGCACTGCTGGGCGATATGCTGGCGGAGAAGGCGGCCAGCAATGGTTGGGCCGGCTTGATCATTTACGGCTGCGTTCGTGATGTCGATGAAATAGGCAATACGAACATAGGGGTTCAGGCTTTGGCTACGTACCCCCGAAAAAGCGAAAAGCGCGGTCTTGGCGATTTGGACGTTCCGGTCACATTCCATGGCGTGACGTTCCAGCCAGGCCAGTATGTATACGCGGATAACAACGGCATTATTGTGTCGGAGAAAGCGCTGGTTTAGATTTCCCTTACTTGCCCTCCGCCTGGTTTTAGCTCCAGGCAGGAGGGCTATCGGGTGACTTCGCTGATGTTGGCTCCCAGCAAAAAGCCCTCTCCCTCAGGTTCACACCGGACAATTTCGCAAATAGTCTCCAGCGGAGGGAACTGATCGTTGCTTGGGTGTAGCGTTGTGGTCAGTTCTTCCCCAACGGCTACCGGGTTGTGCACAAAGAGCTGCATGCCCGTCGCGCTCAGGTCTTTGCAAGTGCCTGCATATGTGCGCCCTTTGCTGTCAGTGATCTCAATGTCTGATTCCACATGCATGCGGTGAAAATCGCGCTTCTCCGAATAGTCCTTCATAAGGTTTATGCCCAGTTATCGGTTTTTCTTGTGGGTTTGAGCATCGGGATAACCAGTGCCAGAAGTACGCCCCCAAATACAAGGCCAGCACCTACCAGCATGAAATCCGATTCCTTGCTGGCTTCCAGCCGCTCGTTTTCGGCAGTTAACACTTCCAGATCGTTGCGTAGCTTCTGGCTCTCCTCCAGTAGCTCACGATTCCGTCGCTCCAGGTTGATAGAATCTGAGGCGATGCTCTTGATGCGTCTGAGTTCTTGTTGCAATTCGTCTGAACGGGTTGATAGTGACGATTCCGCATCGCTCAGGCTGTCTCGCTCGCTGGAGACGGCTGTCAGCTTTTCTTTAAGAGAGGATAGCTCGGATTTTGCCTTTTCAAGCTGACGACTTACGGTTTTCAGTCGGTCAGCCGCAATAGGTGTATCACTGAGGTATTGGCTGGAAACCCATCCGTCATTGCCTTTTGCGGTGCGCACACGGGTATAGCCAGAATCTGATGTTTCAATAACCTCAAGAGGCGTGCCACTGGGGACCGCGTTTTCGATAATTCGGTACTGGGACCCAGCGCCTGAACGAACAGGTAGGTAGAGTTGGTCATCAACCCATACGGTTTTGGCCTGGGCGGTGGCGATGGAAGACAAAACAAAAAGCGCACTGATGGCAAGGCGAAAGAGCGTCACTGGCAAGGTTCCCAAGAAAATCGATTAAAAACACGTTACTATCAAAGTCGCAATTTTGTCACAAATACTCAGTCGTTCAAAAGATCTGTCATTACAATAAGCTCATGCAACTATATAGGCAGTGTTAGGGTAAAACCACGTTAAATGGCTTAACCGTTACCTTACGGTAAACACCGGCATCTACATAAGGGTCGCTGTCGGCCCAGGCCTGGGCTGCGCTCAGGGAGTCGAACTCTGCCACCACAAGGCTGCCGGAAAAGCCCGCATTTCCCGGGTCTGGTGTGTCTATGAGGGGATGAGGCCCGGCCAGAAGAAGCCTGCCTTCCGCTTTGAGTTTCTTAAGTCGTTCAACATGAGCTGGCCTGGCGGGTTGGCGCAAAGGCAGACTGTTTTCGACATCTTCACTGCTAATGGTGTAATACACAGGGGGCTCCGGTTCCGTGGTTTATCTTGTTAATACTGCATAGAGCGGATTGGCTGATACACTAGGCGCTCAGTCGTTCACTCCGCCTTTATTCTATTAGGGAATTTTTGTGACTATACCGCAAGACCCTGCGTTATGCATTGATCTGCATTGCCATAGTACCGCGTCAGACGGGACTCTCACGCCTACCGAGCTGTTGGCCCGTGCAGGTAAGAGAGAGGTCACGCATCTTGCACTCACCGACCACGATACGATTAACGGCCTGGAAGAGGCGCAAGTGGCTGCGAACGCCAATAACGTAGTGCTGATCCCGGGTATTGAACTGTCCTGTTTATGGCGAAGCCGCACTATTCATATAGTTGGCCTGGATTTTGACGCTGAAGATAAGGCGTTTAGGGCTGCACTGGCGCAACAGCATAAAAACCGGTGGGCGAGGGCGGCCATGATTGCCGACCGCCTGGGCAAACTGGCCATTCCTGACCTGCTTGAGCGCGCAACCACTGAGGCCGGCGGTGATGTTCCGGGGCGGCCGCACTTTGCGCGGGTATTGGTAGAAAAAGGCATTGTTAAAAACCCGGCACAGGCATTCAAGCGTTATCTGGGGGCCGGCAAGGCGGGAGATGTGAAAGCCTTCTGGCCAGAGCTTGCAGAGGTGGTGCAGTGGATCAATTCGGCGGGCGGAGTGGCTGTGCTTGCTCATCCCAGAAAATACCAGCTTACGGCAACCAAACTGCGGGAGCTTACCGCGGATTTTCGCAGGGCGGGTGGCCGTGCCATTGAGGTGTCTACGTCCGGGCAGTCCAGCGGGGATTTGGGGTTTTTGGCGGAATTGTGCACCCGCGAGAAACTGCTGGCTTCCCAGGGCAGTGATTTTCACTTCCCGGGTGCGCCCTGGTGTGAGCTTGGCCGCATTATGAAAATGCCAGACGGGCTGGAGCCGGTCTGGCATCATTTCAAGCAGGTTCCTGGTGCCGCGGCACCGGTTTAGGCCGGTGCGTGGAACAGCAGATACAGGTCTGTCAGTGAGTCGGGGATGGCATCAGCCATCTGGCGTGACAGCTTCTCGCTGGTTCTGACGTTCTGGAAGTCTTCATCGTCGAATAATCCAGACAATGTCAGCATGGGAACCAGTAGGTCCGCGGTTTCCTCCTCGCTGACGGCATCTAACCATTCATCTTCATGTTCCATGAAGGTGTCCACAAAACCAGCACACCAGTTTTCCAACGCGTTCATTGGATCCCCGTCTTCAGGTTCTGGAAGTTCCAGAGCCTGGCCCATATCCAGAGCTTGAGTCATATCTCCCGCCAGACGGGTAATACATTCCCGGAAGGTGTCCGGAATGCCGCCGCCCGGTGTTTCTTCGGTGCCGGTTACCAGGCGAAAGATAGTCTCCACACTGAGTGCGGTCGGCCCGACGACGCTGGCACAAACAACGCCATGAAAACCGAAAAAGTCCAGAGCTTCCTCACCCCAGGGATCGGCGAACAATATGTCTTCCAGCGCTTCTATGTCGGAATTGGACAGCATGGATCAGTTACTCCCCGACTTTTTGGCTTCTTCGGCCGCCCGTTGGCGCTTACGCACTTCGCGGGGGTCGTTATAGGCGCGCCCCGGTGTTACCGGAACCCTGGCCTCACTGGCGGGCTTTTCAGCCTTTTCAGGAGTGGCGTTGGTTTGTGTTTCTTCAGGCTTGCTCACCGATGCCTTCTCTGCAGGTTTTTCCTCCGCTGCGGCTTTGCTACGGCTTTTGGCCGGTGCCGGCTTTGATTTCTTTGCAGGGGCGGCGGCTTTGCCTTCCTGTTCAGCTGAGCTTGCCTCTGGCTTTTCAGGCGACGCTTTGCTTTCAGCAGCCGACGGCTTTTTCTCTGTTTTTGGGGCCGGCTTCTGATCCGTTTCTGCTGATGGCTTTTTGCCCTCTGCAGCAGCTGATGCCTTATCTGCCGCTTGTGCTTCAGGTGCCTCAGTCTTTGTCTTGGCCTCCGGGGCTTCTACCTTGGCAGGCGCTTCACCTGTAGCCGGTGCTTCAGGTTTCTCGGCATTAGGCGCTTTTTGCTCTTCTGGCTTCGTCTCGGGGGTAGCCTCGGCCTTAGCGGAGGAAGCTTGGCTTTCCTTCGGCATTGACGATTTTTTCGCCGTTGCTGACTCTTCAGTCGAAGAGGCAGTCGGAGCCTTCTCTTTGCTGGGCTCTGCCGGCTTTGCGTCAGAGGCTGTATCGGACTTTTGAGCCGCCTTGGTTGTGCTGGCCGCTTTTTGTTCCGGCTGTTTCTGATCGCTTTGCTGAGTTTCTGGCGCCTTGGTTTTCGCCTGCTCTGTGTTTTGGGTTGCCGTCGATGCTGTTTTTACATCGGCATTGTCGCTGCTTGCTTCTGGCTGCGTATCCTTTTGGTGCTTCTCGTTGCGAGCATCTTTGCGAGCTGCTGGAGTAGACGCCGGAGACTCGGAAGGCGACCCATCACGATTGCGGGGACGGCGTGGCTTGCGACGGCTATCGTCAGCGCCTGGCTTGTCGGCGCTCGCCTTTTGCGGGGCCTCCTGCTGACTGGAAGCCTTTTGATCACCTGTGTTTTTGCTATCGCGCTGTGGCCGGTTTCGGCCCTGACCGCGAGCCTGGCCATCTTTACGATTGTCCCGGCGGCCATCACCGCTGCGATTGTCCGCTGCTTTGTTTTCAGAGCCCTTTTTGTCGGCGGCTTTGTTTGCTGCGGGGCGGTTCTGGTTCGGGCGGGTCTGGTCGTCGTTACGACGGCCCCGCGAACGGCTATCGTCATTGCGGTTTTGCGGGTTATTGCTTTGACGGCGCTCGTTATTGCTACGGTTGTTGGTGTTGCCAGAACCTTGGTCGTCTCGGGCAACACGGGTTTTGCGACGATCCTGGCGCGCCTGGTTCCGCTGATCTTCACGGTTGCCATTGGCCCTGGAGTGGTTGCCGCTGTCGGTCTGTTGCTGCTCGTCAGCGCTAAAGAAGTCGGCAATTTTGCGGCCAATCCGGCGGATGAGCCCGTCGTCTTGCTCTTCTGCTTCCTGACTTTGTGCAACTTTGGGGTCAGGTGCGGGCGCTCGTGTGCGTACAGCTTTCACGGCTGCCTGCTCACGCGCGGGTTTTTCAGTGGTTGGCGCCTCAAACACTTCTTCTTCGCGCTGGCTGTATTCCTGCGCTACCTGATGGCTCGAAATGTGCTCCGGTGTCGTCTCGTCATCGCGCATGCGCAGAATTTCGAAGTGCGGCGTTTCCATGTGTGGAACAGGCACAACAACCACGCTTACTTCCTGGTTTGCCTCAATAGCGGCCAGTTGCTTGCGCTTTTCGTTCAGTAGGAATGTAGCCACGGATACGGGTACAACGGCACGAACTTCGCCGGTTTTTTCCTTGGATGACTCTTCGTAGATCAAGCGCATAATGCTTAGCGCAAGGGACTCGATACCACGAATGGTTCCCTGGCCTTCACAGCGTGGGCAAACCTCACTACGGGTTTCGCCCAGGGAGGGACGCAATCTTTGGCGGGACATTTCCAACAGACCAAAGCGTGAGATTTTGCCAACCTGCACTCGCGCCCGGTCAATTTCCAGGGCTTCGCGCATTTTCTGTTCCACTTCGCGCTGGTGCCTGGCAGGTGTCATGTCAATGAAGTCGATCACGATCAGGCCACCCATGTCGCGCAGGCGTAGCTGGCGTGCAATCTCTTCCGCCGCTTCCAGGTTTGTCTGGAAGGCGGTTTCTTCTATGTCCTGACCTTTGGTGGCACGGGATGAGTTGATGTCTATAGACACCAGTGCCTCGGTGGGGTCAATAACGATAGAGCCGCCAGAGGGCAGTTTTACCTCTCGCTGGAAAGCTGTCTCGATCTGACCTTCAATCTGGTACCGGCTGAACAGCGGAATTTCATCCTTGTACAGCTTGATCTTGTTTTCAAATGTTGGCATTACAGCGCGAACAAAGTTAAGAACGTCCTCGTAAACACCTTCTGAGTCGATCAGTACTTCGCCGATATCCTGGCGCAGGTAATCACGAACCGCGCGAATGATGACGTTGCTTTCCTGATGGATAAGAAAGGGGGCTTTGCGCTCGCCGGCAGCCTGGGTAATGGCTTCCCAGAACTGCACCAGGTAGTCGAGGTCCCATTGCAGTTCTTCAGTGGTGCGGCCAATGCCAGCTGTGCGCACAATAATGCCCATAGACTTGGGCACTTGTACGCTGTTCATGGCCTCTTTCAGTTGGGCCCGTTCCTCGCCTTCTATACGGCGTGAGATTCCGCCGGCACGGGGGTTGTTGGGCATAAGAACGAGGTAGCGGCCGGCAAGGGATATAAATGTTGTTAGGGCAGCACCTTTATTGCCGCGCTCTTCCTTATCGACCTGGATAATGACTTCCTGGCCTTCAGCTACCACTTCTTTGATGTTTACTTTGCCTTCAATCTGGCCCGGCGACTTTTTGAAGTAGTCCCTGGATATTTCCTTTAAAGGAAGAAATCCGTGGCGATCGGCGCCGAAATCAACAAATGCGGCTTCCAGGCTTGGCTCTACCCGGGTGATTCGCCCCTTGTAGATGTTGGCTTTTTTCTGCTCACGGGAGCTGGATTCGATATCAAGGTCAAACAGGCGCTGGCCGTCAACCAGGGCGA
>NZ_JBQDCO010000051.1:0-21689 GCF_052091845.1 Marinobacter sp. | reverse complement strand
ACCAGTGACCCTCGCCTTGTAAGGGCGATGCTCTCCCAGCTGAGCTAACCACCCACACTGGTACCTTTCAAAGGTAATCACTCAAAAGTGCCAACGCTGCCTGCAAACAGACCTCGTTGCTCAATCAAGTGAGATGCGCATTTTAAGCATTTGTTCGGCGGTGTCAAATCTTTTTCCAAAAACTCTAAAAGATCCACCAACCATCCGATTCTTCTGCCTCCTGGCGCTCCCGTTCCTGCTCCAACATCGCGTACTCCTGCTCCAGTTGCTCAATTTTCTGATCTGCCTCAAGAGGAACCGTAGGGCCACCACCAAAAGGCCAGTACCAGGCGGCAGACTGGTATCGCCCCTCCCGCTCAAGCTTTTCCAGTTCAACCTCGCGCTCCTCTTCAAGCTGCGCCAGGCGTCGCTCGTAGTCCGCATCCTCATTGGACTCCACAATGGAGACGGCCGCGTGATTAGGTGCCAGTAAATCACTGTTCAGGAAGCGAGTGGAAACAATCTCTTGCGCCTGCATGGCGTAATCCCGCGACACCACCTGCAGGTCACCCTGAGCAAGCGGGTGATCTGAATCCAGCGCTGGATTGGCCCGGGTTGGTTCAGTCAGTTCGTTGTATCTCAGGTAATAAATACGGCCAGGCTCAACGTTAAGTGTGGCATCTGCAATCAGGCTTAGGCTGAACGAATTTACCCCTTCAAGCCCAAGCAACGGCCGGCGCATAGCAATCTGGCGTTCGCCGGGGCTGACCACTAGCCAGGTAAAGCTGTCATTACGGATATTGAAATAATGGCGGTCATCGATATACACACTGGGCGCTTCAATCTCATCGGCAGCCCATTGGGAGTGGGTGCGATAAAAATACAGAACCGCATGCTCACGATCCCAGCTATCGTTATCAATGTGTACAAAATCATGGCCAGAAACCGGGTGCAGGAACGACCCTACGCTTTTACCGATAGACTGGTAAATTGTGCAGCCGGACACCGACATCAACGACGCAACCAACAGCACACAGTAACAGGACGAGCGCAACTTACGGGGCTCAAAAAAAGACATTGGGGTTTTCATTTTTGTTAACTCTTCATCCTTTGGTGAGTTACCTGATCATAGCAACTGCCACACCGTATAAATGAGAGCTAACGCAAGAGATGGATAACAAACCGTTACAATGCCGGGCGCCTGCCTCCTTGCGGCGCCACTAGAACAAATACCACACCGGCTACTGGCGCGACACCTGGCTGCGAAGCTGATTCACCTCTTCAGACAGGCGCACCAGGCGTGACGTAACCTGCGAGCGCGACGAATCAATAGCCTCAACATTTCGCTTCAATGTCGCCAGTTCGTTTTTAAGCCTGCTATCACCATCATTGGCAGACACCTTTTTCTCCAGAGCTGACAAGCGCCCTTCTATACCGCTGATCCCGAGCTTCTGCTCCTGTTCAAAACGACGCACCCGACGTTCAATCACCTGGTCCACATCGGCCAACTGCTTACCCAGTTTGGTCAATTGCTCCGCTGCCTGGCGATTCGCATCCTCCAAAGCAGCAATCGAGGTTTCCGTTTGCTTTGTCAACGAGGCCATATCCGATGCTAAAGACGTCCGAACCTTCTCAACCGTTGAGCTAACGTCTGCCAACGCCTTTTTACCCTCTGCAAGCCCTGACTCCAGTGCTGCAATCCGTTCCTGCTGATCATTCAAGCGCTTTTTATTGCGCTCATTGGCGACCGCCCAAAGCTTACGAATCTCGCTATCTGCTGCGTCAATTTGCTTCTTCTGGGCTTCAACCTGATCAGACAGCGACGCCCCACGCTCCTGCATGTTCTCCCCCGTTTCCGAAAGCTCCCCCTCAACCCGTGCCAACGCCAGCTTGCTCTGCCGCGCGCCGTAATCCGCCTCCTCCAACTCCCCCTCAAGCAGCTGAATCCGCTGATTCTGGGTATACCACCCCGCCGCCGAGGCCACGCCTACCACCACAACCAGTAACCACAAAACCGCCAAACCCGACCGGCTGCCGCCCCCATTACTGCTTTTGCCATCCTTGGCAGGCTGTGGTGGTCTGGACTGTCCACCCGCACCCTCTGCTGACGCCCTGGTTTTCCTTTGGGCCCGCGCCTGCTTCTCCGACGCACCAACTGGCCGTTCGGCTCTCAAATCATCGTCATCTGGACGGATGGGTTCCATTACTTCTCCTGAATGTGGACGGTTCAATTAACTGATTCTGATAATACATGCACTTGCGGAAGGGTTGAAATCACGGGCTCGCCTTCCTTGCATGGCAGATAGGCAAAACATACAATTGCGGGCTTTCCAATTATCACAGGACTGTTGCATATGCAGCCGCTTGCAGGTCTCGTCATGGGCTCCAAATCCGACTGGCCCACCATGGAACACACCGCCAATATGCTGGAAAAACTCGGTGTGCCCTATGAAACCAAAGTCGTTTCGGCCCACCGCACCCCTGATCTGCTTTTCAGCTACGCCAAAAGCGCCTCCGACCGCGGCCTGAAAGTGATCATTGCAGGTGCCGGCGGCGCTGCCCACCTACCGGGCATGATTGCATCACAGACATCATTGCCCGTACTGGGTGTACCGGTGCAGTCCAAAGCCCTGAACGGCCTCGACTCACTTCTCTCTATCGCTCAGATGCCAGGTGGAGTGGCCGTAGGCACGCTGGCAATTGGCAACGCCGGGGCCACAAATGCGGGTTTGCTGGCGGCACAAATCATTGGCACGTACGATGAGGGCGTCCGAAAAGCGATAGATGAGTTTCGGGCAACACAAACCCAAACAATCCTGGACAACCCGGATCCAAGAGAGCAAACATGAGAATTGGTGTATTAGGCGCTGGACAACTGGGAAGAATGCTCGCCCTCTCCGGATACCCACTCGCCAAGACCTTTGTTTTTTATGATATGTCAGGCAGCCCCAGTGCCGGGCTGGGCGAAGTTATCATTGACCGCGAAGGCAATTATCTGGACGACTTTCTGTCACGGGTAGATCGCGTAACCTACGAATTTGAACACCTCCCCGTAGAGGTGGCCGAAAAACTGGCCAAAGAAAAAACCGTTCACCCCAGCCCTCGTGCTCTGGAAATCTGCCAAAATCGCGAAGCCGAAAAAACGCTGTTCGGTGAACTCAGCATTCCAACGCCACAATGGAAAATGGCAGACAGCGCCGAATCCCTCAAAAAGGCGGCACAAAGCCTGGGCTGCCCGGTTGTGGCTAAATCCAACACCGAAGGTTACGACGGTAAAGGCCAGGCCGTACTCAAGAGCCCGGAAGATGCGGAAGCCGCCTGGAACTCCATTGGCCACCCACGGTTAATGGTAGAAAAGTTTGTAGAATTCAACCGTGAAGTGTCCATCATTGCAGTACGGGCTGAAGATGGCCAACTGGCGTTTTACCCCATCTCGGAAAATATTCACCACAACGGCATCCTGCGCTACTCCATTGCTCCGGCTCCCCGGCTGGACAAGCATCTTCAAGAAGATGCAGAGCAACACATCAAGGCGCTGCTTAACGAGCTGAATTACGTAGGTGTGCTTACGCTAGAGCTTTTTGAGACAGCCAACGGCCTGGTCGCAAACGAGATGGCACCGCGGGTACACAACTCGGGGCACTGGACGATTGAAGGCGCGATGACCAGCCAGTTTGAAAACCACATTCGGGCAGTAAGCGGCCACCCGCTGGGCAACGTTGAACCGCGGGGCTTAAGCTGCATGATTAATATCATTGCAGAGCATGGCGATGTTGAACGCCTGCTGGAACTCCCTTACGCTCATGTACACCTGTACAATAAAGGTGAGCGGCCCGGCCGCAAAATCGGCCATGTGAACATTCTGGCAGACAGCTATGCAGAACTGGTGTGGCGGGTAAGGAATTGCGCGCAATTTTTGCCCGGCAGCCCTGAGTTCCACAGCTCACTGGATGCCAGCAACACAGGCTGAATTGTCATACGGGGTTGATATCGCTCAAATCGCCCCTATATTAGAGCAGTGACAGTCAATTATAACCGAGAGAAACAGGGAGACGACCTCATGGCATTTGAACTTCCAGCACTACCCTACGAAAAGAACGCACTAGAGCCGCACATCTCGGCTGAAACCCTTGAGTACCATTACGGTAAGCACCACAACACTTACGTCACCAAGCTGAACGGCCTGGTTGAAGGTACTGACAACGCCAGCAAATCTCTTGAAGACATTATCAAGAGCGCCAGTGGCCCGCTGTTCAACAACGCAGCACAAGTGTGGAACCACACTTTCTACTGGAACTGCCTGAGCCCGAACGGCGGAGGCGAGCCAACAGGTGCAGCTAAAGATGCTATCGAAAAAGCCTTTGGCTCATTTGACAGCTTCAAAAAAGAGTTTAATGACAAAGCAGCCAACAACTTCGGTTCTGGCTGGACCTGGCTGGTCAAGAAAGCAGACGGCAGCGTTGCCATTGCCAACACCAGCAATGCTGAAACGCCGCTAACCGGTGCTGACAAGCCCGTGCTGACCGTTGATGTTTGGGAGCACGCGTATTACATCGATTACCGCAACTCCCGCCCGAACTACCTGGAAGCGTTCTGGAACCTGGTTAACTGGGATTTCGTGAACGAAAACCTGGCCTGATCAGGCAAACAGGTTTCCAGTTACAGCCGGCAACGGCTGAGTAAAAAATGCCCGCAGCCAGCGGGCATTTTTGTGTCACTACCCGCCAGGTTTACAAATAGAAACCCTAGCGTCCTGAAGTATTTGCGAAAATCGCCGATACTGAACGGTGTGCAGATTTATCCAAACCATAATCCGTGTTTTCGGCACGCGTATTATGTTCGTTCGCCAATGCTCACTTTTCGAAAAATGGTCGCCTGATAACAGGCTAAAGATGGGTATGAATGCAGAAATCTTTTGAGGTTAAAAACCGCCTCGATTATCGTATCCTGAAATGGATACTCACTGTCGCACTGGTCAGCGGTATAATAGTCAGTGCCATACAGGTAATAATCGATGCACAGCGCGTTTCCAGGGATCTGGACAACCAGGCCCGCCAGACTATTGCCATGGTCAAAGATTCAGCAACCCAGGCTGTATTCAGTATAGACAGAGACCTCGCAAACCAGGTGATCGATGGCTTGTTCGCCCGGGAGGCCGTGCACCTGGCCCGGATTCTCCACACCAATGGTGAACCCCTGAGTACCCGGGAGCGCCCTTTAACAGACGGCCCCTACCGCACACCGATCAGCTGGATTTTCGGTACCGAACGTCAGTTTCGTGCCGAACTGAAACGCCACGGCGATCCGGACACCGTGTACGGTTACTTCGACGTTCATTATGACACCGCACCGGCTGGCCGCATGTGGCTGGGTCGAGCCATCATTACCTTCACCTCCGTCATTGCAATAGCCATCATTCTTGGCATGGTGCTGTGCTTCGTTTTCTACATGCTCCTGACCCGACCTCTGTTGCGCATTGTGCACTCGGTGAAAGAGGTGGACCCAGCCCACCCGGACGACCGCCTGATTGCCACGCCAACCGGCCATGAGCAAGACGAACTCGGGCACTGGGTTAACGCTACCAACACCCTGCTTGTCAGTATTGGCGAAAGCCAAAAACGCTACCGCGAAGCTGAAGACAGGATAAGCCGTCTTGCCCGCTACGATCAGCTTACCGGGCTGCTCAGCCGAGACAGTTTTATGGAGCGGCTGGACGCAGACATTCAAAACTCAAAACGCAACAACACGTTATTATCCGTAATCGTCTGCGGCATTGATGACTTTAAGTCCATCAACGATCAATGTGGCTTTCGTACCGGCGACCTGACTCTTCAAGCCGTGGCAGATCGGCTTGTTGATAACCTGAACGGCTCGCGCTTTACCATTGCCCGGCTTGGAGGGGACCAGTTTGTTATCGTAGAAAAAGGGCTAAAAGATGGCTTTCAGGCGGCAGATACCGCTGAGGCTATTCTTGCAGAGGTCACCAGCCCCATGGGTGTGGAAGGTCAGAACATCTCCATCACGGCCACCCTGGGCATTGCCTTGTACCCTTCCGATGCCATTCAGCCAGATCGACTGCTTCAAAGTGCCGAGCAAACCATGTTGCTGGCAAAGCAAAAAGGCCGCGACCACTTCCAGTTTTACGTGGCAAGCATTGACCAGGAAATTCGCGATCGCAAACAGCTTGAAAAGGATCTTTCCCAGGCTCTGGCCTTGAACCAGTTCCATCTGGTTTATCAGCCCCAGATAGATCTTCAAACCAAGCGGGTGATTGGTGCAGAGGCACTGCTGCGTTGGGAGCACCCTGTGCGCGGGCTGGTGCCGCCTGACTATTTTATCCCCATTGCAGAGAGCGATGGGTCCATCGTTGAGATTGGTCAATGGGTGCTTGAACAGGCCTGCCTGCAAGCCAGGCTGTGGGCAGAAAAAGGCTTGCCCCTGCGCATCGCTGTTAATCTGTCAGCCGTGCAGTTACGCCAGGATCGCATTGTTGATGACATTCTGGATACCCTGAAGCGCCACAATATACCCGCAGGCCGGCTGGAACTGGAAATCACAGAAACCAGTTTTATGACAAACCTGTCAGATGCTGTTGCCAAATTGCACACCCTGAACCGTGCCGGTATAAGTCTTGCCGTGGATGATTTTGGTACTGGCTATTCTTCCCTCACCTACCTCAAAAAAATGCCAGTACAACACCTGAAGATCGACAAGCAGTTTATACGGGATTTGCTGATTAACGAAGAAGACACCCGCATCACAAATACCATTATTGATCTCGGCAGAAGCCTGAATATGACGGTGATTGCAGAGGGTGTAGAAACAGCAGAGCAAGAGTACTACCTCAGCCAGCGCGGCTGTAAACTGGCACAAGGATATTTCTTCAGCAAGCCGGTACGACCTTTGGAGTTTGAGGCGTTTGCTGAAAAATTCCGTCAGAAACTATTAGAAAGTAACGCCTGATTCACCACCTGTGAGGATTTGCCGTGGGAACTACCCTTATTGGCCTGATTGTTATTGCTGTTGCGGTATTCTATCTGGTTTTTATCTACAACCGCCTGGTGTCGCTACGCAACCAGTTTAAAAACGGCTTTGCCCAGATTGACGTTCAGCTTCAGCGCCGACACGACCTTATCCCCAACCTGGTGGAATCTGCCAAGGCCTATCTTGAGCACGAGAAATCGACACTGACTCAGGTAATGGATGCCAGAAACAGCGCCGTAAGTGCCCAAAAGGATGCCGCCAAAGACCCGGGCGACGGCACCAGAATTCAACGCCTTGGTGGCGCCGAGAACCTGCTCACCAAAGCCCTGGCCAACTTTTATGCCGTAGCCGAGAACTACCCGGATTTGAAAGCAAACGAAACCATCCAGCAACTGATGGAAGAGCTTTCAAGTACAGAAAACCGGGTGTCCTTTGCTCGCCAGGCGTACAACGATGGCGTAATGAACTACAACACCTTCCGCGAGCAGTTCCCGAACAACGTACTCGCAGGCATGTTTGCATTCAAAGAAACGTCGCAACTGGAACTTGAGTCTCCTGAGGCCAGACACGCGCCCAAAGTGGCCTTTTAAGGCCCTGAAACATGGCTCATTCCGGTTTTTTCCAGCGCCAGGCCAGTGCTCGGCGCAATACCAGCCTTCTGGTGCTTCTATTCCTAACCGCGGTCGTGCTGATTACCCTCGCTGTGTGCCTGGTGGGGTATCTGGTCACCCGCAGTGAAGCCTCGGCCCAACCTTTTCATTACTGGTTGCTCTCCAGCCATGGGCTAATCACCGCCACCGCCGTGGTGGCACTTATAGGCATGGGTTCGCTGATACGCTGGGTAGATCTTGCCGGCGGCGGCAGCCGTGTTGCAAAAATGGTGGGTGCCCGGCCTGTTGATCCAGACACCCGCGACAGCCACGAACGCACACTGCGCAATATTGTAGAAGAAATGGCCATAGCCAGCGGTGTGCCCGTGCCAGAGCTCTACATCATGGATAACGAAACCGGTATCAATGCCTTTGTGGCAGGATACACGCCCGGCTCTGCCGTGATGGTAGTGACCCATGGTGCGATCACCCAGCTAACCCGGGATGAACTTCAAGGAGTGGTAGGTCACGAGTTCAGCCATATTTTCAACGGCGACATGCGCTTGAACGTGCGACTTATCGCCCTGCTTTCAGGCATTTTGATGATCGGCCAGATTGGCGGCTTTCTTCTGCGCTCATCTTTTTACAGTGCTGGACGAACAACCGCCCGCAACCGTGATGGCCGGGCCCAGGCGGCCATGGGCATTCTGGGTGTAGCGCTGTTTGTAATCGGCTACGTGGGCGTTTTTTTCGGCCGCCTGATTCAGGCCGCCGTATCACGCCAGCGAGAAACTCTGGCCGATGCCTCGTCGGTACAATTTACCCGCAATCCGGACGGTATTGGCGGAGCCTTGTTCAAAATCGGGTTGAAAGGCAGCTATCTGGACACCACCGGCCATGCCAACGACATGAACCACATGTGTTTTGGCGAAGCCGCACGTATGAAGTTCAGCTCGCTGCTCGCCTCCCACCCGCCGATCGAACAACGCATTAACGCCATCCAGCCAGGGCTTGTGGCCCGCCTGAAAAGCCGCCTTAGGGATACCGAGACAGGCGCGGTTCTGCGCACAGCCGCAGGCGAGGGCCGGCCTTCAGCCGTATCGGGTTTTGCCAGCGGCGCTGTAGCCAAACCAGTACCTGAAACCGTTATCGCCCAAAAACTATCGACACGGGTCGGCACCACCAGCCCCGAGGGGGAAGGGTTTGCGATCAAGCTATTACAACGCCTGCCATCAACCTTTCGGGGCCTGCTGTACACCCGGGCGGGGGCTATTCAACTTTGCTATGCCCTACTCATCAGCGACTTGACCAAACAGCAGCAAGCAAAATGCCTCAAACTACTACCCGACCACTCGCTATTCGGTGCCCAAACTGACCTGCTCGGCAAACTTCTACCGGCGCTGGAGTCGATTGGCGAAGCGGTTCGCTTTCCGGCACTGGAACTGGCCATGCCTGCTTTGCGCAAGCTAGACCCGGACGAGCGCGCAGAACTGCGTCAAAATGTGAGAATGCTGGTAAATGCGGATAACCGGGTTACCCTGTTTGAACTGGCGCTTACCAGCTTTCTCTCCCGCCACCTGGGAGCAGATGCAGAAAGAGCCGTACCCGTGCGCTACCGCAGCTACAAAGCCGTTATGCCGGCACTGCAAAGGCTGTTAAGCCTACTGGCAAGAGCGGGTGCCACTAATGGGCAAGAAGCAGAAGGCGTGTACCATGAAGCCATCGCAGGCTTCGCCAACACCGGCAACCGCCACCAGCCAATACTGGCAAAGGTCACCATGCGGCAATTACAGGAAGCATTGAAAGCGCTGAACGGGCTTTCACCGCTGCTAAAACCCGCGGTTATAGACGCCTGCGGGCACTGCATTACTTACGATGGCAGGATCGAGCCGAAAGAATACGAGCTCATGAGACTGGTGGCAGACCAGCTGGATTGCCCAATGCCGCCCATGGTGGTGTGAACAGGAAACCGGCTTAATGAGCCAGCTCCCCTTCTTGTGGGTTAAATAGCACATCCACGCCCGGGTCGGCTTCCAGTCCCTTTATGCCCAACTTTTCCCGAACATCCAGGTTCACTTTCCAAAGCTTTTTGAACTTCTCTGATGTGGCAGCAACCGCGTCGGCCTTGCCCAGCATAATCTTGGGCCGCAAAAACACCAGCAAATTGCGCTTAACCCGGCGTTCGGATTCAGACGAGAAAAGCCGACCAAGATAGGGAATATCGCCCAGCAGTGGAACCTTGCTCTTGTTTACCATGTAGTCATCGCGGGTAAGACCGCCCAGCACAATGGTTTCGCCATCATCCGCCAACACGGTTGTTTTGATTTCACGCTTGTTGGTCACAATATCCGATGCATCTTCAATGCTATCAGCCACACTCTCGGTAGTCTGCTCCACAACCAGCCTCACCAGGCCATCTGCACTGATAGTTGGCGTAACCTTCAGGGTAAGGCCAATATCGCGGCGCTCAATCGTGGTAAACGGGTTGGTGGTGCCATCGCCTGTTACAGTGGACTGCCCGGTGCGGAACGGCACGTTCTGGCCAACTATAATTTCCGATTCCTGGTTGTCCAGGGTTATAAGACTGGGCGTGGATAACAGATTGGCGGCTGCCGACGTAGAAAGCGCCTGCAACAGAATGCCCCAGCTCACGCCATTTTCGTTTCTCTGCCCAGCACCTACCGTAACGCCGCCAACCGCCGGGGCTATGGCAGACTCTGTCAGTATCGCGCTAAGCACATCGCCCAGGCTCTTACCCACATTGCCAAAGTTTGTTCCCATCACAGGCGTAGAGTTGCCGGATTCATCTCCCACTGCCACCTGCACGCCAAGATCCTGGCCCAGCTCATCACTGATTTCTACAATCGCGGCCTCAATCATCACCTGAGCGCGGCGCACATCCAGTGCCGACACAATTTCTTCTGCCTCCTGCATCAGCGAAGGCTCCCCCCGAACCACAAGCGCGTTCAAACCCTCATCGGCGAACACCGTAAAGTTACTCTGGGGCCTGCCGGTGCTGTTGTTACCACCCGCCGCGCTACCATTGCCTTCCCTGCCCCGCTCACCCATGACGCCGTTCAACAACTCGGTAAGTTTTTTGGCATCCGCATGTTTGAGACGGATAACCTTGGTGGCTCCACCACTGGCCGATGGCTGGTCTAACTGCACGATCAGCCCGCGCATTTTACTGCGAAAGGATTCATCGCCCCGAAGGATCAACCGATTGCTGCGCTCATCCGCAGTGACACTGTATTTCCTGGCGCCTTTGTCGTTGCCGCCCCGGCCGAGTTCGTCCGGAGCCAGTTCTTGCAGCAACGTGACCATATCGCCTACCCAGGCTTCCTTGAGTTTGATCACCTCCACTTCGTATTTGGAAGGGCTGTCCAACTCCCGCACAATCTGCTCCATGCGCTCGATGTTGGAAGAATGGTCGCTGATAATCAGTGCGTTGGCGGCAGCTACCCCCGCAAGATGGCCGTATTTTGCAACAAGAGGCCGCAAAATAGGCACCAACTCCAGGGCGTTTGCGTTATCAATCTGGATAACCCGGGTTATAAGCTGCTCGGAGGGAATACTGGGGAACCTGCCAAGCACTTCAGCGGATTGTTTTGCATCCACCTGCTGCACCACCTTGATAACTTCTTCGCCCGGTATGGCGGTAAAGCCATGCACGTTCAGCACCGCAAGAAACAGGTCGTATATCTCGTCCTTGTTCATGGGGGCGCTGGAAAGCACCGTCACCTTCCCCTTTACCCGGGGATCCACCACAAAACTGTAGCCGGTAATGTCGGCCACCTGAGTAACAAAGGCGCGTATATCCGCATCCTTAAGGTTCAACCGCCAGGTTTCATCCTGGCCATAGGCTGTCGACATCAAAGGAAGAAGAATAAGTAGAGCGAGGGCCCGCAAAAAATTTGTTTTGTGGTTATACATCTGGCGATATCGTCCTGTATCTATGAACCCTGTCAGCGCCACTGCTCAGGTATGGCATAACTAATCGTGAGGAAAGACCCGTCACGCTCGATTTCTATGTTCAAACTGTCCTGGCCGCGCCAGCTTTCAAGCAGCGACCTATCCTGCTCCACATCCCCCAAACGCTGCCCGTTGATAGCGGTAATAATGTCTCCGGACTTCAGGTTCACGGCATTCAGCATAGCGTTCGAGCCGTCATATACGTAACCCGACGTTCCACTGCTGTCCACAGGGCTAAGGCCATAAGGCGTCAGTGCGGCGGCTCCTGCGCTGTCTATTTGTTGCCGGGCATTATCAAGAAACGCTTCCGGCGATAAGTCTGCAGGCTGCGGGGCTGTCTCTGCAACCATTGTGGCGACATCATCCTCTTCAAACGTCAAGGATTCGTAGCGCCCCCCACGGCGAATAAGAATCCGCCCCGGCTCCACCTCTGCCAGCTCAGCGTTGCCGGGCAGGACATCGCCCACACGATACCAGGCGGTTTCACCATTGCTGCCAGCCACTATAGCACCCGAGGCTTCCGGGCGCTGGCCTACCGACACACCTTCAAGCCGGAGCCTTAACCCGGTTTCAGGGGCGGAACGCTTAACAGCCTCGGCCACTTCACCCGGGGTCTCTGGTCGGCCAAAAAACTCATAATTAGCCAAGGCGTAATTGCCGGAAGCGCCCAAATCCCGAGCACCGGCTGAACCATCCGCCGGCGCAACCGCAACCGGTTTATCTTGCCAGGCAAAAAGCCAGGTGAGGTTCGCCAGAGCCACACCCAGGTACAACACCAGCCAAACGAGCAAAAGGTTGGCGATGAGTGTCGCTATCCTGCGCTGGGTTTCCTGTGCCGGCATCCTGGGCATCAGCGCGCTCCCGGCAACAGCGGCTGCCGCACACGGAACACAACATCGTCAGGGCTTGCGGAGTCTGGCCAGGGTTGGTCAGCCAAATCAATCATCCGCTTGTATACCCGCAACTCCATCATGCCATTCCAGAGAATATTGGCATCCGCAGCCGGGCCGCTGCCCGCCTGCTCGGCAATAACCAACGCCAAGCCGCCGTCTGTTGTATCCAGATTAGCCTTCATGGGCGGAAAATCTGCCCGCCCGGTCTGATCACCCATGGGCCAGCTCACCCGGCCACCCGCCCAACGGGCAAGACCGTCAGCACGAGCAATGCGTTCGTCAGCCCATTCCAGTGTCAGATGATCAATACTCACATCGCCTTCGATCATCGCGCCACCACTGCGGCGAATCAATTCTTCAAATTCTGCAACGGCAATCTTGCCACGAGCATTTACCCGCGCATTTTCAGGCCAACCAAGAACTATATCCCCCGAAACCGACGACTGCCGGGAGCTCACCGACACCTTGACTGGCTGCTCCAACGTCGTTATTGATGGCCAACCCAGTTGCCACTGAACACGTACCGGAAAACCCGCGATCACCACACCAGCGGCACCGTCCCAAACCCTGCCAGCCACCTGCCGCACTTGTACCTGGGGCGGCAAGGACACATAAGCAGACGCCTGGTGCCAAACCCAGCCAGCGGGAACAAACACAACGAGCGCGCCGAAATAAACAAACAGCCCGAGTAACACAAGCAAAAACAGCTTGCCGGGGCGAAGAAAAGATTTTGGTTCAGCAGCGCTCATTCGGTTACACACAGACAGTTGACCGGTTGCCGAGTTTAGCAAACGCCAAAGCCAAGTTCAGGAGAAAAAACAAAAAACCCCGCGCCAGTGTGAACCAGCGCGGGGTTTTTAAAGGCAGATCAGGCCACGCCACAATTTTTGAGACGTGGTCGGAATCAGCAGGCTACGGCCGGCATTACATCATGCCGCCCATACCTCCCATTCCACCCATTCCGCCCATGCCACCCATATCAGGCATGCCGCCGCCAGCAGCTTCGTCCTGCGGCTCGTCTGCAATCATCGCCTCGGTGGTAATGATCAGAGAAGCAATGGACGCTGCAGCCTGCAGTGCAGAGCGGGTTACCTTGGCCGGGTCGAGAATACCCATGGCCAGCATATCGCCATACTCTTCAGTGGTAGCGTTGTAGCCGAAAGAGCCTTCGCCGTCACGCACCTTGGCAACCACAACAGACGACTCACCACCGGCGTTGTAAACGATCTGGCGCAGGGGCGCTTCCATGGCACGGCGCAGGATATTCACACCGGCTTTTTGCTCTTCATTAATGGCATCCACCTTGTCCAGCGCCGCAATCGCGCGGATCAGGGTAACACCGCCACCCGGTACAATGCCCTCTTCCACGGCAGCACGGGTAGAGTGCAGAGCGTCTTCAACGCGGGCCTTTTTCTCTTTCATTTCCACTTCGGAACCCGCGCCTACCTTGATTACGGCAACACCGCCGGCCAACTTGGCAACACGCTCCTGAAGCTTCTCTTTGTCGTAGTCAGAGGAGCTGTCTTCGATCTGCTTGCGAATCTGCTCAACGCGCGCTTCGATATCACCCTGTGCACCCACGCCATCAATAATGGTGGTGTTTTCCTTGGTGATGTTGACACGCTTGGCGGTGCCCAGATCGTCCAGAGTGGTGTTCTCCAGGCTCAGGCCCACTTCTTCGGAAATCACAGTGCCGCCGGACAGAATGGCGATATCCTGCAGCATTTCCTTACGACGGTCACCAAAGCCCGGGGCTTTAACCGCAGCTACTTTAACGATACCGCGCATGTTGTTCACAACCAGCGTAGCCAGCGCTTCGCCTTCGATGTCTTCAGCGATGATCATCAGCGGCTTGCCAGCTTTGGCAACAGCTTCCAGCGTGGGCAGAAGCTCACGAATATTGGAGATCTTCTTGTCCACCAGCAGGATGTACGGATCATCCAACTCAGCGGTCATGCTGTCCTGATTGTTGATGAAGTACGGAGACAGGAAGCCGCGATCAAACTGCATGCCTTCTACAACGTCCAGTTCATCGTCCAGGCCACGGCCTTCTTCAACGGTGATAACACCTTCTTTACCCACTTTTTCCATGGCGTCAGCAATCAGCTTGCCAATGGTTTCGTCGCCGTTGGCAGAAATGGTACCTACCTGGGCGATGTTGCGGTTATCGTCACAGGGCTTGGCCATTTCACGAATCGCCTTTACAGCTTCCGCCGTTGCCTTGTCGATGCCGCGCTTCAGATCCATCGGGTTCATGCCGGCAGTAACCGCCTTCACGCCCTCATTAACGATAGACTGGGCCAGTACGGTAGCGGTAGTGGTACCGTCACCTGCCGTATCGTTGGCCTGGGAAGCAACTTCCTTCACCATCTGGGCGCCCATGTTTTCGAACTTGTCTTTCAGTTCGATTTCCTTGGCAACCGATACACCATCTTTCGTGATGGATGGAGCGCCAAAAGACTTCTCCAGAACCACGTTACGGCCTTTGGGGCCCAGTGTTACTCTTACTGCGTCCGCCAGGATGTTGACACCTGAAACCGTGCGCTTGCGGGCGCTATCACCGAATATGACTTCTTTTGCTGACATGTTCTCTAGTCCTGTTCGTTAAACCGAATTTGTGGAATCAATCGGGTTAATGACTGTTCGTGCGAATAGCTTACGCAATCACTCAAGCACGCCGTAAATATCGCTTTCGCTCATGATAAGCAGCTCTTCACCGTCGATTTTTACGGTGTTGCCGGCGTACTGGCCAAATACCACAGTGTCACCCGTTTTAATGGCCAAAGCGCGAGTTTCGCCATTTTCCAGAACGCGACCGTTGCCCACAGCAACAACCTCACCCTGAGACGGCTTCTCTTTAGCGTTACCTGGCAGCACGATGCCACCTGAGGTTTTCTCTTCTTCTTCCTTGCGGCGTACTACGACACGATCGTGTAGCGGACGAATCTTCATTGCTCGGCTTCTCCAATTAGTCAGATTAATGTGGCAATGACTTTGCTGTTGGGAGTCGATTTGCTTATGCAACCCGACAAAATTGCCCGGCCTCTAACCCACTGTTTTCCAGCTGATATCAGCCTGCGGCGAACTTGTGAATCCTATGTGGGGCTGGCACAGGGGTTTTCAACGCCCACCCGGATAATTTTTTCATTTTTTATCAAGGCGGTCGTGATTGGTTTTGGTCTCGTCTCGATACTCCCCTTCAATAATGTCGCCGTCGCCATCCCGATCAAACGGGCGCTGCTGGCCAAAGGGACTGTCACGATGATCAAAAGGGCCCTGCCCGCCACCGGCCCGAAAATAAAAGCCACCGCTCTTGCTTGAAGCCACCATACGCTTCAAGGCCAGGGTCGATAGCCAGTATCGGGTAAAAGGAATAAGGCAAAGAAAACCCACGGTATCGGTAATAAACCCTGGGGTAATCAAAAGCACACCGCCCACCGCCAGAATCAGCCCTTCAGCCACTTCCTTAGCGGGCAGTTCGCCGCTGTTCAAACGCTGATTCGCTCTTAACAGCGTTGCCATACCTTGCTGGCGAAGCAGCCAGGCACCAATAACCGCCGTTAGCAGCACAAAACCAATGGTATTCACCACACCGATCATGCCACCCACCTGAATAAGCACCGCCATTTCGGCAATCGGCATGATAATAAACACAAACAATAATATAGACATCAGGCTCTCGCATTTGGGGTTTGGGCATTTCAAGGCCTGGCATACTGGCAGCCTTCCCAATAAACCTTCTCTATCAATTAGGGCAAAACATAAAACTTCAAGATTTTGTGCAGAAGATTAACCGACGGACTCAGGACTGGGAATAGTATGCTTATTGCCAACGAAACAACCGCATAGCCACCTTACCATTAACCACTTCAACCCCTTCCGCTTGCAATGAGCCAACCTGCTCGCGGTAAATATCGGAGCCTTCCGGGAAGGCGATCTGGCCGTTGCTACGGATCACCCGGTACCAGGGCACGGCGTGGCCTTTCGGCAGCTTGCCCAGGGCGCGACCTATGTAGCGGGCCTGGCGGCCAAGACCGGCCATTTCGGCTACCTGGCCATAGCTTGCCACCTTGCCCGGAGGAATAGCGAGCACCACCTGCCAGATTTTTTGGTCTTTACCCGGTTCTTCTGACTGCGCCATCACGTCTACCCGCTTGCTGTTTGTGCGCTGTCTTCGCCACCGCCCGTGTGGTCAGGTGCCAGCGAATCCAGCCTGCTGCCCTGGCGAATCATAAACCAGGCCAGAAGAATGGCAGGTACACCCATCACGCCCGCCACAAGGAAAAACTCGGCATAGCCAAAACCCGACACAACCATGCCGGAGAAACCGCCTAAAAACTTACCGGGCAGCGTCATCAAAGAGCTGAACAGCGCATATTGCGTGGCGGTAAACGAGGCACTGGTCATGCTGGACAGCCAGGCAATCAACGCCACATTGGCAATGCCGCCGCTGAGATTGTCGGCGCTTACAACAACGGCAAGAGTCGCCAGATTTGGCGGATACTGGGCCAGCACAACAAACAGGAGATTTGTGGCCGCAGTCAAAATAGCGCCTGCCAGCAAAACTTTCCTGGTGCCATAGCGCACGACCAACACACCACCGGCCAGGGAACCGGCAATGGTCATGAAGAACCCGAAAATCTTGGTTACATCCGCCACCTGGGTTTTACTGAAGCCCATAAAATCCAGATAAAACGGATTAGCCATAACCCCCATCGCAATGTCAGAAATACGATACACCGCCACCATCAGCAATATCGCGATGGACAACTCTTTGTACCGGTGAAAAAAGTCCAGAAAAGGCCCGGCAATGGCCGCATAAAACCAGCCGGCAAAGCGCGCCAGCCGAGGATTGAGATGCGTGCGCTTGGCGGCTTCCTGCTCGATTCTTTGGGCAATGTCCTGAGCCGCCGCAAAATGATTCACAGCCGGCTCCCGCACAACCAGAACCGTCAGCGCGCCCACGCCCACCAGAGCCGCCATCACTTCATAGGACACCTGCCAGGACCAGAACTCGGCCAAATACAAAGCTCCTGCCCCGGCTACCAGCAAAGCCAGCCGATAACCGAAAATATAGGTGGCTGCCAAGGCCGCCTGCAATCGTTCTTCGGCGATCTCGATGCGATAAGCATCAATAGCCACATCCTGGGTGGCAGACGAAAACGCCACCAGCAGCCCGCACAATGCCATGGCCTGGGGCACAGCCGTCGCATCTACCTGGGCCATCAGGTACAGACCGGTGGCAATGCCGGCTTGCGCCAGCAATATCCAGCTTCGGCGTTTGCCCAGCAGCCTGTCCAGTAACGGCAACTTCAAACGATCCACCACCGGCGCCCAGAACACCTTGATGGAATAGGTAATGCCCAGCCAACTGAAAAAGCCTATGGTTGCGGTTTCGACACCCACATCGGCCAGGCGCGCGTTCAGTGTAGAAAACACCAGCAAAAATGGCAGCCCCGCCGAAAAGCCGAGAAACAACAGGGCAATGACTTGCCAGCGAGTGTAGGTGTGCAGCGTATCCCGGATCAGGGCCAGGCGGGTGCCGGTTGAAATAGTGAAGCCTCCGAATCAATCGCGGAAATTGTTGAACTGCAAAGGTATTTCCAGATCGGCCTCACGCAGCAGGGCCATGGTGGCCTGCAGATCGTCCCGTTTCTTGCCGTTTACCCGAACCTTGTCGCCCTGAATGCTTGCCTGCACTTTCAGCTTGGCATCCTTGATCATCTTCACAATTTTCTTTGCCATATCCGTTTCAATGCCCTGCTTCAGCAGCAGGTGCTGTTTAACCAGCTTACCGGCTTTGCTTTCACCCTCTTCCTGCAGAGCGCGGGCATCTATTTTGCGCTTGGCGAACGCCATCCGCAGCATGTCCATAAGTTGCTCAAGCTGGAATTCCTGGGGCGCGCTGATGGTAAGGCCTTTTTCATCCTGCTCAATATCGGCCTCTACGTTCTTGAAATCCCAGCGATTTCCGAGATCCCGCCTGGCCTGATCCACCGCGTTGGTGACTTCGTGCATGTCGATTTCAGAAACAATGTCAAAAGATGGCATGATCGTTATTCTCCAGGAGCTGTAGCGAGTATACTCGGTGCTTCAAAATAAGGGCCAAGCATACCAAGCCCGGGAATTCCCCGCATCTGACAAAGGACTGGTAACAGTAGATAACAATGCCAAATCTAGACCTCCCCATCCTTGTGGTAGACGACGCGAAATTCAGCAGTATGGTGGTTGGCCGAACCCTGCGAAATGCCGGATATCGCGACGTACGTATCGCCAATGACGCCCCGTCAGCGCTCCAACTGATAGAGCAGCGCCCGGTGAGCGTGTTGATAGCAGACTGGCTGATGCCCGAAATGGATGGCCTGCAACTGGCGGATCAGGTGCGACAGCAGGATGAGCAAAACAACCACTACACCTATGTCATCCTGCTAACAGCCAGGGAAAGTGTAGAAGCACTGGCGGAAGCCTTCGACCGGGGCGTGGACGATTTTATCTACAAATCCGATATGACCAAACAACTGATCCCCAGAATCTTTGCTGCAGATCGCATGGCAGACCGGCAAAACACGCTGTTACGCGCCAACGCCCTGCTCATCGACAACAACCGGGAGCTGGAATCCAGCAACATAATCGATCTGGAAACCGGGCTGTGTAACAACCGCTATGGCCGCGACCGTCTCACCAAAATGCTGCGCCATGCCGAATCCCGGGGCGGCACATCGGCCTACGTATTATGCGGCATTCGCAACTGGCAAGAATTGAAACGCAAACACCCACCCACGGTTATGACTGAATTGGCGGTGGGCATTGCCCGCAGGCTAAGCACGCTGATTCGCCCCATTGATGTGCTGTGCCGTGTCGGCGACAACCAATTCGCACTCATTGCCTATTTTCCCAACAGCGATCACTGCACAACCACTGCCTTTCGGCGGGTGTTCGATGGCATTAACCACAAAGCGCTGAAAACCACGGCCGGGTATATTTCGGTAGAAGCCGGCATGGTGCTCTGCAAGGCCGACGCCCAGAATGGCACGCCTTCTGTTAAGGATATGGAACGAGCCGCCGTACACGGCCTGCTAGATGCCTACGAAACCCGACGGTTTACTGAAACCGCCCCGGAGATCGGCGCCAGCGCCTAAGGCAAAAACAATCCGTAACACTGCGACACACATCACACACAGACATGGCAAAGCGAAAGCCCTATTCTGAAATTGTGGATTTAAGCAGTATCCACCCATGGCGGAGGAGCCGTGTTGTACCTCCGCCGCTATATGGGAAATCCACCGAATTAACGGATTTTCAGGCATTTTCGTTGTTCCTTCTTTAGGCCGGCTGTTTAGCTGGCCTTTTTGTTTTGCCCCCACGCAAACTCTTCGTTTAAAGTCGTTCGGCACAACTTCCGTTATACTTTCCACTATACTGCGGGTATAACACCTAAAAACCTGTGCTGTCATCATGAAAAACCTTGGAACCGCCTCCATAGCCGCGTTTCGCCAATACGTTCGCGCCGCCGAATCCGCAGGTGCCGACACCACCGCCCTGTTTACCAAAGCCGGCCTGGACCCCACTATTCTCGATTCCGACGACGGCCGCATAAACGGCGAGCAGTTCCAGCGCTTCATCCTCTTACTCTGCGAACGCACCCACAACCCGACCCTCGGCCTCGAAACCGGCGACTTCGTACAGCCAGGCTCCTACAGCGTGCTGGGCTATATCACAATGAGCTGTGCCACCCTGGGCGAAGCCATCGCCAGAATCGCACCCTTCGAAAAACTGGTGGGCGATATGGGAACAACCGAGCTTGCCATGTCGCAGGGCTGCATCAAACTCACCTGGCACTGCAACTACAACCACCCCACAGTGCGACCACAAGTGGTTGATAACGTATTCGCCTCCTGGATAACCTACGCCCGCTGGCTGGCAGACGATACAACCGCCTCTCCCACCCGCGTATACCTCAAAAGAGAATTACCCGGCCCTGAACTGGAGCAAGCCTACCGGCAGCGCTGGAACTGCCCCGTACACTTCGGTGCAGATAAAGACACCATCACACTGAAACAGGAACTACTAAACACCCGCCTGCGCCAGCCAGACCCATTGCTGCGCAAAACCCTCGAGGCCCACGCCCTCACCCAACTGGCTTCACTTGATACAGATACAGACCTGATTTCACAGGTTAAGCACAGTATTCAGCAGCAATTGATGCACGGCATTACCCGGCAAGACATGGTGGCGGAAACGTTAGGAATAACCAGCCGAACGCTACAGCGAAAACTGAGCCAGGAAGGGGTTTCGTATCAAAAGCTACTGGATGACGTTCGCCAGAAAATGGCCGAAGATTATTTGCTGAACAGCGACCTGGGAATTCCGGATATCGCGCTAAGGCTGGGGTACAGTGAAACAACCTCGTTTCACCGGAAGTTTAAAGCGGTAGCAGGAAAGACGCCCGGAGAATTCCGGGCGTCTCGAGAATAAGCTTAAAGCTTACGACCTTTACCCGCAGCAATACGCAGGCGCAGGGCATTCAGCTTGATAAAGCCTTCTGCATCTTTCTGATCGTAGGCGCCTTCGTCTTCTTCAAACGTGGCAATCTTCTCATCGAACAGGGAGTCTTCTGATTTACGGCCGACCACATCTACGTTGCCCTTGTAGAGCTTCAGGCGAACCACGCCATTCACGTATCCCTGGGTCTGGTCAATCAGCGCCTGCAGAGCCTCACGCTCAGGCGACCACCAATAGCCGTTGTAGATCACCTCGGCGTAGCGCGGCATGATACTGTCTTTCAGGTGCGCCACTTCACGGTCCAGAGTAATGGATTCGATGGCACGGTGGCCGCGCAGCATAATGGTGCCGCCCGGTGTTTCGTAGCAGCCGCGGGACTTCATGCCCACGTAGCGGTTCTCAACAATGTCCAAACGACCAATGCCGTTAGCGCCACCCACCTTGTTCAGGTATTCCAGCACTTCGTGAGCCTTCATCTCCTGACCATCAATGGCAACAATATCGCCCTTGCTGTAAGTAAGCTCAATGTACGTGGGCGTATCTGGTGCGGCCTCCGGAGACACACTCCAGCGCCACATTTCTTCCTCGGCTTCCGCCCAGGGATCTTCCAGATTCATGCCTTCGTAGGAAATATGCAGAAGGTTGGCATCCATGGAGTAAGGGCTCTTTCCCTTCTTCATCTCCACCGGAATATCGCGCTCAGCACAGTACGCCAGCAGCTTTTCACGGGAGTTCAGATCCCACTCACGCCAAGGCGCAATAACCTGCA
>NZ_JBQDCO010000050.1:0-22569 GCF_052091845.1 Marinobacter sp. | reverse complement strand
GCGGCGGATTATGCATAGTCATTAGTGATAATCCTCATAATCAAGAATGTAGGCATTGCCGTCCTGAAATTCGAACGTCATGCGCCAATTTCCGTTAACCCGAATCGACCACCGCCCCTTGTCTTTTCCCTTCAATGGGTGAAGCCGAAAGCCAGGGATATCCATGTCCTCCACCGAAGTGGCCGTATCCAGAGCAGCTAACTGCATACGCAGTTTCTTGGCATGGTCAGGCTGTATGCCCACCGTGCTGCCGGTCGAGTAGAACCGCTTCAGTCCTTTGTGACGGAAAGATTTAATCATGAGGGAATGTTAGCATGGTGCGCATCACGCAACAATAGAGCTTAACGCCAATATTCAGCGGCCGCCTTTGCGTAGCGAAGCGGAGAAAAGGCCGTCCGGTGGAGGCCCATCAGGGCCGTAACGAACTGGAATGACTGGTTATGTGGTTGTACGTTCATTGAACAAAATTCTGTTTGAGAACGGATCTACCACTTCGAACACCCTATCACCCCAAGGTGCAGTCGTAATCTCTGGCCGAGAATACCTGTAACCTCGTGAACTAATTTCGCGGTGCAGGGCTTCAAGTTCATCAGTATTCACGAACGTTTTGGAACCGGGGGTACAATCTCCAGAGTGTTCACTGAGGTGGAAAACCAACCCATCTCGAGAGACTTGCATGTAGATAGGGAATCCCGGCTCAAAGCGATGCTCCCAATCGAGCGACATGCCGAGGAAGTCCAGGTAGAACTCCTTGGCCCTGGTCTCATCGAAGATTCGGATGATTGGAATGGCTTGAAATCGCATCCATGCTCTCCTCACACATAACGCTGAAATAAGCGGCGGCCCGACAGGGGCGTCCGGTGGAGGCCGCAGGCCGCAACGAACTTAATTGACTGGTTAACTGGCGCTGCCACCATAGTATGACCTTAGCACCTGATGACGGTGCTTGAAGATGAGTCGGTAGACAGGTGCCAGAACGTCTGCCAACACTGGCAACCTACACTGGAACTCGACGGTATCGGTGACCCAGCATAATGCCCCGTTCCGATTGATGTCCCGCCGATGGTGCCACAGCTTATTGGTTAAAGTACTGGACACCTCCACAAAACCCCGTTGGCGATCAATGGATTGAAAAAAGAACGTGTGCCGATCAATGGGAAGGATACCGAAAAGGAGTATCCAGCTCGAAAAGAGCACCCTACCGGAGGGCCATTCGAAGATCGGCTTGCTTGACCATTCTGAGGGAGCCGTCATACGGATGAGAAGGCTCAATTCCCTATTTACGCCCTTCATGGTGAGTAGCCCAGCAACATCTTCGGGACTGATTTTAAGATTGCTCGATACTTCAAATTTCACTGAGACCTTCCGTGACAGTTAACGCCAATATTAAGCGGCGCCCGACTAGGGCGTCCGGTGGACGGCCGCCAGGCCGGGAACGAACTTGAATGACTGGTTAGATGATGGTCCTCGCCCAGCCATATTTTAATGCCGTTCCGGCAAAGTTACCTTCACAACTTTCTATGTGATCGCCAGCGCTTGAACCATTGACTAATGGCTTTACCAATTACCACTAATCTCTTGATTATGCGAGACAATCCCCGAAAGAGTGGTCGAATTAAGCGCCGCCTGTCAGCGGAATCACGCTGGTCCAGTTTGGCAACCTTTGTCGTCGAATTTGCTACTTTGCCTCCAACGACCGCAGCTAGTGCGATAAACAGCCACCACCGCTGGTATCGTTCTTTCTGTTTGCTCGCGATAGCCTCTGTTAAATCTTCTTGTTTAGCCTTAGAAGCAACCAGAGTCGGGATAATACATTCGCTAGCGAGTGCTACGGATCGTGCGATCATATATTTGTCTACCAGCCCTTCCGGACCATCAGGGAAAGCTCTGCAGAATGCTGAGGGAGTTCTTTGGCAAACACCTGATGGCCTGGCGTGTTGCCGAACCCCGTCTCCAAGCTCTTCTACGGGGCAAACCGTGCGATTGTAGCGTTCGATCTCCTTACGAATTTGGATGATTTCTTTTTCTGGCACCGACCTTCTGATGCCAGCGTAGATTTCGGCGCTCTCAGCAGGACCAAATTGGTGGAAAGTGTCCACCCCATAGGCTGCATACTCATTCAATGTTTGTTGTACATCAGAAGCCCATATACAAGAAGACGTTTCAGCTAGGCCTTGCGTCTTACAAAACTGTTCATAGCTTCGGACTTGGTTCAATAAATATAAACTCGCTGCTCGGCTTATCCTGTTTTCTTCGGCGAGATTTGACGCGTGACGACTCCCAACAGAGTCTGCCACAAAAAATACCCCAGCTAGAAGTGCCGTCGCGTACCATAAATGATCATAGTAGCCGCGAAATCTATCAGTTAGGTTGAGAGAGTCGTAAACAATTACAGTTGTACACCACCCCGTTAGCAGGCTGAGGATTAAGAGAGGGACAAAGCCCAGCGAACTCCCAAGGGAACCACCTCCAATGTAAAACGAATCCGGAAGGTAGTTTATTTGAGGCCATAATCCAGCGACGTTCAAAAGCCCAGGAACAGCTAGTAGGGCAAAAACAAGGGCAACGCCACGCCACCGAGCGATCACAAACCCAGCGGCTAAAAGCGCCAAAAATAGAATTATCGAATAAAGCAGAAGGAGACCCAGAATGGGTGTGACTGCCTCTGCAGGAGACCAGTAACTTCCAACTATAAGTCCCTTCTCATTCCGCTCCAAAAAGTTTGAAGACGCTAGTCCAACCCCCTCTAAGATCTGTTGAATGCTATACGCTGCACCGTAGAGAAATGCTATGTACGGGAAGAAAAAATTAGACAATTTCGACTCTCATATTTTCCATCTAACGCTGAACGAAGCGGCGCGTCTCACGCGTCCGCCTTCCGTGACTTGTTATATTTGGCTAGCGCGAGAGCATATCCACCGTATCATCGGCAGTTCGGTCGACGGCTGCCATCACACATTGGTGTTCACTAAAGGCCATCAAAAGCCCGCTGGGACGGTGAAAGTTCGCAATGCGTTCACCGGTTTTAACATCGTAAATTCTGATCGTAGAAAAGCCGTTGAGGCTTCCCATCGTTTTGTGGCTCGTTACTTTTCCCATCACTAAGATGTCATAGTTTTTATCACGAGCGGTTTTCAGAGCAATTTCCACAGGCGCAAGATTCCCACCCGCAATAATGTCCGTAGATTCTTGCCTCAGGACACTTCCTTGCACGATACGGTTATTAATTTCACTCTCCAATAATGAAGTAAAATAATCCGTACTCTCCTCAACAAAATTTGGGTTACCCTCGAATCTTGTTACGTATATCACAGCGTCTTTGGGGATTTCAGCAGCCAGAGTATCCCGAACGTTCACAATCGACGGATTGGCACAGGCTTGAAGAAAAGCGACCAAAATCAAAGAGGCCAACTTGAAAATTTTCATATCACTCCTTAAATATAACAGCTAATTATACGAAATATGTCGTATATCACGCATTCGCGAATGCCCCATTCAAGCACACCCCCAAAACAAAACTATCTTCAACAAAACAATCTCTTGAGCACTCAACTCCACGGCTACCGCAGGAGTTATACGCCCTGGTTCGAGCCACTTCCGCTCCAGCCATGGGCGTATAATTCCGCCCTTCCTGTTTCAACTTCTAAACCCTATCAGATAGTTAGCTTCTTTTCGCTGACGAGTTCTGGAGTTTTGCGAAGGCGTTCGTATAACGCCGCTAATTATCAGCCTCTTGACTTCCGTCGAAACCAGTATACTGTATATAAAAACAGTGCTCACGGATGAGTAAGTATGGACATCCCCATCCCAATACCAGCGCAACCGACCCGCTTTCTAGACAAGGTTCGGGGCTTTATACGTCTGAGAGGCATGGCGTATAAAACAGAAAAAACCTATCTGTTCTGGATCAAGCGCTTCATTCGCTTCCATGGTCTTCAACACCCGGAAGTTATGGGCTCTGCAGAGGTCGAAGCTTTTCTGTCGCATCTGGTTTTGCAGGCAAACGCAAGTGCCTCAACTCAGAGGGTCGCTCTGAACGCTTTGGTATTTCTGTATCGGGAGTTTCTGGGCCAGCCTCTGGATGATCTGAATTTCAAACACTCCAGGAAGCCGGTGAAACTTCCAACGGTATTCAGTGCGGAAGAAGCCAGATCCGTTATTCGCAATCTGAGCGGCGACTACAGGCTTGTTGCCATGCTCCTTTACGGTTCTGGTCTGCGTATCAACGAGGCCCTGCGCCTGAGAGTTAAAGATGTTGATTTTGAAATGCAGCAATTGATTGTGCGAAATGGCAAAGGCGCTAAAGATCGGATTACGCTGCTACCGGATCGACTTGTCGAGCCGTTGAAACAACAGATCGATTCCGCTCTACACCAACATCAGGCGGACCTTCTGAAAGGGTCTGGCTCTGTGTATCTTCCGGCGGGCCTGGCACGCAAATATCCGAATGCCAGTCAGGAGCCTGGCTGGCAGTATATCTTTCCCGCACAGGTGCTTTCCAAGGATCCTCGTTCGGGCATAAGCAGGCGGCATCATTTACTGGACCGAACGGTTCAAAAGCACTTTCGTCGCGCTATCCAGGCTGCCGGTATCCGCAAACTCGCCGGCAGTCATACCTTTCGCCATAGTTTTGCCACCCGCCTTCTCGAAGCCGGCTATGATATTCGCACTATCCAGAAGCTCCTTGGCCACTCAGACATACGCACCACAGAAATCTACACCCATGTTGTTCGCAAAGGTGGTTTTGGTGTTCGCAGTCCGGTGGACGAGGGTTTCTGAGTCTCCCGGATGGCGGTGCAGCCTCACCACTCCAACTGCGCCCCGGTCTGGTACTCAATCACCCGTGTCTCAAAGAAGTTCTTCTCCTTGCGCATGGTGGCCTGTTCCTCCAGCCAGGGTGAGACGTTCTTGGCCCCGGGAAACGGGTCTTCCAGGCCCACGGTGCGGGCGCGGCGGTTGGCTACGTAGCGGAACTGTTCGGTGTGGTAGTCCGCTGAGTACCCCAGAATCGGGTCCCGCAGGATGTAGTTGGCGTAGTCTTTCTCCACCGCTTCGGATTCTGCCCACATGTCGGCCACGGCTTTCGGGTCGAGGCTGATGTCTTCTTCTTCCAGGATCTGGTTGACCACTTTCAGGCCGAAGGAGAAGTGCATGGCTTCGTCGCGCAGTATGTACTGCAGCTGTTCGCCGGTGCCGCGCATCAGGCCGCGGCGCTGCAGGGCAAAGATGGGGCTGAAGCCGTTGTAGAACCAGCAGCCTTCGAATACGGCGGCAAAAAACAGGTACGACATGATGAATTCGTGCAGATCGTCTTTGTTGCGCAGGTTGATGTCGGGGCGCATCGCGGCGTCGAGGCGGCGGTTGGCCATCTGGATTTTGGCGTTGATCTGCGGCACTACGCGGTAGCGGTTGTAGATTTCGCTCTGGTCCAGGTTGAGGGTTTCTATGCAGTGCTGGTAGGCCCAGGTGTGCATGGCTTCTTCGTATACCTGGCGCGCCTGGTAGATTTGCAGTTCCGGGGCGGTCATTTTTTCCATCACCGCCAGGCCGATGTTGCGCATGGCCAGGATGTCGGAGGTGGTGAGGTAGGCCAGTACGTTTTCGAAGACGTGTTTTTCCGCCGGGTTCAGGCGGTGGTGGTAGTCGTGAACGTCCTGGGACATGTTCACGTCTAGCGGTGTCCAGTGATTTTTGTTGGCGTTCATGAAGTATTCCCAGGCCCAGGGGTATTTGAAGGGGGCCAGTTGGTTTACGTCGGTTTCGCCGTTGATAACGCGTTTGTCGTCTGCGTTTACCGGGGCCAGGCTGCTGTCTGCCGCGGGCTGGCTTTGTGGTTTGGTTTCGTCGTCCCAATTCAGCATGGTTCGTGTCTCTTAATTGGATTTTCTTCGGCAAGTCTGGATTGAGAGGAGCGTTTACCCCCTCTCCCTAGCCCTCTCCCACAAGGGGAGAGGGGATATTTGGTGCTGGCCTGTCAGTTATTGCTCTACTGGCAAGCCTCACAGTCCGGCTCGTCGATACTGCATACCTGGGGTTGCTGTGCGGCGACCGGGGCCGCTTGCTGGTTCACGCCGGTGGCACCCAGTGAGCGCAGGTAGTAGGTGGTTTTCAGGCCGCGTTCCCAGGCCAGTTGGTATAGCTCGTCGAGTTTTTTGCCGCTGGGTTCGGCCATGTAGAGGTTCAGGCTTTGCGCCTGGTCGAGCCATTTCTGGCGGCGGGCGGCGGCTTCCACCAGCCAGCGGGCGTCGATTTCGAAGGCGGTGGCGTAGCGGGATTTCAGTTCCGTGGGTATGCGCTCAATTTGCTGCACGCTGCCGTCGTAGTATTTCAAATCGTTCACCATCACGTTGTCCCACAGGCCGACCGCCTTGAGGTCGCGCACCAGTGAGGGGTTGACCACGGTGAATTCGCCGGAGAGGTTCGATTTCACGAACAGGTTTTGGTAGGCCGGTTCGATGGATTGCGACACGCCCACGATGTTGGAAATGGTGGCAGTGGGCGCAATGGCCATCACGTTACTGTTGCGCATGCCGTGTTTGTTGATCAGTTCGCGCACCGGTGCCCAGTCCAGGCGGCTGTCGGTGTTTACGTTAAGGTCGCCTTCCAGGCGGGCGCTTTTCAGTAGGTCGAGGGAGTCGATGGGCAGTATGCCCTGGCTCCATAAAGAGCCTTCGTAGCTTTCATACGCGCCCCGCTCGGCCGCCAGCCGGGCGGAGGCGCGGATGGCGAAGTAGCTCAGTTGTTCCATGGCCACATCGGCAAACTCCACCGCCTGGGGGCTGGTGTACGAAAGGCCCAGGGCGTAGAGCGCGTCCTGAAAGCCCATCAGGCCCAGGCCCACCGGGCGGTGCTTGAGGTTGGAGCTTCGGGCCTGGGGTACGGCGTAGAAGTTGATGTCGATAACGTTATCCAGCATGCGCACGGCGGTGTTGACGGTGCGCTCCAAACGCTGCACATCCAGTTCGCCCTTGGCGATGTGGGCGGCCAGGTTTACCGAGCCCAGGTTGCACACGGCGATTTCATCGGCGCTGGTGTTCAGGGTGATTTCGGTGCATAAATTGGAGCTATGCACCACGCCCTTGTGCTGCTGCGGCGAGCGCAGGTTGCAGGGGTCTTTGAAGGTGATCCAGGGGTGGCCGGTTTCAAACAGTACGGTGAGCATTTTGCGCCAGAGCTGTTTCGCCGGAAGGGTTTTGAACAGGGTTATCTTGCCTGCTGCCGTTAGGGCTTCGTAGTGTTCGTAGCGTTCGCGGAAGGCGTTGCCGTAGAGATCGTGCAGGTCGGGCACGTCGCTGGGGCTGAACAGGGTCCAGTCGCGGTCCTGGCGCATGCGTTCAATCAGCAGGTCCGGCACCCAGTTGGCGGTGTTCATGTCGTGGGTGCGGCGGCGTTCGTCGCCGGTGTTTTTGCGCAGCTCCAGAAACTCTTCAATGTCCAGGTGCCAGCTTTCCAGGTAGGCACACACGGCGCCCTTGCGCTTGCCGCCCTGGTTCACCGCCACGGCGGTGTCGTTCACCACTTTCAGGAAGGGCACCACACCCTGGCTCTGGCCGTTGGTGCCTTTGATGCGGGAGCCCAGGGCACGCACCGGTGTCCAGTCGTTGCCCAGGCCGCCGGCCCATTTGGACAGCATGGCGTTATCGCGAATGGAGCCGTAGATGTTTTCCAGGTCATCGCCTACCGTCGTGAGGTAGCAGGAGGACAGCTGGGAATGGCGGGTGCCGCTGTTGAACAGGGTGGGCGTGGAGGCCATGTAGTCGAATGACGACAGCAGGTTGTAGAACTCGATGGCGCGGGCGTTGGGGTCGTCTTCACGCAGCGCCAGGCCCATGGCGACGCGCATGAAAAATACCTGGGGCAGTTCCAGGCGGGCTTCTTTCCAGTGCAGGAAGTAGCGGTCGTACAGGGTTTGCAGGCCGAGGAAGCCGAACTGCTGATCCCGCTCGGGCTTCAAGGCGGCGCCCAGGCGTTCCAGGTCGTAGGCGGCCATGGCTTCATCGAGCAGTTCATAGCGAATGCCGGCGCTGATAAAGCTGCTCAGGGCCTGGGGGTAGACGTCGGCCAGGCTGAGGCTCGAATCCAGGTTCAGCGCGGCCACGCTCTCAAGTCGTAACTGTTCCAGCAGCAGGCGGGCGGTCACCGCGCTGTAGTCCGGCTCCCGTTCAATGCGGCCTCGGGCGGTCATGATCAGCGCGCTCAGCACCTCGGATTCGGCAATGCCGTTGTACAGGTTGCGGATGGATTCCTCCACCAGGGACTCGCCATCTATGCCTTCCAGCACGGCCGCAGCCTGCTCTACCTGCTGTTTCATCAGGCCCAGGTCCAGGGGCACGGTGCGGCCACTGGCCTGCTTTACGGTGAGGTGGGGATGGGCCTCAACCGGCTCATGCAGGGCCCGCTCGCGGGCGTGTTCTTCCCGGTACAGTACGTAGGCGCGGGCCACTTTCTGCTCTTCCGCCCGCATCAGGGCCAGTTCTACCTGGTCCTGTATGTCTTCAATATGCACCCGGCCACCGGCTTTCAAACGCCGGCTGATGGCCTGTACCACCTGCTCGGTTACCCGGTGAACCGCATCGTTAATGTGGGCTGACCCTGCCGCCTGATCGCCTTCAACGGCCAAAAAAGCTTTGGTGACGGCGACACTTATTTTGGACGGGGTAAAACTGACCAGGTTGCCGTTGCGCTTGATCACCTGCAGGGCGTCGGTGCTGGATGGAGGTGAAGAATGTGACGAAGGCCGGGACTCGGCCAAAGTGGTGGCAGACATACCATGTTCTCCTGAATACGCGTAAATTCCATAGTCTTCGCGTACACAGGACAAACCAGCACATCAGCCAACCATGGCTGTAACCGTGCTGTATTTGTTGCTGCTCACCTTATAGGGCCAGATGCAGGCGCCTGAGTCGCGAAGGTACAGTTCTCCCTGGCAGTGTCTTCGGACTCAGGGGCATGAACCTTTTACTTGGTGGTTCTGCCTTGCGTGGCGACTTCCCGGCTTGCGCCAGTGTCTGTGTGCCACACTCGTTCCCCAATACCGCTGCGCGTCAGTTCCGGAGTCTCACCGGATTCCCGAATACCATATTTGGTATTCAACCAAGGATTGGAGCACTATATACGGGAAGATTTCGAGAGACAAGGCACCTTTTTTATTTGCTGGTCTCCCCTCAAACACTCTGCAAAGTGGGACAATTTCATGCACATCACCACTCGCCCCGGTATTTGGCTGCTGCTTGCAGCTCTCAGTTTTATCTCTTCACCCCTGCTTGCACAGGACTCGCTGCTACCCGCATTCTCGAAAATGTCGTCGCTAACGGATGGCTGGGAACCGCTGGAATTTCCCAAAATTGAGCAGCACTCCCAATACGAGTTAATTCGTGAGGATGGCACCCAAGTGGTTAAAGCGCATACCTCTGGCAGTGCGTCGGGCCTGATTGCCCGGCTCAATGTAAACCCGGATAATTCACCGATTCTGAGCTGGCGCTGGAAAGTATCCAATGTATTCAAGGCCGGCGATGCCCGGGAGAAATCCGGCGACGACTACCCTGCCCGAATATACGTCGCCTTTGAGTTTCAGCCGGAGAAAGCAGGTTTTTTTGAGCGGGCAAAGCGCAAAACCGTGGAGGTTCTGTTTGGAGAAGAGTTGCCCGGCAACGCCCTGAACTACATCTGGGCAAACACCCTGCCGAAAGGCGAGTTTATAACCAACCCATACGCCGATGAAACCGTGATGATTGCCGTCAATTCCGGCAATGAGAGCACGGGCAAATGGGTAGAAATCAAGCGGGATATTGTTGCAGACTACCGTGAGGCGTTTGGGGAGGTCCCTCCACCAATCCGGGGTATTGCCATCATGTCGGATTCCGACAATACGGGTGAGCAGGCAAGCGCCTGGTACGGTGATATAACTCTCGCCCCCGAAAGCGCAGACTAGAAAGTCTTTCTAGCGAAGCTCCTCGGGAAACCCGGGGATAGTCTGGCCAGAATTGAAATCCTGAACCGACGGTACCTCGCCTCTGCGGAGAAGGCTCAAATAGGCGTCGTCGAACGCATCTCTAAGCACCGCTGCCCTGGGGCTTGCCAGGGAGTAAAGCCAAGCCGAATAGCGCGATCGTATGTTTACTCCCCGAATTGTGCCGTCCGCTGTCTCGTTTAGAATCATCTCGACCGGCTCTCGATAATCCAGAACATAGTCGCCACGCTTCAGTTTGAGCATCTCGAGCGCTGCACGATTATTAGGGGCTTGGGTGAGCCTTACCTGGCTTGATTGCTTTAGCCAGGACAGCAGGCCACCATAAGTATAGCCTGAAATCACAATAGCGATTTTCCCCTGAAGCTGATCCAGGTGTACGAGCGGGCCCGAAGACTCGAGATACCAGGCGCTTAGATGCACCGGGTAAACGTTCATCCAGCTTTCGAGAACTTCTCCTTCAAGATCGGTTATCCCGGAAACGCCGGGCCACAGATCTATCGTTCCATTTTTCAGATACAAATAAATCCGGCTCACTGGCAGGTAGATAAACTCGGCCTCATAGCCCGCTTCCTGAACAACGTTTCGGGTAAGCTCAATGAAGTGGCCGGCGGGCTCGCCCTGTTCGTTCTGGTATTCCATGGGAGGGAAATCGGTATAACCAATACGTACTGTGTTACCGCTCGTCTGAGCTAATGCAGAGCCTGTTAACATAGCCAGGGTCAGCATTAAGACCATAGCCGCCAGCCTGGCTGCAAAAACCGGGAACAGACTGGGAAGTGATGTGGGGTTGCGGAGTTTATACATAATATCGACATGTTGGGCGTCTAGGTACATTTTAACCATTGTAATACAGGTTAACAGACCCGGGTGAAAAACGACCTTAGCCCTCGGTAAAAACAGCGAAGACCACTATATATGATTAACCACCATATATAGGCCCACCCCGCCCATCACCAACGTATAGGGGAACGCCATGACAACCATACGGCCATAGGAAAGCCGTACTAGCGGCGCAATGGCTGAGGTAAGCAGGAACAGGAAGGCAGCCTGGCCATTGGGCGTTGCCACGCTTGGCAGGTTGGTACCCGTGTTGATAGCGACCGCAAGATCCTGGAAATGCGCCTGGCTAATGCTGCCTGCATCCAGGGCTTGTTTAACTTCACTGATATAAACCGTGGCAACAAATACATTGTCGCTAATCATCGACAGCAGGCCATTGGCGATAAAGAACATGCCCGGCTGCTGACCTTCCGGAAGCGATAGTACATAGTCGATTACCGGCTTGAACAGATGCTGTTCGTGAATCACCGCCACCACCGCAAAGAATACCACCAGCAGAGAAGTAAATGGCAAAGATTCCTGAAACGCTTTGCCTATTTTGTGCTCACTGGTAACGCCGGTAAACGAGGTGATCAGGATGATAACCAGCAAACCTATCAGGCCCACTTCAGCCAGGTGCAGCGCCAGGCCAAACACCAGAATGACGGCCGCAAGTGCCTGTATCCACAACGCCGCCAGATCTTCCTTGGTGCGCTTGGCGCGTTCGCTCTCGGCAAACTCCTCCAACACCCTCCGAACCGACCGGGGAAGCCGGCCGCCGTAACCAAACCAACGCATTTTTTCCAGCACCCAGCAGGTTACCAGACCAGCCGCTAATACTGGCAGACTCACCGGTGCCATGTGCAGAAAGAACTCGATAAAATCCCAATCCACAACCTTAGCGATTAATAGGTTCTGGGGCTCGCCAACCATGGTCGCAACGCCTCCAAGCGCGGTACCAATGGCACCGTGCATCAAAAGGCTGCGCAGAAACGCTCGGAAATTTTCCAGATCATCCCGGTGCAGCGCGATCACTTCATCATCACTGTCTGCATTATAATCGCTGACCTGGATACCCTTACCAGACGCTACTTTGTGATACACAGAGTAGAAACCCACGGCAACACTGATAATAACGGCGGTAACTGTAAGCGCATCTAAAAACGCAGAAAGCACGGCTGCGACACTGCAAAACAAGAGCGAGAGGGCCGATTTGGACCGTACACCCACCAGGATCTGGGTAAAGGCGACCAACAGTAAATCCTGCATGAAGTAAATGCCCGCCACCATAAACATCAGCAGCAGAATCACCGGGAAGTTAGTCAACACCTCCAGGTACACGGCATCGGCTGTGGTAAGGCCAATCAGCAGCGCCTCTATTGCCAGCAGTCCGCCGGGCAACAGTGGATAACATTTCAGTGCCATAGCGAGGGTGAAGATAAACTCAGCGATCAACAACCAGCCCGCCGTAACCGGGCCCAGAAGAAGCATTACAATGGGATTGGCGATCAGGAACAGCACAATAATCTGCTTGTACCAAACCGGGGCTTTACCAAGGAAGTTGCTGGTAAAAGCAGAAAACATTGTCGTGGGCATTGCAGCATTCTTCTAAGTTAGCGGGCGAAAACAGTATGTGGCAACAGGCGGGTATCTTCCTTGATATTTTGACGCCAGTTAATGCGACGAAGATACAGGATAGTTGCCAGCTTTAGTACTGTCAGTACCCGCTCTACCAGCCCTGTGTTAACGCGGCCGAGCGTGAAAAAATGCCCGGAACGTCCGATACTGCCTGAGAGCTGTGTCGCTTCCCTTGGGGAGCAGCTTCACTTCCTCTTTCGGTAAACACTGAGCCAGCCGCGAGGCCGACAAAGGTGTCAGCGAGCCCAGCCGGGGGTACCCACCTATGGTCTGGCGGTCGTTAAGCAGCGCAATGGGTTGGCCATCCGGTGGCACCTGCACACCCCCCAGGTTAATCCCTTCGGAAACCAGGGTGCTTATGTTGCAATACAGTTTGGGTCCGATAAGGCGCACTCCCATGCGATCCGCCAGGTCGTCGACCTGCCACCAGGTGTTAAAGGCATCGAACAGGCTGCGACCGGTGAAATGTCCAATCTGGGCGCCCGGCAGAAAACCCAGAACCGCCGGCTGGCTGAAATCCGGTACGGCGTCTTCCGGTGCTTCAGGCAATTCGTGACGACTATCAGACTTATTGTGGACAAACAGCTGGTCGCCTGAGGCCAGTTTGTCGCCAAGGCCACTGAACCCGCCGAGTTCTTCCCGGCAGACACTGGCCACACTCCCCAGCACCGGCTCCGCCACAAACCCGCCGGCCACGGCCAGATAGGCCCTAAGCCCACTCACTGGGGCGTCGAAGGCCAGGGTTTGCCCTTCTTTCCAGGTTACCGATTGCCACAAAGGCACAGGTTTTTGCTCCAGCGTTGCACCCAGGTCAGCGCCTGCAATGGCAATACGCAGATCGCGTCCAGCTACCAACTGCAAGCCACCGAAGGTCACCTCCAGATTGGCGGTGCCCCAGGCATTCCCGGCGAGGTGGTTGGCCCAGGCCCAGGAGTACAGGTCCGCCGGGCCGCCCTGAGTTACCCCGAGATGGCGCACGCCAAATCGCCCGCTATCCTGCAACAGCGCCAATGGCCCTGCCCGCTGAACCCGAATACAGGGTGTTGTGCCATCTGTTTGTGTCATGCCATAGGCTCCGCCGGCGTTGTGTCTCCACCGTCGCGTTCGAATTCTTCCCGACTCACGGGCACAAACCGCACCTGGTCTCCCACTCGCAGGAGGCTGAAGCCTTCCCGCTCCCGGTCGAATAACCGGGCGCTGGTGCGTCCTAAGAGGTTCCAGCCGCCGGGAGTCTCAACAGGGTAGGCTGCCGTCTGCCGCCCCGCCAAGGCAACGCTGTTGGGAGGCACACGCCGACGTGGCGTATCCAGCCTGGCACATTCCAGCCGGGGGTCGACCAGGCCCATAAAGGCAAACCCCGGAGAGAAACCCAGGGCAAACACGCGGTAAACCTGCTGGCTGTGGAGCTGGATGACGTCATCCACAGCTTCGCCGGAAAGCTTAGCCACACGCGCCAGTTCGGGGCCGACGCTGGTGTCATACCAGGTGGGCAATTCGTGGATCTGTCCCTGCCCGGTTTGTTCTTCCGGCTCCAGGTCCATCAGTATCTCACAGAGGGTCGTCCGCGCCTGTGAGGGCGAGACCGCTAAAGGATCGAAAACAATGAGAAGGGTGGTATAGGACGGCACCAAATCAACCAGAGCCTCGCCGAATGCCTGCTCACAACGGTAGGAAAGGGCGGCCAGCCAGCGTAGATTCTGTTCCTCAATGGTGTCGAACAGACGCACAATCCAGCCGTCCAGCCCGGCAGATTCAAGCACCGCATTTGTCCGGACGCTGTCCTGGCTCATTATGGCTCCTAAACAAAATGGAAGAACGGGCTGCAAATGCTCTAGCTTAACGTACCTCCGCTTCGGTTGCCCGATCAAGCGAACGGCGATGCAACCACTGGCTGCTCAAAAAAAGCGCGGCACTGACCGCCAGCGAAGCAACCAGTGCTGCCATAAAGATGATCATGGGCGGAAATTTGCCTCCCGTCAGTGCCACAACAACGGCAAAAGCGACCAAGCTTAGCATGCCTTTTTGTGCAATGATGACGGTAGCCCTGGCTACCTGTGAGCCATATCGCTCATGGAGAGTCCATCCGATGGTAAACAGGCCAACAGGAAAGCCCACCAACACACCTGACAACAGGGGGCCGGATCTGGCCGCTACCGTTGTTGCCACGCTTACCAACACGCCGGCCAGAAGCCCACGCAGCAGCAGATCAAACCAGCCCGAACGCACAATCACTACTGGCTGCCCTAGCTTCAGTACTCGCCGTATCACCTCAGCGGCCAGTAGCACCAGGCAATAGAGGAAAACTGCGCCCCATATTCCTCCCGGAGTAAAGGAAAAAATCAGAGTCGAGGGGATCCAGCAAAGAGTTGCCAGCCCCAGGCTGGCGAGCGCGCGCATTCGACCGGCTGTTATCACGAAACAGATACTGAACACCAGCGTTGCCACTAGCGCATGCAGTGTTGACAACGCGGCCGACTGGATAAACTCGACAGAACGTTCCTGCAGCATAAAGAAATAACCGGGCCCCAGAATGATCGGCGTTCCGGCAATGATACCCCCAAGTCTCGGTCCCAACTTGCTCACCGCAACCGAGACCCCGATAACGACCGAGGCGGTCGCAATCAGTTTGAAGGCAATAACACCCAACATCAGCGGTTCAGTACCTGTTCCATGGCCCGGGCTGTGCCAAGCACGGCACTGTCCGCGCCAACGCGGCCCATGAGCGTCAGCCCGCTAGGTAGTTCACCGGGGCTGTGATTGGGCAGCGTAATGGCACACAGATCGAGCAGGTTAGCGACCGTCGGGTTACGCAGGATCAGCAGGTTGAGGCGAGCATAATCATCGTCAGCATCAAGCTCGTGCAGTTTGGGAGGAACAATCGGAACCGTAGGCGCAAGAAGGCCATCAAAGTCGGCAAGCCACTCGTCCGCCTGTTTCTTACGCACCGCGCGGCAACGCAACAATTCAAGATAATCGGCGGCACGCAAACTGGCACCCCGCTCTATGCGCACGCGCACGCGGGGATCATAGTCATCGCCGTGCTGCTGCAGCCACTCGCGATGCATATGGTAGCTTTCAGCAGCCGTGAATCCACCTCCTTCCATCAGTTCAGGCAGAGTGTCCAGCACCGGGACAGATACCTCGGCTACCTGCGCACCCGCCTCTTGCAACCTGCGCAGGCTGCGATCGAACGCATCGGCAATCTCTGGCGATACCTCATCCATCATGTAATTGCGAGGCACGGCAAAACGGCGGCCGCGCAGGTCGGCGGGTCTATGGAGCAGCCTGTGCTCGCCCGAAAGGACCGCATCAATCCGGTCACAACAATCCACACTGCGGGCAATGGGGCCTATGCTGTCAAGACTGTCAGAGAGTGCAAACAGACCCTCGCGGGGTATGCGCTGTTGCGTAGGCTTGAACCCCACCAACCCACAGAAAGCGGCCGGGATACGCACAGAGCCTCCGGTATCCGTGCCGATTGCTGCCGCTGCCATGCCGGAGGCTACTGCGGAGGCGGCGCCAGAGGAAGAACCGCCGGACAGGCGTCCCGGCGCCAGCGGGTTTGCCGGTGTGCCATAATGAGGGTTGAGTCCCACACCGGAATAGGCGAACTCCGTCATGTTGGTGTGCCCTGTTATCACAGCTCCCGCCCGGCGCAGTCGGGAAACGATCAAGGCATCCTCGTGCGCCCTTTCGGTCCACCATTTGGAGCCCGAGTGCGTCACTTCACCTTTAACATCAAACAGAACCTTCAGAGCAATAGGCAACCCCGCAAGGTCGCCTAAAGGCACTCCGCCTTTGTGCAGTAAATCGATCGCCTCCGCCTCAGCCCTGGCGGTGCGGTGAAATACCGAGGTGTAAACCTGATTGGCGGGGTCATCGAAACGTGCAATGTTGTCGAAACAGGCTTCCAGCAGTTCGCTGGCACGCAAGCCGCCATGATCTATGCCCTGTCGCAGCGACGAGAGCCCGGCCCCTGACTGATCCAGCGGGACCAGATCCGCTGTTTTTTTCATTTCACCACCGACAGAGTCTCTGTGCTGTAGCTGTGTTCAAGTGTTCGCCCCGTCTCCGGGTCTTCAAGCACTAGTCGGAAGGCATCGGAGGGGCGCACGCCACCCGCTACCGGCAAAGTTCCACAAAGCATGGCCTGCCCTGGTTCAAGCCGGGGCTCGTTGAAGCCGAACCGTTGCAGCAAGTCCCGCGGGTGTAGCAAGCCGGTTACACCGCCCTCCTGGTACAGCACTTCCTGACCACCAAAGGTGGCATAGGAGGCCATTTTCAGGGCATCCCAGTGTTCAATCACGCTTTCGAGCTTCCAGAGCTGCGGGCCAACAGGCTTGGCACAGACCTGTTTGGAGTGCGCAACCGACCACGCCTCTGCTTCACGGTCAGTGTGATCAGAGCCAATGCCGACGTATGTGCCTTGCTCTGTGCCAATCAGCACAACCTCCACCTCACCGCTGGTTTGGCCCCCCAGTACCTGGATCGTCTCCGCGGTAGTCAGTTGATCCGCTGATACACGGTAAAAAAGCGGGGTACTTGAGGGTGGCGTAACGCCTATGGCCTTGAGTTCCTCAATATGCTCGTCAATCCCCGCCTGCTCTCGGCCCGCCCAACCTGCAATAATGAGTTCCCTGACATCAATCTCAAGGGCGTCGTTGGTGTCCGCCAGATAAAAGCTTGTCATGAAAAAATCCTGTTGTTGCTGTTCATGGATGAATAATCAATTGAGTATCCCTGGTAAATACAAAGCCAGGGCCGGGAAAACAATCAGCAAGGCGGCCATGAGCAACATTAACCCGACGTAGGGCATGGCGCCCTTCATCACATCGTTAAACGAGCCGCTTTGGCGCACACTTTGCACCACGTAAAGGTTCAGCCCCACAGGCGGTGTTATCAGTGCCATTTCAATTAGAAGAATCAGCAGGATGCCGAACCAGACCGGGTCAAAACCAAGCGCCACTACAATGGGAGCCACGATTGGGATAGTGATCACCATCAGGGACAATGTCTCAATAAAAAAGCCCAGAATAAGATACATGGCAATAATCATCAGAAGCGTTGTATAGGGGCCCAACCCGGCCGCTTCCAGAAACGCCGTCAATTCGTTTGTGACACCCGCTGAGGCCAGTACAAAGTTAAGAAAATAGGAGGCAGTGATAATCAACACAATCATGCCAGTTGTCCGCATGGTGCCTTCCAGAGCATCGACCACCACACGCACGCTGAGTTTACGTAGAAACAACGCAATCAACAGGGCACCAATGACCCCCAGTGAAGCAGCTTCGGTCGGGGTCGCAAGACCAGCATAAATTGAGCCCACAACTACAGCAAACAGCATCAGCACAGGTATCAGACTGGTAAGGCCGGTAAAACGTTCTCGCCAAGTATGCTGGGTGCTCGGCCCACCCATGGAGGGGCGCCAGATACAGATCAGTGCTGTGCCCACCACAAACAGTAATGCCAACAAGAGGCCCGGGACCAGGCCCGCGGCAAACAGTTTGGGAATGGAGGTCTCGGTGAGAAAGCCATAGACAATCAGGTTGATAGACGGCGGGATCATAATGCCCAACGTGCCACCGGCGGCAATAGAGCCGGTGAACAACTTTGGATCGTATTTCATTGCATTGCCCTGGGGGATGGCAACGGTGCCTATGGTTGCGGCAGTTGCCACACTGGAGCCCGAGGTGGCTGAAAACAGAGTTGCCGTGGCAATGTTGGCATGGAGCAACCCGCCAGGCAGCCAGGAAAGCCAGCTCTCCAGGGCACGATAGGTGCTTTTGGCAACGCCCGTTCGAACCAGTATCTCTCCCAGCAGGATAAACAGCGGAATGGCAATTAGCAGAAAGCTGTCGGACGCGGACCAGAGAACGTCACCAATCGCATTGATTAACGGAAAGGGCGAAAAAAACTCATCAAGAAACAGCCCCAATACAATCAATGTGGCGGCCACCGGCACACTGAGTACAAGCAGTACCAACAGGACCACAAGCGCAAATAGAATCATCAGGCGGTTTCCTTTCGTTCTTCAGCCACCTGATCGTCCAGGGTTGGACTGCCGGCGACTCTTTGAACATCTTGAATGTTGCCACTCAGCAGACCGAACAAAACGCGAAGCGAAACCACGAGCACGGCGATGCTGAACCAGGTCAGACCTATGAGCCAAAGCAACTGGGGTATCCAAACTGGCGTACCAAGGGGCGTATTAGCAGTGGCGCCACCGGTGTAGGAGAGCTTCGTGACTTCAAACGCAGCGCCAACAACCAGTACACAGAACAGCGCCAGAGACAGTATGGCAATCAGATCCAAGACACCTCGCACGGTAAGAGGCATCTTCAGATAAAGAGCATCAATGCGGATGTGCGCCTTGCGCATTAGCGTATACGCAAAAGCCCAGCTTGAGCTGATGGCCATAACATAGCCGGTGAGTTCGGTGGCATGAAAACCCGAGCGACCAAAAACCTGCCGGGAGAATATCTCGGCGGTGACCAGACACACTGTAAGCAGGATCAGCAGACCACCCGCACGTGCCATCCACAAAGAGCCGACATCCACACCGACAAGTACTTTGTCGAGAATACGATTGAACTTTTGAAACATGGGTTTCTCCATGGTAAGCCCGGGGCAGAGCACCAGCCCGGGCTGCTTTAACCAACCAATATGTTATTTGGTTGCGGTAAGACCCGTTACCTCACCGATCGTCTCATTCCAACGATCCACCCATTTCTGTTCAACGCGATCAGCCCAGTTAGGCAAGAGAGTTTCCTCAAGATGCCGGGAGACCTGTTCAAAGTCTTCATCGGTGGCTTCCACCAGCACCATGTCGCCTGCCTTGCCTCGTTTACACTCGCCTTCACCTGTCAGGCAGGCGATGCCCTCGCGGGTTTCCTCTACAGCCGCTTCCCAGACGGGATCCTCGTAGCTGGTTTTGATTTCATTCTGCAACCACTGCTGGGTCTCGCCCGACAGTGAATCCCACTTCTTGCCATTCATTGCTGTCAGGACCTGGTCCCATCCACCCATGGGTAGCGGATATAGATGTGTCGACACTTCGTGCCAACCAGAACTGTAGCCCGACAAAGACCCTGTTACCGCACAGTCAACAACACCACGCTGCAAGGCCCCAGGCACTTCACTGTAGTTCAGAGTGATCCCCTCCGCGCCAATGGCCTGCAAAAATTCAGCGGTTGTTCGTCCACTGGCGCGTACCTTTTTACCTTCTAGATCCTGCAAGCCGTCAATTTCTGTGTTGCAGAAAACAACTTGGGAGGGATAGGGCACAATGGCAAGTAGCTTTGCTCCGTTATAACGCTTAACAAACGCATCTGCCAATACAGGCCTGTAAGCCTCTGCCACTTTGCGGGCTGTCTCCACATCGGGCGCCATCATCGGCATATCCAGCCCTTCCAGTTCGGGCGCGTCCGACACGGCATAATCTGCCACGGTAGAGCCCACTTCAATAACATTGCGCGCCATCAAACGGTACACTTCACCGCCGCCCAGGCCCATCTGGTCAAACGTGGTTACATCCGTCGAGATTTTCCCGTCAGAAGCCTCTGGTACATGATCCTGCCAGAAGGGCTTTTCAAAATTTTTGTACAGGGAGAGGCTGCTCCAGCTTCCCACATAAGAAATGCTGGTTTTGTCCAGCTCCTGGGCCGACGCAGGTGCGCCAGCTACTAACAGGGCCGCCGCTGCGGCGGATGCGAGATACGTTCGTGTTGTCATTGCCATCTTCCTCTTCTCATTGTTTTAGGGTTACAACAAAGCTACCTGGCTTTCAGGTATGTCGGTGACCAGCATGTGACCCGGTGTGTGTGTGATTGCAAATTCGATTCCGGAATCCATGAGAACCTGCTGCGGAGTAACGCCACAGGCCCAGAAGACAGGGATTTCATCCCGACCCACAGAAACTGAATCGCCGTAATCCGGAAAATCGAGATCTTCAATACCAATCAATGCAGGGTCGCCCAAGTGAACAGGGGCTCCATGGGTCTGGGGGAAGCGCGTGGTTATCTGAACGGCCCGAATAGCGGCCTCAGCCAGAAAGGGGCGCATGGACACAACCATATGACCACTGAACCCGCCCGCTGGTTGCAGCGCAAGGGAGGTTTTGTACATGGATACGTTTCGCCCTTCATCAATATGGCGCACCGGCACACCATTCTGGATCAGCGCATGCTCAAAACTGAACGAACAACCCAGAGCGAAAGTCACCAGATCGTCCCGCCACACATCCGACACCTCATTCCGCGTATCAGCCAGTTGGCCGTTGCGGTAGACACGATAGGACGGTACATCCCGGGCAATATCCAGATCCTTACCCAGCAAAGCGCACTGTCTATCGCCAGGCTCACTTACCGCCAGGACGGGGCAGGGTTTGGGATTAGCTTGGCAGAACCGTAAGAAACCGTTGGCCTGTTCTTCTGGAAGTATCACCAGGTTGACCTGTACATAACCACTGGCCAACCCGGCCGTAGATCCTGTCAACAAACCGTCACGCGCAGCCTGCCGGGCCTCCGCGGGAGTAGAAAAAGAACGGGAAAACGTCGACGAAACCATGATTCTGCCTCGATATGCTTTCCATTAAAGTTAGCCCAGAATCACTGATTGGTTCAAATCGAATTTAAAAATCACCTTTGATCGAAAAAACTGATCATATGACGTATTCACATTTCAGCGGCGTCCGAACTTACTACCTTTAAGCAAAGCTCAGCGACAGCACGCACCACATTGGCGCCGGGAGCCGCGCAATAGGCCATATTGAAAACCAGGTCAGGTACGGTAGCTTCAACCTCAAACTCTCGCAGTTGTCCTGTAGCCAGTTCCTGATTCACAATTTCTTTTGGCAGGGCACTCACACCGATACCATCAAGCACCATGCGAATAATGGTCGACAGCGACGAACTCGAATGTATCTGGGTGGCATTGCCAGTCTTATTGATGAGCGTGCGGATGTTTGCGTGGGGTTCGCTCATACGTGGATAGGTAATAATCGGAAGTTTCGCCAGCTCGGGAAGGGACAGGTGTTCCGATGGCAGGGCAAGCTTCGGGCTTGCAACCCAGGTTAACGAATAGCTGTAGAAAGGGGCGTTAAAAAAACCTTCCTGCCGCACTTCGCCAATGAGAAACGCAACGTCAATTCGCCGCTTTACCAGCTTTTCTGACAAATTAATCGAGATATCAATATCGAGTTCCAGATTGATAGCCGGATAAGTTTCATTGATCCGTTCGATCAGCTCAGGTAGCCAGGTATACGCAATGGTTTCCGCAACTCCCAGGCGAATGGTTCCCTGAATAACCTCCGGGCTGGCAACCATGTCTAGTAACTCGGCGTGTAACTGAAGAATCTGTTCGGCGTAGGAGAGCACCTGCCGGCCCTTGGCAGTGAGCACTGCACTGCGGCCGGAACGATCAAACAACTCAATTCCCAGCTCGTCTTCCAGACCCGAAATTCGCGCAGAAATGGTGGGTTGCGAAGCATAGAGTTTTTTCGCCGCAGCCCGAAAGCTTCCAAGTCTCGATATCCAGAAAAACGTTTCTAACGACCTGATATTCATGCCTGAGAGCCTTTGTTGAAGAACAAATAAAAAGGCCCAGCTCGCCAGCCGGCATCTCCCGCACCAAAGGCGCGCCCTGCCCCGACCATTGCGCGGAAAATTCCGAGGAGTTTGTGGCTACGGCTGCGCCGGCCAGAACCTTGCCAACACTATAGGTTATCGGGTAACCAGGCAAAACAGGGGCGAAGGGCCGCGGGGCTTTCGATAAAGCATCGGCAGGAGGCATCAGGTTCAGCGGGCTGCGTGGCCGAAAATTCGTCAAAATAAGGTTTTACATAGCGTAACCCACTAGTTTCGGGTGCCGGATCGGGCACCGCGAAACGGTGACAGAACTCATTGACATTAAAGTATCTTTCCGTTTTCGATCGGGTTTGGCCCGATCGTCCCCAATGCTCCGGCATTAGAAGCTGCTGCAGCCAGACTCGGTGTGGAAACACCGGCCATAGGCGCCTGAACAATGGGGTATTGAATATTGATCAGGCGCGTCAGCGAGTTCGAAAAGCTCATGGTTTATCCCACAAGAATTGTGGGATCATAATAAAGTTGGTAACAAAACGTTCCCCTAGCACCCATTTATGT
>NZ_JBQDCO010000049.1:0-22592 GCF_052091845.1 Marinobacter sp. | reverse complement strand
GTTTCCCGGTTGCCTGGTCACTGGCGGGTATTGGTCTTATCTTCGGTATTGTCGGTCACGTGATGGTCGAGTATCTGGATTCTCCCCTGTGGTTTACCTGGCAGGGTACCATTGGCGTTCTGGACGCCAGGATTTATGGCATTGTTGCCAACGAACTGATGGTCGCGCTACCCATGTTTATCTTCATGGGCATTATGCTTGACCGGTCCGGTATCGCCGAAAAGCTGATGCACAGTTTGGTGAAAGTGCTTGGTGGACTGCGGGGCGGCTACGCTATTACCGTGGTGCTGGTTGGCGTGTTGCTTGCGGCTTCCACCGGTATTGTGGGTGCGTCGGTGGTACTGCTGGGCATGTTATCCCTTGGCCCCATGATGCAGGCCAACTACAACAAGTCTCTGGCGGTAGGCACGGCTTGCTCTGTGGGTACCCTGGGCATCCTGGTGCCGCCAAGCATCATGCTGGTACTGATGGCCGATCGCCTGGGCACCTCGGATGCCTCCGTAGGCAAGCTTTTCATGGGCGCGCTGATTCCCGGCGTTATGCTTGCCATGCTTTATATTCTTTACATCATCATCGCCTCTTATATCAAAAAAGATCTGGCGCCCGCGCCGGCAAACCGGCAGCGCCTTGATGCCCGGGCCTGGTTTGACGTGTTCCGGGCGGTATTGCCGCCAATGGCGCTGATTATCTCCGTGCTCGGTTCCATCTTTTTTGGCATAGCCACAACCACTGAGGCTTCCGCAGTAGGGGCCGGTGGCGCTTTGTTGATGGCATTTGTCAGCAAGCGCCTGGATATGGACACCCTGAAGCAGTCGCTTTACCAAACCAGCCGCACGTCGGCATTTATCTTTGGCATTTTTATTGGTGCCACGGTCTTTGCGTCTGTGCTGCGCGGGTTGGGTGGCGATGACGTAATTGAAGGTGCCATTACCGGCCTGCCTTTTGGCACCACTGGCGTGTTGCTGACGGTATTGCTGATTACCTTTTTGCTTGGGTTCTTTCTGGACTGGGTGGAAATTACCTTGATTGTGCTGCCCCTGGTGGCGCCGGTTCTGTTCAAGATGGGTGTGGAGCCCGTGTGGTTCGCCATCATGTTTGCCATGTGCTTGCAGACGTCGTTCCTGACCCCACCCGTAGGCTTCTCCCTGTTCTACATTAAAGGTGTGTGCCCGCCGGGCATTACCACCAGGGATATCTATCTGGGCGTATTACCGTTTATTGCCTTGCAGCTACTGGCGCTGGTGCTGGTGTTCTGGTTTGAGCCGTTGGCCACCTGGCTGCCCAACGAAGTATATGGCGGCTCCTGACAAGACGACTATCTTTAAATAATCTTAATAATAATTGGGAGACAGACACTATGCGTCTCGAAAATCGAGTAGCCCTGATTACCGGGGCAGGGCGTGGCATCGGCCGGGCCATTGCTGAGCATTATGGCCGTGAAGGTGCCCGTGTAGCCGTTGCGGATATCACCCTGGAAAGCGCGCAAGACGCTGCAAATGCCATTGAAAAAGCAGGGGGAACAGCCATGGCGCTGGCCATGGACGTGACCAACGAGTCCGAAGTAGACGACGGGGTTGCGGCGATTGTGGCAGCATGGGGGGGCCTGGATATCGCCGTGGCTAACGCCGGCATTCAGCATATAGAGGCCATACACAAACTGGCGTATGAGGATTGGCGCCGGGTGATGAATGTGCATCTCGATGGCGCGTTTCTGGTTACCCGGGCCGCCCTGGCACAAATGTACGCTGGCGGTGGGGGCACCATGCTGTATATGGGGTCTGTTCATTCGATAGAAGCTTCCCCCCTGAAAGGCCCTTACGTCGCTGCCAAGCACGGCATGCTAGGCTTATGTCGTGCAGTGGCCAAAGAAGGCGCCGAATACGGTGTGCGCAGCAATATTATCTGCCCGGGCTTTGTTCGAACGCCGCTGGTAGACAAGCAGATTCCGGAGCAGGCCAAGGAGTTAGGTCTTTCCGAGGAAGATGTCATCAGCAAAGTCATGCTGAAAAACACCGTGGATGGCAAGTTTACTACACTGAAAGATGTCTCCGAGGTAGCGGTACACCTGGCGGCCTTCCCTTCTGCAGCCCTTACCGGTCAATCTATTGTGGTCAGCCACGGCTGGCACATGCAGTAAATTAACAGGAGCAAAAAATGAGTGTTACCGAGCAGTCCCCGATTGTCTGGTCTCCTTCGGAAGACGTACTGACAAGCACTCGCATGGGTCGCTTTAAATCCTGGCTGGAAGATCAGGGCTACGGCCCTTTTGCCGATTACCACGAGTTGCATCAGTGGTCGGTTAACGACCTTGAAACCTTCTGGGCCAAAATCTGGGAATACTGCGGTCTGGTGTGCGACACACCTGCCAGAAAAGTGCTGGGCAAGCGGGAAGTGCCCGGCGCCGAGTGGTTCCCTGGCATGAAGCTGAACTTCGCTGCCAACCTGTTGCGACTGGCAGACGGCGACCATGCTCATCGGGAAGCCGTTGTGGCCTACTGTGAAACCCGCCCGGTTCAGCGCCGCACATACGGCGAGCTGAAATCCGACGTGGGCGCCCTGGAGGCTTTTTTGCGGAGCAAAGGCATAAAAAAGGGTGACCGGGTAGCCGGTGTTGTAACCAACGGCTACGAAGCGCTGGCGGGAATGCTGGCGGCAACCAGCCTGGGCGCTATCTGGAGCTCTGCGTCACCGGACTTTGGTGTCGGGGCCATTCTCGACCGGTTTGGCCAGATTGAGCCTTCCGCGCTTATCGTTGTGAACGGCTATGGCTACGGCGGCAAGGTGTTGGCCCGCCAGGACGACTTTGCAGAACTGATTGCCGGCCTGCCGACGCTGAACTGTGTGGTTAGTGTTCAGCAATTGCCAGACGCTGCGCCCATTACCGGTGATCTGGTGGCCACCTGGGATCAGGCAATCGCCTTTGGCGCAGGCCAGGCGCCAACGTTTACCCCGGTTGATCCCGACCATCCGGTATATATCCTGTATTCCTCCGGCACCACTGGCAAACCAAAATGCATCGTTCACGGCACGGCAGGGATGCTGGTAAATCACGCCAAAGAACTCATGCTGCACGGCGATGTGGGCCCGGAAGACCGGTTCCTGTACTTCACCACCTGCGGCTGGATGATGTGGAACTGGCAAGCCTCGGCGCTGCTGACCGGCGCTGCTGTAATCACCCTCGACGGCTCCCCCGGCTACCCCAGTCTCAACATGCTCTGGAACACAGTCGCTGAAGAGCGCGTTACCCACTTTGGCACCAGTGCCAGATTTATTGCCGGCTGCCGCAAAGCAGAACTGAAGCCCGCAGAAACCCTGGACCTGGGCAAGCTCAGAGTCGTATTCTCCACCGGCTCGCCACTGCTCCCGGAAGACTACGACTGGGTATACAGCCAGGGCGCACCGGGTGCTTTGCTGGGCTCCATTGCCGGCGGCACCGACATCTGCGGCTGTTTTGTCGGCTCAACCCCACTCCTGCCTGTGCGCCGGGGCGAAATCCAGTGCCGCTTCCTGGGTGTCGACGCCGTTGCATACAACGACGACGGCAAGCCCGTAGACCAGGGCCGTGGCGAACTTGTCTGCCGTCAGCCATTGCCCTGCATGCCAGTAGCCTTCTGGGATGATCCCAACGGCGAACGCTACCGCGCCGCATACTTCGACACCTTTCCGGGCGTGTGGGCCCACGGCGACTTTATCGAATTCACCGAACACGGCGGCGCCATCATCTACGGCCGCTCCGACGCCACCCTGAACCCCGGCGGCGTGCGCATCGGTACCGCAGAAATCTACCGCCAGGTAGAAACGGAGGCGGCTGTTAAAGACAGCCTCGTAGTCGGACGCCAAATCGACGGCGACGTAGAAGTTGTACTGTTTGTGGTACCTGCCGAGGGCCAAGAGCTGACCGAAGACCTGCTAAAGCAGCTTAAGGTCCAGATCCGCGAAGGCGCCAGCCCCCGCCACGTTCCCAAACACATCGTTCAGGTGCCGGACATTCCGTACACCCGCAGCGGAAAAAAAGTGGAACTGGCCGTCGCCCGCCTGATCAACGGCTCCACCAAAGCCGACAACCGCGATGCCCTGAGCAACCCTGAAGCGCTTGACCAGATTCGGGATCGGTTGGCGGAAGTAAACCTGCTGCCGAGGAGTTAGGGTTTGTGAGTTGTACGCGGTCAATGGCTTAGGATTAGAGTCACGGAAGGCCATTGAAATGCTGGCAAAGCGGTGGGGGTATCCCTTTCCAAAACTGTGCGGAGCCATGGATGGCGGAGCCCAAGCGCCACATGGATGTGCCGCAAGGAGCGTGTTTTGGGAAGGGATACCCCCACCGCGCTATCTCCCAGGCTAATAGGCCATCATGCTCGGAATGTAAGAAAGTTTCGTAAAATCCCACCAGTTCATCCCCGGGTTACCGAAGATCAAGGGTTTTTAGTCCGTTCTTATACTAAGATCGTAACCAGAGGTCACAAAAAAATGGTATCTTAGTAGGTCTATCAAACGTTCCAAAATCAGTCATTGCAAAGGTCGGCCATTCACAAGATGCCAGATCTCGCCATGACCGTCCCGAACCCACCTAATAGCCTGAGGACGAAAATGACAGCATCCAAAGCCAAAATTATCTACACACTGACCGACGAGGCACCTGCCCTCGCAACACGGTCATTGCTCCCGATTCTGGAAACTTACGCCAAGCCGGCCGGAATCGAATTCGGAACCAGCGATATCTCCCTCGCGGCCCGCATACTGTCTAGGTTCCCTGACTGCCTGGAAGAAAACCAGCAAGTCCCGGATGACCTGATGTCGCTGGGCGAGTACACCAAAGACCCGGACGCCAACATCATCAAGCTGCCGAATATTTCTGCCTCCATTCCGCAGCTGCGCGCAGCCATCAAGGAGTTGCAGGATCAGGGGTACAAGCTTCCGGAATACAAAGAAAACCCCGTATCCGACGAAGACAAGGCCAACACAGCCCGCTACGCCAAAGTACTGGGCAGTGCTGTGAACCCGGTACTGCGTGAGGGCAACTCCGATCGCCGCGCCCCGGCAGCTGTTAAAGCGTTTGCACGCAAATATCCTCACACCATGGGCGAGTGGAGCCCGGCCTCTCGCACCCACGTGGCGCACATGCGGGGCGGCGACTTTTACTCGAACGAACAGTCCATCACCCTGGATAAAGCGACGAACACCCGCATTGTGTTCGAAAACAAGGCCGGCGAGCAGACTGTACTCAAAGCCGAGCTGCCATTGCTGGAAGGCGAAGTGCTTGACGGCATGTTCATGAGCAAAAAAGCGCTCTGCAAGTTTTTTGAAGATGCGATTGAAGACTGCGAAAAAACCGGCGTGATGTTCTCCCTGCACGTGAAAGCCACCATGATGAAAATCTCTCACCCGATTGTGTTTGGTCACGCGGTGAAGATTTACTACAAGGAGCTGTTTGATCAGTACGGCGATCTGTTCGACGAAATCGGTGTAAATCCGAACAACGGCTTGTCTTCCGTGATTGAAAAAATCAAGGATCTGCCTGAGTCGAAGCAGGAAGAAATTCAGGAAGCTCTGCACAAAACCTACGAGCATCGCCCTGAAATCGCCATGGTTGATTCCGTTAAAGGCGTCACCAACCTGCACGTGCCCAGCGACATAATTGTCGACGCCTCCATGCCGGCGATGATCCGTAACTCCGGCAAGATGTGGGCCCGTGATGGCAAGCTTAAGGACACCAAGGCGATTATGCCTGAGTCTACCTACGCCACCATCTACCAGGAAACCATCAACTTCTGTAAAACCCACGGTGCATTCGATCCTACCACCATGGGCACAGTGCCAAACGTAGGCCTGATGGCGCAAAAAGCTGAAGAGTATGGCTCCCACGACAAAACCTTCGAAATTGAAGAAGACGGCATTGTGCGTGTGATTGCCGAAGACGGCACAGTGCTGACTGAGCACAATGTGGAGAAGGGCGATATCTGGCGTGCCTGCCAGACCAAAGACCTGCCGATTCGCGACTGGGTCAAGCTGGCCGTTAATCGCGCCCGCGCCACTGATATGCCGGCGGTATTCTGGCTGGATGACGAACGCGCCCACGATGCGCAGCTCATCGAAAAGGTAAATACCTACCTGCAAGATCACGACACCGATGGCCTGGATATCCGCATTATGTCGCCGGTTCGTGCTATTCGCTGGACCATGGAGCGCCTGATTCGCGGCCTGGACACCATCTCGGTCACGGGCAACGTACTGCGGGACTACCTCACCGACCTGTTCCCGATTCTGGAACTGGGCACCAGCGCCAAGATGCTGTCGATTGTGCCTCTGCTGAACGGCGGTGGTCTGTACGAAACCGGCGCCGGCGGCTCGGCACCCAAGCACGTGCAGCAGCTGTTGCAGGAAAACCACCTGCGCTGGGATTCGCTGGGCGAGTTCCTGGCCATTGCGGTGTCTCTGGATGAACTGGGTGAGAAGCATGATAACCAGCGTGCTCGCCTACTGGGTCAAACGCTGGACAAGGCTACTGAGCGTCTGCTGGAAAACAACCAGTCGCCCTCCCGCGTGACCGGTGAGCTGGATAACCGAGGTAGCCATTTCCATCTGGCCCGTTACTGGGCGGAAGAGCTGGCTAACCAGGACAGTGACAAAGAGCTGAAAGAGTTCTTTGTGAAAATGTCTGGCCAACTGGAAGAGAACAAGGACAAAATCCTTGAGGAAATGAGTGTTATCCAGGGCAACGCCGCCGATATCGGGGGCTATTACCATGCTCCGGCAGATAAGGTGTCAGCCGTGATGCAACCTAGCGAAACCCTCAACCGGATTATGGAAGATGCTCGCGCATCGGTGAAATAATCCCCGACGGCAGTCGGGTTACTCACCTGATTGCCTGAGATAAAACCCGAAAAGCCCATAAGCCGGCTCTTCGGGTTTTTTTATGCCTGCCGGTTAATTCCGCCAGGTCTGCGGCAGAAGGCGCAATTTCCAACCGGCGGCGACCTGCGCTTGTGTAAACCTTGTCGAAGCGCCCAGCCGAAGCCTGGTGCAAGGCATTCTGGTGCGCTGAGCTGGAATCAGTGTACGCTTTGACATTCAGGCAGGCCGTTTCCGGCCAATGAACCGAATCTCCCTGCCCTCGAAGATAGACATAGTAATAGTCACCAACACCAAGGCGTACCCGATGAATTCGATAGCCCGTCGTGCTTTGCACAGCAGCAAGGTTGCCAAGGATCTTTCTACCGTTACCTATCGCGATGCGGCCGGGGAAAATCCGCAAGCGGCTGGTGTTGATAACCATACAGTAGACACTATCTGGAAAAGCGTCGAAGCCTTGTATCGCACGGGAGTGCATCCCGGCATCCAGGTTTCCGTGCGGCACCGGGGCGAGCAAATTTTGCACCGTGCGATCGGTCATGCCAGTGGCAATGGCCCCCATGAGCCAACGGGCTCGCCCAAAATCGCCATGACCACAGATACGCCAATCTGCTATTTTTCTGCCTCCAAGGCGGTCACCGCGCTGCTCATGCATATGCTGGTTGAGCAGGGCCTGGTTAACCTGATGGACCCTGTGTCCTATTACTGCCCGGAGTTTGCGACAAACGGAAAACGCACTATTACTGTGCACCAGATATTGTCCCATCGGGGGGGTATTCCCGCTATTCCAAAGGAAACACCGATTGATGTGCTTTGGAATACGGAAGAAGTATGGCGGTTGCTGTGTGAAGCTCGCGCCGTGGAAGTTGACGGCTCAAAAATCGCGTATCACGCGATAACGGGCGGTTACGTACTGCAGCGGGTGCTTGAGAAAGTGACAGGTGACACCATCGAAAACTACCTGGACAAACACCTGCGCCGACCCATGAGCATGAGGTGGTTTACCTACGGGGTTCAGCCTGAAAACCTGGGTGACCTGGCCACCAATTATGCGACCGGGCCGACGCCGCGCTTTCCTGTGTCCTGGATTGTGAATCGTGCCCTGGGTGGAGACATTGCAACGGTGGAGCGGGTAACAAACGACCGCCGTTTTCAGGAAGCGGTAATCCCGGCAGGCAACCTGTGCGGAACGGCCGAAGAAATGGGACGTTTCTTCCAGATGATGCTCAATGGCGGGGTTTGGCAAGGCAGGCGCATTTGTAGCGATATTACCGTGCGTCGTGCCATTCAGCAGTTTGGTTCGCTACAGATCGACCGCACCATGCTGATGCCCATGCGTTTCAGCGCCGGCATGATGTTGGGTGGTAATCCAGTTGGGTTGTGGGGGCAAAACAGCCGTTACGCATTCGGGCATGTCGGGTTGATCAACAAGCTCTGCTGGGCAGACGCCGCACGGGATATCTCCGTAAGCCTGCTCAACACAGGCTTCCCCATCGTAGGACACCATCTCCCACCGCTGGGCAAGTTTGTGTATAACATGGCCCAGCATTTCCCTATTCTACCCGAAAGTGAACGCCCTGTGATTGCCGCGTGACGCCACAGCTCACAGGGTCCTGAGCTGATCCTCAAGAATGCCCAGCACTGAGGATAAAATATCCCGGAAGTCAGTCAGTGTCTGAGTACGCTGAATGACTTCCTCCCGGCTTTCGTCCAGCTTTTCCAGTTTTGGCTCAACCCGGCGAATGCCTTCAGTGATCACCTCATAAGGGTAGTGGTGATCCTGAATGCTGAGCTTGTTTATCTCGGAAACTTCCTGGCTGAATATGCTGATGATGTCGTAAAGCATATCCTTGTGCTGGATGGTGGCGGCTTCCCAGTAGGCGTCGTCTAGCAGTTCAAGCAGGGAAAGGTATTCCCGTAGAGTGTCTGCAACGGAGGTCTGGCTCATACACAATTCCGGTAGCTGGAGAACAATCGGTAAGGGGATTATAGCAGTGGATGAGCCTGGATTCCTTTGGGAGCAGGTGCGGGTGCCCGGTTATTCTGTAAAAATGAAACTCTATTCATTTTGTTGCAGTTTGTCTGACAGTTGTGCAAACTACCTTTTGGTTAAGGAACCGCCGCCACTCAATGGATGAGAGACGCAATGGATAAGCCCACATACCCGGACCAGGACAACCCTTGCATGCTCCGAAGGGTTCGGCTCGATCACCACGACAGTGTAAGAAACCACGTACACCAGCAAGTGCTCACAGAAGTAGAACGGCTAGAGCGCCGTATCGAAATTCTGCGCCTGGCCAAAGCACCCCATGTAGCCGTTATGATCTCAACCTACGAACGCATGATTGATCGCAAAAAAGGCTTTTTGCGAAACTGGGATCTTGACGAGCAACGCTATTACTGACGGTTCGGGGGTGCCACTGTTGCCCAGACTATAGCCGCGGCACCATTTTTCTGGTTCCCGCAATAGTCTTCATTTTCTTTGGTTTTATTCGGTTCTGCGGGTGTGGGAGCATCAACTTTGGCAGGTTCACCATTTGAATGGAAAACCCTCAGCGTTGAGCCTGCATAATCCACCTCTACCCTCAGACAATCGGGGCTCTGATCGGCAGGTGTGACGTTATGGCGGCTCAGATCCAGCACGGGCTTGTCCGGACTCTTGATAAACAGCGTATCGATTTTGTTTCCGGTGAACTCCTGCCTTAATTCGACGCCACCATAGTTTCGGCTAATGTAATCGGCAGTGGCATACTCCGGGCTGTTGTACGCAGAGGTGCTGAAACTGTTGGCACTGAAACGACTGCCAGCCAGTACGCTAACCAGCTCCGGTTGCTCACTGGATGAGGCCTCGTCAACGCTTCGGTTTACGTATTGAACGGTTCGGTACACCTTCTCTTCCAAATGACTGCCTTCAGGGCCTGAGGGAAGGTATCGCCAGTCCAGGGTTGGAAAAACCCACAGCTTTTCATTAAGCGGCGCATCTTCCAATACGGCGTTCTGGTCTGTAAACCGTATGAGCGCTCCGTTTCCCCGGGTGTTGTAGGTGCCTGCTTGCCCATCCGCGATGCGTTGACTGATGTATTTTCTGCCTTCGTGGAAGTTCGTTACCTCGTTGGATGCGATTACCTGGTTGATCAGGTCCAGCGGGTTACGCACTTTTTTATAGTGATTGTTGCTTTCGGCGCGGGTCGCCTGGATAAACCGGTCAATGTGGTCGCGAATCTCCTTTGCCGTTTCAAGATTATTGGCATTGCTGTCAATGGGCTGGATACCCTGATAAAAATCCCAAAACCGGGTCTGTTCAAGCGTATTCGGTGCTTTTTCAGTATTTTTGAGATCAAAAGTTGAAAAGGTCAGGTCGACATTAGCCGCAGGGTTTTGCGCTACGGGCCCGGTATCCTCCATCCCGCAACCGCTCAGGTTCAGGAATGTGAATGAAATGGCGGCGAAAAAGCAGGAGTGTCTCATTTCAGAAAGCCCTGAGGTGCGAAACCAGCCGTAAACGGCTAAAGTGAATATCCGCGGGGCTTGGCGCCCCGACCTGACTGCAGACAATAAACCATAAGACAAACATCTGCCCTCGCGGAGATCACATTTTGCAGCAACGGTGCAAACCGGCTTCAGGCAACGCGGCGCAGTGGCTGCTTGTCGCAATGTTTTTGTTAACGGCCCTGCTGCCTGGCCTGGCAGCTGCCCAAGAGCAGTGCCGCAATGGTCAGTTAGTGCTGAAAAACAGCACCGAAAGCATTCGCGACTTTGGTGGCTGCATCTCGTACCTTGAAGATGCCGGTCAGCTTTATCTGTTGCCCGATATTCTTGCCATGGAGCCAGAGCGCTTTACCCGCCATGAAAGCGGTGTATTGAACTTTGGCTATACCGAATCCGCATACTGGACAAGATTTGATTTGCGTGCGGACACCGGTCAGGCGAGCACCGAATGGATTCTGGAGCTTGCCCTGCCGCTGGTAGACGAAGTGGTTTTGTATCTGGTGCGCGACGGCGAGTTGATTGATCAGCGTACGGCAGGCTATCAGGATAACTGGGAAGAGCGTGATCTGGCTGTGCCCAACCCTACGTTCCGGCTGAATCTGGAGCCGGGTAGCGTTACCTCTGTGTATCTTCGAATCATCAATACCAATACGTTCCGGCTGCCGGTCAGTCTCTGGAGCCCTGACAGCTACATAGAAAAAGTATCGGTCGACGAGGTAGTGCGGGGCGCGTTGTTGGGCAGCCTGCTTGCCATCCTGGCTTACAATCTGTTCGTAGCCGTGTCGGTTCGCGAACGCAGTAACATTTACTATGTGCTTTATCTTGTATCAGCGGCGGTGTTTATCGCCACTGAGCAGGTACATGGCATTCAGCTATTGGATAGCCGCCCGGCCCTGTTCAACAAGGAGTACCTGCATTATCAGATTATTATGACCTGGTTTTGGGGGCTGCTGATGGCCCGGGCGCTCCTCGAAACCGCAACCCGGTCAGTTGACCTGGATCGGATTATCAAACTCTGTATTTACGGAGTAATTCTCACCTTTGTGCTGTCACTGTTTTTGCCCTACCACGTTGCCATGGAATGGATTGTTATCGGGTCGGTGTTCATCTGTCTGATTCTGATTGTGATCAGTTTTCTGTCCTGGCGCTATTACAATCCGGCGGCACGTTCGTATTTCTTTGCCTGGGCGCTGGCGCTTATCGGCTTTGGCATCTATGCCTTAACGGTTATGGGTTACCTGCCGCTTAATACGTTCACCAGCTACGCACCGCAAATTGGCCTTTCTGCGCAGATCGTTCTTTTTTCCTTTGCTCTGGCCGATCGGATTAAACAGGTGCAGGGCCAGGCACTGAACTGGAGTCGCCGGGCGTTATCCAGTCTGCAGCGTTATCAGTCGCTGTTTGATAATGCCATTGAGGGCGTTTTCCAAATGTCTGTCGGGCGTCAGTTTGTAACCGCCAACCCAGCCATGGCGCGGTTAATGGGTTTCGACAGTAGCCGGCAGTTGCTGGCCAACAATCCTGATGTGCTTGAAACCTGCATAGCAGATGATCAACTGCGGGCACTGGTGGTTCAGCAGCTGGAGGCCCGAGGCACGGTTAAAGGTGTTGAGGCCCGTTATCTGACCAAAGCGGGGGAAGAGCGCTGGGCCATTATCTCACTCCACACGGCTTATAATACTGACGGTGAGCCCACGCACCTTGAAGGTACTTGCGTTGATTCCACCGAAAGCCACCGGCGCCAGCGCATTGAGCGTGAGCGGGAACAGGAGCGGCTTGAAAAGGAGCTGGCCCGCAACTCCGCAGAGGCCAAGAGCCAGTTTCTCGCCAATATGAGCCACGAGATCCGCACCCCGCTGTCGGCCATTATCGGTTACGGTGAAACGCTCATGGATCCGGGGCTTGATGATCAGGAAAAACGCAGCAGCGCAGAGACAGTGGTTCGCAGCGGGCGGCATCTACTGGAACTGGTGAACGACATTCTCGATCATTCCAAAATAGATGCCAATAAGCTGGATGTGGATGTGGTCTCGGTGAATCTGCCGGAGCTACTGGATGAAATTCGCGCCTTTTTTGCGCCCAGAGCCCGGGAAAAAGGGCTGGATTTCAATATACTGTGTGAGTTCCCTCTGCCCGAACAGATTCAGACAGACCCCACGCGGTTGCGGCAAATTATCATTAATTTGTGTGGTAATGCCCTTAAATTCACGGAAAAAGGGTCAATCTCCCTGTCAATTCGCTGTGACCGTGAGCAGGAAATGCTTGTGGCCAGAGTTGTTGATACCGGCATCGGCATGAAGCCAGAGCAAATTGATCGTTTGTTTGACCCCTTTGCCCAGGGCAGTGTTGCTATTTCCAGGCAGTATGGTGGCACGGGGCTGGGCCTGAGTATTTCGCGGCGGCTGGCAGAAATGCTGGGTGGCAACATCCGTGTTAGTAGCACCTACGGGGAAGGCAGCGAGTTTGAACTATCGATTCACACTGGCGATACCGAACAGGTGCATTTTCTGCGGAATGCGTCAGAGCTTAGCCAGCGTCGGCGGTCCATGCCAATGGTTTTGGCGCCGCGTTTGTCCGGGCGCATACTCTGTGCGGAAGATAACGACGTAAACCGCCGCCTGGTATCGCTGCTGGTAGACCGAACCGGTGCCGAACTGGTGCACGTAAGCAACGGCGCAGAAGCGCTGGAAACGGCCATCAGGGAGCCATTCGATGCGATTCTGATGGATATTCAGATGCCCGTTATGAACGGCCGTGACGCAACGGCCGCGCTGCGCGAAGCCGGGGTGAATACGCCAGTGATTGCCCTTACGGCGAATGTAATGTCTGAAGACATTACCGATTACCGGTTGGCGGGCTGTAACGAACACCTGGCCAAACCCATCGACAAGCAGCGGTTTTATGAGGTTTTGGCTCGTTACCTGAAAGTGCATGCCGGCATTACCACAGAGCCAAACCAACAATACCGTGGCAGTGTTCTGGTCGCCGAGGATAACCCAGATAACCGGCAGCTTGTGGAACGTATGCTGAACCGCCTCGGGTTGGATGTGATCTCTGTTTCTTCGGGTGATGAGGCCGTACGCAAAGCGCTTTCAAGCTCAGTGCAACTGGTACTTATGGACAGGCACATGCCGGCAATGGATGGCGTTGCTGCAACTCAGCTATTACGCCAGGCAGGTTTTCGGCGTCCCATCATTGCGTTTACAGCGGGCGATCAGCAGGAAACCGACGCCCTGCGTGATGCGGGCTGTGATGGCGTATTGGATAAACCCATCGACGAGCGCCGGCTTCAAACATTGTTAAGCCGCTTTTTAGAAGTTGTGCCAGCAGAGATGAGCACCCTGGATGAAGACGAGGGTATTAGTAGCCTGGTCGCCAGGTTTCTGTCAGGACTGGCTGAGCGCCAACGGCGAATGAGCCAGGCACTTGCAAGCCGTAATGGCGACGTACTTGAGTCAGAGGCCCACCAGATAAAAGGCACGGCGGGAGCCATGGGATATCCCCGAATGACACAGCAGGCAGGTATCGTGGAAACACTCCTTAAAACGGCGAAACCGCAGTGGGGCCAGATTAGCAGCGAATTGGCAATACTGGATGAAATGATCGAACGCGAACAACCGCAGGATAAAACAGGACCGGGCAAATGAATGAGCGCCAGTTACAACTCGAACATCAGTCAATGAGCACGATGTACGGCACCTATGCTGATATCCTGTTTGTGCTCTTCCCATTTCTTGTGATCGGTATGCAGCGCCTTTGGGATGGCAATCTCTACGAAACTCTGATGCAGCCTGATCTGAGCATAGCAGCAGCGATTCTTGCCGGGCTGGCCATCGGGAAATTTGTGTTGGGGCTTGTAACCAACAGAGAGCTTGGTCGCTACAAGGAGCGTATTGTATTCTTTATCGCGCTGACCCTGTTTGCAGTGCTGGGGCCAGCTATTATTTTAATACTGAGTATTATTGGCGGTGCCGAGGTTCCGGGCTTTGTGGCCTTCGTGCAACCGGTATTACTGATCATTGCAATCTCGCTATACTCAACCGCCGTCACTATCAGCAATATATTGACTCACGATGTCGGCCAGGCTTCCTATGCGCCAGGCACAGAGGGACACTCAACAGATGTTGCCGACCCAGCCCGTGCCGGCCACGCGCCGCTGGATCTTCCGCGCCACAGCGGCACCGACTCGTGGTAAACCGCAGCACTGCAAGGAATCTGGCCAGGCATGCGCCCGGCAAAAGGAGACATGAATGGATAAATTGACAGTACTGGTTGTAGAAGATGAGCCGCTGATGCGTGAGCGACTGGTTGATATGCTCTACAAGGCTGGAGCGACAGATGTAACAGAATGCGAGAACGCCGCCTCAGCGCGTAACGCATTTGATGCGGGCAGGTTTCAGATTATATTGCTGGACCTTGGCTTACCGGATGGTGATGGCCATGAATTGATGAAAGGCTTTAAAGCAGCCCGGGATGAGCAACACATAGTGCTGGTTACCGCAGATGATTCTATCGATAGTATTCAGCGTGCCATTAGCGCCGGGGCTAATGGCTATGTGGTTAAACCCTACTCCCAGGAAAAAATACACGATGTGATAAGCAACTATACGGTGGTGCACAGTGCTGGATCGGCGATGACACAGGGCCTTAACCGAAACCATTAGCGGGTTAGCGGCTGCTTTTTGTGAGTGCTTCGGCAAACGCGTACAGACCCATATAGGAAGCAGGCTCATAATTCAATCGTCACGTGTTTATACGTTGTGCATTTTGGATACTCGGCAGCCGGGTGTCCCATTGATCTCTCCTTTATACGCAGCCTCTATGGTTGCGTTTTTTTTGATAGTGGAAAACTCGTAGCCACTAACTCGTACAGATATCCGGGGTTGTTTGGGGGATAATTCGTACACTAAATAATTATCCATACTGATCGATACCAGAGGTTGAAACCCAAGAAAATGTCCGTAAATTCCGGATCTGCCCGCAATAAGTTCCGTCTCCATTTCGCTGTAGAAATTGTTTTGATTGCCGTTCTGGCTATGTACATGGTGCTCGCCAAAGGTCAGGTTGTTGGTGATGACCTGGGCTTCACCGTTGTTGGTGCCGGGTTGATGGCGTTAGTTACCTATTGGACCCTGTATACCCTGAGAGACGGGCTGGAGATAATTGTGCTCCGGGTGCGTGGGCTGAAGCACTAAGATAATCACTTTGCTCTGTTACAATAGGATCACTGTATTCCCGGTCCTTACCGGGTCATTTATCTCATTGTCAGGAGCCCCCATGACGGACACAGTGGTTGTAATTTATTCCGGAGGCATGGACTCCTTTACCCTGCTTCACGGTGCTCGCGCCCGTGGATTACAGGTGCACGCACTGTCCTTCAATTATGGCCAGCGCCATGTCCGTGAACTGGATGTTGCAAGCTCTGTCTGTGAAGACCTGAGTATTCCCCACAAGGTGATTGATATTCGCGCCATGAGCGAGGTTATGGCTGGCTCTGCCCTGACCTCTGGTGCTGATATTCCCGAAGGCGAGTATGAAGAAGAGAATATGAAGGCCACGGTGGTGCCCAACCGCAACATGATCCTGCTTTCCCTGGCTACCGGTTACGCCGTAACCGTGAACGCCAGTGCCGTATGGTATGGCGCCCACGGTGGCGATCACGCGATTTATCCGGACTGCAGGCCTGAGTTCGTAGAAAAAATGGATGCCGTGTGCCGGGTAGCTAACTATGAGCCGGTGGGCATTGAGGCGCCCTTCATGCACATGAGCAAAGGCGATATCTTGGCTGAAGGCTTGAAGCTCAGGCTCGATTACAGCAATACCTGGACATGCTACAACGGGCGAGAAAAAGCGTGCGGGCTTTGTGGCTCCTGTGTGGAGCGGCTTGAAGCCTTTGCGGAAAACGGCCTTGCAGACCCGTTGGCCTATGAGGCTGGGCGCTGATGTACAAGGTAAAAGAAGCTTTTTACACCTTGCAGGGCGAGGGGGCCCAGGCGGGCCGCGCTGCGGTGTTTTGCCGGTTCAGCAAGTGTAACCTGTGGACAGGCCGGGAAAAGGACCGTGCCACTGCAGTTTGTAATTTTTGCGATACGGATTTTGTTGGCACAGACGGCCAGAATGGTGGTGTTTTTGAAACTGCCGACGCCCTGGCGGCGCATATTCACAGCCTGTGGCCAGATGCACCAGGCGTGCCTTATGTGGTTTGCACCGGTGGCGAACCGTTATTGCAGCTGAATGAAGCGCTGATCGGAGCCTTTCACCAAAAGGGTTTTGAAGTGGGTGTTGAAACCAACGGCACCCTGCCCGCGCCAGTGGGCATTGACTGGCTCTGTGTGAGTCCCAAAGCAGATGCGCCTGTGGTCATTGAAGCTTGCGATGAGTTGAAGCTGGTATACCCCCAGCCGAAGGCCATGCCGGACCGGTTTTCTCACATAAATGCCCGGCACTTTTTTCTCTCTCCTATGGCATCGCCATCCGCCCCGGATACCGGTTCAGATCATGTAAAACAGAGCAATACGCGCAAGGCAACGAATTATTGCCTGAACCACCCCCGCTGGCGTCTGACCATACAAATGCACAAAATCATTGGTATCGACTGATCACGCAGGCGCGGGTTGGCGCGGGAAGCCACGGACAGCTAGCTGTTCCGCGATCCTGTAATGGCTCGGGCTGACTCCTGTCCAGCGCTTGAATGCACGGGTAAAGTTGGCGGCATCTGCGTAGCCCAACAGATCGGCAATCTGGTTCAGGTTCATGCCGGTACCGGTTAAAAACTCCCGGGCGCGCTCCAGGCGCACCTGATCCACAAGGTGCTGAAAACTGGCGCCTTCGTCCTGCAATCGGCGTTTCAGGGTGCGCTCAGACACAGACAGAGTGGCCGCTACCCGAGCCAGTTTTGGTGGAAAGGGATAGCTGGTTTCTATCACCCGGCGCACCCGGCAATCAAAGCCCGCATCTTCTGTTAATTGCTTTAGCGCATCCTCACATTGGGCGCGGGAAGATGCCGCAAGCTGGTCGTTACTGAACCGAATGGGGGCCGACAGCATAGCGGCTGGAATAACCAGTGCATCGTCTGTGGCGCCGTATTCAACCGGCACCATAATGCGTTGGCGAAAGCGTCGGAAATACGAAGGCTCTGGTCCTGTCCTGAGAATTTTTGCCCCCTCGATTGCGCTACCCGTTAGCTGTTCGCCCATAAAGGCACAGCCGAACAGCATGGAATCCATAACAAATCCCAGCAGTGGCCCCGGCTCGCCATCACAGACAATGGTGTAATGCATTTTGCCATGGTGTTCGTGGCGACTCACGCTCAGGTGGGGCGCACGCAACGTGAGGAAACGAGTCATCAAATTCAATGCGTCCTGCAAGGTGCGGCTGCTCATTACTGCAACACCCAGAGCTCCGTGCAGAGGGAGTTTAAGTTCGCTGGCCAGCATAACGCCAAGGCCGGGTTCGCCGCTTTCTATAATGGCGCGAGTGATAAACTCGGCGGCTTGAGCCTGGCTTACTCTGGTGTCTGCAGATTTCAATTGAACCGGGTCCAGTCCAACCCGAAGCATCAGGTCGCGTTCGTCCAGACCAATGCTGTGCAGTAATTCAGCCAGTATATGCAGGTAGATTGCCGGCATACCCATATCTTGTGAGGTAGAGGCAGAGACACGCATGGGAATCCTTGTTAAGAGCTGTTTTTTATCTGGTGGTTTAAGCACTGTCCCGATTATGACCTTTGCAGCACCATGCCCCCATGACTTCAATGACGCGTCAATAGGCACGAGAGGCCAATTGGCGGCTATCTCTGCGGAATCTTTCAGGAATGTCGGCTTCGGTCAGAGCCGGATATCGGTAATCAAAGGGTTATGATCAGAGACGCGCCACGGCGAATTGGCCGTGCCGGGGAGGTTGGCTTTATATCCTAGCGCCGGTGGTTCGTCTGCGTTGATCATCCAGGATTGGGTGTTGAGGATTCTGTCCTTAAGCGACGCTGAGGCGAGCGCGTAATCCAGGGAGCCTTTTTCACCTTTGTACCTGTATGTGTAGTGATCGCACTGGCTTATTGTGCAGGGGTAGAAATGGTGCATCATGCTGGTAAACCCCGCTTGCTGAAAAACCTGCAGCGGTGCCTCCCGGAAATAACTGTTGAGGTCACCAGTGATCAGTGTGCCTGCCAGGTCCGGGATCTGCGGCAGCGTTTCAATCCACTCCAAAAGTGCATGAGCGGCATCGGTGCGGCGCTGTGCGTAGCAGCCCTGGCCATCATTTCGGTTGCGGTTTTTGCCCTGTGCACCCCGGCACGACTTTGATTTCAAGTGCGGCACCACCACCTGAACCGCGAAGCGCTGACCTCTGGATCGGAAGGTTTGTGCCAGTGGCGGCCGGCCCCTGCTGCGGAACGGCCCGCTATTCAGGCGCTCGGCTTGCGTCTCGGCGGCCACTCGATCACTGCGGTACAGCAGGCCGGTGCGTATTTGGTCACTGCCATCTGCCTCGGGCGTTTTAATAAAGTCCCACTTTGGACCGAGTGCCTGGCTAAGCTGTGCTATTGCACTGGTGTCGCTATAACCGTCGTTTTCCAGCTCTGTTATGGCCAGGATATCCGGATCTGGCCTGCGCAAAGCCTCGACCAGCCGTTGTTGTTGCACTTCAAATGATTGCGCGGTTGGCGCACCCCGGGCTGTGGGGAAACCTCCTCCTTCGCCATCGCCATTAAAAAAATTCTCCAGGTTCATGGTCATAACCCGAACATGGGGGGTTGCGGGTCTTGCCGGGGCGGAAGACCGGGTATTCACGGGCTCGAAAACCGGCTGCTTTTCCGGCTGTATTCGCCAGGCACCAAACCGGTAATCAAGAACGCCGGCAAGTTCGTGAATCTTGTCTCCGCTGCGAACTGTATTTGTTGGGCTTTTACCACTGAGGCCGCCAGGGGGCCAGGGGATCGGGCGGGGGTTGCGAACACCACGGGCATCATCCAGTAACAGTCTCTGCTGCCGGTTACGTTCGGCGATTTGCGATGCTTGCGGACTGGGCTTCATATACTCTGTTGGCACTACCTGGTCGCTTGCGGCCAGCGTAAGCTCGCCATAACGCGACAGGTTCCAGGAATCGATAACGGTTAATGGCTGGACCACCTGAACACGCATGTTTTCGAGGGATTCAAGGGTATTTGGCCAAAGCAATGTTAAAGCCCGGGCTTTTGGCAGGGGGGCAGAACCGCAGGCTGTAACAGAGCGAACGTTGGCGAGCTCAGTCAGGTTATGGAATTCTTTTACAGTGCCGGTAACCCGCAGGCGGGTACCGGGTTTACCGGTTTGCTTGCGGGTGTAAACAAACAAGGCTTCCGAGGTTTCCGGGTTGCCGTCGGTTTCATCATCGGCCTGTTGCAGGTAAAAACCGGAAAATCCACCTTCCATGCGGGCGTCGAACGTGAGAATCCCTTCAACCGTCACCTGATGGCCAGCCCGTGGCGAGGTCTCGCTCTGACCCTGGACTTCCGAAATCGGCGTTGCCGGCTCGCCACAGCTGTTGGCTGCCTGTACCTGAAAGCTAGCCAATAGCAGAAAAAGGACGAGGGCACGAAAATACCGAGTGCTTGGGTTCACGCTGATGGTTTAATGATTAGCTGAGGCCAGCGACGGCTTTCAGGGCGCGCTCTCGTTTACTGCCAAAGCCAAGCTGATCCGGGTTGGTCAGTTCAAGTTGCTGAACCAGCGGGTCCGGATGATGGTTGTCCAGAGTTATCCCAAGTTGGGACAATACGTACGGTGCCAGTGCCGCCCGGGCATTCACCTCCAGATAACCATGTCGCATGCCGTAATCCAGCGCGATAATTTTTTGCTGGGCCTCGGTCAGGCGGCTGTCGGGGGAGATCGCCATTGTAACCTTTCGATTCCAGTCATCATCCTGCTGGCCCGTATGCTTGGCTTTCACACGCAGTGCTGTCGGTGTGTCGTGGAACCGGCTGAGAGCGAAATCTCTGAATTCCCGGTTGGAATCACACCAGGCACGCAGGTGCCAGTTGTTACCGGTGCACACCAGTGTGTGCGGCTCCAAAATACCTTCTACAGCTTCCGGCCGACTCAGGGAGGCGTAGCTGGCTCTAAGCTGACGGCCGTGGCGCGTCGCTGTTACGGCGGCCCGCATGGTCTCGGGTGCTATTACGCGGTTGGGACCGTATACAACCGTGTTGTCTGGCAGGCCGACCTCAAGGGCTTCAAATGTGCTGCTCAGGTTTTGCTGACTTGCAAGTAAATCCTGGTATTCGCTGACATGCCCTCGCGTTACCCTTGGCTTGTAGTTAGGCGCAGGTACGTACCCCTTCAAGTGGCGATCATAAATCAGGTTGTTAGGGGCAAGCTCACGCAGGTATGTGTTTATGTCTTTGGATGCCTGTTGCCGCCCGATACCAAAGCTATGGCATATATGGTTTGTCGTTAAACGACCTTCCCACAGCGCAATGGTTTCAATGAGTCGGTAGCGAAGCAGCAGATCCCATCGGATGGGCCAATCCGTTTTTTTCATAACCAGACACTCACGAGTATGTTGAATAATTACTGTTAATATTACCTTCTATGGTCCTGAAGGTCTGTTACGGCGCATTAATGTGAAACTTTGTAAAACAGCGCGAAGGTCGGGTTTACAGGTTAAATACCGGTGGTTCGGGTGGCCTCGGAAAGTGCGTATTAGGCGCTATCTGTAAGTGCTGATGTAATGCGGCATTAACCGGTGCCCGGAGTGCCCGTAATGACCCGAATGGTCGCTTCTTTGTCTGCTCTGCTTCTGAGTATTGTTCTGCTGGTCAGCGGAAACGCTTTTCTGATGACGCTGCTGGGTATTCGTTTGAGTATTGAGTCGGTGTCTCCCGATATTATCGGCTGGGTGCTGGTTTGCTATTCCGCAGGTTTTGTTCTGGGAACTCTTTACGTTCACAGGATTATTGGCAGTGTTGGTCATATCCGTGCATTTGCAGCATTCGCAGCCGTTGCGGCGGTTGTCTCACTGATGTATCCCATGTCGGTATCCATGGGGTTTTGGGCGTGTCTGCGGGTGTTGTCGGGCTTCAGCATTGCCGGGGTACTGGTTGTGATCGAAAGCTGGTTTTCCAGTCGCGCCAGCAATAGCAATCGTGGTGCACTATTCGGGGTCTACCAGATTGTTTTTTACCTTTCCGCAGCCGGCGGCCAACTGATTGTTAACTTAGGCGATCCGTCCAGCTATATGCCGTTTTCCCTTGTCGCCATTTTGTTGGCATTGGCGCTGGTTCCCCTGGCATTGACTCGCATGGAAGCGCCGGTTATTGAACAGGTTCAGGGCATTTCCTTTTTTACGCTTGCACGTGAGTCGTTCACAGGGGTCTCCGGGGCCGTGACCTGCGGTGTGCTGATTGGCGGTTTTTATGCGCTGGGGCCGGTTTATGCAACGTTGACGGGGCTTGATGTTGCCAAAACGTCAACCTTTATGGCCAGTGCCATTGTTGCTGCCATGTTGCTTGCCTGGCCACTGGGGCGGTTGTGCGATCACTTTGACCGCCGCCGTGTGATGTTCTGGGTGACACTTTCTTCTGCTGTTGTAGCGGTTGGCGTCGCCTTTATTGGTGCCGAAAATCTGAGACTGCTCATGCTCTTGGTGGGACTTTTTACCGGGCTCTCAGCTATGCTTTATCCCATTTCTGTTGCGATAACCAATGATCGTATGGAAGGCACCCGTATTGTCGCTGCCAGTGCTACGTTGCTGCTCAGTTATGGTGTTGGCAGTGTTATTGGCCCCATTGTGATGGCTCAACTGATAAACTTGATGGGTCCGAAAGGCCTGTTTGTAGGCAACGCGTGCTTTTTGCTGGTTCTTGCGGTGATTACCTCTTTGCGTATCACTTACACAGCCGATGTCGCGGTTGAGGATCAGGAACACTACGTGCCAGCAATGCCTGAGACCTCCGCTGTATTAACTGAAATAGATCCGCGGAATGCCGAGTTTGAGGTGTGCGCGGAGACTGGAAAATCCAGGGGCGAGCCTTGCCATCCTGCTGTCTGAGTCGTTGACCTGAATCCTTTTGAGAGTTTCTCGACTCTGTTTTAGCTTATCATCTGTTTTTATCGCAATGGTTAGCTTACTATTGGTAGCATTCACAAAATGTAAGCCTTTTGGCCGGTAAAGAGCAGCTTGCAGAGCCACGATCCCGGCCCAGGAACGGAGTAGTAACCATGAGAGATCAGTTTCCATTTGCCGTCGCTCGAGTAACACGCCGCTGGCGCAAACTATTA
>NZ_JBQDCO010000048.1:0-22804 GCF_052091845.1 Marinobacter sp. | reverse complement strand
GTTTGTCTTTTTTGAGTTCCTGATACGTAGACCATCGGATGTTGTTGGTGGCATCGCCGATATGAAATACCGTATAGAGCAGCAAGTTGAGCTGACCACTGCGGGCGCCGATGATCAAGTCAGTATCGCTGATGGTGCTGGTAAAGGACTGTTTTACCTCTGTGCGCAGATATTGGATGCCAAGCAGAAGGGTAACGCTCAGGGTGAGGGTGAGGCACACCAGAGCCAGTACCTTACGCCGGTGCCAGAGACTGGCGGTTGCCAATGATAACGCCAGACGAGTCTTCATGCTGGTACCTGCCCGAGTTCAATCTGCTGGTGAAAGTGTTGGGCCAGAGATCGGTCATGGCTAACAAACAGTACAGATGTGTGGCGCTCTTCAGCCATGGTCAGCAGAAGGTTGATGAAGCGGTCGCGGTTGTCACTGTCCAGCGCGGATGTGGGTTCGTCTGCCAGAATAATCTCCGGAGCCCCGATCAGCGCCCGTGCCGCGGCAATGCGTTGCTGCTGGCCAATACTGAGCTGTGTGACTTTACGCTGCCAGTGGCTTTCAGGAATGGCCAAGGAGGACAACAGCCGTTGCGCGGTCAATGTCGGACTTTCCCCAGCCGCGGATTTTCGCCGTGATGAGAGTCTGCAGGGCAGGGTCACATTGGCCTCGGCTGTGAGGTAGGGCACCAGATTGAATTGCTGGAATACCACGCCGATGTGATCAGCCCGGAAACGGTCGCGCTCACCTGCGCCTGACTTGTGGATGTTGGTGCCCAACAATTTGATCGCGCCACTGGCCGGCAAAAGCATGCCCGCCAGCAGGCTCAGAAGCGTACTTTTCCCGGTGCCGCTTGGACCGTGCAGGAAAAGGTGCTCGCCCCGCAGCAGACTCAAGTCAGGGAACGTGAGCGTCGGTTGGAGTCTGTCCCAGCAGAAGGTGAGATTTGTGGTTTCGAGTGCAGCAGGCCCATCTTTAGAGATATGCATGCTGGATGCTGACTGGCTGTTCATGTTTATCGTTAACGGCTCCGTGTATTATGTCCCAATCTTATCCGCAGCCGCTTAACTGGCCGCAGGTTTTCCGGAGAATTTTGCAATGTTTCATTCTTTACATTGCCCCGTGAGGGCGCTAGTACCGGCTTTTCTCATATTTTTGCTGAGTGTTTCTGTACCCGCACACTCAGAGTTGCAGTCTGGGCTGCGCGAAATCGACTGGCTGGAGCTGATGCCTGCCGCGGACCTGGCGCTGCTGGAAAACATGCCAGAGCTGGAGCACGACGGCGATGGCCCAACTCTATTGCCGGACGAAATCATGACGGGTCGGGTTGTTCCTGAGATGGGCAACATTGAAGGCCGGATCCCCGGTTTTGTGGTGCCCCTCAAAACAACCAAGGACATGCGCATTCTGGAATTTTTCCTGGTGCCCTATTATGGTGCCTGTATCCACGTGCCCCCGCCACCGCCCAACCAGATTATCCACATCAAGTATAAACAGGGGTTTACGCTTGAGGCTTTGTACGATCCCGTCTGGGTTGAAGGCACCCTGGTGATTGACCGCACGGAAACGGTGGTTGGCACGTCCTCATACTCCATGGTTGCCGAAACGGTTGAGCCCTATGAGGAGTAGCCTCAGCGCCCGAGCCTGAATGAGTGCTCCCTATGCTCCAAGCGGCTTGCGGCCTGTCCATCCGGGCCGGCCCAAGCGATGTCGAGTTGTTCCACTCCGGGAAAGCGGGTGGTGACGGGCGTTGTCAAAACCGCCGACTTAGTTAGCCCGGGGCAAGTCAGGACCTGAGTGACCTCAATATCGGCATGCTGCTCCTCGTCAGCGTGAGCGTGCCCATCATCCTCATGATGGCCATGAGATTGAAGATGAACCATAGCCTCTAGTACTGTGCAGGTTGATTCGGGGGTGTTGATCAGAGGAGTCTCTCCCAGCCAATTGGTGACGCTGTCTGAAGTCTGTTGCTGTTCCGGCGTACGCGGGCGATGCTCGAACCCAAGTAGGTTACCGGCGGGTGACATGAACAATAAATCAACCTGATTGTCGTTGAAAGCAAGTTGCAGATTGGCATGCCCGTGCTGGTGTGAATCGGGATTGTCGTTGGCCATAATGGGCGCGCTGACACTGAGGAGTACCGAGGCAATGGATAATACTACTCGTTTTTTGGAGAGCATCTCTCTGTCCTGTTGCGATTATTGGTATGTTATAACATATTATTATTCTGACCGGTGAAACTCAACTGGGTATCCACCTCCTGTGGCAAGATAAAAATTTGGTAACCAAAATAAGACATTTTCCTTTACTAATAAATTTCCATACGAATAAAAATAGTAACTTTTCAACAAAACCAAACACGACAGCAGCACCCGAGAAACTGCCAGCTATCGCTTAATCGAATTAAGTAGTCAATTGAACAATGATGGCGCTTCCCCGACAAATAGTTCTGACCGACTGGCTGCGTGTTTCATAATAGCCAGTTGCGCCCTGAGCTTTTTATTGAAGCGAGCTCTATCAACCTTGGCGATGGCAGCGGCCGTTGGAATATTGGCCGTCAGAGGATCAACGGGTTGACCCTTTATGTGAAACTCGAAGTGGAGGTGAGCGCCAGTGCTGCGTCCGGTATTACCAGACAATGCGATTTGCTGACCTCGCTGTACCTGTGCTCCTTTTCTTACCAACATTTTATGAAGATGAAGGTAGCGTGTTGTGTAGGTGCCTCCATGATCGATATCGATGTACTTACCTGCATAGGGATGGTGGCCAATACGCCGAACAATGCCGTCGCCGGTGCTGAGGATTGGAGTACCTATCGGAGTGGCGAGGTCTACACCGTTATGCGGATTCCGACGTCCAGTGATCGGGTGTAACCGGTTTCGATTGAAGGTTGAGCTCACGCGAAAGGGCTTTTTGGTAGGCCAGCGCAGGAAAGCCGGCGTCATGCTCTCGCCGTTCTCATCGTAGTAGTTGCCGTCATCGAACCGAAATGCGTAGTGTGTTCTGGAGCTTCGCACCAGAAATATGGCTTCAATTCGGGTGTTGCCGGTAGTTTGCTTACCTGTCATCTCATGGCCAAGGATCACGGTGAAGTGATCACCGACTCGCAGGGCTTTTCGAAAGTCTAGCTGGCTTCCCAGTAACTGATCGATCAAAAGAATCTGTGCACGGGTCAGTCCCGAACGAAGAGCCGATTTGTAGAAGCTACCATTGATCGTGCCCCGGAGAACCTCAGACACCCAAAAGATATCGGATTCTAATTTCTGGTGTTCAAACGATCCATCCTGTTGTCGGGTATAAACAACTCTTCGCGCCGGATCGAGGTACATGGTCAGCCTGAAGAATCGATCCTCGTTATCAAAGGTCAGGCCAAGCCGAGTTCCAGGGATCAGGGTCTCCAGTGACAGGTATTCCGTATCTGCTGCCAAAATCGCCTGAACATCGCCCACTGGCGCCTTGTGGGCGCGAAAGATGCGAGTCAGTGTGTCTCCAGGCTGCACTCGCCACTCCACGGTATTATCAGCAGAACGGCTAGATGCCTGACTGTTCTCTACGGCAGGCAACTCACCGCTTTGGCGCTTCCCTGAAGGCTGGTATTCCTCACTTTCATTGTGGAATCCTGACGCCTCTGTCAGGGCGGATGACGCTTTAAAAGATGCCAAGTTTGCTACCAGGAGGATGACGCCGCATACAGCAAGCGAGAGTTTGTAAAACGGAGTAAGGGTGCGGTATACGCTTATTTCCGGAGTATTCATGTCGCTCGACTACCCAGTCGCCGAGTTACTGTATTGAGCGCGTTTAAAACGACAAACAGGAAGGCAGCGACGCACACGATCGTCGGGCCAGTCGGCGAGTCGAAGTGGTAGGAGAAGGTCAGTCCTGCCACGCTCGCACCGGCGCCAATGATGGCAGCCATCAGCGCCATGGCTTCCGGCGTCCGACTGAATCGGCGTGCGGTTGCCGCCGGAATAATCAGCATGGCGGCAATCAGAAGAACACCAACCACTTTAATCGCAACTGCGACAACAATGGCAAGCGCGATGGTCAGCACCAGCTGTTCCCGGCGTGGCGAAACGCCACTGGCCAGCGCAAGATCCGGGTCCAGAGTCGCTAACAACAGTGCAGACCAACGATAGCCAACCATTATGAGAACCAGTAACGCACCTCCCCAAATAATCGCCAGGTCTGCCTTGCCCACGGCCAGAATATCGCCGAAAAGGTAGGCCATCAGATCGATGCGAACGCCCGACAAAAACGAGACGGCGACCAGTCCCACGGCCAATGCCGAGTGGGCCATAACGCCAAGTAGTGTATCCATAGCGTAGCCGCGCCCGCTCAGAGTCGATACCGTCACCGCCATCAGCAGCGAGATGAGCAGCACGCCTGCAAAGATTGGCGTTGAGAGAGTCAATGACAATGCGACACCAAGCATGGCCGCATGAGCGGTAGCGTCGCCAAAATAGGCCATGCGCCGCCAGACAATGAAGCAGCCCAGAGGCGCTGCCGCCAGGGACACGCCAACGCCTGCCAGCGCAGCCCTGAACAGAAAGTCATCCAACATCACACCGCCTCCCGCATGGAGCCAGCGCTGTGGTTATGGCCTCGATGATTATACAGAGCCCGTGTATCCTCATCGTCTTCAAACCCGAATAGTGCGCGGTATTGAGCGGAGTTGCTGACAGCCTCTGGCTCACCCTCACAACAGATGTGGCCATTCAGACAGATCACCCGCTCAGACTGGCGCATAATCACCTGCAGATCATGGCTGACCATGATAACGGCACAATTCAATGCCCGCCTGATTCTGTCAATTTGCCGATAGAAGTCAGCCGTACCCCGACAATCCAGCCCCTGGGTAGGTTCATCCAGAAGCAGTAGGTTGGGTTTATCCAGAAGTGCTCTTGCCAGCAACACTCTTTGTCGCTGGCCGCCCGAGAGCGAAATCAGCTGTTGATCCAGCAGATCTGGCACGCCTGCACTGGCCATAGTTGACTGTATTCCGGTCGATGATGCCTTGTGCGGCAATTGAAGAAATCGCTTCACCGTCATGGGAAGAGTCTCGTCGACATGCAATCGCTGGGGGACATAGCCGATCGATAATCCGGGGGCCCTGACTATCTCGCCCTCAGAGGGTTTTAGGGCGCCGATAAAAGTCCTCAGTAAGGTCGACTTTCCAGACCCATTAGGACCAATGATGGTAACAATGTCGCCACAATCTATTTGGAAATCGATGTTCTTCAGTATCAGTGCATTACCAATCCGAACTGACAGGTTGCGCGCTTGAATTAGCATTGAAGAGTCCCTTATGAGCCGCGTTCAATCGGTGTGTGGCTGGCCGTTTTGTCGCTCTGGCAAACACCGGGTTCTAAACAGTATAGTTATGTTATAACATACCATTTTAAACATTCCTCAAACCAGCTGCAATAAGCCCGACATTTTCCAGGAGAATCTTGATGATACGCCCTACATTTTTAGCTGGCCTGACTCTTTGCCTCATACCCGCCTTTGCCTGGGCCGCCTCCCCGAGAGTTGCGGTTGATATCGCACCCCTGCATTCCATCGTTACTCAGGTGATGGATGGCGTTGGTCATCCGGACTTGCTGATTCGGCCGGAGTCGTCCCCGCATCGCTATTCGCTAAGGCCTTCTGAAGCCGAAGCCCTTGCTGAGGCAGATGTTGTTTTTTGGATAAGCGACGAGCTGACGCCTTGGCTGGAGAACTCTCTGAATAACCTCGCAGGCTCCGCTAGCACGGTCGAAATGCTCAAACTGTCGGCGACGATGCGACACGAATACAGAGAGAGCGCCACCTTCGAAGCTCACGAGCACGCTGACGAGGGTGAACATGACGAGCATCACGATGATCATAAAGAGCACCATGATGACCATGACGAGCAACATCATGGGGAATATGACCCCCATGCTTGGCTGGACCCGATGAACGCGAAGGTATGGGCAAGCGAGATTGCACATGTACTTTCCAGGGCAGATCCATCCAATGCAGAGGTCTACCGACAGAACGCCCAGACTCTTGGGGGGTCTCTGGATGAATTGGCAGGCTCACTTAACGAGCGTGCAAAACGCCTCAACGGTATCCGATTTATCGTTTTTCATGATGCCTATCAATACTTTGAGCGCCGTTTTGGCCTGCCCGCAGCCGGCGCGATTGCGCTTTCTAACGCCGCTGACCCGGGTCCCGCGCGGATTCGGGAGATTCAGACGTTGGTATCGGAACTGGGAGTGACCTGTGCCTTCACTGAGCCGCAATACAATCCCGGCCTGCTTGATACCGTCTTCGAAGGATCACAGGTGACGACGGTTGGTGTTATGGATCCGTTGGGTGCTGATATAGAGGTCGGCAATGGCCATTACGCAGAGCTGCTCACAAGGCTCATGGCCAGCCTTGAACAATGCAGCCCACAATCTTGAAGGAGCCAGCCATGAGCTTGCCGGATCATTGCGGGCGGTGAATCCCATGATCAGTCTGACACCGAACCAGCGACGGGTTTCGAATTGCTACAGCAGGCGGAAGCGCCTCTGGGGGCCTATGCCATTCTAAAGAAAACAGGCTTTCGGGGCGCGACCGTCGTACGTGACGAAGCTTTGGTCAGCGCCCCGCAAGGCCAGGCTATTCACTTTCTGGGAACACCAGATACCAAGACCGCCTCTGTTTGAATCAATAGGGCCATTGAGAGTAATGCCACCATGAACGAAACGTCTGATAAATCTCAGCTGACGGAGCCGAATGCCATCCGCTTTGCAACTAGAAAATCCATCGAACAGGTAGAAGAACGGACTGAACTGGCCCCCAAATTCGATGTTGATGGCCTGATCGCCTGTGTCACCACCGATGCTGACCGTGGCGAAGTGCTGATGCTGGGCTACATGACTGCTGAGGCACTGGAGAAAACCATTGTCACGGGCGAGGCCTATTACTGGAGCCGCAGCCGTGAGGTAATCTGGCACAAGGGCGCAACCAGTGGATTGGTTCAGCGGGTTGTCGAGATGCGAATCGACGATGACCAGGACGCGGTGTGGCTGCGGGTGAAAGTAGCCGGTGCCAGTTGCCATGTTGGTTACCGCTCATGCTTTTACCGACAGGTGCCCGTGGGGGCTGGCAGGTCTAATGAGGACGCCCTGGCGTTTGTTGAACACGATAAACAGTTCGACCCCGATAACGTTTATGGCGATGTGCCCAATCCGACCAAACTTTGAGAGATGAGGCGGACAGAATCCTCTTTGACCGCGGTCTGCCTCTCCGGTCGTTTCATCTTTTTCCAGGTCTTGATTTCGGTTCGTGTACGCTCGCAACCGCGGCAAACGTCGCCGGTCAGTTGGCATACAGAATTACAGGGATTCTTTATCGGCTTTGCCATAGTCAGTGCCTGGTTTGCCTTATCTGCGCCAATCGCGCCAACCAATCCCCGCCCTGGGCTTTCCGACAAGCTTCCTCACTATCGAACTGAAGGCATGCCGCAACAAGCTCGGAATCAATGCCCGTCTCCTCAAGCGCGCCCTTGGTCAATGCCCGCATGCGCTCGTCGCCACCATTGGCCAGCGCCTGGTCAAGGTTCGCCTGAGTGTCGAAGATCCAGGTAACACGCAGTCCTGCTGGGAATTCATGGTTGCCGTTGTCGTGGGTGAGCCAGCTAAAGCCCGGCATTTCCGCCTTGACGGTTTCGCAGGCCTCAGTAAGGGTCGCAATAAGCTGTCGTTCCATCTGATTTTGTCTACGCTTGCTCTTAACCATGGTTCGTTTCCTTTTTCAGGCCAGAGCAGCGCGAAGCTGCTGGTCCAGTTCAATCGGATCCAACGCCCGGCTGATCATTTCAAATCGGGATTCGTCGCCCGGCTCTGCTTCTAGCAGCGTCAGGGCGCCCTCGCTGGCATTAAACATCCACCAACCCCCGGTCGTTCGAACCACGCCTTTGAAACGCTCGAATCTTGAATCACTGGCCAGACTTTGCAACGCCAGCGGGTTGAACATCAGATCTTTGTGAACCCGCCAGCCAAGACTGGTAAAGCCGTCGCCCTGGTTGACGTAATATTGCCAGGGCTCATCGGCCAGTGAGGGTTTAGGCGCCAGGGCTTTCCCGTGATGATGGTGGTGATTTTCCGGGAAATGCGACAGCAGGCCCAGAGAATCGCCGGCGAGCCACGCCAGGGGGAGCTGGCCACCGCTGATCTGTCCGATGCGCTGTTTTTCGGGTTGCCAGCCTCCTGCCCAGATATGGAAATATGCCAGCTGATCCACTGTGCAGAGGTCAGCTTTGCTGGCCACCAGAATATCCGCCACGGCGACCTGATCATGAAACTGGCGACTGGCAAGAACCCGTTGGTTTTCCAGTCGGCGAGGATCGACCAGGCAAACGGATGCCGACAGACGCACGACGTCTCTGTAAAACTCGCCGGTCAGGGTTTCAATCACCTGCGCCGGATGGCCCAATCCAGTTGGCTCGATAAACAATCGGTCCGGGCGGGAGAATCTTATCAGACTGTTCAGGCCTATCTGCATGGGCAGCCCTGAAATACAGCACATACAGCCACCGGGAACCTCCTTGACCGCTACACCCTGATCCGACAGAAAGGCACCATCGATACCCACCTCTCCAAATTCATTGACCAACACCGCCCAGCGCTCTCCTTCCGGTTTCTGTTTCAGAAGGTTAAGAATCGCCGTGGTCTTGCCGGCGCCAAGGAAGCCTAACACCAGGTGTGTGGGAATCAGCGTCGAATGGTCTGCCATGGGAAAATGCTGCTCCTTAATCGGTTGATTGAATTCCATGCGTCGTGTTGTAGCTATTCCCAGGCCGGAAAAGGATCGTTCAGCGTTTGCCACAGCGATTTGCCCGCTTGCACCTGCTCTTCATCCAGCAAGCAATCATCCAGTTGGCGGGTTATGCTGGTTTGGTCGAGATTCTGGCCAATAAACACCAGTTCCTGCCGCATATCTCCGAATGGCTCCACCCAGCTCTCCATAATCGCCTTGCGATACTCCGGATCCTCCGGCCAGTTGCTCTCAGGCACTGCTTTCCAGAACATGCCCGCGAATCCGTACCGTGCAATGCCCCCAGCCTGATTCCAATTGCCGGCAAACTCCGGGCGGGTGGCGAGCCAGAAATAGCCCTTGGAGCGGATGAGCTTGCCACCGGAAACCGGTTGATGCAGGAATTCGTAGAACTTCTCCGGATGGAAGGGGCGGCGGGCGCGATAGACAAAACTGGAAATCCCGTACTCCTCGGTTTCCGGAATGTGTTCGCCCCGCATTTCTTTCAGCCAGCCCGGTGCCTGCTGGGCACGCTCAAAATTGAATCGACCGGTATCCAGCACACTATTCAGCGGCACTGCACCTTGCTCGATGGAAAGGATTTCTGCCTCTGTGTTAAGGCTGCGTAGCACTCCTTTGAGCCTATGAAGGTCGCTTTCTGAGGCCAGATCGGTTTTGCTGATCAACAGGATGTCACTGAACTCAACCTGATCCACCAGAAGATCCGCGACGCTGCGCTCGTCTTCTTCGCCAAGACTTTCCCCGGCTTCCTGTAACGAGCGCGCTTCGTCATAGTCCTTCAGGAAGTTCACAGCATCTACAACGGTTACCATGGTATCGAGGCGGGCGATATCGGACAGACTGACCCCATCCTCATCTGCGAAGGTAAACGTTTCCGCCACCGGCAGAGGTTCCGAAATCCCCGTGGACTCGATCACCAGGCAATCAAAACGACCTTCCTTAGCCAGTTTGCGGACCTCAATCAGCAGGTCTTCTCGCAGGGTGCAGCAGATACAGCCATTGCTCATCTCGACCAGCCTTTCTTCTGACCGGTTCAGCGTTACTTCCTGTTGGATCTGAGCCGCATCGATATTGACTTCACTCATATCGTTGACGATCACAGCAACCCGTTTGCCATCCCGGTTGTTCAGGATGTGGTTCAGTACCGTGGTTTTGCCGGCGCCCAGAAATCCGGACAGTACGGTCACTGGAAGGCGGGTGTCCCGATGATTCATACAAAGTATCCCTGTTGTGTTAGGTGTTCAGCATCTGAACGCCGTCCTAAATAGATATGTTATAACCTGATATTTTTGAACCGAGGCTGATTTTTGGGCTCCTCGGTATAACGCTTACCACTTGCCTATTCTTTAATCAGTATCTAGGTTATTAAAAAAAACGTGGTACAACTGACCTGAAACTATAGGCCACAGCAATGCTGTCAAAAGAGTGGCCATAACAATAGCAGGGCCTACAGGCACATCCCGCATCACCGAATAGACGATCGCCGCGAGGTGTCCGGTGATCGCGCAAACAGAAGCCACTATCGGCTTTTTACCTTGAAGCGACCCTACAATTAGCGGTGTGATAATGAGCGTCGCAAACACCACATAGATGCCGGCCAACGACACAGAATATGTCACTGCAATCGCAAAAACAGGTATGAAAGCCGTTCCGGAAAGCCATCCTGGTACCCAGTGACCAAGAAGCCAGATGAACAATGCCACAATGGCTGTCGCGATTATCAGCTCGCGATTCGCCCATAACAAATCGCCCGAAGCGGCACGCTGCAAGGCCTGGGCGCCATGGGGATCGCCGCTGACCAGCAGTATGGCCAAGCTCGCGCCCAACACGTAGAGGATGCCTATCCAGGCCTCTTTTGCCTCGCCGAACCTCCGAAAGATCAGGTGCACGACACCCGCAGCGAGCAGCGCAAACATCAAGCTGCTGAAAGGCGCGCCCGCCAAATTTTGGTTCGGAAGGAAATAGAGCCCTGCCAGGGTACCCAGTGACGCCCATTGCGCGATCGCAAGATCCGCAAAGATCACACCTCGGGCAATCACCTGATACCCCAATGGCACCAGAAGAAAACAGAGCAGAACACTGCCTAATGCAGGCAGAAGCATCCACTCATAAGCGGCCACCGGAAGCCTCCCGCATGGTTGCCTCGAGCGTGTTCACAATCGTTGAAATCAGCCCGGCCAGCGTTTCTGTTCCCTGCGTGTCAGTCACCGTTCCCGGCAACACAAGAACCGGCTTTTGAATCTGGCTCGCCAACCAATTGGCAGGCTTGGGGTCTTGATGACTGGCGATCAGGATCGCATCCGCACTCTCCAGACCAGGCTCTGCCAGCAACTGACTCAGGTGACCTGCGCTTGGCGGCAGTCCCGGCTTGGGCTCCAGTTCGAACGTTGCTTCCACACCAAGCCAGTTCAACAGATAACTGAAGGTCGCGTGCTGGATGACAATAGAGCGTCCCTGCAACACCTCCGCTTTCTGCCGCCATTCCGCACGATGTTGGCTCCAACGTACTCGCCATTTTATGTGCCGCGCAAAGATATCTGCTGAGGCTTCTGGCCTTAACTGTCCGAGGCGTTTCGCGAGGGCTTTTGCGATTTTGGGCAACTGATCCGGAGATAGATGCACATGGGGATTTCCTTCAGGATGCACATCGCCCATGCTGCGATCTACGTGATCGTGCGGGGCATCCAGACGAGCATGCTCCGCCGCAAAGAACAGGCCAGGCCGCCCAGGCTGGACCGCTGGGTTTGAAGCCCGCTGCAGAAGCGTTGGTAACCATCCCGCCTCAAGCGATGCCCCGGTGCAGACAGCGATGTCGGCACGACGCATCGCTGCGATCAAGCTGGGCCTGGCCTCGATGTAGTGAGGGTCCTGCAAATAGCTGGTTGCCGTTGTAAAACGTGCGTCCGGCATGAACTCTCGTACCAGGGCTGCCCACTCTGGCTCACACGCAAAGACCTGAAAGTCTGCGCGGACTGACAGAGAAGCCAGCGCGAGCAGAGTAGTAATAACGAACCGTTTAGCGAAATTCATATCAATACCCATGTGCGCCGTGGGCACCGAGCGACATCACGTACTGCACCATGACGGTGTTGTCAGCGTTGCTAAAGCCGGTATCCGACTGATGGGTGTACTGCAGCCTGAGTGTAGAAAAATGTGACCGCGACCAAGCCAGCATTACATCCGTTTCCTGCAGGCTCTGGCTGTGAAAATGATCGCCATGGGGCTGGCGAAGATCCACCTCGCCATAGCGGACACCGGCCGACCACTGTGGTGCAAACTGATAAACGCCGGAAATATACCAGCCCTCATGGTAATCATCGGAGGTCGCATATTCGTTCAGATCATCGGCGTAGAGGTATTCCCCACTGAGCGTAATCTGTTGTTCCCTTGTGTTGCCATTTGGCGACCACTTCCAGACTGCATCAGCAACGTAGAGATTCTCGCCGGTGTAGGAAGCGCCATGGCTGTGGTCATGACCCCCTTCATGCCCGTGGTCATGGTCATGTTCCTCTTCGCTCTCACCGGCACTGACATTACGGTTGTTCAGGTAAGAGAACCCCAGCTGCCAGCTTTGGGATACCGACAAGTCCCCACCAACACGCGTATTTAACGTGTAAACACCAATGCTTTCCTCACCTTCCGACAGCTGATCTCCTTTGAACGCCTCGGCACCCACCTGCCAGAAAAACGGCGTTGGCAGAATGGCGTTCAAACGCAGCCCTGTGTCGTAATAGTGACTTCCCAGAAGCGCTCGGTAAACGGCGGGGCGCTCTACAAAGTCGTCTTCATGCATATGCCGGCCATTAAGATACCCCACCTGGGAAAGGAAGCGACCACCCCGGACACCCAGCCCGGCAGGCAAGCCATTGGTCTGCAAATACGCTTCCTCAATCAGTATTTCACCTTCGCCGTCATGCTCTTCAAAAACGGTCGTCAATCGTCCCGAGAACATATCGTCTATCGGTGAAGACAGCGTGAGTTCCGTATGCCCCAGCCCAAATCCTTCCTCACGATGAGACAGCGCGGTATCGTTCTGTTTGTAATAGCCATCAAGCGTGACACTCACGTCGGGGTTCAGCTCATTTGCGACAACCCCCGCAGTTGAAAACAAGGCCAGAGGAATCATGGCGAAAGGTAAAACGCGGTTAAACATAAAAGCTCCAGCTTTAATATGGCAACACAAAGCGGTATTCACCGCCTTGTCTTGCGAGGTCCAGAATTGATTAGTGCGAATGCTCGTCGTGAGCATGATCGTGGCTGTCCCCAGCCAGTCCCAACCAGACAATCGCTGACGCGCGGAAACCAAGATCAATGGTCCGAACAATCTCTCCTGCGTTGGTGTCAACCTCGATAACGGCCTGACTGCCCGGGTCCAGCACGAACAAACGATCCTGAACAGCTGAGAGGGTGACGGCCGGAGTATTGCCCTCTCCCGGCACATCCATCACTTGAACCGTGTCCTGCAATGTCCAGTCATTTGACGGGTTAAACAGCCGTAGGCCACCGTCGTCTCCCAGTGCATAGAACACCTCACCGTGAGTAGAGAAGCCTTGAGCAAGCCGCCCCACGCCCTCACCAAGAGCAAGCTCACGGTAGATATGTGATTTCGATTCCGGATCGATCACGAACATCTGATCGCCTACGAGGCCAATCAATTCCTCAACGTCATGGTTACCCAGCAGGGTTCCGATGCGCGCACCCTCGGCAAGACTTTCGGGGTAAGCCAGTTTGGCCGCCGGATAGCCCGCCTCATGCAGGTTGATGACCAGCACGCCGTCACTGCAGCCAAACCCGAGACTGTGTGCATTCGCTGCGGCACCGTGGAGGCGGGGGCAGGCCTCACTGTAGCGCTCCTCAAATTCGAAGCGTCCATCATCCAGGTGATAGCGTTCAACTGCGGCCGGCAGTGTGGTGCCAGTGCTGGCACTGTCCCGGTAGGTCACGAACAGTTGGTCGCCAATCAGTTTGGCGACCCCATGCATGTTGTTCTCCAGGTCCAAGCTGGCGACGATGCTGTTACTGCCGAGGGTTTCATCAGAAAAGACGGTAACCTTTGAACTGGCCGCATCACCACCGTCAAAGAAAACGACACCGTGAGACTCACCGCCCTTATAGTGGGCGGGTTTGTGATCATTCAAGGTCAGCGACAGCATGCTCGGGGTCTCGGCATAGTCATGCATGTGATCACCGTGATCCTCGGTATAGAGTCCGCTATCAATAAAAGAGACCAGATCGCCTCCTTTTTGGATCGCAACGATGTAACGGTTTCCGGGCGAGGCATACAGCCGGGGAGGCTCACCGCTCATCGCCATGGACGACAACACCTCATCGCTATCAAGATCCACTATCTTTAGCGCCGACGCGTCCGTGTCGAACAGCGCCAGCCGGCCAGCGGTATCGACCTTCGTGTGCTGATGAGGCTCTTCCGAATTGTTGCCACCGCAAGCTGCCAAAAGCGCAAACGAGGCCAACAGTACCGAAGTCGCCAACGGCCTTACGGCGAAGGGAAAAAGTTTACTTTCGTACTCCATAAGAATCTCCTCTTTAACGTTATAACGTTTCATTTAATGCTCAAGAAAGCCAGTCAAGGCCTACCAGAAGGCGTGGACAAGCCTCTGGCGCTGGCGAGCGATGGACTAGGCCCCGACCCTCATTGCCGATCCACCCCTCGCCCTTGAGCAGCGATACAGCGCCCGTCGGCAGCACTTGTACGTCGGATTCACTGACCTCTTGATCAGGCAACGGACCTCCGCCGACAGCCCGTCGCACGCAACGCTCTGGCAACCACTCGGTACCACGCCCGTGATAGGTAACCAGCAACCGTGCCGGAACCCGGTCAGTATGGAAACGCGGACACATCGTCTCCGGTAGCACATGCAGTCGAAGGCCAACGGCAGCGGGTTCAAACAGGCAGCAGAACATTTCGACCACCTCGTTCACGTCGGCTAGCCAACCTTGGGCACCTGGGAGGTCCAGAGCCCACTTTGGGAGGATTTGTTCCGTGCTCTCATCGGCCTCAAGGCCGAAAAACCGCTCAAAGGAACCCGCTTTCTCCGAAAACCGCTGTGCAAAAGCGCTGCACTCATCATCCAGCGAGCGCTTCCAGACAACCAAATTGACTTTGTTACGGAAAATCTCTGTAAGGCATTCAGGCTTGGCGCCATGAACAGCGGTGGTCAAGAAAGGCGGGCTCTCCTGTGACATATCAGATGCTCCAGAAAGGGAAGGCTGAAAAGGCGGCATTTCTTAATCGGTGAGAATGTTATGTTATAACATAACTTAAGTAAACAAGAAGAAAGACTGATTCTCGCCTTCCGGTTACCGTGTTTAGGTTTTTTTGACGTCAGAAAAACAAAAGCGTCAAACCACGCCCTCAACGATCGGTAGTGAACATATTCGCCCAGCGTTCGAATTCAGTGGCGTAGACTGCTTGCCCTTGTTGAAGGCAGAAACCGGGCGGTGGTAACCCATCACTCGTATCCATACTTCACAGCGCTGGCGTTGATGTTCATTGGGTTGTTTCTGGTTTTCCATAATGCTCTCCTTAACCTTCTCTTCTCGGGGAAATCCGGCGGGTGGTTCTGTTTGCAACAACCTACCGGCTGTATCGGAGCGATGCTCCAAAATTCAGGCCGTCGCTGCAGCCGCGGCTTGCAGTGGCTGGTCAGCTATCAGTAATTCATCACACTTCGGACAAAACTCGTGCTCGCCATTCAGGTATCCATGCACGGGGCAAACGGAGAACGTGGGCGTTACCGTGATATAGGGCAGCCGATAATTCTCCAACACCCGCCGAACAAACCGTGCACAGGTTTTTGCATCACTGATGCGCTCACGCATATACAGGTGCAATACCGTGCCGCCGGTGTAACGGGTTTGCAGCTCATCTTGTAGGTCTAGCGCCTCGAAAGGATCGTCTGTAAAGCCCACCGGTAACTGGCTGGAGTTGGTGTAATAAGGCGCCTCACAGGTGCCCGCCTGCAAAATATCTGGAAAACGTTTCTGATCTTCCTTGGCAAAACGGTAAGTGGTGCCTTCTGCAGGCGTTGCCTCAAGGTTGTAGAGATTTCCGGTCTCTTCCTGGAATGCCTTCATGCGTCCACGAACGTGATCTAACAAATCCAGTGCAAACGCTCTGCCCCATTCAGACGCTATGTCTTCCTGATCGTCGGAATAATTCCGGATCATTTTATTCAGACCATTCACCCCAATGGTTGAGAAATGGTTTCGCAGAGTGCCCAGATAACGTTTGCTATAGGGCAACAAGCCTTCAGCCATATGCTGTTCAATCACATAGTGCTTGGTTCCCAGGCTGTCTCGGGCCAGTTCCATTAGCTCATCCACCCGCTCATACAAAGCCTGCTTATTCCCTTTATAGAGATAACCCCGCCTTATCTGGAGCTCCAGATAAGGTGCACGCTCGCCGCAAGTTCGTGGAAGCGTCCCGGGCTGCACCTACCAAAGGCAAACCCTCGAAAGCCGACGTGGCCTTGAGCCACATCCGAAAGCTGTATGCGGTTGAAAAAGCCGCCCGGGACCTGAGCGATGCCGAGCGTTATCGCATTCGTCAGGAAAAGAGCCTGCCGCTGCTGAACGCCTTCAAGGCCTGGCTGGAGAAAAATGCGTCAAAGGTGATGAAGGGCATGCTCACCCGCAAGGCGATGGACTATACCCTGAACCAGTGGGATACCCTGACAGGCTATTGCGAACGCGGTGACTTACAGATCAGCAACGTGCTGGCCGAAAACGCCATCCGGCCCTTCGCCGTGGGTCGCAAGGCGTGGCTGTTCGCCGATACCTCGCAAGGCGCGAATGCCAGCGCCACCTGCTATTCTCTGATCGAAACAGCGAAGGCGAATAGTCTGGAGCCTTCGGCCTACATCCACCATGTGCTGAAACACATTGCTGACGCAGACACGCTGGAAAAGCTGGAAACACTGTTGCCCTGGAATGCTGAGCTGCTGGCCTCAAAAAAAGTCGCTCAATACGATTAGGGCAAGTGGGTCGATTTAGTGGCGCTTACAGAGAAGCCGGCCGAGGCGTTTCAGCAATAGGAACCTCCACTTTCAGCGCAGTCCCGGTTACAACAAGCGGAGTGAGTACTTCGGTGTCGCTGCCGGAAGTTTGCGCCATGGCCAAAGGCACAAGGCCCAGCCACGCTAAAGGCGCGGCGTGGCATATGGCTTTCCGGAGAGGGCGAAGTTGACATGCGCTAGGAGGCATAGTGTGACCTTGAACAGAGTGTGAGCATTTTGAGGCGAAAAGCATCTAAATATTAATCTAAATGATAATGATAATGATAATGGCAAACATTACATTTTAAAAGTTATTATCGAGTATATGTATAAAATGGCAAACCCTCGATAAAGAGTGTTCTGAGGGTCATGCCATCGCCGCAAGTACCCTATCAGCCCAATGCTGCAGTGAACTAGGCTCTAAAAGTCCTTTGTTTTCTGAAGACGTTCTGGGATGCGGGATGCGCTTGTGGTGGTCAGGAAATATCAACTTTAAGTAAGGGGTCGGCCAGTTCAATGATTTTCTTAGTAAATGTTGCTCTAAGATGGTTATCTCAGCCTGCCAATCGAAATGCAGAGTAGGTTGCTTCAAAAGCAACGTCGACAGCCGGTTTTTATTATCCGATGTATCAACCTCCAAGAGAGCATAATTCTGACCGCGTTTAGCCAGCAGGTGAAACGATATGCATCGCGGATTACCATCTTCCAGCAAGTGTTTCGAGTAACCTGCAAGCGCTGGCAACTTTCTGATGCTCCCAGACACTTGTCGACACCCCTTTGTTCTGAGTAGCTCAACCATGGCGGAAAACGCTTCAAATTTACGAGCGTACAGATGCAAGTCATCACTTTGGTCGTCAACAGCATCAAACCCGGCAGCCGGTAAATGACCCTGAATTGTCGGTTCGTCTGTACTGACATCTGTTTGGTCGTCACCTATCTCGCTCTCTGTTTCCTCGCTTTGTTCCGCCCCAGAACGACGGCGGCCACTGTAGGCTTTGCGAGTCGTCATCACTGGCCGGGAGAATGAAAGTTTGACCGGTGGAACATCAATAATGTATTCCTCCGAGTCCAGTGACGGCAGCTCTTCGTCATCAATCAGTGGCTGGTTTACAGGCGCTGATGCATCCTGAGCACCCGTGCCCTTACTTGCCTGTTGTTCTGCAAATCTGGGATCAAAGAACTCAACCGTTGTAGAACTCTGAACAGTCAAATTCTCAACACTGTCGATCTCATAAACAAAGAACGTCCGCGACTCCTTTTGAAATTGCCCCCGCATCGTGAGCTCCACGTTCTCCAATGCCGAAGGATCAAATCGAAACGTCCAACGTCTATGGCCATTTGACTCAACACCCTCTCTCAGTTGGTGTTGAGCGATGCTGCTGAATGAACTTCGAGTTTCTTCATCTAACAGAATCCAAGCCAACACTCTGCGCTGTTCGTGATCCCCACGCGCTTTCAAAGGGAGCGTACTGGTTGGCAGGATATGAATTTCTGTTATGTCAGGCTCATCGCCCGGCTGGATATCGAACTCTTCGCTCATTCCATTGGGAAGCATCGCGAGGCGGGTCATGTAGGCGCTATGAAAAAAGAGCACACGGGCCAGCTCTATTTGGGGCAAGAAAAACTCGATACCTTCGGATTCAAAACTGAAACACCACTGATTCCGATCTTCCTGTTCACTGACGTTCTTGATCGGACATTCACGTATTCTGCGATGCGACCACATAGTTGCATCGTCTACGTGAATCGACACCGGATACCCGGCTGGTTTGAAATGCTCCGTCGCATTCAAAACCCGTCGCCTGGCCAGCACCGTCAGCTGTGAAATAGCGAAATTCTTTTTATGCTGGCCTGGGTCCAGACTGATATTAATACGCCAGTCTGAGCCACCCACACGTCGATACATTAAACCGATTTCTTTAATCCGGCTGTTATCCTTGATTCTCTTGATACGCAGTGGGGCTTTTTTCGAGGCCATTCAGGTAGTCCCGTGCTTCATTGGTAAGTCGCATTTCACTGAGCCCGGCACGACGCAACAATCGCCAACGTGGCGGGTGCTCAAAGCTCTGTTGGAGTTCGTAACACGCGTTCCGTAATCGCCGCACCTGGTATTGAGCAACACTCTCAGAATACCGCAACAGAAGCCGCCTGGTTCGCGGCAACAGGTGGAGTTTCTTTTCCAGGGTAGAGCTCTTCCCCAACCGTTTCAGGAGATAGGTTCGTGACTGTCGGGGCCCAGACGTACTTGCTCGTATAAACCGGAGTATTTCTCGCAATTTTACCAAGTAATGCCGATCTCGCTGTCCCCAGTCGACTCGCGGCTTTCTGTTTACTGTTCTTACTCGCCATTGATCACGATTTACCTGTTTCAGCCAGAGTCGTTCAGATCGGTACAGTCTTGCATAGAGCGCCGGCTTGGCAGCCCTCGCTGCTTTCGGTGGCCACTCCTCCAGTGCTTTCATCCACTCCTGCTGATCTTCTGTTAAATCAAGTGTGGCTTCAACATTTGCTCTTGCAGGTATTGCCACCGCTGATTGCACAGGTAAATTCCGTACACGATCAATAACATCACCAATACGCCAGCACTCCGGCAACAGCGCTTCGTGAACAATGATGTGCTGGAGGTAACTGAAAGATTTCCTGTGTTTTCGGAATATGGTCTGCAGCCACAAATTGCCTGCTTGACCTTCTATTCCCAATCCATACCGCCGCAGAAATTTTGCAGACCATTTGACTGACACGGCCTCAAGGATAGCGGTGTGGTCAATTTGGGAATGCCCACGGATAAAGCCATGCTGTCGAGCCAGCCATTGGTAATGAACTGACCACTGCGCAAAGCTCGGAGAAGCAGCCGGCCTTTGCAGCAGTAGCTGTCGAACTTGATCCAGAACCCTCACCGATTCGACACAAACCGACTTTTGGGGGAACAACGGGCATGCGTCAGGCGACGCTGCATGATAGCGGTGACGGTCTACCAGAGGTCGGCTAAAAGCGGTATTCAGCAACGCTCCATGCCTTTCACAGCATTCCACCCCAGCTACTTGCCATTCACGTTGCCAGAAATATTCGCCAACAGAGTGTTTTTGCTCTTTGAGACACCCTGGGCAGTATCGAATGTGGTCCGGCGCCTTCACAATTGAAGCTGCCACGCCCATCGCGAGGTGGACTGCACCCTGAGATTCGCCAGATATCCATTTCAGACAACGTTTGCGGCGCTCTTCGGGGATGAACGGGGCATACAAGGGGAACAGGGTGTGCCGGTACGCTATGGTTTCCAGGTCATAGCCCTGTGCCTGTGGCAGCCAGCGCACAACCTTTTCCAGCTGATTGGGTAAATCCAGCGTTGCTATAACCTTGCGGTTGCCATAGATCTCATCCAGCAACTGCTTGGGGCTGAGAATCCCCTGCCGAATGCCTGCCCTGGCTAATGTGCTGTATAGCAATTCTTCGGGGTAGGGATTCGGAAAATTAAGCATACGGATTTATCGCCTACTCACCCGAGGCGAGCCACCGATCGGTGTTAAACACCAAGCCGGATTGCTGAACAGCCTCCAGCATCTGCTCCTCGTTGGCGGCCTGAGAGTGCATGAATCGAAAGTCATCTGAATCGAGAGTGTGCCAGTCTTTTACCTTGATCGATTTGGGTTTTTGCTGCTTTTTCGCCGGTGGCGATTGCTCTGAGGACTGATACCAGCTCAGGATGATGGGCATCAGATCTTTTATTTGTAATTCAGGGTGTTGCTCAAACGCTCTTTCAATCAGGGGTGCCAATAAATCCGACTCGTAGCCCATATCAACCAGCATATTGTGCAGCCTGATTGCCTGGTCGTTGCCGCCGTAGCGAACTGATTTTCGAATCTGGTCCTTACTGGATTCCAGCAAGTTGCTCAGTTCCAATATCTTCTTATCAATATCAGGAATCGTGAGATCAGAATAGCGGGCAATTTTGCTGGAGTCGCCGGATCGTAACGCCTCCATCATTGGATGAATTGGTTTCAGCTCGTCTTGATAGACCGCTTTCAGAATGTTGGCCGTAATCCGCTCCGTACCCGTCACCACCGCACGAATTTGTGAAAGTACAAACAACTTGATCACAACATCCATGATGCCCTGAGAAAGATCAAACCACAGATCTCTTAGCTCGTCGGCGACCTCCTCACTGGCCTTGGTCAGCCACTGGTATTTCCAGAGTTTGTTCGTGAACGCGCCCCATTCGGTACGCAGTACATTTTCGCCAAGTGCAGGCTTTTCCATAGGCTCCCACAATATAGAGCCAAACCCGGCGCCACGGCGTGCAGAGCGCAGATCCATTTCAAATATTGGTCTGGCTTTTGGCGTGCCGACCATCACAACCGGGATAGAGATTTCATTCACCAGGGTCACGAAAAAATTTAACATTTTTTCAGCACCACCTGATGCCCGAATACTCAAATGTTGAATCTCATCAATCACCAGCAACCCGATTGCATGGGTGTTTGCCAAATGCGACATCACGGCAATCAGTGTTTCTACGCCATGGCGCTTTTCAGCGTAGCGCTTGACGTAATTTGTGGCTAAAACCGAATCAATTTCCCGGAAAAAATTGTGACACAGGCTCTTGAGAGAGCCATCGTGCGGGCAGTCAATTTTCAAAAATACGATTTGTGTGAAGTTGTGCTCTGGGTGGTGTATCAACTGCGGGTAGGTTGCCAAAATGCGATTAAGTGAACTGGTCTTTCCAGAACCAGAACACCCGATAAAAGCTAGGCTTTTCGCTGTCGATTCAACATGGTCAAACCGGAATGCTGACAAATTTCCCTGCATGATGCGCTCGTACCCATTCTGGATATGGGTCGAGAGGTCTCCGGTGGCCAGATTTCTTCCCACGTAACCCTGACGCAGCATGATCGAGATCTTGGATTCCAGTTCTACGTGTCGCGCTAACGGCTGAAAGAAACCATCCAGAAGATGAGAGATAATATGTATTCTGGTCTCGTCATCGAGATAGATGTCAGCCGGTCGGAGCTTTATGGTTCCGCCAAGTCCGTCTCTAAGCTGCTTGCGCTCAAGGATGGGTGGCAACGCCTCGATGAACGGATTTCCCTCGTAGCTCGGAACGCCCGTCTCCCGGTATACCGCACTCACCATGCCTGAGGGTAGGGTCATTCGTCGTCTCCAAACAGCTCGTCGATAAAGTCAGGGAAAGCGCCGTCATCCGGCTTGCCATGTAGGTAGGTTACCTCAGACTTTGGTTTGGTCTTGTCAGGCTGCCGTGCTTTTGTTTGTTCGGTCCTCTGGGAATCCCGCTCTTGCTTTCGACTGTCGCGTATACCCCTGACTGTCTCTGCTTTGGATTGTTTAAAGACCGTGGGACGTGAACGTTCAGCGTCCTTGATTGTTTGGCTTATCAGATTTTCGAGGTTTCGCTTGCTTGTGGTTTCAACAACCTTTGCTGCGCTGGCAGCTTGCCGCTGCTGTTCCTGACTGGCCCACAACTCCCACATCGACTTGCCTCGATACTGGCGTGAACGATCTGTCAGGGAGCACACCCAGTATTCAGAGCTGCCTTCTTCTGGGAAAAGATAGATATTGTCAGCGACTGCTGGATCATAGGCCGCATACAAGTTGGTTACCCTGCGTTCTCCGTTGCGATGCAGCCAACCGGCTGCCAATAACTCCTTGGATGTGTAGTAAGCACCAAAACAGCTCACGCCCAGATCGGACAAAAATGCCTTTTGTCGCGGCAACAGTGCGATTCGAAGAGCCTCTTCAGAAGCAGTCCTCAATCGGCCGGTCCGGTTTTGTATTCCCCAGTTCCAGATGTTGAGCGGGGTTAGTGCCATATCATTGGGCATATCCGCATCACGATCATACTTCGGCAGCACTGCGTACTGATTCCGGTGCAGAATGGAGGCCAACATGATGCGGGTAAAGTCATCCAGGGTCAGCGTTGCATCCAAACGATAGTCTTTACCGCCACGTTTTCGGACTCTGGTACCGGTAACTACACCCGGTGCAAACGGTTTAAATTCGG
>NZ_JBQDCO010000047.1:0-24157 GCF_052091845.1 Marinobacter sp. | reverse complement strand
TGCATTCTAGCTGAGCAATTATCTGGTCGATCAGCGATTGCGCACTCACTCCCACTCCCCAAATATCGTACCCCAATCATTCAAAAACCCACTAAAATCCCGCTCCGGCGCAATACGAACACCCAATGTCCGTTGGGGACTTACCGATATTATCCCGGTTAAGTCTCCACCAGCCGCAGGAGAGCAGCTTGTCGCGGTATTCGGGCCTGCCGTGGGTCAGGAGGAAGTCCTTGGAGAACTTTACCTGCAGCGACGTGGTCTTTTTGTTGGTTTTGTCGGTAACGAGCAGGTCTATGCCTGTGTCTTTAGACGGCACCCATACATTGACTTTATCGCCGTTCGGGTCTCGCAGGTGCTGCTCGATGTGGGAGCCTACCAGGTATTCGCCGGCGTGGATGGTGAATAGGGGTTGCATGGTTATGTTCGATGCTACCCTTTGCGGGCTCTTAACAGTCGATACAGCCACCCTGCTCTTTTTCTAATCATCTGTTTAAGCAAAGTATATTGGAAGACTGCGAACTCCAAAAACGACATACCTTCAGTGCCTTCCAGCGCTAACAAAGCACTCCGCTGAGCGTAATAAACACTTAACTTATGATCGCCAACCCGCCGGTAATACTGGGAAATCCAGAACATGCTGTTCAGGCTATGTGCAGTTCTCTTTTGCTCATCTACTAACGACCAAATGCCACCGGCATGAGATCGATAAGCTCCGGGCAGCAACTCTGGCATGTATTTATAACCACCAATTTTACCGAGTCGACTGAACAAAAAAGTATCCCCATTGAGGATCTTGGAGTGCTCTTCCGGGAAAACATCAAAATCGCTTCGGAACATGGCTGTCAGCGTCAGGATGAACCATCCTCGTGAAAGTCTAGCGCCTGTTACATCACGCTTCGCAGCCTCAGGAAGTTTTGAGGCCTTAATTATCTCATCACCCTCAAAGATAAAGGCATCGTGGCCACACACTGCATAATCCGGATTTTCTCGAAGGAAATCTGCCTGAACCTGTAGCTTGTTCTCGTCCAGCCAGTAATCGTCACCCTCACAGAAAGCAAAAAACTCACCTTTTGCCACTTGAGATGTAAAGAACGTTGGTTTTAAACCCTTGCTGTACTGATTTTCTTCCTGGTATATCGGCTTGATGATGGCAGGGTAGCGTTCCGCATATTTTTTAATGATCGCTACTGAGTTATCAGTTGAAGCATCATCATGAACGATAATTTCCCAAGGAAAGTCTGTTTTTTGCATCAAAAAGCTATTGAGAGCATCCTCAATAAAATTCTCATGATTAAAACAATGACAAAGTATGGAAACAAGCGGTTTACTACTTCGTGAACCCCACCCACTAATAACTTCTGACTCAGCCGGAGGTTTCGGTGGTTTAGGAGCTTGCACACCAACTTTTACTTCGAAAATAGCCATTAAGATTTTCTGAACCTTTTCACAGGAAAAAGAGTTGCAACATATTGTGTTGTTAGCCCAAACCGCTTTTTGTTAAAAATCAAATTTAAAGCAAGGAAGACTCCAGCCATCAAGGCAGCAGTGACGATCAAGAGTAAAAAGGGGTTCCACTCTGAACTTCTAACTAGGGCATAGCCCGCACCAGCTGCAACAAAGCTTACCGCAAGCGTAGGAACAAAGTCCGACATCTGTTCGCGCACACCATAACCAAGAAGTCGACTAGAAAAGTAGCTGTTCGGAATATAGTTAATCACTGATGTAGCAATTTGCCCGAAGATAATGGCATAGACCCCGTAACGAAAGGTCGCTAGCAGAACCAAGCCATTTATCGACTTTTTCACTATTTCAAGATAGAGAAAAAGATCTGACCTGCCCTTAACTTTAAGTATATTCAGATTGACGGAATGCAACGGCAGCATAATCGATACGATACAAAGGAGTTGAAAATAAGGAACCGCTGGCGCCCACTTTTCCGGCAACAAAATATCAAATATTGGGCCTGCCAAAGCCGCAGTGAATAAAATACCCGGGAAAAGCATCATCGTCATCAAAATTACGATCTTCTTGTACCCCAGCTTTAACCGCGCATCATCGTTCTGCACCGAAGCCAAAGCCGGATAAGTAACTGCCTGAATAGACCGAACCAGCAGCTGAACAATCAGCTCCTTGATCTTGTTGGCAAAGAAATACAGACCGGCAACTGGCGCTGAAAACACCTTTGCTATCACGATCACGTAAAGGTTCTGAAAAACCGTGTCGAGCACTCCAGACAGGAACAACTTGTAGCCAAAGTTGTACATTCCTTTAAGCGATGGCCAACTGAACTGCCGTGTTGGCCGCCAGCCTTCCATTTTCCAAAGCAGGACTGTTTGCACTAACGCATTCAGCAGCGTCTGACTAACAAGCGCCCATACACCCCAGCCAACGTAAGCCAGGCCCACGGCAATCACACCAGAAATTACGCTTGCCGGCAGGCTGGCCTTTAACTGAGCTTTGAAGTTGAGCTTTCGGCTAAGGCTTGCAACCTGTACCACCTGAAAGGACATAATGATGACAGAGAGCGAAGCAACCCGGATGAGGTCAACCAGCCTCCGCTCTTCATAAAACCCTGCGATGGCCGGTGCAGCCGCAAACAATGCCCCATATGAAACCAGCCCCAACACAATGTTGGCGTAGAACGCCGTGGCATAATCTTCCTGGGTGATGTGTTCCAGGCGAATCAGGGCTTCCCGGAAGCCGGAATCCATCAGTGAACTGCCAAGGGCCAGGAACACCGCCATCATGGCGACCAGGCCGAAATCCTCGGGCACCAGAAAGCGTGCCAGCAGCAGGGTAACGAGAATACCCACGCCACGAGTGGCCAGTTGTTGGCTGAAGTTCCAGAGGATTCCGGTGGTGGTTTTGGCGCTTAGGCTCATATTTTTGCTTCTTCGAACAGCCGGCACTCCTTGACATTAGGAGCTCAACATCAAATGTTGTTATCTGCCGATGTAACAGCCTGTTTTAAGCTCACCATAGAGCTTTCAGACCACACCCCTAATTCATCATTTACCTTCCTAAGTTTATCTACGTAAGCCGAGTAAGTCCTCTCTAGAAGCTCTAACCTCTGACTCAATTCCCCGGATAGATTATCTGACGAAACAGGAACACTATACTCAGCAAGCCCCAGCTTGCGCATCAATCCACCGTGTTTCGGGTGATTTTCTAACGCAATAACAGGTGTGTTGAAGGCAATTGGAACGATTTGTCCATGTCCCCGCATCGCAAGAACAAACTGAGCATTCTCGTAGTACCCCAAGCAGTCTTCAACATGATCAAACGCAAAATCCGAAAATTTCCATACCTCAGAATTTGGGATCCCCTCCGCAACTCGATTACTAAGCTCAATATCTTCAAAGACATGCGGTGCCAAAATGACCTTATAACGCTTCGCGAGACCACTGATTACCGTTCGTAATTCCGATACAAATTCGTCTTGCTTGGCTGATTCGCCAAAACGAAACTCCGGTTTATCATTTGCTAGTTGAACAAGGACGAAAGGGTCTTTCTCTGGACAGAAATAAGAACGTCCGAGGTTTATATGGAAGCCAGGGTCAGGCACTTCATTAACCTCTAAACCTAATTGCTCTTTGAACCGCTGTATACTTTCGTCATTACGTAATGAAAAAAACGCAGCCTTTTCCATTGTTGTTCGCAGATGCTGCTTTCCCACTTCAGGAATGCCTGCCTCATCCTCAAAATAATTGTATCCGGCACCATAAACTACAAACGGAATTTTAATTTTTCCGATCAACTCTTCATTAATCAGCCAAAACCAACCATTTGGCCAGTGTGCCCCATGTATGATCCCTCCCCCCCCGATGACAAGAAGATCAAACTTCTTATTTACAACGTTATCAATATAGTATTCGTTGAACACCTGACCCTGCAGATTCGTTTCAGCGATCAGATCAACAGACAGATAGCTTCTCAGTAAGTTTTTTACGCCCACACCTAGCGCATAGTCACCAAGATTATGATTAAGACAGTATGCATGCAATATTTTCAATTTAGTCCACCAACATTTCTATCATATCCGGAGAGAAAACCGGAATCCCAAGTTTATTTTTCACTTCTGACCGCTCCGCAAAGGAGTCATCTATAAATATAGAACTCCTATGATCTATAAATTTAGACTTCGGCTCTTGATTCTTAATATGTATTACCGCATCAAAAATATCAGAAAGACGGAATTTCTTGAGGGTTTCATTGATATCCCTCTCATGCCTCGTAATCAGAAAAACTTCAATACCTTTATTTCTAGCCTGAAATATAAACTTAACTAACTCTGGATTAACTTTCTCACCTAACAACAAACAGTCATCAAAATCTATATAAGCTCTTTCGTAAGTCACGTCCATTTTGTAACGACTCCCAAGAGCACGATCAAGTTCAACATCGTAGTCATTCGGGGCGACGTTAACTTTATAATCAAATGCATCAAAAGCACTAAGCAGAGCGAAATTGACCCCCTTGGCACGAAAGTATGAAGAAGACCCTCCGAGCCTTGCGGCAACCTCCAGAAGCACAGGCTCGCCGCATGCATTTTCCTTCATCTGAAAAAACCAAGCACCTCGGGGCTTGAGTCTTTCATTAATAGCTATAGCTGCGGCCAGGAAGGCATGTTGATGCTTTCTGGACTCCATCGTATTCACACTAATTCCATTACTAACCCTTGCCCTTTGTCGAGCCCCATGGAACAGAAGTTGTCCATCTCGATTGCTAAAACAATCGATAGTGAATTCATCGCCAGGAAGATATTCGCAGAAGACAAAACGCGTACCCGAATGGTCGTCAAGAAACTTTTCAGCCTGCTTACGGGAACTGGCTAGATGCACGTTCCTAGACCCATACCCCTCGTCGGGCTTTAGAAACACCGGATATTCCTGAATCATATTTAGGTCGGTACTCCATCGCGGGCACTGTACGTGCTCAGCCAAGCTAAGATATGTTGCAGACTTGGAAGCACAAATTGCCGTTGCTTCATTAGCCGAGCCAATCACCAAGCAGCCTAGTTCCTTCTCATGGCTCTTTAGGGTTCGAGCGACTGCATCCATCGCCGGAAATATCGCATCAATTTTCTCTTTATCAACAATAGCTTTAATCTTAGGAATAAATTCAGGATGGTTATGAAATGGAACATCTCCAATGTACCGATCATAAACAAATTTTCCATGATCAGGCACGCTCGAGGCTCCCAGCAATTCAAAATGAGCGCTATAACGGAGCGAACGATGGATTTCGAGCGCAACCTCTGATCCACAAGGAAAAACTAACAACCTCTTCATTAAAGAACCTACTTTATTCTACAAGGGCGTCAACAATAGTTCGGCAGATCATTTCAACTTGATCTACTGTTAACCTGCTGTAAACCGGTAAACACAGTATTCGCTGGGCAATACTACTTGAAAATTCTTGGAATTCACCCGCGCCCAAACTATTCACCGTCTCAAGCGATGGGTGAAAATAACGGCGAGCCAAGGCACCACTCTCCTTAAGCTTTTCAACTACTCGAAGAGCCTGTTCTTCGCTTTCAAACACCACCGGAAAGTATGCGTGGTTGTAATCCAGTGCTTCCGGTTTTGCTTGCAGTTGCAGGGCTTGGTTCAGCGCCTGTTCGTAGCAGTGCCACACGGCCGCACGGGCCGTCAGGTTGTCTTCCATTTCATCCAGCACACACAATCCCATCGCCGCCTGCATTTCGTTCATCTTGGCGTTGATGCCCAGTTCTTCAATGCTCTCCTGCCCGGTGATGCCGAAGTTGATCATCTTCTTCGCCCGCTCCAGGTCTTCCTTGCGCTTGAAGATAATGGCCCCACCCTCGCCTGTGTGGAACAACTTGGTAGCATGGAAGCTGAGGGTGGCGGCATCGCCGTGCTTGAGCAGGCTTTCGCCTTTGTAGTTCACACCAAAGGCGTGGGAGGCATCGTAGATGACTTTGAGATTGTGCTTCTGGGCGATGGCTCCGATGGATTCTACATCGCAGGCGTTTCCGAATACGTGCACGGGAACAATGGCACGGGTTTGCGGGGTGATTTTCGCCTCGATATTCTCCGGTGCCAGACACCATGTTTCCGGATCGATATCTGCAAACACCGGCTGGATGCCATCCCACTTCAAAGAGCTGGCGGTGGCGATGAAGGTGAACGGGGTGGTAACCGCTTCTGCGGCTTTTCCGTTTACCGGCTCGTTGATGCCCAGGGCACGATAGGCAATTTGCAGCGCAAGCGTGCCGTTTGATACCAGCAACAGGTTTTCGACGCCCAGATATTCTTCCAACTTACTAGTAAGTTCCTGCACTAGCGGGCCGTTGTTGGTCAGCCAGTTGCGCTCATAGATACCATCTAGGTATTGGTTGAGCTTTTCCCGGTTCGGCAGGTACGGCTTAGTGACGGGGATCATTTGGCGTCTTCCAGAATGTCGAGCAGGTATTGGCCGTAACCGTTTTTCTTGAGCTGGTCGGCCTGTTGCAGGAACTGTTTTTTATCGAGCCAGCCCTGGTTGAAGCTGATTTCTTCGAGGCAGGCGATTTTGTAGCCCTGACGCTTCTCTACAGTTTCGACGAATTGCGCCGCTTCCAGCAGGCTTTCATGGGTGCCAGTGTCCAGCCAGGCGAAGCCCCGGCCCAGCAGCTCTACGTTAAGTTTGCCTTGCTCCAGATACGCCCGGTTAACACAGGTGATTTCTAGTTCGCCCCGGTGACTGGGCTCTACCTGTTTGGCGATCTCTACCACGCTGTTGTCGTAGAAGTAGAGGCCGGTTACGGCGTAGTGGGATTTCGGGTGTTCGGGCTTTTCTTCGATGGAGATGGCGCGTTTGTTTTCGTCGAATTCAACGACGCCGAAGCGCTCCGGGTCTTTTACCTGATAGCCGAATACGGTGGCGCCTTCGGTGCGTTGGGCCGCTTGTTTCAGTTTGGGGGTGAAACCCTGGCCGTAGAAAATGTTGTCACCCAGCACCAGGCACACGCTGTCGTTACCGATAAATTCTTCGCCGATGATAAAGGCCTGGGCGAGACCGTCCGGGCTTGGCTGGATTTCGTAGCTGAGGTTGATGCCAAATTGTTCGCCGGTGCCGAGGGCGCGTTTGAAGCCGGCCTGATCTTCCGGGGTGGTGATGATGAGGATGTCCCGGATGCCCGCCAGCATGAGCACTGAAAGTGGATAGTAGATCATGGGCTTGTCGTACACTGGCAGGAGTTGTTTGGAGGTGCCGAGTGTTATGGGGTACAGGCGGGTGCCGGAGCCGCCTGCGAGGATGATGCCTTTCAAATTTTGCTCCTTGGAGTTGGGAGGAGGATTCTCCCCCTCTCCCCAACCCCTCTCCCGCCAGGGGCGAGGGGCTAAAGATGTTAATTGCTCTCCCGCAAGGGGAGAGGGAACTTTTGTCGTAAACCGTGGAGTTAGCCTGCGGCTCCCAGGCGCTCTCTTTGATAGGTGCCGTCTTGTACTCGTTGGCACCAATCCAGGTTATCCAGATACCACTGTACAGTTTTGCGAATGCCGGTTTCGAAGGTTTCTTCCGGGGCCCAGCCCAGTTCCTTTTCGATTTTACTGGCGTCTATGGCGTAGCGCCTGTCGTGGCCGGGGCGGTCGGTTACAGTGGTGATCAGGTCGCGGTAGCTTTTTTCCTGTGGGCGCAGTTCCTGGAGAATGTCGCATAGGGTGTGGACTACTTCGATGTTCTGTTTTTCGTTGTGGCCGCCGATGTTGTAGGTTTCGCCTACCTGCCCTTCCTTTACCACTTTGCAGAGTGCGCGGGCGTGGTCTTCTACGTAGAGCCAGTCGCGAATCTGGTCGCCTTTGCCGTAGACCGGGAGCGGTTTGCCTTCCAGGGCGTTGAGGATCATCAATGGAATGAGCTTTTCCGGGAAGTGGTAGGGGCCGTAGTTGTTGCTGCAATTTGTTAACAGTACCGGCAGGCCATAGGTTCGGTGCCAGGCTCGCACTAGGTGGTCTGAGCTGGCTTTGCTGGCGCTGTAGGGGCTGCTGGGGGCGTAGGGGGTTTGTTCGGTGAACATTGGGAGTTCGCCTGCTTTCCCCCTCTCCCCCTGCCCCTCTCCCGCGGGGGGAGAGGGGAGTTTAACTCCCTCTTCCTGGACGTCACTGGGATGAGGGAGGTCGCCGTAGACTTCGTCGGTGCTTATGTGGTGGAAGCGGAAGTTGGTTTTTTTGTTACCTTCCAGTGCGTGCCAGTATTGGCGGGTGGCTTCCAGCAGGGTGTAGGTGCCGACTATGTTGGTTTCGATGAACTCGGCCGGGCCGTCGATGGATCTATCAACGTGGCTTTCGGCAGCAAGGTGCATGATGGCGTCTGGCTGGTGCTGGGCCAGTACGCGGTCTACTTCGGCGCGGTTGCAGATGTCAACCTGTTCGAAGGTGTAGCGTTCGCTGTCGCTCACTTCGGCCAGGCTTTCTAGGTTGCCTGCGTAGGTGAGTTTGTCGAGGTTGACCACTTCATCGTTGGTGTTGTTGATGATGTGGCGGATGACGGCGGAGCCTATGAAGCCGGCGCCGCCGGTGACTAAGAGTTTCATATTTGCTCTTTCTCAGTTTGTGTTCTTTTCCGGAACGAATAAAAGCTGATGCGAACACAGCAAACACCACAAGTATTTCGCCCAGCATGGCAATCGCAACTGCAATCAACGCTCTTTCAGGCTCACCCTTTTACTGCTGAACAACTGCCGGTTTTAATAAAGTGGTAGCACACTGGCTAATGGCTTCAACATTCAGGCCTTCAAGGCTTGCGACCCTACTGCAATAGCGACAATCAGTCAGATCGATTTACTCCGGGGGCGCTGCAGGGGCCACTTGACTGATCAGGCACGCTACCGCCCCACCGACCCGGGCCCAGTGTTTTAAGGTCGTGAATTATTGGGACTTCTACAAGGCGCCAGAAAGCCATGCAAGCTCCAGCACTACTTCTGCCGGCAAATCTGTCGCCCTGTCCAGGAACGCGCTGATTGTACGCTATCACCCGTGGCACACAAGCCGCTAAGACTGCGCTCGCTTGAAACGAAACACTTATCAGCCGTTAATATTTGTTAAACGCTTAAATATACGCAAATGCCACTCATGGCTCGTACATCTGAAGCTTTACAGCGCTGATAAACTCCGCAATAAATGTCGAAAAGACCCCCACCATTAAACCAAGAACGCCAGCTAACACCATAATTAAACTTCGCCGCGGGCCCTTACGCGTTGCACTTTCCCTGGCAACGACCAGCACTTCAGTTGGCTCTATAGTTTCCAGTTCCGCTTCAAGTGAAACCCGCTGATCGATCGCCGATGCAAGCGCTGCCCCTGCATCGGGCAAGCCCTTTAACATACCAACAGTGGAGTTCAGGTTTTCAATACGCTTTTCCAGGCCACGCTTTAACCGAGACACACTTGCGGATTGTCGTGTTTCTAACTGAGACAACAATTGACGGTGAAACTGCTGCACGGTTTTCTGCTCATCTGGTGAGGTGTCTGTTGCTATACGAATCAGCCCTGTGTTCTTCGGGTTTTCGAAAGCGACATTAAATGGCAAATTGTGCTCATGCTTCGCAGCATACTCAGCCTTAAACTCTGGCACCCAGCGGTTTTCAAGTGAGGCGATAACAGCATCGGGTTTATCAATATATTTGCCGGCACCATCTTCCGCCAGCTTGATCAGACTAACGTAGCTGTACTCTTCGGGTGCCAGAACTGCGTAAGCAACACCGGCCAGCGTAATCACCAAAAACACAATGTAGAACATTCGGCGGCGCCTCAAGAACGTGGATGCGAGATCAACGAAGCTGATTTCATCGTCGTACTGGGGGCGTTTATCGTATTGATTGTTGTCCATTGGGTGTTTATTTTCCGTTATATGTGTGGAGGCGGAGGAATAGCCATTAAAGTGAAACGTGCTGGTACGCAAAACACTTTACTGAAGCTGCAACTCACCGGCGTATGGCCGAAACAGGCACTGTTACCCTTTGTTGCTTTTGCATAAAGTTGATCAGAACGACCACTCGCTCCTCGCCATCGTAGGCTTGAAAGATTGCATTAATACCTACAAACGGCGCTTCATTCAACTGAACAGCTTGGCCGGGTTTAATACCGCCCTGCTCTGACACACTGCTCAGGCTACTCTTTATATGTTGAATAACGCTATCCGGGATCGCCGCAGGCTTGTTGGCAAAAGCGACCACTCTTGTGACTCCACGGGTAGAGCGTAGCTTTGCCCAGCAGGGATCGGTCTGTGCCATGTTAACAAACAGGTAACCGGGAAAAAGAGGCTCCAGCTTGCGGGCTCTTTTGCCGTTCTTTATCTTTTCAACACTTATTTTCGGGAAGAAACAAGTAATCTCCTGGTTTTGCAGATTAGCCAGCGCCCGATCGCCTTGCGCAGGCTTGTGTTGAAGTGCGTACCAGGTCATAAACTGTGGGCACTCCTGCTGCCTGTGGCGATAAAGTGCGGGTTGAGAACATCTTCCTTGCCATATCTCAGAGGCTCGCCATCCACCGTGCTCACGCTGCCACCGGCCGCAACCAGCACCGCATGGGCGGCTGCGGTGTCCCACTCGCTGGTTGGGCCCATGCGGGGGTAGATGTCTGCCTGGCCTTCCGCTATGCGGCAAAACTTCAGGGAACTGCCGGCCTGAACGGTTTCGTGTGCGCCCAGCGCTTCAATAAAAGCGCGTGTTTCGTCGTTCAGGTGATTTTTGCTGGCGACAACACGTTTGCTGGCTTGCGGTTGGCTAACCTGTATAGGGTAAGTTCGCCCGGTGCTGTCACGCTTGCTGGCGCCCTCGCCTTTAATGCCCCAGAACGCTTCCTGTAACGCAGGTGCGGTAACAACGCCCATTACCGGTTCGCCGTTTTCAATCAGTGCGATATTCACGGTGAACTCCCCGGTGCGCTGGGTGAATTCTTTGGTGCCGTCAATAGGGTCTACCAGCCAGAATCGTCGCCAGTGCTGGCGCTCCAGCCAGGTTGCCGGAACTGCCTCTTCCGAGAGCACAGGGATGTCGGGGGTAATACGGCGCAGGCCTTTTGCAATAATCTCGTGGCTTGCTACATCGGCCGCGGTGATGGGCGATTTGTCTTCCTTGTAACTCACACTGAAATCAGACTGGTAGATGTGAAGCACCTTCGCGCTGGCTTCGTCTGCTATTCTGATTACCTCAGTGAGCATTGCTCTGTGGTGCATACCTATGGCCTTGCCTTCCTGGAATTGGGCTATGGTAGCAAATCCTGGTGCTGTTCGTATCTGGCACCCTTTAAAAATGGCTTGCACTGCTTAATGTGCCTATGGCTACCCAGTCAACAGAGCGTGTATATTACCGTCGGCCAGAGGCCGTATTGGAACATGGTATAAACCTGATTAATCACGTACTTGAACAGGATGCATAGATGCTGGATTTGTTTGAAGGGGCTGAAATTTGAAGTTTATAGCGCCCGTTTTGGGCTTTATCCTGCTGCTGTTTGCAACCATGGGCGCGGCTAACGCACAGCCTTTTAACCTGCCAGGCATACCCGGCCTTTCCGGAGAGCCAGATAAGGAAGAGGCGTCTGCAGAAGAACTGGGGGCGTCGCTGCAGGTTACCATCAAGGCTCTGGAAGATGACCAGAGCCGGAAAGCCCTGGTAGAGCAGTTAAAAACCATACAACAAGGCTTGCAGGCACAATCGTCGCAAACCGCCCAAAAAGCCACCGAAGGCGAAGGGTTGCTGGGGGCGCTGGCGGTGTTTTTTGATGACTCCAGTGCAGGTAGCTCGGAGGAAACCTCATTAAACAAGTGGAAGAAAAACTTCCACAACGCCTACAGCGCTGCCAAGCAGCTGCTTGCGAGTGCGTCGTTTCGGGTGCTGGCTGAAACTGCAGCCGGGCTTGTGGTCTGGCTGGCTGCGCTGTACGGCCTCATTCGTTTAACACGCCTGTTTTTTGTATGGCGCGGCTGGCCCCTGCAAATGCCACGGCAGCCCAGGCCATGGATGCTTATTGCGCACTTTTTACGGCGCATTCTACCTTTGCTGATCACCTTTACAGCCTTGCTGGCGGGGCTGCCCACGTTTGGCATGTCTGAGGCGGCACAAAGCACCATTCTTATTCTGGCCTACGCCGCCCTGAGCGCCCGCGGGCTGACTTCGCTGTTTGATGTGATGATTTCTGTCTTCTCCAACGGCCACAGGCTAACGGCGGTTCTGATCGCGCGCCGGCGCATGCTGTTGCCCCTGTTTATTATTGGCGTGCTCTTTGCGCTGGAAGATGCACTGAGCACTAACGAGCTTATCGCGCAACTGGGTGCAGAGCTGGCCAGCGCACTTGCCCTTATTTTCAGTATCGCCGCGGCCATGCTGAGTTTTTTCCTGATTGTTCGAAACCGGCGCCCGGTTACCCACCTGATTCGCAACCGCCCGTACACACAGCGTAAAGACCAGGGCGTGGGGCGAGAAGTAACGGCCCTGCTCGCCCGGCTTTGGCATATCCCCATGCTGTTGGCCATCAGTGCGTCCGTGGTGGCCGTATTTATTAATGGCGGGGAGGCAGACGCGGCCCTTGGCAAATCCATGATCTGCGCGCTGCTGCTGGCCCTCACCCTTGCCCTTCAGGGGCTGATTGGCATTCAAGAGAACCGCCCCAGCCACCAGGCCCTGAGCCAGTTCAGCCGCCGGCTTGTGAAATTTGGCTACCGCCTCATCCAAATAGCGGCGTGGCTGGTGTTTTTGGAGCTGATATTACAAATATGGAACATGTCGCTATTCGGCCTGGGAGGCCAGACGCCAGTAAGCAAGGGCGTAGCAGGCAGTCTTGTTGGCGTGATCCTTACCGGGCTGATTGCCAGCCTTACCTGGATATTTGTAGACGAGCTTCTGGAAAGAGCCATGCGGGGCGGAGATCGCAAGAAAAGGATCAACCCTGCGAGGGCCCAGACCATACTGCCCATCGCCCGAAACACCCTGCTGATCACCATCCTGATTATTGCCGCACTTGCAGGCTTGTCTACCCTGGGCGTCGATGTAACGCCCTTGCTGGCCGGTGCCGGTATTGTTGGCCTGGCCGTTGGCTTTGGTGCCCAAACGCTGGTTCAGGATTTGATCACAGGCCTGTTTATTGTGGTTGAAGACTCCATGTCGGTGGGCGACTTTGTGGAGATCAACGGCTTTATGGGGTCGGTGGAAGGGTTTAACCTGCGCACCGTGCGTTTGCGCGACCTTGAAGGCATAGTGCACCACATTACGTTCAGCAAGATCAGTTCTATTCACAACATGTCGCGCCAGTTCGGCATAGCACTGCTCAAAATTCGCATCCCCAGGGAGCTGCGCATCGATGACGCCATACTCCTGATGACCGAAACCGCCGAAGAACTGCGCACCCAGCCGGATATGCGCTGGCTGATCTGGTCGCCTCTGGAAATGCAGGGCATACACTCATTTGAAGAAGGCTGCCCGGTGCTGCGCATGCGCATGCGCACCAAACCGGAGTATCAGTGGGATGTGTCTCGCGCCTTCAACCTGCTACTAAAACGCAATATGGAAGAGCGGTACATTGATATTGCAGCGCCCAGGATTAGTGTTCAGATGGATGCGGAAGGGGGGAGTCGTTCGCCGGTGATTGACGGGCGGGCCGCAGATGAGACGTAACGGCTTTTAGCTGTGCCTGTCCATGGCTTTTAGCTGGGCTTTTAGCTGTGCCTGTCCATAATCGAAGGGGCACCCCAGCACAATATGTCCGTTTTCTCCAGTGGTTGCTTTACGCACTATATTGAACAACCGTTCAACTGCTAGTATCGCGCGCTGATCCTATCCGCGGAGCGAAAACATGAAGAAAGTTATTGTGCAGTTAACATTTTTTATGACGGCGTTGTTGCAGCCGGTTGGGGCCCTGGCAGATGAATGCAAACAGGTAAGCTTTGGCGCCGTAAGCTGGACAGACGTGCAGGCAACCACCGCCACCGCTGAAACCCTGCTGACCTATCTGGGTTATGAAGTGAGCACCGAGGAACTGTCAGTGCCAGAGGTGTACCAGAAACTCGACAAGGGTGAACTGGATATCTTTCTGGGCAACTGGATGCCAACCATGGAACCTATCCTTCAGCCGTACCTGAAAAGCGGCAGCGTGGAGGTTTTTGGCAAAAACCTGAAGGGCGCAAAATACACCCTGGCCGTACCAACTTATGTGTATGAAGCCGGCGTTCAATCGTTTGCAGATATTGCTCGCTTTAAAGACAAGTTCGAAAACGAACTCTACGGCCTGGAACGGGGTAACGATGGCAACGCCCTGTTGCTGGATATAATCGCGAAGAACGATTTCGCTCTGGGGCAGTTTTCCCTGATGGAGCTACCGGAAAGATTGATGCTGCACCAGGTGAAAAGCCACATTCGTGATGGCGACTGGATTGCGTTTCTGGCCTGGGCACCACACCCGATGAATGAAATGCACGACATCCGCTACCTTAGCGGTGGCGATGAGTACTTTGGCCCCAACCTGGGCGGTGCCACGGTTTCTACCAACACTCGCGCAGGTTATCGTAGCGCTTGCCCCAACGTGGCCAAGCTACTGGACAACCTAGAGTTTTCGCTCAGCATGGAAGGCGAGCTAATGAACATGATGCTGTACGAGTTTGTTCCGGGCGACCGAGCGGCACGAGACTGGATGTTTCGCCACCCGGAAACGGTTACCCGCTGGCTTAACGGGGTAACCAACCAGAAAGGCGAGGCCGTTGATCCGGCAAAACTCGCAGCTGAAATGCGCCTGACCGTTAATAATTAACGGCGGCCGTGCTTGCGGGGCCTGCTAAGCTGTGCCGGCCTGCTAAGCTGTGCCTGTCCATGACTTTGTGCCTTTTTTGCATAGCGGGCTCTGAACAAGCATTATAATTGTCCTGGTTACACAGAGAGGAGTAAGAGCATGTCGAAGCAACCATTTCTCACTGATATCAAAACCATTCGTGAGCGCGCCCGCCAACACATTGAGCAGGGCGCTGTCACTGAGGGCTATGAGGCAGATCGTGAAAACGTTATCGATCTACTCAACGCCGCCCTGGCCACTGAGATCGTTTGTACCCTGCGCTATAAAAGTCATTACTTCATGGCAGACGGCTTCACGGCCAGCATTGCCAAGGCCGAATTCCTGGAGCATGCGGAGCAGGAGCAACAGCACGCAGATTGGCTCGCAGAGCGAATTGTGCAGCTTGGTGGCGCTCCGAACTTCTCACCCGAAGGCCTGCTAAGCCGCTCTCATGCGGAGTATGTAGAAGGTGAAAACCTGCGCGAAATGATTAAAGAGGATCTGATCGCCGAGCGAATCGCCATCGATAGCTATCGGGAGATTGCCAATTACCTGGGCGAGAAAGACCCCACCTCCCGCAGGATTATCGAAGACATCCTGGCACAGGAAGAAGAACACGCCGACGATATGGCCGGCTTGCTGGAAGGGCTTGGAAAAGTGGAAAGCAGCGCCGGCTAATCGCCTCAAAGCCAGCGCCGGGCGCTGTATTCATGATTTTCGGTTTGCACGGTTATGGGCATGGCTTGGCGGCTAGGCCGTGCCCGACTAGGCTGTGCCTGTCCATGGGGGGGCTAATGGGGGCTATGACCCCAAACTACTCACCAGGCGCAGAAAAGCGCTGACCGGAAATTGCCGGATGATAAATCGGCTGAACCACATTACCTGCCGGATCCGTGCAGTGAAAACTGCGCGCACCATCACTATGGTCGTGAGGAGTATCCAGAAGATTCACTCCCTGTGCTTCCAAAAACTCGAACCAGTCCTGTAACTGCTCTTTGGTATCAACTACAAACCCAAAGTGATCGAGGTACTGAACACCCGTGCGCTCGCCCTTTCTATTGCGGCCTAGCGACAGGTTATCGTTGCCGAGAGTCAGGTAGACCAGGTTTTCACTGGCCCTGCGTAGTACAGCCATGCCGATCACATCCACATAAAAGCGTTCGCACTCTTCAAGATTGGGGACTACCAGTGCCAAGTGGCGCAACCCGTTAAAAGGGGCCGGGCGTTTTGTCATTTGCGGTACCTCCTATTTATGATAGGTTAACTGTGCCTGTCCATGATCTTCTATCTATTATTCCTTCATAATCCGGACAACGCGCTCGTCCATGCAACTACGCACAAACCGGTTCATTTTTTCCTGGTCACCCGAACTGTAGAACTCGAGCATCAGTTCATTAAACTCAAGTTGGCGCGACGCCGGAATATTAATGGCAGGGTACCCGCAGTTCAGCAGATGCCCATTCATCATAAAACGGCCCATACGCTTGTTTACGTCGTAAAAAAATTGACAGCGAGCCGTGGTCAAAAATAAATGAATGGCCTGGTCATAAACATCCTCAAAGTCCGAAAGCTTGCTGACCATGCCCGCAAAAAGACCACCAAGCTGACCGGCAGCCGGTGGCTCATAATCTGTTCCCGCGATTAGCACGCCGCCGGAACGAAAACGGCCCCACTCCAGTGCCTCCTCCTTTCCCGCAATACGATGCAAATCAAAAGCGCAGCTTTGTGTTAGCTTAAATTTCTGTTCCCTGATCAACCGGAACAGCTCTTTCCAGGTATCCGCCTGATTAGTAGCGATTTTCTGGTCACTGAGCCGGTGCCCACCAACGGTGATTCCCTGCATCAGCGTTTGCACTTCGGGTAGCGTAAAGTTGAGTCCTTCAAGCTGAACGGCATCATAAACAAAAACTGACACCTCACGATAAGCAAGCATTAACGCCCTCTCGCGATTTGGTGGCATTGACCAGTGAAGATCAGCAGCTGGATACATATAAACGCCCGAGTGAGTACTGTTTCGCCTTAGGTTTCGTATGATACCAAAAGTCAGGCAACCATAGGCGTTTGGCTAAGCTGTGCCTGTCCATGGCTAAGCTGTGCCTGTCCATGCCCCCTGATCCTCTTGCAAGCTTTCCGAAATCATGTCCATGGTTTTCTGTTCTGGACGCCCGGCCAACAAGCAACTATAATTAGTTGCACCAAAGGAGAAAAGTGATGTCAAAGCAAGGAAAGCTATTGACCAAACTACTAAATAAAGGCTCAACCTTTACTTGGCAGGAGCTTACGACGCTTTTAAGAAGCCTGGGGTATCGCCAGATCGAAGGCCAAGGCAGTCGCGTAAAGTTTGACAATGGAGATCCGCAAGCATTGATTAACTTGCACCGGCCACACCCGGGTAATGAACTGAAAGCTTACGCAAGGCGTCAGATAATCGAAAACCTTAAATCTGGAGGGCTGATTTAATGAGCACTATGCTTAAATATCGTGGCTACTACGGCTCCATCGAGGTTAGCACTGAAGACAATTGCTTGTTTGGAAAGCTACAGTTCATTCGTGCATTGGTAAACTACGAAGGAGAAACTGTGGCAGAGCTTGAAAAGGCGTTTCAGGAAGCGGTAGATGACTATCTAGAGACCTGCTCAGGCCTGAATGCAACGCCCGAAATTCCATGCAAGGGTTCCTTTAACGTTAGGGTTGGCCATGACTTGCATCTTGCGGCTAGTGTCGCAGCACGTCGTCAAAGCATCTCATTGAACGACCTCACTCGAAACGCTCTGAGCGAGTACCTGGCGCAGCGACTTTGAGTGGGGAGCAGGCTATGCTGCGCCTGTCCATGATGATCACTTGTTCATGCGGCAGACTCATGTTCAATGTCCCAACCTGGAAATACGAGCACAGCAGGATGACACCGCAAAGCACGAGCCAAGACCTTTGCACGCTCTACACCCAGGCGCACTCGATCATTTTCAATCGCTGAAATAGTAGACTGCGGTATGCCAGTGACCACTGCCAGGTCGTTCTGACTCATATCCTGAAGCTCACGAAGGATCCGGACAGATTCACCAGTGGAAACTTCAACCCTTCTTTCCGCCTTATGATATTCACTCATTTTATCTCCTCCCATAATCATGGGGAGTTACTTTTTCAACCTCTACAAGCACCCGCTTGTTCTGCACTTTATAAATGACGCAGGCTAAGCTGTGCCTGTCCACAGGCTAAGCTAATGACGATCGTGTCCATCAGATCATTCACCTTAGCGCGTCCGCTGGCCTGACTTGTTAGCAGAGATGTCTTTTAGGCCACCGGAGACATACTTGTGCAGAACACTGGAAACCAAGGACTGATAAGGAAGCCCTTCTTCCAGCGCCCGGCGTTGAAGTGCCTCCAGGTCGCGACTGGAGATACGTATATTGATCCGCTTGTCTTTCTTGAACGTTTCTTCCGCAGCCTTCGTCAGATACTCCCGACGATCGGCATCCAGATCTGACTCGAACTCTCCGGATTCGTATGCCTCCAGCAACTCTTGCTCTTCGGGATCCAATTTGGTTTTCGCCATGCTACCCCCTTAGAAATTTCTTAGTGGCCTTACGACTGGGGATGACCGTCTTGAGAAAGATTTCTCTATCATTCTCGACGTACGGCACCAGCCAGGCATAATCGTCAACCCGAATCACAAACAAACGTTGATTCGGATACTTGTCCCTGTTGGGATGAGGTCCATCATCAAGTAAACCGCCAGACTGAAGAGCAAACAGGACATCTTCGAAGGAAACTTCGCGCTCGCTCATCAACTGTTGGTTCTTTTCAGCATTCCAGTTAATTTGCTTCATGAGAGGAGTCTATCAGGCCGTGTGCCTATTGGCATTTTTCTCACGTTTTTGTTTAGCTGCGCACATGTAGTGCAACGAAATGGGGAGGTCAGGCTAGGGAGGCTAGTGCCTGTCCATGAAGGTCAAAATAATCGCGTGATCAAATCTAACTATGCCCATCACACTCGCCGAACAGGGCCTGGATAACGGGCCACCAGTTCATCGGCAGTGAGCAATAGAAACCCCTCGGATTCTGCTTGGGCAACAAGAATCCGATCAAATGGATCTTTATGAATATCAGGCAAGTGACTCACGGCGAGTGTATGCCGAGAAGTTATAGGTAACTCCAGATAGCCGTTATCCATAAGCCCCCGCCTCAGAATATTGGGATTCACCTGAAAATCTTGGCGGCCCAGATTATTTTTTATAACAACCTCCCACAGGCTAGCCGCACTGAAATACAAAGTATTCGCGTGATCGCTAATTAGCCCAACTGCTTCAGCTGACAAGCTCTGATGTCCGGTCGCTGCCCAAAGCAATACATGGGTGTCCAGGAGCAAATTCACGTCAGGTCTCGAACATTTCGCTTATCTCATCCTGCTCCATCCGATCGAAGTCATCAGGAACCTTGAACTCACCTGCCATGAAACCAATCCGTTTCTGCTTACCGGTATCGGGGGCTTCGATTGCAGTTACACGCACAACCGGCTTGCCTGCTTTGGCAATAATGAACGCCTCCCCCTTGACTGCCCGAGCAACCAATTGCGAGAGCCGAGTTTTCGCTTCATGCATGTTTACGGATTCCATGCCCCCTCCACTATTAGTTCACTCTAGTTAGTTTAAACTGGAACAACGGTGTAAATCTAGTCGAAATAGCTTCCGGCCGTTCCGCCATGGTTCGCAATGGCTTTCAGCGGGGCAGAGGAGAGCTGTGCCTGTCCATGATCTTCTGTCATTTCTCATGAATGACTACCCACCAAAAAACATAGCTGGCCTTAAATTAAACCGCTCAGACAAACCCTCAATTGCTTTGCGACTCAGGGTTCTCTTCCCATTAAGCACCTTTGACACCATGGTTTTGTCGCCAACTTCCGGCAAATCGCTACCAGTCAAATGATACTGTTTCATCAAAGTACGAAGTAGTGCAATATCGACGGGTACTGACTCTGCCTCATCGACGAATGCGACCAGTGGTTCACTCCGCGATTCATAGCGCTCAATGGCCAGACTGAGCATATCTATAAGTGGGTTCAGCGGATCGTCGAGGGTATCGCTGGCAGACTCCAATGCACACTCAAGGGTTTCCAGAGCTGCATTATATTGCTCTTCCGTATCAATGTTCATTAAAGGCTGTGCAGCCGCTATAAATCTCTGGTACGCATCGAATATCGCTAACTGTGCCATAGACTCACCTTCAATCCTGCGCTCTCGCGTACTTTTTTGTCAGCTTGTCATAATCCGCGTGGTTCACGATATGCTTGATATACATACGTTTGTTCACAAACTGGATGAATGCAAGAACACGAAGATTATTACCACCAACGTCCAAAACCCACCACTTATCCTTATATTTGAAATTATCCAGCGATGGAAACACCGCTTTTAGTTCGCTCGGCGTGCTGAAATCGATCCTTTGCAGCACATTATACATGTCGAGCAACGCATCCCGATCGTTGGGATACTTTAAAGCTGCATGATTAAACGGTTTCTTTGAGATTACATTCATCGACCTTCCTTGGATAACCCATCGAGAACATACCAAGGAAGTTGACTCCTGGTCAACATCTGAAGCGGACTAAGCTGCGCCTGTCCATGACCTTTGTGAACTGTGCCTGTCCATGGTCTTAATGGTCTTGCATATTTGAACTGCTGCAACTTGCCTCAGGTGTGGCACAACGCTACAATCAAAAAACACCTCTGAGGATTCAAAAATGGCCAGTAACAGCATACGCTTAGATCAGAATCTAATTGAAAAAGCTACCATCATAGCCAAAGCGCTTGACCGTACACCACCCAAGCAAATTGAACATTGGGCAAAAATCGGTAAATTGATGGAAGACAACCCTGACTTACCATACGAATTTGTAAAACAGGCTATCATCGCAAAAGCGGAGCGAGAAGCTGGAAAGCTTGAGGCCTACGATTTTGGTTAAGGCCACCAGTGTTCTCCAGACTCCTGCATTCAAAAAAGCAGCAAAAAAACTGAAAGCCAATCAAAAAAAAGAGTTGGATTCAGCCGTCAAGGAACTGATGGCTGACCCCGATCTTGGGGAGCAGAAAAAAGGCGATCTTTCATTCCTGCGTGTATATAAATTCAAAATGAACAAGCAACTGACTTTATTGGGATACAGCTTTGACAATGGTGCCTTGATTCTTGAACTGATAGCTTTGGGGTCGCACGAAAATTTCTATCGAAACATTAAGAAGTAACAAAAATAATTGTACCGCCCGCATAACCGGCAGCGCCAAGTCAGGCTAAGCTGTGCCTGTCCATGGTCTTCTATAGAGCGAGTAAATGCTGTGCCTGTCCATGATCTTATTTTCATGTTCAGCTTTGAAGACTACCTGGAACTGGTGGATTGCACTGGCAGGATCAGCCGGCGTGGTAAGCGCGGCGCTATAGATGAACGTGCGCTGCCAATTTTAGAACGGCTGAACCTGGACCCGGCGCGATGGTGCCATCGGGCGACTGCCTTTGAAGACAGCTATCAGGATTACTGAAACCCCGGCAGGCGGCGACAAGCGGCCTAGATTCCCCCCCTGGTTCAATTCAAACGATCGGCATTCCTGCCGAGTACTTCACGCGCCTGAAATTTACGGATTTCCGGGTTTTCCGTGGAATGCCGGTGCGAACTTGCCATAACGCCCAATTCACTGATAATCATTTAAACACTCCGCTAATGTGCGCCGCCCGCGGTGCCACCATTGAGCGGCTTGTTAGCAGATTCTGCCTGAAGACGCTCCACCAGCCATACCTTGATGATTGATTGGCGCGTAACGCCAATGCGCGCAGCCTCGCGATCTAACGACTCCACAACCCAAGCTGGGAAATCAACGTTGATTCGCTTTTGTTCCTGATTAACGCGGCGAGCAGAGGACAGATCCAGGTCATCAACAATATCTTCCTGGCCTTCCTCAAATTTCTTGTCGAAGTCTTCAGCTTTCATAGAGCTCAATCTCCTTTTTGCGGGAACGTCTGACTGAAATCAGACGAATACGAGCATCCCTGTATGTGACGACAGCCGACCAGTGCTTTTCACCAATCTTTCCTATCAGCAAAAACCTCTGCTCACCCTCGGATTTCGCGCGGATCTCCAGCAGCTGCGGGTCTTTCCACAACAATTGGGCAGCAACGAAATCGATACCATGCTTATCCAGATTGGCCTGGCTTTTGGCTTCGTCGAATTCAAATTCATCCATGAGTACAAATTATCCCTTTTTTACTCATTTCACAAGATCTGGAAGGGTGATGTAGCTGCTAACGCCAACAGGCTAAGCAGTGCCTGTCCATGATCCTATTAGGGAGAACTAAGAATGTAGCCCTTATACCTTTCGGGTTGCTATCCTCGGAAACCCATACTACTGTATAAAAAAACAGCTGTATATTTACATAGGCCCTTAGGCCCTAGAGTTTGTCAGCCACCTCAAAGACAAGGAGTCACCATGCCAAAACCCAGAGCAGAACTGGTTAGCATCTCAGACACCCCCTTCTACCACGTGATCTCACGCTGCGTGCGCCGCACCTTCCTGTGCGGGCAGGACCACGCCACCGGGCGCTGTTATGAGCACCGGCGCGGCTGGATTGAGGAACGAATCCGGCTGCTGGCCTCTGTGTTTACCGTGGACGTGGCGGCTTACGCGGTGATGTCGAACCACTACCACTTGGTGGTAAAACTCAGCCCACATGAAGTGGAACCGTGGAGTGTGGATGAAGTGCTGGCGCGTTGGTGCAGCATTTATAAAGGGCCATCACTGGTGCAGCGGTATCACAGAGGCGACGAACTGTGCGGAGCAGAGCTTCGGCGGGTAGAGGACTACGCTGAAACCTTCCGGCAACGGCTGGCAGACTTGAGCTGGTTTATGAAGTGCCTGAATGAACCTGTCGCACGGCAAGCGAACCGGGAAGATGAGTGCACCGGCCACTTCTGGGAAAGTCGGTTCAAGTCTCAGGCGCTGGACACCGAGGAAGCACTGCTCTCCTGCATGGCCTATGTTGACTTGAATCCCATCCGTGCGGCTATGGCGGAAACACCGGAGACTTCCAGCCACACCAGTATCAAAGAGCGCATTAAGCCAACGTTTGAGCTATCGGAAGCCATTGCCCGGCAAACGGAACAGCAAGCGTTGAACGATTTTTCTGTGCCACTGAAACCACTGCTGGGATTTGAAGGCGTCATTCGGAACGGCTTTCAACGCGGCATCCTGTTCAGCTTTGAGGACTACCTGGAACTGGTGGATTGCACTGGCAGGATCAGTCGACGTGGTAAGCGCGGCGCTATAGATGAACGTGCGCTGCCGATTCTGGAACGACTGAACCTGGACCCGGCGCGATGGTGCCATCGGGCGACCGCCTTTGAAGACAGTTATCAGGATTACCGGAATCCCGGCAGGCGGCGCCAAGCGGCCTAGATTCCCCTCCCCTCTGGTTCAATTCGAAAGGCTAAGCTGTGCCTGTCCATGATTATTTGTGTGGTTATTTCTTAACTGTGCTCCGAATATACTGTCGCAGAGCTTCGTTCATTCTGGTCTGCCAGCCGCTACCGCCGCTCTTGAAGAACTCGATAACGTCTTCATCAATTTCGTAGCGTGGTGGACTGCTTGGGCGACTTCGACCTTGGTCGCCCTGCCCGCCCAGCCGCCGTGCCTCGCTTAGCTTTGGCAAACATAGTGTCAGACCACTCTGGGTTGTCTTTATCTGTCATTTCCGGGTCATTTGAATTGCTCATAGCGTCGAACCTCGCGTTTATTGGCTTTGCGCAAGCTGATTACACGAACAACAGGCTAAGCTGTGCCTGTCCATGATCGTTTATTGCAATTGCCGCAACTGCGACGACACCATACACACCAACCAATCATCCTGATTCTGGCTAAGTTTCCGAAGCAATAACACCGGCCGTTTCTTGTTGTTCGCGAGGTTTGTGTAGGGAAACGGCATAAGAGCAATCTGACCGGCACGCTTCATTGCCACTGCTCCTGCAGATCATCCTCACTGTATATCTCCGGCTCATCTTCCAAGCCACGCATGGCCTGCTCAACACTCATGGCTTGGTATGCATGATCTGACAAGTCTGAGTGACCACCCACGTTATCCTGCTTACATTGCTCACCCAAGAACAGCACAAAATCCATAACTTCCCGCTGGCGCATGACCGGAAGCTGACGAATCTTGGTAAGAAGTTCATCAAGCTGCATGGTGTCACCTCCTGTCAATGACTATCGAACACAAGGATACCATGCTTCACACGCCACCTAACACGCCTCGGGTTTACCGTAACCCCGGAATCGACGCAGTAGAAACGCAAAAAGCCCGGGGGCGCATCCACCGGGCTTTTCGACATCAGGTCAGGCTAAGCTGTGCCTGTCCATGAT